>JAKVCS010000003.1:600000-1200000 GCA_022448365.1 Saccharospirillaceae bacterium | reverse complement strand
TTCTCCGGTGCAATCGCGGCCAGCGTTTTCGGCGTCAGTTCGGCAAAAATCAAAACGACCAGGGTAAACAAAATCGTGTTCACAAACACGGCCAGATCCGGGTTATCCGGCCACAACCGTTGGCTGATGATGGTCGCTAATGCTGCAGCAGCGAAGTTAACCAGGTTGTTACCGGTTAATATGGTGCCAATCAGGCGGTCGGGTTTTTCCAGCAGTTTTGCGGCACGCTTGGCGCCCTTGTGGTCGTTTTTTGCCAGATGGCGCAGTCGGTAACGGTTGAGCGACATCATGCCGGTTTCAGAGCTTGAAAAAAATCCGGAGAAAACCAGAAGAAGAGCCAGTATGCCGAACAGCACACTTAAGGGAACGTCGTTCAAGACGGGGTCCTGTAGTTATGGAATGGTTGTGAAAGGGTTACTGATATCTGCTCATCATAGGCAGGCGCGGTGTGGTGTCAATCTCTTCTTCAGCGTGAAGCGCGAGAAAATCCATCGTCAGCCTTTGCCCAGCAGGACTTCGACAACAAACTTCGAGCCAAAGTACGACATGATCAGAAAGCCAGTACCAATTATGGTCCAGCGGCTGGCCGTGACACCACGCCAGCCAAACTGATAACGACCAAACAGCAGGGTCGCGAACACCAGCCAGCCAAGCACAGCAAACGCAACTTTGTGAATCAAAAACTGAGCTTTCAGATCGATAACGCTGGGAAGACCAATAACAAAGGCGGCAGTCAGCAGAATCATGCCGAGCCATATCATCTCAAACAGCAGCAGATCCATCGTTTGCAGTGGTGGCAGGTTTTGCACTAGACCACGAAAATGATGCTTTTTCAGACTCTGATCCTGCAGGTACAGCAACACCGATTGAACGGCCGCAATGGTAAACACGCTGTATGCCAGAATGGCCAACAGAATATGCCAGGCCAAGCCATAGCTGACTTTATCCAGTGGCACTTGTTGATCGGACAAGGAAGCTGACAACAGAATAATGGCAGCCATTGGTAATAAGCCGATAAGCAAGTTATCGATGGGCTTGCGCCAGCTTGAGAACAGCAACAGCAAGGTGATGACCCAACTGATCAGCGAGCCCACTTCAAAGAAAGCAAAATTGATGTATTGGCCAACCAGCATATCTGTGCCGAGGTAGCCAAGGTGCAGCAACGCAGCAACCATTGCCGCAGCCAATACCAGGCCGCGATTAGCGGGTTGTTTACCACTAACGGTTAACCATTGACGAAAGGCGCTGAACAAATAAAACGCGGCGGCGGGCAGCGCCAGGGCAAGTCCTGACATATCACTTCCTCATGGCTTCGTTCAGATGGGTCGATAGAACAGAACGAAGGTGTACAGGCTAAAGCAACGGAGTGTCGCACTTTTTATATTTGAAATCATCACTTGTAACGCTTTTTCATCGGATGACTGTTGGGGATCAAGGCGGGCTCGGGCTATACTGCCGACAATTTTTATTTGTATCTGAGTCATCGACGATGTTTGAGAGCCTTACCGATCGCCTGGGCGGTGCGTTAAAAAGTATCACCGGCCAGGCCAAGTTAACTGAAGAAAACATAAAAGGCACCCTGCGTGAAGTGCGCATGGCGTTGCTGGAAGCGGACGTTGCGCTGCCGGTTGTTAAAGAATTTACCAATCAGGTGAAAGAACGCGCCATCGGTGCCGACGTTCTGCAAAGTCTGAACCCGGGCCAGGCCTTTCTGAAGATCGTCCACGACGAACTGCAATCGGTCATGGGCTCGTCGAACGAAGCTTTGAACCTGGCCGTTCAGCCACCGGCTGTCGTATTAATGGCCGGTTTACAAGGTGCCGGTAAAACCACCACTGTGGGTAAGCTGGCTAAGTTCCTGGCAGAACGTGAAAAGAAAAAGGTCATGGTGGTTTCTGCCGATGTTTACCGTCCGGCGGCCATCAAACAGCTGGAAACTCTGGCGGGCGAAGTGGGTGCTTTGTTCCATCCTTCTACCGCTGATGAGAAGCCAATCGATATCGCCAACGGTGCTATTGAAGCGGCTAAGCGCGCTCAGGCGGATGTGCTGTTGGTGGATACTGCCGGCCGTTTGGCTGTTGATGAGGCCATGATGGCTGAGATTCAGGCGTTAAACGCGGCGATTAATCCGGCTGAAACCCTGTTTGTGGTCGATGCCATGACAGGTCAGGATGCCGCTAATACCGCCAAAGCATTTAACGACGCTCTGCCGTTAACCGGTGTGGTATTAACCAAAGCGGACGGTGATGCCCGCGGCGGTGCTGCGTTATCGGTTCGGCAGATTACTGGCAAGCCAATCAAATTTATGGGTATGGGTGAAAAGACCGATGCCCTGGAGCCATTTCACCCGGATCGTGTCGCTTCCCGTATTCTGGATATGGGTGACATTCTCACCCTGATTGAAGAAGCCGAACGTAAAATCGATAAGAGTAAAGCTGACAAGCTGGCTCAGAAGATTAAGAAAGGTAAAGGCTTCGATCTGGAAGATTTCCTCGACCAGATGCAACAAATGAAAAAGATGGGTGGCCTGACGGGTATGCTGGATAAATTACCTGGCATGGGTAATTTAGGTGCCATGGGTAAGCAGACTGATGCTGCTGAAGGGCAGTTTAAACAAATGGAATCCATTATTTATTCCATGACACCGGATGAGCGTCGTTTCCCGGACAAAATTAACGGTTCACGTAAAAAGCGTATCGCCCGTGGCTCTGGTACGCAGATTCAGGATATCAATCGCCTGCTGAAGCAACATAAGCAAATGCAGAAAATGATGAAAAAAGTCACTGCCAAAGGTGGTATGCGCAAAATGATGCGTGCGATGGGCGGTATGGGAGGCCCTGGTGGTATGGGTGGACCGGGCGGTGGTATGCCGCCGGGTGGACTGCCTCCTATGATGCGTTAAGCCTTTTTGAAGTAGCTTCCGATCAAGAAACGCCCGTTGTTATTCAATGGGCGTTTTTTTATGCAGATATCTGATAATAATGTGATATTCCGGCCAAATCGTGATGAAGATTTACCATCAGAAGCTATGATTTACTGGCTATTTATGACGGGCAGCTTTGACTTAAGAGATCGATGTCAGAAGGTCCTCGTCGAAGCGAACGGATATGTCTTGATAGCGGTATCGATCATTCTGCAAAAATAGTTGCCGCAAAAATATTACAAACTATGATTGATAAAATATTCCGATTACCTTCGAGCTATCTTCAATAAGGAGTGAAAATGGAAGCGCCCTCCAGAAGGCTTGCTGCAGCGGTACTGATTTACCTGGTGGGCATTGCTGTTGTTGCCTTCACAAGTTATCTGTTCGAGAAGCAACGGTACCTGGAAGATATTGATGCACGATTGTTAGCCGCTGCTAGTAATCTCAGCGAGATCCTGCCTAAGGATTTTCATGATATTGCCCGTTCTCCTGATGCTATTTCAGATGAGCAGGATCGTTATAATCTCGAATTGTTAACCAGTCACGCCAAAAGTGCAGATATGACCTATATCTACAGCTATGTGATGGTTGACGGGGAGATCTTTTTTACCAGCTGCAATTACACCGAAGAAGATGTCAAAAAGGGTCAGGTCGTAACCTATTGGACCGGTTATCCGGAGGGTGATCAAAAGTACTTTGATGCGATGACGGCGACGGAGCCGGTTTACGTTACAGCAGGGGATCGTTGGGGATTATTCCGTACCATCTTAATGCCGATGACATCGCCATCAGGATTGCCGTATGTGGCGGCAGCTGACATGGACATCACGGTGATCGAACAGGCTCTGGTCGACGATATGCTTTACGTTTTGGGTCTTAGCCTGTTGTTTGCCTTTTTTGTTGCTCCGCTGGTGTGGGCATATCACAAGACCTATTCCGAAATGAATCGTGAATTGCGCGTTCTGAATAGCAAGTTACAACAGGATATTGATCAGGCCAAAATTCTTGAGGAAGAACTGAAGCAGGCGAGTAGTGCGGCAGAAGCGGCCAGTCGGGTTAAAAGTCAGTTTTTATCCAATATGAGTCACGAGTTACGAACACCGATCAATGGCATTCTAGGGGTCAATCAGTTGCTTCTTGATACTTCGTTGAACGACGAACAGCATGAATACGTCAACTGGGCTGGGCAAAGTGCACTGATATTACTCGATACTGTTAACCAGATTCTCGATACCGCTGCGATTGAGGCCAATGGCCTGGTTCTTCATCCAGAGCCTGTAGACATGCTTACGCTGATTGAAGAGATCAGCCAAATGTTCAGTTCGCAGGTGGGGGCGAAACGGCTGGATCTTGTGTTCCACCTTGCCACCAATTTGCCTGCCACAATTTCGGTTGACGTTGTACGTTTTCGCCAGGTATTGATTAATCTGATTGCTAACGCGTTAAAGTTCACCAGTGTTGGGGGCGTAAAAGTAACGTTAACCTGGAAGGATAGTCGCTTGGTGGCCGAAGTGCAGGACAGTGGAATTGGTATACCTTCGAGCAAGCAGCAGGATATTTTTGAAATATTCCATCAGTTAGATACCTCTCATTCCCGTACTCATGATGGCAGCGGCCTGGGACTATCCATCGCGCAAAAAATCTGTGAGTTAATGGACGGTGAGCTGAGACTTCAGCACTCTGATTCCAGTGGCTCGTTGTTTGCCTTCTCTGTGGATGTTCCTGCAGTCGGTGATAAGACAATCAACCGTCTCGCCATTCGCTCTGGTATTCGTATCGGGTACTGTTCGTTGAGTCATTTTAATCAGCAGTGGCTGGAATATGAGTTAGGGACAGCGGATATCGAACAATTCTCATCGATCGAAGCGATCAACATCCAGGAAACGAAAATCAGTCATTTGCTTGTCGATGCCAGTATTAGTGATGATGATTTGGTTTCTCTGACTCAGTTAAGTCACGATATTGAGTTATCGCTGTTGTTATGGCCAGGTCAACATGTTCCGCAAGCACTGAAAAACAGGGCTAAGGTTATCCGGAAGCCTTTATTGCGCTCCGATTTAACTGGCTTCTTCGGTAATTCTGATGGCTGACAGCTGTCTCTGACCCTGGTTATAAATACGAATGTTAAGGTGAATGCGACATTCGTTCGTTATACCCAGGGGCCATCTGCATCGTTCCTTTTTACTCGTTTTTCTTGGGGTAACATCTCAGTGAGTCAGTCGTGGTTGCTGACATTGAGTTTCAAAACACCAACTGTTCTCCGGCCACGCACCCGCTATATGATGAACTGCGCTTTTTTCCCTGCTAAAAAGACCGAGCAACCATACTTGGCTTAACCTTATTTCCGGGATAACTTAATAGTGACAATCGTTTGGGATAGTGAGTAAACGTATGAGGCGTTTCGTACTTTTGGTGATGGGATTACTGGCTGCAGAAGTTCATGCCGAAATGTATAAGTGGACCGATGCCAATGGCAAGCAGCACTTTGGCGACTCGGTACCCATTGAGTATCAACAGCAGGCGGTACCGTTGAAACCGACTATCGAGCCAACCAGAGAGCAGCAAAATGAGGCGTCTGAAGCGGCAGCCCGTACCAAGGCGTTGGCGGAAGAGTATGATTATCGTCATCAGAGTCGGCAACAGGAACTACTCAATAAAAAAAATGCGGCTACGCAATCGACAACAACGAAAAAGCAGTCAGAGCAGGCCATTGATCAGCGTTGTGAGGCTCGCTTGAAGCGTTATCACGAAAGTGCCGAGTGTTTTAATCAATTTCGCAACGCCAACGGTTCTTTAAAAGCAGCGGCTTACGAAAAATGCAAAGACGTTGAGGCGCCAGAGGACTGTCTTTGAATTCTTGTCACTGACATTGATCTTTCCAGCAGGGCGTCTCGACAACGTTATTTGGCCATGGAATCCACACTGGTTTTTCAGGATGCCGGTAGCTCAATACCCGCTGCATTAACTTTCAGCCAGCCACGTATACGACGCTTTAATGTTTGATGTTGTCGGCTGGATAAGTCTGGTCCATCGATATAAATCTGACGATAACTATCACGCTGGCGGTGCCTCATCATGCCGGCGCGGCGTTTATTGTCGGCCGGATTCAGGTTATTAAACTCAGTCACCAGATCGAGAATCGGTATTTCTAATTGTTGCAGTTGCTGCTCGAGATAGAGTTGGTTGTCAGTATTCTGCACCGGATCAACCAATATAAGGGCCAGACCGCGTGTATCCTGATCGTCGGCCAGTCTTTGTTGCTGTTTATTATTGAGAAAATCGATCGCCCAGGAAGCGCTGTTGCCGTTGGCGATGAGCACCAGATTAAACTGGCCGCGACTATTGAGGTAGTTCATTCCTGCGGTCAGACGAGAACGCATTTGTTGTTGGTAACGCTGCTGTGGCGTCTGTTGGGTAGGTTGTACTTCCGCTGTTGTCTGCGGCGGGTTATCGACGATTTCTGGTAAGCCTGTCAGTCGCGGCAAGGCGGGTTCATTATCTGTCAGGGTCTGTTGTTCCAGCGGTTCTGTTTTGCCGCTTGCGGCAATACCTGTGCTATCGCTTTCTTCCGCAACCTGAGCCGCCTCCTCAGAATTATTGCTCGCCTGGGTTTCTTCTGTTGCTTCTGAGGCCAGCGCAGGCAGCTCGCTGTCACCGACTATTTGTGCGTCGTAGGATGGACGAGGGGGCAATAATGCGCTGGGTTGACTGGGTAGCTCAATGGCCAGCGTGGCCCAGCCATAATCCGGCAAATATTCCCGCAGTGGACCGGTGACTGCTGGCCAATGACCATGTTGCTGATTGTCGTGCAGAATCAAAATCCCCCCCTGGGGTTTGCCTGCGGTTTCCTGCAAAAACAGGCCATTAAACGGTGTATCCGCTGCAACCAGCTGAACCACTTCACGTTGACGCTGGTAAAGGCCGAGATGCGCAATCAGCGATGCATGTCGGTTAATGTGGGGTTGGGGAGAGCTACGTTCGATAACGGTCGCTGTCTCTGTGCCTGCCTCTTGTGATTCGTTACGCTGCTCACCATTGCCTGAGGTGTCAGTATTGTTATCCGCTACTTCGTTCACCTCTGTCTGGCTGTTGCTGGTGGCTTCGTCTTCAGCAGCAGCGCGCAGGGGCGCCGATAAAATGGTAAGCAGCAAAAATACGACGCTGGCGTTTGGTGAAAATGGCATGTTGCAGGCCTGTGGTAAATACGGTTGTCTGACTTTAGCAAAAGATGTACCTATCTGAGTGTGGCGCCTTGCTGCAATCACCCTGCGCAACACGTACAATGCCAGCCTGATAATTAAGACCGACATTACCGGATTCGCTCATGAAAGATTGTTTGATCGCCCCTTCTATTTTGTCCGCTGACTTTGCCCGCTTAGGCGAAGAGGTGGATAACGTTCTCGCCGCTGGTGCCGACGTGGTTCACTTCGACGTGATGGATAATCACTACGTTCCGAATCTCACGATTGGCCCTATGGTGTGTAAAGCACTGCGTGATCATGGCGTAACCGCTCCGATTGACGTGCATCTGATGGTGAACCCGGTGGATCGCATGATTGGTGACTTTGCCGAAGCCGGCGCAAGCTACATCACTTTTCACCCGGAAGCTTCAGATCATATCGATCGCAGCCTGCAGCTGATTAAGTCGGCTGGCCTGAAAGCAGGCCTGGTATTTAATCCGGCCACTCCACTGCATTACATGGACTATGTCATGGATAAGCTCGACGTCGTATTGCTGATGTCGGTTAACCCTGGGTTTGGTGGGCAATCTTTTATTCCGGCGACTCTGGATAAGCTGCGTCAAGCGCGTGCCAAAATTGATGCATCGGGATATGACATTCGCCTGGAAATTGATGGCGGTGTAAAAGCCGATAACATTGGTGAAATTCGCGCTGCTGGCGCCGACATGTTTGTTGCCGGTTCGGCCATCTTTAATGCGCCGGACTATAAAACCGTGATTGATCAGATGCGCGCAGAAATTGCCGCAGCAGAAGCGAAGTAACGGATGCGCTGGCATGAACGGATTCAGGCGTTGTTCTCTCATCTGGAGAACGGTCCGGAGTTGGTGTTATTCGATCTCGACGGTACTTTGATCAATAGTGTTCCGGATCTGGCCGCTGCCGTGGATACCATGTTGAAGGAATCCGGGAAGCCGATTGCGGGTCAGCAAAACGTCAGTCATTGGGTGGGTAACGGCGCCGATAAGTTAGTACGCCGTGCTTTGTGCAATGGCGATGACGTGGCAGCAGATGCGTTAGACCCGGAATCGGTTGCACCTTACCGGGCGATATTTGATCGCGCCTATCTCTCGGCATTGCATCATGCCACCGGCGTCTATCCGGGCGTACAGTCATTACTGGATCGCCTGTCCGAGGCCGGCATTCCGAAAGTACTGATTACTAACAAGCCCCGCTTGTTTACCGAACCACTGGTCGAGTCTCTGGGCTGGCAAGGTCAGTTTCAGTTGCTGCTGTGTGGCGATGATCTGGCGGAGAAAAAGCCGTCACCTATGCCACTGCTGTTCGCCTGCGATAGACTGGCTGTTTCGCCAGGAAAGGCGTTGATGGTGGGGGATTCTCGTCATGATATTGGCGCCGCCAAAGCGGCCGGTATTGTGAGTGTTGGCGTGCCCTACGGCTACAATCACGGGGATGATATCGCCCTGTCTGGCCCTGATATGGTCGTTGATAATCTGAAGACCCTTATTTTCGCTGGATGACTCAGGTTCTTGTTTAATGGCGACGTTTATGGATAAAAAGATGTGCCGACTTTACTGCGTATCCTTAATGCTGATTGCAGGTCAGATGTCTTTGGCTGAACCTGCAGCGTATATCGAGGGCGCGATTGGTCTGGGTGTTCAGTCGTTGCAAGATGAAGAAGATACAACCGCAGCCAGCCGGGTGCTGAAGCTAGGCAGTGGTATTCAACTTCTGCCGTTTCTCAGTGGTGGTGTTGTGTTGCACAGCTGGGGTGTTGTTAAAGATGATCAATCGGAGGATTCCATTAATTTTGATGGCCTCAGTGCTGGTTGGGAGTTGGTCGCGCATTTACCCTTGTCCTTAACAGGTTTGCCATCCGGGCCGTATTTTCGCTACGGAGGGCATTGCTGGTCGGCGACGATCACTGGTCTGGCCCAACCCTGGGCAAAAAGTGGTTGCTCGGATCTCAGTGCCGTTGGTCTGGCTTTTTCTTCTGACAGCCGCCGCGAAGGTCAGGCGTCCTTTTACGTTGAATTCTCTTGCACCCGATTTGATGATGTGACATCAGGCAGTGTCATTGCAGGTATCCGTAATCGTTATTGAGACGACATAATATGTTTGAGTTAAGTCTGAACTATCTGATTGTTTTTACATCACTGCTGGTGGTATCAAGCGCTGCCGTGACTGCGCTGGTTGTTAACCGCAAGTCGAAGCTGGCTGAAGCCGATCTATTGCAGCAACAACTGCAATCGGAGCAGAAAATTACGGCTCTTGAACAGCAGTCAGAACTGCTCAAACAACAACAGGAACTGGAGCAGAAGCAGCTTCAGCAACAACACCAGCAATGGCAAAAAGACACTCAGCAATTAGAGCAAGATCTTCAGCAACAGCGTAACAGTGAGCAATCACTTCGCCAGCAGCTGCAGCAACAGCAGCTGGATGGTACGCGTTGGCAAGAACGCGCAGAGGCGTTACAGCGTCAGCAGGAGACATTGCAGCAAGAACTGGCGGAAACCAAGCGCCAGCTGGATACTCAGCACCAACAGCGTTCAGAGCTTGAAACTCAGTTAGCCACAGAGCAGCAGTCGAGCCAGCAACAACAGCAGCACAACGAAGAGAAATTGCAGCTGCTGCAGGAGAACAAAGAGCAGTTATTGAAAGAGTTTGAGCTGCTTTCTCAGAAAGTACTGGAACAGAAGACTCAGCAATTTAACGAACAAAACAAGCAGCAGACTGAGCAGCAAAAACAAGGGTTGGATGCGTTGCTTAATCCATTCCGTCAGCAACTCGATGGCCTGCGCAAAAAAGTTGAAGACGTGCACCTGCACGATGCCAAAGACCGGGCTACTCTGCGCACTCAGATCACCGAATTACACAAACTCAATCAACAAATGAGCAGTGAAGCTCAGGCTTTGACCACGGCATTACGTGGCGAACAAAAAGTGCAGGGTAACTGGGGCGAGATGGTGCTGGAAACCGTACTGGAGCGCTCCGGACTGCGCGCAGGTGAGGAATACGTGCGCGAGCAAAGTCACCATGATGACAGCGGTCAGCGTTATCGCCCGGATGTCATCATCAACCTGCCGGAAGGCAAGCATATTATCGTTGACTCCAAAGTATCGCTGACGGCTTACAGTGAGTCGGTGAATGCCGAAACGGACGAACAACGTGACGCAGCTCTGAAGCGTCACGTTGAGTCGGTGAGAATCCATATTAAAAGCCTCAGTGAAAAAGCCTACCAGCAATTGGAAGGCCTGAATTCTCCGGATTTTGTTTTCCTGTTTATGCCTATTGAGCCGGCGTTTATGGCGGCTTTCCAGCAGGACGAGCAGTTGTTTAACGAGGCATTTGAGCGTCGTATTGTGGTTGTGACGCCAACAACGCTATTGGCGGCCTTGAGAACGGTTGCCAGTCTTTGGGCCATCGAGCGGCGAAATCGCAATACCGAGAAAATCGCTGATCAGGCGCGTTTGGTGTATGAGAAGGTGGTGAGCCTGGTCGAGTATATGGAGAAGCTTGGCAAACAGCTGAATACTGCTCAAGGCACCTACGACGATGCCTGGAAGTCGCTCAAGCAGGGTCGCGGTAACTTACTTAGTCGTGCGGATAATTTCCAGAAACTTGGCGTGCGAGTTAAAAAAGAACTGGCACGTAACCTGATCGAGGAAGCCAATGCCGAAGCTGAGCTGCATGAAGCACTGGCGACAGACTCGGGCTTACAAGCCGCAGAAAGCCCATCTCCGAAACAGGAAAGCTTACTTAGCGACTGAATCGGCCATACGTCAGAAATTTGGTTCAATAATTGCTAAGCTTTAGTCAAGTCTGAATAAATGACAGAGATTTGACTATGTTTGACGGGCAAAGCATTTTAATTACCGGCGGTACGGGTTCTTTTGGGAAACGCTACACGAAGACCCTGTTAGAGCGTTATAAACCAAAAAAAATCATCATCTTATCCCGCGATGAACTGAAGCAGTTCGAAATGCAGCAGGAGTTTAATGATGACTGTATGCGTTACTTTATCGGCGATGTGCGTGATAAAGAGCGTATGGTGCAGGCAATGAATGGCGTTGACTATGTTATTCATGCCGCCGCGATGAAGCAGGTTCCTGCTGCTGAATACAATCCGATGGAATGTATCAAGACCAACATAAATGGCGCTGAAAATGTGATTCATGCCGCCATCACTAATAACGTCAAAAAAGTCATTGCTCTGTCGACTGATAAGGCGGCGAATCCGGTTAATCTTTACGGCGCAACCAAACTTTGTTCGGATAAATTGTTTGTTGCAGCCAATAACATGGTGGGCGCTGCTCAGCCTCGTTTTTCCGTTGTGCGCTACGGCAATGTTGTAGGGTCTCGTGGTTCTGTCGTTCCTTTCTTTGAAAGGCTGTTAGCGCAAGGCGCCAGCTCTTTGCCAATTACTGATATGGGTATGACACGCTTCTGGATTACTCTCCAGCAAGGTGTCGATTTTGTTCTGAAAAATTTCTCGCGTATGAAAGGTGGGGAAATTTTTGTTCCTAAAATCCCATCTGTGCGTATTACGGATTTAGCGACGGCTATAGCGCCAGAGGCAACTCAGGACGAAATCGGTATTCGTCCGGGGGAAAAACTTCACGAAAAAATGGTACCTAGGGACGACGCCAATCGTACCTTTGAGTTCGATGATCATTACGTGATTGCGCCTGCAATCAACTTCCATGATGAAAATATTAACTATGCATTGAATCAGGTTGAAGAACAGGGCAAACCAGTCGACCCTGGATTCAGTTACGACTCTGGACGTAACGATCACTTCCTGACCGTAGAAGAAACGAGAGAATTATTACAAGAGGCTAAGCAGTGATTCCTTACGGATGCCAGGATATTTCCGAAGAGGAAGTGCAGGCCGTTGTGGAAGTATTAAACTCCGACTACCTGACCCAAGGAAGTAATCCAACTTTATTTGCTGAGGCGATTGCCCGGTTTAATGGTATTCGCCACGGTGTCGTTTTTAATAGTGCTACTTCTGCACTTCATGCTGCTTGCCTGGCAATGCAAGTTAATAACCAAAGCCATGTTTGGGTTACCGCCAATAGTTTCGTCGCTACCGCCAACTGTGCCGAGTACTGTGGTGCGGTAGTTACTTTTATAGATGTTGATGAAGACACTGGCCTGATTTCTGTTGACTCCCTTCACGAGAAGTCGGAGTTGGCGCTGAAAGGAAAAATTCCCCCACCTGATGTGATTATCCCGGTTCACTATGCTGGCCAGTTAGCCGCTATGCCAGCAATTCATACTATCGCAGCAAGACTGGGAGCTAGAATTATTGAAGATGCCTCTCATGCGTTAGGCGCAGAAGCTCCGGATGAATGGCCAAACGATTGCCGTGGAGATATTCAGGTTTTTAGTTTTCATCCGGTGAAAATGATCACTAGTGGAGAGGGCGGCGCGGCGATTACTGACGATGAAGTGCTCGCAGAAAAGCTCAGACTTTATGGGAATCATGGTATTGTCAGGGATACTGGAAAATTAGAATACGGTTCTGATGGCCCTTGGTATTACGAGCAGCAACTGCTTGGTTATAACTACAGAATGACCGATATCCAGGCAGCATTAGGCCTTGTCCAGCTAAAACGACTGCCAGATTTTCTAGTGAAGCGACGGGCGATTGCCGAACGTTACGAAAATGAATTAAGCGGTATTGTTCAGAGCGTCAACCAGAAAATAAATGGTATCAGCAGTTACCACCTTTACCCGGTATTGGCCGATGTATCCCGAGCTGATGAGCTGTTTAAATACCTTCGGGAGCAGGGTATAGCAACTCAGAAGCACTATATCCCCATTCCTTTTCAGCCCTATTACCAGAAGAAATACAATATAGACCGTTCTGATTTCCCGGCCGCAGAACGTTTTTACCGACGGGTTATCGCTCTGCCCATGTTCAGCCGGTTAACGGATGATCAACAGTCTTATGTCGTTAACTGTTTGAAGGTATTTCATGATGGCTAAATCGGAAATACAGCTTACAAGTGACCTGGTTGCTTTAAGAGTACTGACCATAGATGATGTCAGCGAAAGATACGTAAGCTGGATGAATGATCAGGAAATTAATCAATATCTCGAGTCACGTTACACTGCCCATGATTTGAGCAGTGTCCAAAGTTTTGTTGCTGATATGTATGCCTCAGAGGATGATTATTTATTCGGGATTTATTATCGCGAAAAACATGTTGGCAATATTAAGCTCGGTTCACTGAGTAAGTATTATCTCAGAGCGGATATAGGCCTGCTACTGGGTGAGCGTGATTGTTGGGGTAAGGGAATTGCAATGGTTGCCATTCAATTAGTAACCGAGTGGGCATTCCAGAAGCTGAAATTAAAGCGTGTAGAAGCTGGCTGTTACTCAGACAATATTGGCTCCAGAAGGGCATTTGAAAAATCAGGCTTTACGGTAGAGGCCGTTTTAAAAAATCGCTTTCGTCTAGATAGTGGTGAGTGGCAAGACCAGGTATTTATGGCCAAAGAAAATTCAGAGGTTGAATAAGCGTGATGTCCAATCTCTGCCTGGGAACTGCTCAATTTGGCCTTGATTATGGCTGTACTAATCATTCGGGTAAGGTTACTACCAACGAAATCGGTAAAATACTAGAAAAATTCCACACTGCTGGTGGGCAGTTTCTTGATACCGCACCTGCTTACGGCAATAGCGAAATGTTACTCTCAGGCTATTCTCAGGACTTTAATATTCTCTCCAAAACCCCTCATGTGGACCCTCTTGCACAGGTTGATCAGGTCATTGAATCATTTGAATCGAGCCTGGAAAACTCGTTAGCCGCTCTGAATACTTCTCACATTCAGGGCCTTCTGCTTCATCAGGCAAATATCGTAAATCAATATCCCGATGAAGTTATTAATTGGCTCACGTCTGTTAAGAAAGATGGGCGGGTAAGAGAGCTTGGTGTATCTGTATATGAGCTGTCTGATATTGAAGATTGGGATGCACTCGGAGATGTTATTGATTGGCTTCAAATTCCATTAAATCTGATGGATGAGCGTGCCATTCGACAACCAGTACTAGCCCAGCTGCGAAACAAAGGCGTTAAAATTCAGGTACGCAGTGTTTTTATGCAGGGTCTTTTACTTGATCATAAGAGTGCCAAAGTTGTTCTGCCTGAACCCGCCCGGGTATTTCTTGATCGATACAACACATGGTGTGAAAAAGCCAATATCAATAAGTTGGCGCTGTTATTTCAAGGTGTTATGCAACATCACCCCGAGTTAATCACCTTTGGAGTTAATAGTATCTCTGAGCTTGAACAGATTTTGTTGTCAGTCGGTGATGAGAAAACCAATCTACTGCAGCAATGGATAGAACAGGATATTGCAGCTACCGATATTCCGGAAAGCTGGCTGAATCCGTTTAATTGGGAGTTATCCTGATGAAAGTTATTGCCATGGTTCAGGCACGCTTTAATTCATCAAGAATGCCTGGCAAGGTGCTGCAAAATATGTGTGGCACTCCCATGCTGAAGCGTGTTGTAGATCGTGTCGCTCAGGCACAGTTTATTGATGACGTGATTGTACTGACAAGTGATCAAGAGTCGGATGATCCAATAGCCGATTTTTGTCAACGTGACGGTATTGATTTCTATCGTGGACCATTAAACGATGTGTTGGGGCGATACTGGCTTGCGGCTCAGTATTATCAAGCCAATCAGGTCATCAGGATAACAGCAGATTGTCCCTTAATTGATGCCGGGGTTATTGACTCTGTTATCGAGATACATCTTCAGCAGAAAAATGACTATACCTCCAACTGCCTTGAGTACTCGTTACCTGATGGCCTTGATTGTGAAATATTCAATTATGAGACCTTAGAGCAACTCGCACAGCAGGCTGACAAGCTCTCGTGGCGTGAGCATGTCACGCTAATGCTCAGACAAGGTAGCCTGAAGGG
Source organism: Saccharospirillaceae bacterium (assembly GCA_022448365.1). Classification (NCBI taxonomy): domain Bacteria; kingdom Pseudomonadati; phylum Pseudomonadota; class Gammaproteobacteria; order Oceanospirillales; family Saccharospirillaceae; species Saccharospirillaceae bacterium. The sequence continues at coordinate 1,184,936 of JAKVCS010000003.1, read as the reverse complement.
TGATTATAAAGTTGCTTGCTGGAAATCCACAGAGGACTACTCTGGCTGGAGATTAACAGTTGATTACCCTCAGGATTTCAGCTTTGTCGAAGAGATTTATCAGCGTTTCGACTATAGCCATTATGTCACTTTAAACGATGTTATTACGCTCTTAAATAATGACTCAGATTTACGAAATAAAATGCCGGTTATTGAATTAAATGAAGGCATGAATGAATCGATAAAAAACGATAATCAGGTTGAGGTAGAAAAAGATGGAACGGTACCAGAGATCAACTGAGTGGTTACATAAAACCGAATCTGTCATTCCAACCGCTTCGCAGACATTCAGTAAGTCTCACTACTCATTGCCTAAAGGTGCCGCTCCACTATTCTTGGAGGAAGGGAGTGGTGCATATGTTACCGATATTGATGGCAATCGTTATATCGATCTGGTCAATGGTTTGTTGTGTGTCAGTCTGGGGTATCAACATCCTGCAGTTGATAATGCGATTAAAAAACAGCTGCAATCGGGTATTTCATTTTCACTACCCCACAAGCTTGAAATGGCGCTCGCCGAGCGGCTTGTTGAACATATACATTGCGCAGAACAGGTTCGCTTTGGTAAGAACGGTACCGATGTAACCAGTGCCGCGGTGCGCCTAGCAAGAGCTGTTACCGGTAAAGAACATGTATTAGTGTGCGGCTATCATGGGTGGCAAGATTGGTATATCGGCAGCACAACACGACACATGGGAGTGCCACAAACGGTCAGAGAACGTACCCACGGTTTTCCGTTTAATAATCTCGAAGCTCTGACCGAACTGGTCGACCATCATGAAAATCAGGTTGCCGCCATTATTATGGAGCAAATGAATGTTGAACAGCCTGCGGAAGGCTATTTACAGGCGGTTCGGGAGTTGTGTGACGAAAAAGGAATTATTCTGATCTTTGACGAAATTATAACCGGGTTTCGTTTTGATATCGGTGGTGCGCAATCGGTGTTTGGTGTCACTCCCGATCTTGCAACATTTGGCAAAGGTATGGCTAATGGTATGCCTATATCTGCCATTGTTGGGCGACGTGAGTTGATGCAGGAAATGGATACTATCTTTTTTTCCGGTACCTTTGGTGGAGAAACATTATCATTAGCTGCCGCCTGTGCGACGATTGATTTTATGGTTGAGCATGATGTACCAGGACATATGAAACTCGTTGGTGGAATGCTGGCGGAAGCTGTTTCTAGGGCTGCAACAGTATACGAGTGTGATGACTGGTTTTCTCTGGTTGGTCACCCCTCCTGGAAAATCTGGAAGATAGACAATGACCCTGAATTTGTAAAGAAGACACTGCTGTTGCAGTTACTGGCAGAGCAGGGGGTACTCTCGATTGGTTCCCACAATATCAGCTGGAGTCTAAAGCCTGAAAATGTAGAAACGATTGTTTCTGCTTACCAGTACGCTTTTGAGAAAATACAAGGAACGGCTAATCCAGGAACGCTGATTCAGGGGGAAATTATTAAACCGGTATTTCAGGTTCGCAAGTGATTGTTTTTTTCAGGTGTGACGCATCCTCTGATATTGGAATTGGCCACTTCTCCCGCTGCCTGATTCTTGCTGATGCTTTTTCAGATCGTGGTGTTCAGTGTCATTTTATCTGTTCAGTCAGTAGCCGTGGCACTATAGGGAAGTTTGGTGATCGCTACCCAGTGTCGTTTATAGATGGTTATGATGCTGCTGACACTGTACGTATCCTTCTTGAAAAGTCGAAAACCCGTTATCGTTTAATCGTTATTGATCATTACGGGTTGGATTCCTCATGGTTGTCGGAAGTTAAACCAAATTGCAATGCCACTCTGCTGATTGATGACAATTCTGGCCGCAGTCTGGAAACAGACTGGCTTGTCGATACCAACCCCGGACTTACAGAAGAGTTGGCTTCGAAATACTATTCCTCCGGAGCCAGATTCTTCTGTGGTAGTCGTTATGCATTAATTTCGCAACAGTTCGTCAGAATGCGTAGGCCGAATTCGGGCTGTATCCAAGGCACGCCAAGAATTCTTATTAATCTGGGTGGCGGAGACCCGGCTGACTTACTCCTCGAGCTTATACCTGCTCTGTCGCTACGGAGTGACTTTGAGGTAGAATTCCTGTTGCCAGAAACACTGAATAATTACTCACTGAAAAAAAGACTGTGTCATGAAAATGGTGTGCCCTATATTAGCTTTAGCCGATCATTAGCTGATATTTATAACCGGTTTGACATCGTCGTAGGCGCTGCGGGTGTTAGTTCGCTGGAAAGGCTTGCACAGGGAATTCCAACAGTTACGGTTTGCCTCGTGGATAATCAGGATGAAATATTTAAGTCTCTGAACGAAAAAGGATTAGTCTGGGCTGCAAAAAAAGACAGTCGTTCAATTATTTCCGGGATAGATAAACTAATTAACGACACTGAATTGCGAAATCGCTTGATTAAATCAGGTCTTGAAGAAGTTGATGGTATGGGCGCCAGTCGTGTTGTACATTCAGTGTTATCAGATATAGAGGAAAGCAGTCGTGGAAATTAATGGTCGAAAGATTGGTGATAAATACCCTCCTTATATCATCGCTGAAGTTTCCGCGAATCATAATGGCTCTATAGATCTGGCGTTAGAAACGATAAAAGCCGCTTGGGAAACGGGTGTTGATGCGGTCAAGATACAGACCTATGAACCTCAGTCTATGACAATTGAGTGTGATAACCCTGACTTCTTTATTGATGACGGTTTGTGGAAAGGGAAATCGCTCTACGAGCTTTATGATATGGCGCACACGCCTTATCGCTGGCACAAGAGAATCTTTGATTTTGCCCGGGAGCATGGAATCACGTTATTTTCTTCACCATTTGATGAAGAAGCAGTCGACCTGCTGGAGAGCCTTAGCACTCCAGCCTATAAAGTGGCATCGTTTGAAATGACGGACTTTCTATTGGTCGATTATATTTGCCAGAAGAATAAGCCTGTCATTATCTCTACGGGTATGGCTGATGAATCAGAAATCACCGAATCTTACTATTGCGCAACAAACCGTCTTTCCCCGGATAATGTACTGCTGTTGCACTGCGTGAGTGGATATCCAGCTCCGGTAACAGATGTGAATCTTGCAACCATGGTCGATCTGAAGCGCCAATATGGCGGCTTGATCGGTTTGTCTGATCATACACTGGGAAATGAAGTCGCTTTGGCCGCAGTCGCACTTGGTGCAAACGTCATTGAAAAACACTTTACGCTTGATCGAAATAATGGAAGTCCTGATGCAGAGTTCTCATTAGAGCCGAACGAGATGGCTGCTCTTTGTCACGGCGCACGAACCGTCTGGTCCGCGCTTGGGAAGGTTAATTACGAACGAAAAAAATCAGAAGCATCGAATGTCCGCTTTCGCCGTTCATTGTATGTCGTAAAAGATATAAAGAAAGGTGAAGCATTTACCTCGGAAAACATACGTCGTATCCGACCAGGACATGGGTTACCGCCAGGAAAACTGCCCGAGGTATTAGGGAAGAAGGCAATTTCAGACCTGACCTCCGGAACCGCTTTAGCTCAGGAGCATATATACAGTGACTAAAGTGTTGTGTCTGGGACCTGAAGATTCAGACATCTTTCAGTGGCTTGCCAACATTGGCGAAGAGGTTGTTATTACTTCTGAGAAAATTAATCTGGCTCAGCTTAAATCCGTATCGCCAGATATCATCGTTAGTCATGGCTATCGTCACATCATTACTGCCGATGTCATTGCTGCTGTTGAGAAAGGGCGCCTTATTAACCTCCATATATCCTATCTTCCATGGAATCGAGGCGCTGATCCTAATTTCTGGTCTTTCTATGACAATACGCCGAAAGGGTTCACTATCCATTGTATTGATGACGGCTTGGATACTGGTGATATTCTTTATCAGCGAGCGGTAGATATAAACGCTTCTCATACACTCAAAAGCAGTTATGAACTACTTCAAACAGAGATGTGCAAAGCGTTTCGTGACAACTGGGTGAGCTTGAAAGGTCTTTCTGTTTCAGCGGCTAAACAAGCCGGTTCAGGGAGTTATCATCGGGCCTCTGAACTGAAAGCTATAATCCACAGGTACCCCAAACATTGGGATACCCCTGTGGCTGATATCTAGAGTTTCACTATTATTGGTTCTTCATTGCGATGCCGTGATTCTTCAGGAATGCTTTAGCACGTATAGGGTTGGAATCACTGAAGTTGAACAGGCTGCCGCACACAACACCATTTATCTCACAGCTATTAAAAACATCCAGTAAATGTTGATAAGTGCCGGAACCGCCGGAGCTTATTACTGGGATGTTGACAAGAGAACATACTTGCCTGGTTAACTCTTTATCGAAGCCATCCATTCTGCCGTCGTGGTCAATTGACTGGATAACAACCTCACCACAACGACATTTCACCAAAGTCTCCAAGTGCTGCTGCAGTTTTACTGGTTCACGCTTTTCACCATTTCCACTAAAGAGTACGTATTCATCGTTTATCTTCCTGACGTCGACAATACAAACGACCGCTTGTGCGCCGAACGTGTCAGCAATCTCTTTGATGATCTCCTGGTTTGTGTATGTAACCGAATTCAGCGCGACTTTATCTGCTCCACATTCGATAAGTTTCGCAGCCTCTGCAAAGCTTGTAATACCACCACCCAATGTCAGAGGCATAAAACACTCCTCAAGTACCGGCTGCAGTATTTCCAGTAGTGGTTCTATACCTTTTTCTGCCTCGGTATTCAGAATAATCAGTTCATCTGCCAGTTGAGAGTTGTATACGGATGCGCTTTTCACCGGATCCCCAACATCACGATAGTCCCGGAAATTAACACCTTTAACAAGACGGCCTTGGCGCAAGAGCAAGGTTGGAATAATTCGTTTTTTCAGCATGTTCCATCCCAGTCACAAAAATTTTCAATAAACTTCAGGCCTGAATTCTGACTCTTTTCCGGATGGAACTGCACGCCAATGATATTTTCGCTGGCGATGACGGAGGGATAATCTTCCTGGTAGTGTGTTGTTGCAATGACTGATTTTTTCGAGACATTTACCGCTCTGAAAGAGTGAACAAAATACATATCGGAGTTTGGTTTGATATCTTCAAGCAGTGGGTGTGGGTTTCTGAGATGAATTTCGTTCCAGCCAGCATGGGGGACTCGAACTTTTTCGTCGGAGAAGCGCCTTATTTCGCCTTCAATATAATCAAGACCTTTACTGTGTTCTCCTTCCTCGCTATCTGTCAGCAACATCTGCATTCCAAGGCAGATACCCAGTATAGGCTTTCCTGACCGTTTAAATACTTGTAGCGGTTGTTCAAAGCTGGCTTGTCTGAGTTTATTCATGGCAGTAGCAAAATGACCAACACCAGGAAGTATAAGATGGCTACACTCTTCAAGATCTTCGGGAGTTTCAACCATAATGTAGTCAAAACCACTGATATATACGGCGTTGGCAACAGACGAAATATTGCCACTGCCAATCTTCAAAATACCAATCACGCTTTCTTCTCTCTGAACCACGTATCAAAGTCCCAGGTTTTGGGCGCATCTTTAATCGCAGAGAAGTCTGGTTTAAAAGGTGGAACGATTAGCTTCATAACTAATTCATTAAATTCTGTTTCCGGCATATCCAGATATTCCAGGAAAAGATCGAGTGATGGCGGTCGTTTTCCTTCAAACTCTTTAATCAGGGCATCGGCATCCGGTTTACTGATTTCTCCTTTTCGTAAATCCAGTGCAGTCATTTGAGTAACGCGGGAGTAACCACGCTTGAGGAATTTTATGTAATCACGAACTCCCTGCAAATAACATTCGATCTTCTCGTACGGATAAATATCCCATGGCATGCCTTCAACCTGATCACCTTGCCAACCAAGTTCATCCATAATCAGTTTTGATTGTTTTTTGGTATTCCATGGAATATAAGATCCCAGACAAACAGAATGATACTTAAGTCGCTTAAGATCCCGGATGGATGGATAAGTGAAGGGAGTCATATCCCGGGGGTCGAAATCGAAATCGGATGAAATCATCCCTTGCATATCTTCTGCAGTGATTCCCAAGTTTACAAACCGATTGAAACGGGTCTCATCCACTGTCTCGATTTCATCTTCACGGTAATCGTAGTAGGCAGTATATTCGGACGATGGTTCACCCCAGAAAATCAGTGGCGTTTTATATTTTAAGGCAACATGCATTGGATAGGCGAAAATTCCGGTATGGCAATGCCAGCAAAAGTCACCTTTGCGAATCAAAGCTTCCAGCATCAGACGCTTCACCAGTTTCCAGTTAGGGGTGAAGCTATGCACATCGACGCCAAGTTCTTTAAACGTACGCTCGTTGTTCTTCAGCAGGTTGGGTCGCATAAAACCGTGGTTGAATTGAACAACCAATGGCTTGATACCATATTCCTTGATCAGGTAATGAAGGGTGAATGTAGAGTCTTTCCCTCCTGAAAAAGGAATGATGCAATCATATTCATACTTGCCGCGGTATGTTTCGATCAGTTTATCTAGAGTCCTTTTTCTGGACTGCCAATCGATATCTGTATCACGATAATTCTTCTGATTACAGATATTGCATACCGAGTTTTCATCAAACTCGATGGTTTCATACGTTTCAGGAAGTCCACATTGTACGCAACGCTTCATATCATGCTTCCTCTTTATCATATTTTTTGAGCCACTTTTCGATATCCGGCTCATTCTCGCTGATCTGCAATGTCAGCTTTATATCATCCGGGTTTTTCGTGTCGGACAAATAGCTATCATAGTGCTTGGGTAAATCTCTCAGGAATGAAGAGAAATACTCAGTGAATGTTTTCACAATATCCGGAAGATCTTTTTCAGCATCGAAATGCTTAGCTAACGCATAGAGATTAAATAGCCAGAACCAGATTGTTCCCCTTACCATCATGCTGACTAATGCAACATCAGGGTTCTTGTTATTGATGACAGATTGGTTGGCCTTGAAACAAAAAACCTCAATTGACTCAAGGTTTGGTTGTAGCTGGTTGGTATATTCCAGTAGCTCTTCGCTAATAGCTACAATGGCTTTTCTGATGATCTTTATACCAGTGTTTTTTTCCGCATGCGAAATGGGGCTTGCTGCATTTTTGACTAATTGGAATACGTCGTAATCTGAATCCGTCAGATTTTCAAGTAATTTAATGAAGTCATCTTTCTTCATGAACGGACAATTTTCGATGGTTGCACCCTGAGAAAGGTTATGAATATCGAATCTTTTACCGGACAGCAGCTTACGCTGAGCGTGAGTTCTCGAAGTGTTGTAAAACGGTGTGGTGTAAATTTTTCCATGCTCATTCTCTTCAAGAAAATAAGCGCCATCAGCCAGGTTTTTACGCCAGTCTTCAAACTGTCCCGATGTGTCCTCATCTAGATAGAAAGAAGATTGTGAGTGAGTTTGCATTTTGTCCTGAAAACCATAATCCAGGCCAACAAAAAATATATTGGGTAATTTAAGGTCAATCGCAACAGCCAGTGCCGCATTCGTTGCACTTGGAGTGCCGTCCATTACGGTATCGTACTTAGATTCAAATACTTTCGCATACGTTGTTTCCTGCTTGAGATACATGATACCGTCGGAAAACAGGTTATAGGTCTCTGGCCTGATTTGGGCCGCACCAATAATTGGAATGGTCTCGACTTCGGGTATGAGCGCCAGATCGTCGTACATCGCTGCATCTGACTCCAGTGAGACGAGAAAATCTGGTTTGATACCGTTTTTCATCAAAGAATGTCCGGCACTGCCGGCGGCAATAACGGTTAAGCGAGCTCGGTACTTTTTGATCGTTTCGATATAGTGGTCAAGTGATGGGCCGTTACCACATACCAGTGTCGCTCGTGGGCTTGAGGACAAATCAATCGAGCGCATGACAGGTACCCGTTGATTGATATTGTGAATCAGATGATTGAGCTGATTAATTTCATCGTCATAAAAGCCCCAGATGTTAATGTAAGGTTCGATTTCTTCATTTAGACGGTTCGCCACTCGGGTGTAAAACGCATCCCCCTGGTGAACGTAAAATACGGTCTGAATCGGCATAAATGGAATATTCATACAGATGTTATTCCAAACAGCCGCGAAGCCTGTATGCACCCTGATATGGTCTTCCAGCTCTATTGTGTCACCAATGGATAGAACGAAGGACTTTGTCTGATCCTGAATATATGGAGTTATTAAATCTTCCCAGTCAGTCACATACAAACTGGCAGCGAATACATCCATATCATGTTCGGCAACAACAATATGACGAACATCTCTGATTTTGAGGAATTCGCTGATATGTTGGCCGAGGCCACAGCCAAGAAATGCAACCTGCGGGATACTGTGCTCGAAACGGTATGGGCGCTCGTTACCTTGGACAGCACCAACAGTCCTCAGGAACCTAGCCAGGGTGCCGTGGAAAAATCGCCCTTGATGGAGTTCGGTATCGAAGGTGTGTCTCAGTGGGTGATTCATTCCGCCAACCGGAAAAGCGTCAGAAAACTGTCGGGCTTCCTTATGATTAAACCCCGCAACGGCTTCAGGGTAAATCGCGATTCCCTCTTTCATCAGATTCACTTCCAATGACTTGGGATCAATATTCACCTGAGTTCTTTGTAGCTTCCGTTCCTTTACCTTCTCATGAATACCGGGAAAGTTACGGGCGAAAAAGCTCAGGTTCTTTTCTTTGCGTGCTTGTAGTGAGGCTAATACCTCTTGTGGCGATTGCATAACTCATCCTCTAGTCCCTGAACCTAATAAGCATTTTTTATGCCATGATTGGCGGTCGGCGGCAGGAAATATTTCTTAAAATTCTAAAAAAATTGCCTAAAGCTTTCTCAGGTGGCGCCGTTAACCTTTTTGACAGAGTCAGGAATGCTACCAACTAACTCAGAGCGGTGGTGGTAGCCCCGATAAGAAGGTACAGGAGAAAGACTATGCCTCAAATTATTAATACCAACATCGCCTCGCTGAATGCTCAGCGAAATCTGGACCGTTCACAGTCCGCCAACCAAACAGCGTTGCAGCGTTTGTCTTCCGGCTTGCGTATTAACAGCGCAAAAGACGATGCAGCGGGTTTGGCGATTTCTACTCGTTTTACTTCCCAGATTAAGGGTCTTAACGTTGCCGTACGAAATGCTGGCGACGGTATTGCACTGGCGCAAACTGCTGAAGGTGCATTGGGTTCTATCAACGAAAACTTACAGCGTATACGTGAGCTGGCAGTACAGTCTGCTAACGCCACGAACTCTGACGTTGACCGTGATGCGCTGCAGTCAGAGGTCAATCAGTTGCTGGCTGAGGTTTCGCGTACCGCTGACGAGACAGACTTTAACGGCCGTAAGCTGTTGGACGGTTCCTTCTCTGCAAGCTTTCAGATTGGTGCCAATGCCGGTCAAACGGTGGATGTTTCCATCAGTGAGCTGACGGCCGATAAGTTAGGTGCTTCTAAGCAATCTGGTGTTAGCTCGTACGGTACTGACTTTGGTTTGTCTAACGGCGACTTAAGCATCAATGGTGTATCTATCAAGCCATCCGTTGCGACTGATGATGACAAATCTACTGTGGATGCCGCGGCTTCCAGTATCGCTATTGCGGCAGCAATTAACCGCTCAAGCGATGAAACAGGTGTTACGGCATTTGCAAATGCCAATGAAGTGAATGGTACAACCATGACTTCAGCTGCTGGCGGTACCTCAGCCAGTATTGAAATCAACAACGTTAGCTTCTCGCTGCAGGCTACTAACAATGGCAACGATGTTGAAAAGGCTCAGACCCGTAAGTCGACTATCGAAGCAATCAACGCGAAGTCTGATCAGACTGGTGTTGTTGCGATTGATGGTGGTAACGAGAATGGTGTTGTGCTGCGTGCCGCTGATGGTCGTAACATCACCATTGAAAGCACAGGTGGTAACGTAACTACTGCATTTGGTCTTGCCACGGCAACCACTACAGCTGGTGCAGCAGATGGCTCGTTAACTGGTGCGATAGCAGGTGTATACGAGTCGGGTGTAACGCTTGTTGCTGACGGTGACACCAAAAATATTGAGATTACAGGCGGCTCCGGTACCGGTACCGGCGATATCTCTCGTACTGGTTTTACTGAAGGTACTTATAATAAGAGTACTGCAACAGTTACCACCGAAGCGAAAGATGTAGCAGCAGCTTCTGGCGGAAGCGTGGCGTCACCATTGGCTATTGAAGAGGGTGATCTGGTAATTAATGGTGTAACCATTGGTGCAAGCTCATCTGTTAGCGACAAAGCATCTGATACTACGGCGAATTCTTCAAACGCTGCTGGTTCTGCGATTGCGATTGCTGCGGCGATTAACAATGCATCTGAATCAACCGGCGTTACGGCTAAGGCCAACGAAACGGTCCTTGTTGGCGTAACGGGGGCAGCACCGGCAGCAGCGGCGACTGCTGGAACCCAGTTGGGGATTGTTATTAATAATGTTGATATTGGCTCTGTAACTTCACAAGGCGATCTTGAGAAGGACCGTGCGGCCACAATCGGTGCTATCAATGGAAAATCTGGTCAGACAGGTGTGGTGGCTGAAGACAATGGTGAAGGCATCACTCTGAAAGCAGCAGATGGACGTAACATATCGGTAGCCATCGGTTCTACAACTGCTGCTGCGCTGGCAACTGGTACTTTCGGTCTCGATACTAGCGTTGCTGGTATTGGTACGGTTGCTACTGGCGGTGCGGGGATAGCGACAGCTTTTGCTACTTCGGCAGAAACAAAATATGCGACTGTACAGCTCGAATCAGCTAAGAGCATTGATATTGAGGGTGGTTCGAAGGGGACCGCTGGTCTAGAAGATTCTGGTTTCAAACGCGGCGAATACGGCGGTGGTGAAGATGGTCAGTTCCTGAAGGATTTGGATATCTCAACCGTTGAAGGCGCTCAGAAAGCGCTGACTGCCATCGACAACGCCATCGGCGATGTTGCAAGTAACCGGGCAGAGCTGGGTGCGGTTCAGAACCGTCTGGAATCAACGGTGAAAAACCTGCAGGTAACCTCCGAAAACCTGAATGCTGCGAACTCTCGTATTAAAGATGCTGACTTCGCCGCAGAAACTGCCGAGTTGCAGCGTACGAACGTACTGCAGCAGGCTGGTATCTCGGTACTGGCCCAGGCTAACACTTCTGGTCAGCGAGTACTGTCACTACTGGGTTAATAATTCAGTAAATGGAACCAGACCTTCGGGTCTGGCTCTGACAGGATAACGTTGATTTGAGAGGTGGGTTATGAACGATTTAAAAGGTGAAATGCGAGATACCGTATCTTCAGCTACCTCGTCTGTACGTAATACTCAGACTGCTAAAGATGCAGCTGCTACACAAACTGGAAGTGTTCAGGTGCAAGAGTTGAGAGGAAAGGGGTTGCCGGGACAGGCAACAGAAATTGCCGGGTTAAGCGAAGAGCAGCTGACTGAAGCCGTCTCTAAGATTAACCAGTATGTTCAGAATATGGAGCGTACTCTCGATTTTCAGGTAGATGAAGACAGTGGTCGCACGGTGATCAAGGTATTTGATAGTGAGTCGGAGAAATTGATTCGCCAGATACCCAGTGAGTTAGCTCTCACATTGGCGCAGAAATTGAATGATGACGAACCAACGTTATTGTTCAGTGCCAAAGTGTAGTATTTAAGTAAACTCCTATACAGAAAGCTCCGCATTGGTCGATAACACCATTGTGGAGCTTTTCTTTTTGCTGCTCCAGCCTATATTAAGGGTCGCGGAGGTCAGTTATGGCAATTGAATCATTAGGTTTGGGGTCTGGGGTGTTAACCAGTGACTTGGTGGATAAGCTGGTTCAGGCAGAACGAGCATCAACCGAGTTGCGCCTTGATCGTACCGAAACACTTGTTGATGCCAAAATTACGGCCTATGGCGAAATCCGCTCGCTAATGTCAAAACTGAACAGCTCCGTGTCAGCGTTGTCTGATCCTGCTCAGGCTGGCGCCACGAAAGCAACTTCCTCTGATGACACCATATTAACAGCCAGTAGTGCGTCCAATGCAGCGACGGGTACCTATAATGTTAATGTATTGAATACGGCTAAATCTCATTCGTTAGCGAGTAAATCGTTCGCCGGCTTTAATGAAGAGGTGGGTACTGGCAAGCTGGTGATTTCATTCGGTAAGATTGGTTACGATGGCTCTGGCAAATTTCAGACATTTGAGCCTAATGACAAGAAAGCATCCAAAACCATTAATATTGATTCAGGTAGCCGCAGTCTTAATGGAATTAAAGAAAAAATTAACAGTGAAAATATCGGGGTTAAAGCTTCGATCGTTAATGATGGTAGTGGCTATCGATTATTGTTGACCTCTGAAGAAACCGGTGAGGAGAATGCCCTTCGTATCGAAGCATTGGATGATTCAGGAAATCCATTATCTACAGGTCTTTCAGCATTTGCGTTCAATGAAACCCAGAATGGTCCTGATAATTTTGAACAAAAGTCGAAAGGAGAGGATGCTCAGATCAGTTTGAATGGTTTGAATATTACCCGCTCATCTAACACCATCACAGAAGTAATTGACGGCGTGACACTTGACCTTAACAACGCAGATGCTGGCAAAACGGTCGCAATTAAGGTTGATGCTGACGTCGATAAATTAGCAGGTAATATTGAATCCTTTGTTAACGATTATAACAAACTCAAAAAGTTCGTTGATGACATCTCTAAGTACGATAATGATAAGCAGGAAGCCGGTTTGCTGCTGGGTGATTCGACCATCCGTGGAGCGTTGAATGAAATCCGCTCAATGGTGAGTTTACCGATCGAAGGAATCACAGGCAGTAAATACCGTTCTTTAACGGAGCTTGGTTTAAATACCGACAAGAATAATGATTATTTACTGAAGTTTTCTCGCAGTGATTTTAATACTGCGGTTGCAGAAGACCGAAATGCTGTAGTGAGTATTCTGGCTAAGTCTGGTACCACTTCGGATAGCCAGATTGTTTACAGTAACGATTCAATTAATTCGAAAGCTGGCAGCTATGATATTCAAGTTACGCAGTTAGCAACACAGGCTCAGCTGGATGGTGGTAGTTTAACTTCGCTCGATTTTTCTTCGCCGGTTATTATCGACACCTCCAATGATGAGTTTACGATTAATGTTGATGGTACTAATGCCTCCGTAAAATTGACGCAGGGCAGCTATGCCACTGGTGAGGATCTTGCCAGAGAGCTTTCAATAAAAATTAACGGTAACGAGTCGCTGTCGAAAATCGGTAAAAGTGTTTCGGTGGACTTTGATGCAGCAGAAAAGCGCTTTTCGATCACATCCAATCGGTATGGCTCGGATTCTCAAGTATCCTTTTCGAGTGTTGATACCAATACGGCGAATACGCTTGGATTTAATACCCTGACAAAAGGTACTTTCCAGGGGGTGAGTTTAACGACTCTGAATTCAGATGCGTTTAATGGTAAAGGGGCCGTGACGCAAATTGGCAGCCGAACGGTTGATACGGATGTTGGCATCGACTTTGCTGCTAATAATGGCACATTTTCTCTCAACATTGATGGCACAGGACCTGTTGCTGTAACGGTTAATCAGAATGCAAGCGGTGTCGACTTAAACGGCGATGGGGTATTTGGTGATCGAAAAGATACCTTGCAAGCAATTCAGACGGCCGTGGATGCGACGTCTCTGAATGGTAAAGTCACGGCATCGTTTGATGATCAGGGATATTTGCAGTTTGAAACAACCCAGAAAGGTGCTTCAAAGTCGATAGAATTGACGGGAGTTGGTTCTACCACCAGTGACGTATTATTGGGGCTAGACGGCTCACAGGGAGTGCAAACCAATGGCAAAGATCCAGGAGTGGTACTTGCTGGGCCTATTCAGTTTAAGTTTCAGGTTGATGGTAGAACAACCGATAATAAGGTGACCATTCCGGCAGGCAATTACCTGACTGGTGATGCGCTGGCAACTGAAATCCAGAACCAGATTAATACGACATTGTCTTCTGATCCACAGTTTGTCGGGGTGAGAAAAGGCGCTGAAACGAATGTTGGTTCGCGCAATATCAGCACGAATATTGACTTTTCTGCCGCCAATGCTGGGTTTGTATTAAATGTTAACGGTGTAAAAAGAGACGTTCTGGTAAACAGCGACTCAGGTAATAATATTACGGATATTCAATCGGCTCTGGATACTGCTTTTGGTGCGAGTGTGGTGACGGCCAGTCTTGATGGCAATGGCCTTAAGTTGACCAGTGTTGCAGAAGGTTATGACAAGTTTATACAGGTGGAGTCAGATGGTCGTGGTGTACGGACGGGAAATTTCGCCAATCTGAACAGCGGTATCGACTTTAGTGGTGGTGGTAATAACGCTACCTTTACTCTCGGCGTTGGTGGCATCGATATTAACGTTGATGTAAATGAAGATGGGACACAAGACGGTAATAATTCAGCTTCCAACCTGGCTGTCATTCAGAAAGCCCTGGATTCGGCTCTGACCGCCAGTGGAGAGTTTCAGGCAGGTGATATCAAGGCACAGGTCGACTCCTCCGGTAACTTATATTTTGAAACATTTGCTAAAAATGGTGTACGAACTGCATCAACCTTTGGTGCATCGGCTACGCTCGAAATTAAGAATCTCGGAGGTACAGCATCGTCGGCTTTAGGTCTGACGGCCGGTGTCAGTGATAACGGTTATGAGGGTTTCGGTATCGATAATACCCGAAAATTCGGTTATGACGTTGATACTCAGGTTGAGTACGTTTTTGATGCCGATACGAAGCTCGGATCATTTAAAGTCACCAGTGGTGGACAAGGAACGCAGGTGGGTTTTCAGGAGTTGGATGCTGAAGCGATCTCGGCGTTCGGTTTTCAGGATGCTTCTGTTTACAATCCCCAGCCAGCAAAAGGCCTCGATGTTCAGGGAACCATCAACGGAGTTGAAGCTAAGGGTAATGGCCAGTTCTTGCGTGCAAATGATGGAAATTTAAAAGCTAAGAACGGTTTTTATGTCGCCAACACACTAGACCTGTCAACACCTTTAGTTCTTGACGCCAATAACAGTAAGTTCATGCTGAGTATTGACGGTGTAGAAGCTGAAGTGAGTCTTAACTTTCCGGCAACCTATGTGAATGGTGATACGTTAGCAATTGCGATGCAAAAAGCCATTGATGACAACCCGATATTTAAAGGGAAAGGAGTCGGCGCAAAAGTTGAGTACACCGATAATCCGGAATCATTTGCTTATCAAAAATTAAGCTTTATATCGAAGTCCACCGGTAAAGATTCTGTGGTTGAAATTACAGATATATCCGCCGAGGCAACCAGCGCCTTCGGATTTGTTAAAGGCATTGGTGATGGTGAACGTGGAACTGAACAGGATGGTGACATCGATAACGCTTCGGGACTGCGTGTTAAAGTGATTGGCGGCGGTATCGGTGAGCGTGGTTCAGTAACTTATGTTCAGGGTTTTGCAGATCGGCTTGAGGACATTCTGGCTAACTTCCTGAGTGGCGAACGAAGCTTGATCTCAGTGAAAGAGAATGCGTTAAAGTCTGAAAAAACAGAGATTGGAGAAGATCGTAAACGTCTGGATACCCGAGTGGAAGCATTTGAGACTCGATTAAAACTGCAATTTCAGGCGAATGATGCTGTTATTCAGAAGCTAAAAACCACGCAAGACTTTATCAAGCAGCAATTCGAAGCAATGGCGAACGCGTCTAAATAATCGGTAGTCATAACATTGATTCGACCGGCAATGAAGTGCCAAGTCTTTTGTCGTCTACAGTCAGTAATCCAATAAAAAAACCGGCTAACGTTCGTTATCCGGTTTTTTCAGGTGGTGTGTTTTTTATAGCTAAAGCTTTAGCGATGATATTTCACGGCAGTATCCACTTCACTGGCAGAGCCCATAATAACGGATACGCGTTGATGAATGCCTTCTGGTTTCACATTCATGATTTCTTCAAATGCCGTTGACGCTTTACCGCCAGCTTGTTCAACCAGCATACTCATGGGGTTGCCTTCATACATCAAACGCAGTTTGCCTGGTTTTTTCGGGTCACGTTTATCGTATGGGTACATAAAAATACCACCGCGGGTCAGGATGCGATGAATTTCAGCAACCATCGATGCAATCCAGCGCATATTGTAGCGTTTACCCAGAGGGCCTTCTTCGCCCTGTAACAGGTCCGCAACGTAATTTTGCATCTCTGGAAGCCAGAAGCGCTGGTTCGACATGTTGATGGCAAACTCCTGAGTTTCTGCAGGAATCTGAATGTTTTCACGTTGCAAGAAGAACTCGCCGTCACGCGGGTCGAGTGTGAAAGAGAATACACCTTTGCCAACGGTCAGAACCAACAGAGCCGATGGACCGTACAACACATAGCCTGCGGCTACTTGTTCGGTACCTGCTTGTAAATAGGCTTCCTGTTCGCCGGCATCGGAACCCGGGGCGGCTTTCAGAATTGAAAAAATAGTGCCGACGGTGACGTTAACATCAATGTTGGAAGAACCATCCAGTGGATCAAACAGTACCAGGTATTCGCCGTCGCTATTGCAGGCAACCGGATCGTCCTCCTCTTCACTGGCAATGCCTTTAACAGCAGGGATCTTTGCCAGCGTGTCCTTGATCATGTCGTTGGAAATAACGTCCAGTTTCTTCTGGCATTCGCCCTGTACGTTTTCTTGTTCAGCGCTGCCCAGGATACCGGCAAGAGAGCCAAGGTGTAGCTGGTGGGTAATATCCTTACAGGCTACCATCAGGCCGTCGATGATTTCAGTGACGGCCTGATTGTCGCAGTGCTGGTCCAGAAAAGTACGCAGACGTTGCATAGTGGGTGATCCTCTCACGCTTATCTTATTCAAAATTGCGCGCATACTACCGGAAAATTGCTGGAATTTCAGTCAATCTCTGTGCGAACGGCGACAAAGATGTCGCCAAGTTGGCAAAAGTCATGGTTGAGCGCTTGGGGACAAGCACAGATGCCAGTACACTAGCGCCTATTCTCAGTTACGAAATACCTACTAAATCCATGGCTTCAACTCCTATGCGCCTACATATTCTCGGTATCTGCGGTACCTTCATGGGTTCTCTGGCAAAGCTGGCTAAAGATATGGGTCATCGGGTCTCGGGATCGGATGCGGGTGTGTACCCGCCGATGAGCGATCAGCTGCTGGCTGCTGGTATTGAATTGAACGATGGATTTGATCCGGTCAATATTCCAGAGGACGTTGATCTGGTGATCATTGGCAATGCCTTGTCCCGCGGTAATCCGTCGGTTGAGTTTGTACTGGAACGCGGTATTCCATACATGTCCGGGCCACAATGGTTGGGGCAATACGTGTTGCGTGGAAAGTGGGTGGCTGCGGTGTCAGGCACTCACGGTAAAACCACAACAACCAGTATGTTGGCCTGGATTCTTGAATACGCAAAGATGGCACCCGGTTATCTGATCGGTGGTGTGCCGGAAAATTTTGGTGTTTCGGCGCGACTTCCAGGATCTGCAGAACTCGGTGATTCGCCGTTCTTTGTTATCGAAGCGGACGAATACGATACGGCCTTCTTCGATAAACGTTCCAAATTTGTACACTATCAGCCACGTACCTTAATCCTGAATAATCTGGAATTTGATCACGCCGATATTTTCCCTGATCTTGCGGCTATTGAGCGTCAGTTTCATCACTTGGTTCGAACGGTTCCAGCCAATGGTTTATTGGTTATGCCTGCGTCTGAAGATGCTTTGGAGCGTGTCATCGGCCTGGGGAGTTGGACGCCTGTTCAGAGATTTGCCCGGGACGACGATCATGTTCCGGCTGATTGGTTATGGCGTTTGGATAAGGCTGACGCCTCTCAATTTACCTTGTTGGCCGACGGTACTGAGGCCACGGTGAACTGGCAGCTGAGTGGTTTACACAATGTCAGTAATGCTATTGCCGCAATGATTGCTGCACGCCATATGGGCGTCACGCCGACTATATCGGCTAAAGCTCTGGGCGAGTTTATTTCGGTAAAACGCCGAATGGAGCTGGTCGGTGACGTAAACGGTATTCAGGTTATTGATGATTTTGCCCATCACCCAACGGCCATTGCCACCACTCTCGCGGGTGCTAAAGCGAGGTTGCAGGCAGAGACTAATAAGGGCCGTATTATTGCGGTGCTTGAGCCGCGTTCCAACACCATGAAGCTGGGTGTGCATAAACATGAGCTAGCGCAGTCTGTCAGTGATGCTGATAAAGCGTTTTGGTTTCAGCCGGCCAATATCGATTGGTCATTGGCAGAAGTGGCCCACCAGTGTGAAATTGAGGCGGAGTGTTTTGATGATTTAACGCGGTTGCGTCGGGCCATCTGTGCTGAGGTACAACCGGGCGATCGTATTGTTGTGATGTCCAATGGCAGTTTTTCCGGACTGCCGAAATTATTGCTGAGTGATTTGCAAGACTGTCAGTTATGAAGGAAAGCCAGTTATGAGTAGTGAACGCATTTGTGTCGCAATCACCGGAGCTTCTGGTTCCTTATATGCATTACGTTTGATCGAGGTGTTGGTTAAGGCATCCAGGCCTGTTGATGTGATTATCTCCAAAGCTGCGCAACTGGTATTTGCTACAGAGATTAATCTGGCGATTCCGGCTAAACCTCAGGCTCAGGCTGAGTTTCTTGCCAAGCACTTTCATGTCGATGCTGAGTTGATTCGCGCCTTCGGTCGCGAAGATTGGATGGCACCATGGGCTTCTGGTTCGGGCCAGCCAGGACCGGTTGTAGTGTGTCCCTGCAGCACCGGAACATTATCAGCGATTGCTACAGGTGCCAGTAATAATTTAATCGAACGTGCTGCGGATGTCGCGCTAAAAGAACGACGTAAATTAGTTCTGGTTCCAAGGGAAACGCCTTATTCTGAGATTCATCTCCAGAATATGTTAAGCCTGACACGAATGGGTGCCGTAATATTGCCAGCGTCCCCTGGCTTTTATCATCAGCCTGAGAACATCGAAGACTTAATCGATTTTGTTGTGGCGAGAATTTTAAATCAGTTAAATATTTCCCAGCAGCTAATGCCTGCCTGGGGAAAGGATAATAACGAGGAAAAACCATGAGTGAGCCGTTGCCTCAATCACACAATCCTGTACAGGAACCGCAGGAAGATAAAGTAAAATGGATCGCGGTAGGTTTATTTGTCGGCATTATCGGTTCGGTCATTGCTCTGGATTGGTATGGTTATATTAAGCATCCATCTAATTTCGATGGTGCGACCATTGCTGAGTTCAAATTGATCTCACTGAATACCGAAGCAGCCACCAAAGTGTCTCCCAAAAACTCTGGCAAAGAAGCATTCTGTGCGAACGGGTATTTATTGCTGCGCCCAACCAACGGCAATGAAGTAGCGGGCATTCTGGTTGATCACAAAAAACGCCCGGTACACTGTCGCTACGGGTTTGCGAAAAGTGATTCTGAAGAGCAGTACCTGAAAAAGCAGATGGAAGAAGCGGACGTAAAATAAGCATTTCTTATTTGCCATTCTCACTAAGCATTCTGAAAATACGAAAATAAAAACGAAAAAAGAAGTTGTTATGTTTTTCATCCCGAGCCGTTTGTCACGATCTTTATTAGCCAGCGCTATCATCTCAGCTTCTGTGGCGATGATGCCTGTACAGGCAGAAATCAGCGATTTAGATGGTGATGGCATTGCCGATCATCTCGATACCGACCGTGACGGTGACGGGATTTCCAACTTTCTGGAAAAAGCCGCTGGCACAAACCCGGACGTAGCGGATCAGTCGGATGCGGATGACGATGGCATTCCGGATTCTCTGGATGATGATGCAGATAATGACGGGGTGCGTAATACGAAAGATGATTTTCCGGGTGATCCGTCCGAATGGCTGGATACCGATGGCGATGGTATTGGAGATAACAGCGATAAAGATATCGACGGCGATGGTATTCGTAACGATCTGGAAATTCAGCTCAATGCTGATCCGCTCGATAGCAGCGAAACACCGGCAGACTACGATAATGATGGTTGGCCGGATTTGCTTGATGAGGATATGGATGACGATAGCTATAGCAATGCAGAAGATGCATTTCCGCTGGATGAGCGGGAATGGTCGGATCTGGATGGCGATGGCATTGGCGATAACGAAGATCAGGACTGGGATAATGATGGTATCAGTAATGATCTGGAAGATCGGGTAGGAACGGATGCCAAGGATAAAAACTCGGTTCCGGGTGATATTGATGGTGACGGTATTCCGGACTCGTTAGATAGTGATCGTGACGGTGACGGTACTGACAATATTGACGATTTGTATCCTGATAACCACCGTGACTGGGCTGACACGGACGGCGATGGATTACCCGATAACCGCGATATGGACGCTGATGGTGACGGAATTCCGAATGTGTTTGAGCTGCACATGGGCACCGATCCATTGGATGCGAGCAGTTTTCCGCAGGATAAAGACGGTGATGCAATGCCAGATGCGTTTGATTCTGATCGCGACGGCGATGGGGTGGATAACGCTCTGGATGTTTTTCCGGCTGACCCGGATGAGTGGGCTGACTCTGACAATGACGGTATTGGTGATAATGCCGATGAAGACCGAGACAATGACGGCTTCTCTAACGATGTAGAGAAGCAGGCTGGTTCCGATGATCTGGATGCAACCAGTATTCCAGCTGATCTCGATAATGATGGCGTCGCGGATGTTGTCGATCGTGATATTGATGATGATGGTCGCCCGAATGATAGCGATGCGTTTCCCAGAGATGGCAGTGAGTGGACAGATTTTGATGGTGATGGTGTCGGCGATAACTCTGACCCTGATCAGGACAACGATGGCATCAACAACGATTTTGAGCGACGGTTGAATTTTAATCCATTAGATGCCGCCAGCGTGCCTGCAGATCTCGATGGTGACGGTGTACCTGATGCTCTCGATAGTGACCGCGATGGCGATACTATTGGCAACGCCATTGACCGTTTCCCGAATGACAAATTAGAGTGGAATGACATCGATAATGATGGTGTCGGTGACAACTCAGATACCGACCGTGACGGCGACGGTATTACCAATGATTATGAGATTCAGGCTGGCACTGATCCGGCTGATGGTAACTCTCGTCCTGATGATCTGGACGATGATAAGATTCCGGACCTGTTTGATGACGATATCGATGGTGATGGTTATTTGAATGCCGACGATGCCTTTCCCAGAGATCCATCCGAATGGCGAGATCTTGATGGCGATGGCATTGGTAATAATTCCGATCTGGATATCGACGGCGATCGCATTTCCAATGAGTATGAGGTGCGTCTGAATTTTGATCCAATGGATGCGGCTTCAACGCCTGCCGATCTTGATAGCGATGATATTCCGGATGCATTAGACGAGGATATCGACGGCGATGGCATTAACAACGGCCAGGATGTATTCCCTCGCGACGCAAGTGAGTGGGCAGACCTGGACCTTGATGGTATCGGCGACAACAGTGATGCCGATATTGATGGTGATGGTATCAGTAATGATTACGAGACTGCGGTGGGTACCGATCCGGCCGATGCCGCATCAGTTTCCAGCGATAGTGATGGTGATGGTATTCCCAATAGTTTGGACGATGATCGTGATGGCGACGGTTACCCCGATGCAGACGATGCGTTCCCGGATGACCAATCTGAATGGGCCGATTTAGATGGCGATGGTCTGGGCGATAATAGCGACCCGGATCGTGATGGTGATGGCTTTTCCAATAAAACCGAACGTCAGGAAGGAACCGATGAATGGTCTGTCAGTAGCTTTCCTGACCACAATGCGCCGGTGGTTGAATTTGCCGATTGGCGCAGCAATGAGCCAACGGTTGTAAGCGGAATGGCTTATGACGATGGCATGGGTATTCGTGCCGTTTGGTTGCAAAATCCATTCGGGGAGCGCTGTGACGGTTCGGTAATTTATAACGGTCATATTCGGGTAGTGTGCCCAAACCGGAATAACAGCACGGAATGGACGTTGATCGTTGAGGATGTATCGGGGAACCGAACAGAGAAAACGTTGCCTGGTGCAATTTCATCGGAGTCGAATTAATGATCGATACTCCGTATCTGATGATAATTCCTGAAAAAGTTTAAATCTCGGCTGTTTTTTGCTATTCACAAGCCGTTGCAGGAAGCAGAGACTACACTCAGTGCTGTTACTCTGAGTTTTGGTAATATGTCACTTAACTGTGTTTTTTGTAAAAAGCCTGTCTTTGGCCCAAATGGCTTAACCGTGCCAAAGCGTGGTCCGGCACATCGGCAATGTTACCAGGCTGATGCAGCACTGCGGCGTACTTTTCAAAGCCTCGATATTACCGAATTAAACGACGACGAACTTCTTGACCTGAAAGACCTGGTCCTGACAGAGGAAAACGAGAGGTACCGACAGCTGGCAGGTGAGGCTGAAGGAAGCGGGGATGTAGAGCTTTTCTGAGGGCACTTCTGTATTGGACTAATCCGGAAATTGCTCGCGGATTTGTGCAACTCTGTCGATATTATCCAATAGTATACGAACTAGATCGGGATCAAACTGCTTACCGGATTGTTGTTCGATTAATGTCAGAGCTTTTTCCAGTGGCCATGCCTCTTTATAGCATCGCTCACTGCCCAACGCATCGAACACATCGGCCAGCGCTGTTATGCGACCCGCAATATGAATTTCTTCTTCTTTTAAACCCTCCGGATACCCCTGGCCGTTCCAGTGCTCATGGTGTTGACCCGCAATAATGGCACCCAGCTGGAGAATCCGCCGATCGGATTTCGACAGAATGTCTTTACCGATGGCGGCATGACTTTTCATGATTTCCCATTCCTCGGCATCGTGTTTTCCGGGCTTGTTCAGAATCTTATCCGGAATCGCGACTTTACCAACATCATGCAACGGAGATGCAAGTTTGATCAGTTCAGCTTCCGCCTCGGATAGGCCATATTCTTCAGCCAATAAGCGAGATATTTTTGCCACTCGTTTGACGTGGGCGCCGGTTTCTTTGGAGCGTTGCTCCACCGCTTCACCCAGAACGTAGACCAGTTCGCGCTGGGTCTCGAGAATGTCTTCACGCATCAACAGGTTTTCATAGGTAATGGCGACGTTGGTGGCGTATATTTCCAACAATTGTTTGTCCAGTGCAGAAGGCTCTTTGTGATACGCCACATACAGTAAGCTTTCACTACCACGTTCTGAAGCAAAATAGCCGATATAGTAGTCGTCATAATATTGGCTTGACTGCGTTTTCATCGCGGCTTCAAATCCTGCACGGATATAGTCGGGCATGGTGGAGAAGCTATCCATGTCGGTGAACTCTTGCATATCACCGGTCGCTGCCAATACTCGGAAACGTTTTTCATGCAGGTTCAGATGGTCTAGCTGTGAGCTGCTTGAGCAATACAGTGCCGTCTGCTCCAGGCCCAGCAGGTTGGTGACCTGGTCGAGAACAGCCGAGGCAAATTTACTGATTTTGCCTGCGCTGAATACCTGAGCCGATGCTTTAATGACATGCTCCAGGCCACGACGATGCTCGTCCAGGGTGCAAATATCGCGATAGCTTCGTAGGGTGGCGTACATCAGGGTATTGAGTTTGGTGGTCGTCAGCTCGGTCTTGTCTTTATAGTCATTGATATCATAGGTGCGTATGACTTCATGCTCGGGTGCTTGCCCCGGTTGGCCAGTTCTCAGCACAATTCGTGTGTAACGGTTGTTCAGGTCTTCACGAATGTAGCGGGCAACATTCAGGCCGGCATGGTCCTCTTCCATGACCACATCAAGCAAAGCCATGGCGATGTCGTCATTATCGCGCATGATTTGTTTGGCTTCCTCGCCGCTGTAGGCGCTGATCAGTTCCATCTTGCGTCCATCGAACTGGAAGCTGGTCAGAACCATGCGGGTGATGCGATGAACATCGGGTTCGTCATCAGCAATCAGAACCTTCCATACCATCTTTTCGGTGTTGTTGGTTGGTGTCTGACGATCCGAATTATTATCGTCAGCAAAGAGAAAGTCATCTGGCATATAAAACTCCAACCTGATGTCGCTTGAGGTTATGGGGCTGACCAGCGGTAAGAATAAACATTCACTTATTCTAGTTCAGAATGAGGGACTTGGTGTTTTGGGTAGCGGTTGTAACGTCATCGCGTACCATATACCACCATTGTTTTTCCTTTAACAGAAACCAGTCCCTGTTCTTCCAGATCTTTCAGTACCCGACCGACCATTTCACGAGAGCAGCCAACGATTCGGCCAATCTCCTGGCGTGTAATCTTGATCTGCATGCCATCAGGATGGGTCATTGCGTCCGGTTCTTTACTCAGATCCAGAAGAGTACGTGCAACCCGGCCAGTTACGTCAAGAAACGCCAGATCACCGGCTTTGCGCGTTGTGCGGCTCAGACGTTCGGCCATCTGGCGGAAAATCCGGAAGATCAGTTGTGAATCCTGGTTGGCCAGTTCCTGAAATTTTTCGTAGCTGACTTCAGCGACTTCGCACTCTGTTTTGGCTTTTACCCAGGCCGTACGTTCTTGTTGTTCTTCATCAAACAAGCCCATTTCGCCGAAAAAATCGCCTTCGTTGAGGTAGGCCATGATCATCTCTCGACCATCACTGTCTTCAATGAATACGGTAACGGAACCTTTGATCAGATAGTACAGTGTGTTGCTCTCTTCGCCTGCGTAGATCAGGGTGCTGCGCGCCGGATAGCGACGTCGATGGCAATGAGATAAAAAGTCTTCCAGGTGTTGGTGTTTAGGAATGATGGGAGGAAGGCTCATAAGGTGACATCCGGTCAGAATACAATGCAAGATTATTACTGATTATGACGACTTATGTAAGTCACAATAACAATGGTAATCGGGGATCGTTTTGCGGTGATTGTGCCATTCTGTTCGCGTATCGGCGTCACAATTTTTCTTCTCCGGCAATCCTGCCCTGTGGTAATCTGCGCCGTCTGAGCGGGGTAGGTAAATAACACTGGAGTATTCACGTGAAAGCAGCAGTAAAGTGGGTTGATAATGCCATGTTCCTGGGCGAATCGGGAAGTGGCCATAGCGTTGTGATGGATGGCCCGGAAGACCATGGCGGGCGCAACATGGGGGTGCGTCCGATGGAAATGTTATTACTGGGTTTGGGTGGATGTACCAGCTTTGATGTGATGAGTATCTTATCGAAGCAGCGTCAGCAGGTCGTTGACTGTATTGCCGAAATCGAAGCCGAACGAGCTGATGCGGTTCCGTCTGTTTTCACTAAGATTCATGTGAACTTCAAAGTAACCGGAAAGAACCTGAAGGAGTCCCTGGTTGAGCGGGCGGTTAAATTGTCGGCAGAAAAATACTGCTCCGCCTCCATTATGCTGGAGCAGGGTGGGGTAGAAATCAGTCATAGCTATGTTGTGATTGACGCAGAATAATCTCTGCAACTGTTTTTGAATTGAGGATACGTTATTGAACAAGAAGTTGCGTCTGCACGGTTTTAATAATCTGACCAAGTCTCTGAGTTTTAACATTTACGATATTTGTTACACGCAAACTGAGAAAGAGCGTCAGGAGTACATCGAATATATCGATGAGTTATACAGTGCAGATCGTTTGACCAAAATCCTGACAGATGTTGTTGATATCATCGGTGCCAATGTTTTGAATATTGCACGTCAGGATTATGAACCGGAGGGCGCCAGCGTCACCATTCTGATCGCTGAACACGAAGTACCGCCAACGGCGGATCTGATGGAAGAAGCGCCGGGTCCATTAAAAGATTCTGTGGTTGCTCACCTGGATAAGAGCCACGTAACGGTTCACACCTACCCTGAAAGTCACCCGCACGGCGGCATCAGTACCTTCCGGGTAGACATCGATGTGTCTACTTGCGGTCTGATCTCGCCACTGAAGGCACTTAACTATCTGATCCACAGTTTCGATTCAGACATTGTGACTTGCGATTATCGTGTGCGTGGTTTCACCCGTGATGTTGACGGTGTCAAACATTATATCGACCACGATATTAACTCGATTCAAAACTATCTGAGTGAAGATACTCAAAACGCTTATCAGATGATTGATGTGAATGTGTATCAGGAGAACACGTTCCATACAAAAATGTTGTTGAAGGATTTTGTGCTGGATAACTATCTGTTTGGTGAAGGCTCAAAGAGCTTAACAGTGACCGAACGCCACGAAGTTGAAGCTAAGGTGCGCAAGGAAATGCTGGAAATTTTCTACTCGCGCAATATGCCCTGATGCCAGTTGGTGTTCAGGGGTCCGCCATCGTTTGGTGGTTGATGCTGACACAGGCGTTGGCTCTCAGCGCTGCGCCGCTCATGGTGTTTGCCGGCGGACTGATCGGCAAGCAACTCCATACCGATCCGGGATTTGCGACACTGCCGATCGCGCTTATGATTGTTGGGACCGCGATAACCGCATTGCCAGCGTCGCGTCTGGCACAGCGATTGGGTCGGCGTAGACTGTTTTTGCTGGCCGCTGGTATGGGTGGTATATCCTCGTTGGTTGCCGGATTTACCATCGCAGTCGGGTCTTTCTGGGGGTTTTCGCTGTCGGCTCTGACCCTGGGTGGCGTCATTGCTGTGATGCAGCAATCTCGTTTTGTCGCGATGGACAGCGTGACTGCCGATAAAAAACCCGTTGCTGCTGCACGTCTGCTGTTGGGTGGTCTTGTTTCTGCCTTCCTTGGCCCTGAATTGACGTCATTATCGGCCCTCTGGCCAGATTATGGCTTTGCTTCGGCATTTTGGGGACTGGCTGTGCTATTCATTGCTGTATTGGCGGTGTTTTATTGGGTATTACCGCCCCTTCATTTACCGCAGCGGCAGGCGAATAACAGTGGACGACCGATCGCTGAGATTTTCTCGCAGCCAGTTTTATGGCTGGCGGTGGCAGCGGGTGTCGGAGGCTACGGTCTGATGGCCTTTATTATGACGGCAACCCCCCTGAGTATGACGACGCTGGATAATCATTCTGTGATGGAAGCCAAATGGGTGATTCAGAGTCATATCGCAGCGATGTTTTTACCCTCACTGATATCTGGTCAGCTGGTGCGCTATCTCGGCTATCACCGTATGATTTTATTGGGGGTCATCGTTTATGCCGGAACTTTGCTGGTATCGGGTTTTGATCAAACCCTGGTGCATTATTGGGTCGGGCTGATATTGCTTGGTCTGGGCTGGAACCTGATGTTTGTTGCAGGAACCGCGTTATTGCCCCTGACCTACCGCGCTGAGGAAGCCAGCCGGGTTCAGGGTGTAAACGACATGCTGGTATTTACCGCTCAGGCCCTCGGTGCCCTGGCGTCGGGTACCGTCCTGATGTATCTCGGCTGGCAAGGACTATTATTCAGCACAATTCCGGCCTTGTTATTGTTACTGACACTGCTGATAAAGGTTCCGGCAAATAAACTGCAACAGGGTTAGTGTTTATCAGTCAGCTGTTCCAATAAAATTTCCTGGGGCAATTGTGCTTTCTTTTGTTGGATAAGGCAGGTATACGCCGCACCACACAGCAAAAGTGCACCCAGTAGACTGTAGGTTATAATCATGAGCATCTCTCCACATCAATTATCTGAATGGTAGAAAGAAATAAGAATTTGCCCAGGCAACTTCTCTGGCAGTTTCTGTTTTTGCTTTGCCGGAGAATATAACTTTATGAAATAGCTACAAAAAAAGATTTGTAACTATTTCGGATTTGAGTCAAAACTGATGATATATCTGAGCTTGCCAGCGTGGTTGGCGATGATATGTCAATTGAGTGTTAGCATCAGATATCACTGAGTTGTCATCCAGTAGCTGTTTAACGCCCAGGCTCATATGCCACGTATGCCACTGTCGGCTTAAATAGAGTTCGAGTTGCTGGCCGAGCTGGCTTGTTATTTTTACGTTTTCGCCGTCAATATTGATCTTCTCTTCACTACTTCCCTGATAGCGCCAGAAAATACCGTATTTCCAATGAGACCAGTTACCATCAGCGGCCAGGGTTACGCTGTACTGGGGTTGATGCGCCAATGGTTGGCTGGAACGCTCTGTTGTCGCGCGCATGAAGGAGGTGTAGATCCCGGCCTCTGCCGTTAACGACAGGTCAGGAGAGAGCTGGATTCTACTGTCCACTTCCAGGCCTCGTAATCGGCCGTTGACTTCGCTGTTAATCGGTTCGATGACGGTCACAGTGCCGTTGTCGAGCGGTTCCTGGCGACTGATATTGAGTATTGCGTTATTGATGGTGCGCTGAAAAAGGCTGAGCCTGAACTGGTTCATGTTGCACCGGTCGTGATAGAGAATCGTTGCTTCTGCCGCACTGACCAGCTCTGCCTGCAGATTTCCGTTGCCTCTCAGCTCGACATCTTGTTGGCGGATACGATAGGGGATTCGTGCTGTCAGTTCTGGCTGCCGGACACTCTGGAAAGTACTGAATTGCAATTCTAGTTCATCATTGTATTGATGTTTCAGATGGAAGCTGGGGAGCCAGTAGGTATCGCCGGTTGTTTCAGAGGTGTTGGATTCACTCAATTGGTCGGTTTGTTTCAGGCTGTACGTTTCCATACGAAAACCTGCTTCAAATCGTGTTGAGTCGGTAAGGTGCCAGCGATCTAGGCCAAAGAAATGCCATGAAAGATCATCAACTTCGTAACTGAGTGGTGTCGATTCATTGATGTTAATTCTCTGATCGCTTTTTACCTGCCGGCGCATGTGTTTTACATTTAGCCCTGCTTGCCAATGATGCTCATCGACAACTTCCTGAAGGTTGGCGGTAAACTGCCAGCGGTTATCATCTTGCTTAACTTGAATGCCTTGCAGCTGTTGCGTTTTGTTGTGGACTTCTGCAATTAACGAACTTTGCCAGCGCATATGCGACCAATCACTGGCGATCTGCGTACGCCAGCGAACGCTGTTTTCGTCGCCGTTCTGGTTTTGCAGGTTACGGAGATTAGGATCGACTCTGCCACTGGATCGGTTTTCTTCGGAATTTTTTAAGTGCAGCAAAGTGCTGGTAAAGTGTGTTTGGCTGCTGGTTCGGCTGTAGCCAAGATAATAACTGGTGCGGTCATCGGCTTGCTGGCTATTCCAACGGTCTTTGCTGCGTGATTGCTCCTCAGAGCGATCAATTTCCGTTGCGTGTACTTTATTTCGACTCTTTTGCCAGTCAAACG
The DNA here is from genome assembly GCA_022448365.1 of Saccharospirillaceae bacterium. Lineage (NCBI taxonomy): Bacteria > Pseudomonadati > Pseudomonadota > Gammaproteobacteria > Oceanospirillales > Saccharospirillaceae > Saccharospirillaceae bacterium. The sequence goes on along the minus strand of JAKVCS010000003.1, from coordinate 1,155,778 downwards.
CATAGTAGAACTGATGCTGGCCAAATAGCTGTGAACCGTTAACGGCGGCCGCTGAATTCAGCGGCAATGCACCAGCATACAGGCGCAACGTATGATCTTGTTGGTCACTGTTGCGCAATACCAGGTTGATGGTTCCTGCTGCACCGCCACGCGAATCAAGATCTGCGCGCCCACTGCGGGTTACCTCAATTCGTTCGATCATACTGGCAGGAATCTGGCGGGCGCTGACGGCATTGTTAATACTGTCTCCACTGAGTGGATGACCATCAACCAGAATGGCCAGATAACGATTTCCCATTCCGTGCATCTGCAGCAGTGGTTGACCTTCACTGTCTTGTTGCAGGGTAACGCCGGGAATATGAATCAACATATCCAGTGCAGTGTTCGGCTGCCAATGGCTGAAGTGCTGCGCCCGGTAGTTGAACTGGTTGTAAGCTTCGTCAGTATTGGTGAGCTGTGCTTGAGTTACACTGGCGTATAAACAGGCTGACAGTAGAAACAGTAACAACCCGGATGCCGTCATACCGTTAGTTCCCTTTAATCTGGCTCAGGCACAATATTTTAAAGCCGTCTTGTTGAGCCAGTATCTCAACGCTGGCAAAGCTCTGCAGGGCCCACTCCTCATAAGCCAGGTGACGGTTAGCGACTATCCATAACTGGCCATCACTCACCAAATGTTTCTTTGCCTGGCGGAACAGATCTTCAGCAAACTGATAGTTTGTTTCTTTGCCTTGATGGAAGGGCGGGTTGCTGATGATGTAATCAAACAGACCATCAATTTGCTGCAGGCCATCACTGGCGGTCACGTTCGCAGCAGCACCCAGTCGCATGCTATTGAGTTGGGCACTTCTCAAGGCGAATGCATCGACATCAGCGAGAGTAATATCAAGAGCATTCTGGCGTTGTTTCAAACTCAGACCAATCACACCACTGCCACAACCCAGGTCGAGCACTTTGCCATGGGCCGGAGCAGCTAAGTGTTCCAGCAAAACGCGAGTTCCGGTATCCAGTTTACCGTGACTGAATACCCCTGGCAGCGTCATATAGGCCTGTTTATCCCAGGTAAACGACTGAGCCTGCTTCAGCCAGTTGAAGCTGTCGGTACGAATCAAGTCCAGTTGCCATAACGAGCAGCGCCGCGCACTGTCGAGTTTTTCACTGTTTCGGGTGAGGTCGGCGCAGGCTTTTCCGATGCTCTTTCCACCGGCATCGTTGGCCGCAACAGCAAAACAACGATCAGCATGGCTTGAGGTAAACTGAATCAGACTTTTCGCCAGAGGTTTGGATTTAGGCCATAACACGATGATGTGCTCTGGTTGCCAGTCAAGGCAGTCGTTTTGGGGAACTGCAAATTGCTTGAGTGCATTATCGAGCTGGTTGTAGCGGATGTAGGTTTGCCAGTCCCAGGTCAGAATTCGGGCACCCTGCGCAATCACTAGTTGCTGCCAGTCGCTGCTGAGTTCAGCACCATTACCGATGATTAATGCCCGTTTCAGAAGGTCTGGGTGTCGTTGTAAGATTTCGTAGACGGGCTGGCTCATGCCGGCATTCCTGTTAATAAATCCCGAACCGTTAGTGCGGATTCCTGAATGTCTTTGGAGACTGGAATCAGATTGTGATGGGGCAGGGTATCGTTCATTGTTGTTGGCAGACCGATAACGAAGATGGGCTTGCCAGACTCGATCGCCGCTTGTTGCAGCTGCTTAAACTGGGCTGAATCAGCGCTTTCCGTCATTTGTACCAGGAAGGCTTGCCACGGACCGGATGTGATCAGCTCTGTGATGTTCGAGCCGTTTAAAAACCCACTGAAATAATGAGGGCGCAAACCGAGTTGTTTCAGTAATACTGCCATTAACAGAAGCGATACATCGTCTTGCTGACTGAAGTTGGTGATCGCAATTGCTGCTTGCTCCTGAGCAGCAGCATTGCTGTTGTCGTATAGACGGGTTGCCAGTCGAGCCTGTAAAAAAGCCGAATAAAAACCCAGCCTGGCTTTGCCCAATTCCGCCTGGCACTGATCTTTCAGTTGGTTGTAAATCGGGATTAACAAAAACCTCAGCGTAATATCGACCGGAAAATAGCGTGTCGCTTCTTCAAAAACAGCATCAAGCGTCTGCTCGTCAAAGTTGTGAAGTGCCTGATGAAGCGTCTCGCGGTAGTGTTGCCACTGTGAGGTTTGCTCTGCACTGTCGACTTTCAGTGGCGCCGTCTCGATGCTGTTCTCGCTCAGCATGGCTTGCGCCTGCGAGATGGGAATGCCACGGTTGAGCAAGCCAACTACTTGTTTGATCAGACGGATATCTACGTCAGAGTACAGGCGATGACCTTTTGCTGTGCGTTTTGGACTTAACAGGTTGTAGCGTCGCTCCCAGGCGCGCAGTGTAATTGCATTAACACCGGTTTGCTGAGAAACCACCCGGATGGGAAAATAGGCGGCTTGACCGTCGTTGTTGCTACTCGCCATTGTGTACTCTTACTTTAGGTTCGCTATGAGGCTTGATTTTATAAGTACTTATACACAATGTAAAAGAATTGGCGAAAAGTGATGCGTAACTTCGACATTGATCTTTTTCTTCTCAACGTGTCGTAGTAAATTACCGGGTATGAATTTGTTCTTTTTCTCTCCGGAGGCGGTCATTGGACTCCAATACGGCAATTGATCTTGATTTACTGAAGAAAGCTGTTGATGCTTCCAGCGAAGGTATTGTTATTGCCGAGCGTGAAGGTGATGACAACATTCTGATTTACGTGAACAAAGCGTTTGAGAGGCTGACAGGTTATGAAGCGGATGAAATCCTCTTCCAAGACTGTCGTTTTCTGCAGGCGGGTGATCGTGATCAGCAAGCGCTGAATGATCTCAAAGTCGCACTCGAACACGACGAAAGTGCTCGTGTTGTGATTCGTAACTACCGCAAGGATGGCAGCTTGTTTTGGAACGAGCTGAGTATTTCACCGGTATTTAACGAATTGGACCAGCTGATGTACTACATTGGCGTACAAAAAGATGTCACCGCTCAGATTGCCGCTGAACAGCGGGCTGATAAAGCCGAAGAAGAGTTACGCTTATTGAAGCAGAAGTTTGGTATCGAATAACTGACAACAAAAAAGGAGCTCATGGCTCCTTTTTTGTTGTTCGACACTGGCTTACTTGGCGTCGTGGTAAGCTTTGGCAGAGTCGACGATCATCTTACGCGCGTCGTCAGCATTACCCCAGCCCTGAACTTTTACCCACTTGCCTTTTTCCAGGTCTTTGTAGTTCTCGAAGAAATGCTTGATCTGTTCACGCAGCAATTCAGGTACATCGTTGATATCCTGAACGTCGTTATACAGCTGAGTCAGTTTCTCATGTGGTACTGCAACCAGCTTCGCATCTTCACCTGCTTCGTCTTCCATGTTCAGCACGCCAACAGGGCGGGCACGGATTACAGAACCTGGCTGCACTGGGTATGGAGTTACAACCAGCACATCTAATGGATCGCCATCGTCAGCCAGAGTGTCATTAATGTAGCCGTAGTTCGCTGGGTAGAACATTGGAGTGGCCATAAAACGGTCAACCATCAGGCAGTCCATGTCTTTGTCGATCTCGTATTTGATCGGAGAGTGGTTTGCAGGGATCTCAATAACAACATAAACGTCGTTAGGCAGATCTTTACCAGCTGAAATCGCGTTGTAGCTCATAATAAATTCCGGTTAATGATTCGGTTAATGAATGGAATGGCCGGATTATAGCGGCTAGACGCTTGCTCTTACAGCCTGCCAACAGTATAAATATCAGCCGATAGTTGTAGGTGAGGGTATTCCTTTTACTAAAGTGCCGTATATGCCTAGACTCAATGGAGCCCCCGCGCCCAGACAATTTTTTATGACTTGTAAAATGATCTGTAAAAGCAAGCTGACTAGCAAACTTATGACACGGCATGGACTTGCATTACCATTGCTGCTGTTAACTGCGATAAAAGCCAATGCAATCGAAGAGTTCGAGCTGGATTCACCCTTTATTCTCGAAGACGATATTCCCGTTGTATTAACCGCCGCGCGTCTGAAACAACCGCGCGCGGAAGTGCCTGCCAGTGTCACCGTGATCACCGCTGAGCAGATTCAGGCTTGGGGTGTGCGCACCATTCCGGAATTGATGCGTTTTGTGCCGGGCATGTTTATTGGTCATGGCGATGACGAAAACAATGCATCCGTTATCTACCACGCCTCGACGCCTAATATCATGCGCCGATTACAGGTTTTAATTGATGGACGATCGGTATTCAAAGCGGCAATCGCTTCAGTCGTCTGGGATGATATTCCCCTTGCACTTGAAGATATTGCGCGGATTGAAGTAACTCGTGGACCCAATGCGGCCACTTACGGTGCCAATTCGTTTTTGGGCGTTATAAACATCATCAGTAAACATCCGGCAGACACGCTCGGAACTCGAGTGCGCTACCGTAACGGTAACCAGGGGTACGATGATTCATTTGTAAGCTACTCCGGAGCCGAGGATCAATTAAGTTACCGGGTTAGTGCCCAGATTAATGCCGATGACGGTTTTGATGGCAGTGGTGCGACCAATAAAGACGAGTATCGCAACAGCCGGCGGCATGGTTTTGTTTCCGCCTATGTCAGTCGACAACTTGATGCCTATTCACACTTGGATGTTCAGGGCTCTTATAAAAAAGGACACACTGATATTCGTAAGGAAGAAGCTTACGATACAACGTTCCCCGATCAGAAAACTGAGCAGGGGCATTTATGGGTGAAATGGAATAACGAGTTCAGCAGTCGTCATTTTTCTCATTTGCAGGCTTACTGGCAAATCGATAGCCGCACGCAAAAGGCTGACGCTTGCGTGCCTACTGCGGGGATAGATCCGGATTTGTTTAAGCTTTATCAAATCAACCCCGGGTTGGCGAATGCCTTGTTTCGCAATGGATTTCCTGCTGAGTTAATCGCGACCGCTAATGAAGACGAGTTAGCGTTGATTACCAAAACAGCTGGTCGGGCTCTAGTGCCAGGGGTAAACCCTTACCAGGAAGTTTGCGGATATACTGACCGCAGCGTTCAGGAGCAGCGATTTGACATTGAATGGCAGGATACCGTGCAATGGAGCCCGCAGTTCCGCACAGTTTCAGGTGTGAGTTTGCGTCGCGATGACGTGAGTTCGAAAACGTTATTCGATGGTAATGCTCACAACGATACCTATCGCTTGTTTGCGAATGCTGAGTGGCGAGTCACCGACTGGCTGATCTTTAACGGTGGTGGTATGTACGAAATCGAAGATCAGAATGACGATGCTTTCTCGCCGCGTTTTGCCGTGAATTTTTTGCTGGCGCCACAACATAGCATCCGTGCTGTTTTCTCTCAGGCTGTGCGTTCGCCCGATCTGGTTGAACAATCGCCCGATTACAGTATCCGCATTAATGACTTGAGTGACAATTACCTGAATCTGGATTCTGGCAGCATTTTTGTTAACCAAGCCGATATAAAACGTGACCTGGACCACGAAAAAATCACCAGTGTTGAACTGGGATATTATGGCAAAACCGGTGATTTTGAGTGGGACCTCAAACTTTATCGGGATGAGCTAACCCAGTTAATCTCAAATCCCATTGCCTTAAAAACCACGGTTATTAGCTCTGATAATGAAATGACAATTGACGGTGCAGAGCTGCAATTTACCTGGAATGTTACTAAACGAGACTGGCTGCGTATTGCTACCGCATACGTTAATACCAACTTTGAACTGGGCAGCACTGCCGGCCTTGATGACCAGGAAATTAAAAACCTGAATCGCGTAGAAACCCGCGCCACCGCAAAAGACAGCATAGTAGCCAGCTGGCATCATGCGGGCAATGGCTGGAATGCAACGGCTTCACATTTCTGGTATGACGCATATGAGAACAACCCGTCACGCCGTTATCGTCGATACGAGGTTAATGTCAGAAAAGAATGGCAAATAAATGGTTACACACCATGGATCGGAGTGTTCTGGCATCATATCATTGACGACAACCCTCTTGTCTACGGTAATCAGGACTATGCCACTGATGACTTGTATTACTTGCAGGTTGGTCTGAACTTCTAATCATGGGCTTCGCAGGCAAGGATGCAATGCACACGATAATCAAACTTCTGCTGCTTCTGACTGTAATCAGTCGGGCAGAAGCTGCTGATATTGCTGTTTTAAGTCACAAAAAAATGGGATCGGTGACACAGCTGGCGCAGTTGCTCTCTGAGCAGCTGCAGCAAGATGTCGATGTTGGTCTGATTACCGATGACTTTCCTGTTGATTCTTATAAAGCCGTTGTTCTTGCTGGCCCCCAGGCTGTGTCTGGCTGGCGGGGCAAGCAGCTGGCTGTTGCTGTGTTTACCAGTCGGAAAGTAGTGCAGCAGTATAAAAGTAAGCTCGCTTCAGCGATTTTTATTGAACCCCCTCTGACACGCCAGATCCGCCTGGCAACAACGATTCTGGGTGATGATAAACCCTTTGGTATTTTAGTCGCTGACCTTACGCCCTGGCATCAAACAGTAAAGGCCGTAAAGGAGATCGCCAATGTGCGTTGGTATGCAGTCTCTGAGTATCAGAATCTTAATCGGGCTTTGGTGGAATTACTGCGTAACAATGAAGCCTTAATCGGTGTTTATGATCCCAAGCTATATAGCTCAGCGAATATTAAGAACATTCTGATTACGGCGTATCGCCAGAATAAACCTTTGATTGGCCCTTCCAGCGCTTATATTAAAGCCGGTGCATTAGCGACGACCTACAGCGATATTCCGGATGTGGCTAAGCGTTTATCAGAAATACTACAACAGGGGCTTGAAACAGGGTCTTGGCCAGAGCCGGACTTTAATCATTATTTTAACGTCCGCTACAACGAGCAAGTAGGGCGTTCACTTAACTTGCTGCTCCCGCCGGAACATAAACTGCAAGAAGCCATTTCTCAGCAGGAGGCGAAATAAATGAAGTTTCGCCAGTGGTCGTTGCGTCGTCGGATCTTATTGGTTGCTGCATTTCCGACCTGTGCTGCCGTCCTGATCCTGACGGCATTCCATATGCTACAGCGTTGGGACGATGTGCGTGCAGAACAGAACAGTATCGCTTTGCTGATTCTTGAAGATCTTGCGGCAGCGGTAGAGTACCCGCTTATTTCTGGTAACTACGATCTGATTGATCCCTTGGTAAAGCCTGCGTTGCAGCAGCCAGGGGTCGTCGCGATTGAGTTTCAGGATCCTGCTGGCGCGCAATTATTAAACTTCAAGCATGAACAGTACGATTCCGTTGCAGTCGAAGATATCCATATCCTGAGCTTTCAGGTGAACATGAAGCTGGAACCGCTGGATGAGTTCTCTGAATACGATGAGGTCGAAGCGGGTTCTCCGCAGTTTCAGTTGTTGGCGACGATCAACCTCAGTATGACCGACGCCTTCACGCGTGAGCGCGAAATTACCATTATGTGGCAGTCGGCAATCGCCGGACTGATTGTGGTACTCATTGCTGCATTCGTCAGCCATCTGACGTCTTACGATATTATTGCTTCCCTCGAGAAGCTGTCGGAGTTTTTCTCACGATTGGCGAGAGGGGAAAACAGCGCGCGAATATCAGTGGAAAACGGGGCTGAAGTTGGCCGACTTCAGGTAAGCGCCAATCAGCTTGCTTATTCGCTTCAACAGGCGGAAGAAGATCAAAAAGTGTACACCGAGCGGTTGATGGAGGAGCAGGTCAAAACTCAGCAAGCCAGCCGTGCGAAAAGTGAATTTCTGGCGATGATGAGCCACGAATTCCGTACCCCGCTTAACGGTGCCATTGGTATGCTGCAACTGATGGAGCAAGGGCAGTCAGCGGCGGAATTTGATGATTATAAGGCCATGGCTGAGCAATCATTGACCCATCTGACACAGCTGTTGGAGGATGTTCTGGTTGTTGTTGATACTGAGAAAAATAAACTTCAGGTTTTGTTTTCGGATCATAAAGTTGAGGAGATTCTGGCCAACTTAATGGATGCGTTTACCGCATCTGCCATGAATAAAGGCATTTCCTTAGTGGTTGACTACGACCGTTGCCTGAAAAACAAAGCCATCCGTACGGATCCTTCGCTGGTCAGGCAAATCGTCCGCCACCTTCTTGATAATGCGCTGAAATTTACCGAAGAGGGGATGGTGATTGTTGAATTGGGCATTCATGAGCGCGGTGGTCAGAGCTACCTTTGGATTCAGGTGTCCGACAGTGGTATTGGTATCCCTGATCAGAAAAAACGTGAGGTTCTGGAAGCATTCAAGCAAGCCAGCTCATCCTTCAGCCGGCGCTACGACGGTGTTGGATTGGGTCTGACAATTACCAATCACATCAGTCAGATTCTGGGCGGTCATCTGGTTCTGCGTGACAATGCCAGTGGCGGTACTCAGGTTGAGGTTCAGTTTCCGGTCGAGGTTGTTGCGCGTCGCGATGGTTTTGGGAATGTCCAGGCTGATAGTCAACGCCAGGTTCTGATCGTTGAGGATAATCTGGTTAATATGAAGGTTGCTGAAAAGATGTTACTTAAGAGTTTCAGTAACATGAATGTCGATACTGTGGAATCCGGTGAACGCTGTTTAGACGTGGTAATAAACAATCGCTACGACCTGATTCTTATGGACTGCCAGATGCCCGGCCTGGATGGTTTTGAAACCAGCAGGCAACTGCGTGAATTTGGTTTTCATCAACCGATTGTTGCCTGCACTGCTAATACGACAGATCAGATTTATGAACGCTGTATCGATTCCGGTATGAATGATTACATTGCTAAACCACTGAAGGTCGAGACCATTCGCAAGGCACTTGAGCGCTGGTTATAAATCATGCCAGCACTCTCAGTGGCTATGATCAGGCAACTCAGCTAAAGAAAGTGCTTACAGAGTTGCTGTAGGTTTGCTGCAATACTTGCTCGACCGATATTGCTTTCACATCGGCGATTTTTTCGGCAATGAACGGCAAATACTTCGGTGCGTTTTCATTGCCACGATAAGGCACTGGCGTTAGATACGGCGCATCCGTTTCCAGTAGCAGGTTTTCCAATGGCGTTTGTGCTACCACTTCGCGAACATTGTCGGCTTTATTGAAGGTAACAATGCCATTAATTCCAAGGCAAAAGCCTAAGTCCACTGCAATTTTTGCCAGCTCCAGCCCTGAAGTAAAGCTGTGTACTACGCCCTTTTTTGGCATCTGGGGGGCGTATTCCTGCAGAATTTCGATGGTGTCTTCGTCTGCTTCGCGGGTGTGAATGACGACGGGGAGTTCACAATCAATGGCCAGTTGTAACTGCCGTTTAAACACTTTTCTTTGTACATCCCGGTCACAGTGATCGTAGAAATAATCGAGGCCGATTTCCCCAACAGCAACAATTTTTGGGTTCGTTGCATGTGTCTGAATGTAGTTGTCCGCAGCCTCATCAAATGAAGCGGCCTCATGGGGATGAACCCCTAATGTTGCATAAACATCTTCATGACGTTCAGCCAAACCAAGTGCTGTAGGCATATTGTCGGGTTGCACGGCAATCGTCATAAAGCGTTCCACCCCAATGGCACGACCGGCAGCCAGGATTTCTTCTGGTTCTCCTTCTTTCAGGTAATCCAGATGGAAGTGGGTTTCGATAATAGGTAACTGATAATGCGGAATATCGCGGCGCTTTTTCTTGCTCATGACGACAATAAAACTGTGTGGTAACTCGGTCGGGCAGTTTAACACAGACCAGAATGCATCGTTGGCCTGTGTCGGTAATGACTGCTATCAGTTGGCGTGATATTGGTCTTCTTTTCTGCCGCTGATCGCAGCGTAAATGCCTTTAATTTCTTCCATGTCGGTTTCGATATCTCCGGTAGTGGTATAGGTACCTTTAATGCCACCGCGCTTATTTTTGTAATCCAGAAACCCCATCAGGATAGGAACATCCGCACCGTGTGCAATGTGGTAGAAACCTGTTTTCCAGTACGTTACTTTCGAACGAGTACCCTCTGGTGGCACTATCAAAAACAGTTGATCATTTTCATTGATCGCGTCAATGGATGCCTGAACCATATTGTTGGCTTTGGAGCGATCAACAGGAACGCCACCCATCCACATCATCAGGCTTTTAAAAGGAGGCTTGAATATTTGCTCTTTACCCATCCAGTAAATTTTCGCTCGGAGTTTAAACGCGATAAACAGCATAAAAGGCAGATCCCAGTTGCTGGTGTGCGGCGCCGCAATCATGACGCACTTTTTCAGATCCTTTGGAATTTCCCCTTCGGCTTTCCAGCCAGCCAGTTTCAACGCAAGGATGGATATCCAGCGCAGAAGGGTCTTCAGGATCGGGGTGTCAAACATGGTGGTATGCATACGTTGTCTCTGATCGTATCGTAAAGGCGCGCGGATCATACTCTGCTTATCCCGTTAGCTGAATAGGCAAATTGATCGCGCAGGCTGTCATATTAGGCCAATTCTCAATTTAATTCCGTGTCAGAGTGCATTGATTACTCAAAACTACCGGTCAGGCGTAATAATCAGGGTAAGCTATCGAATCTTGCCTCGTAGCAAGGGTCATTCAGTTGTAATTGGAGTAACAAATGCCGGTATTGCATGCTCGCACCCCAGGAAAAATAACTCAGCGAGAAGGACCTGTTTGCCTGGTTGTCGCGTCCCCGTTGGGTGATATCGTGATCCGAGGAGAGAGGGATGTGATCCGTAGTATTCGTTTTCAGCCGGGGCAGGCGAATCAGAATACCGATATTGCTGACTGGGTTGATCGCTGTCGTCAGCAAGTCACTGCGTATTGTTGCGGCGAACTGCAGACGTTTGATCTGCCGGTCAAGCCATTAGGTACTGATTTCCAGCAACAAGTCTGGTTGGCGCTGCAGCAAATTCCTTATGGAGAGTTACGCAGTTATCAGCAGTTAGCTGAAGCGATCAACAACCCGGGTTCCGTCCGAGCGGTGGCCAGTGCTAATGCCAGAAATCCCGTCAGTCTGGTCGTCCCCTGTCACCGTGTTATTGGCTCTGATAACGCGTTACGTGGCTACGCTGGCGGCATTGAGACCAAGGCAAAGCTGTTGGAGTTGGAAGGCCATCAGATTCAAACGGGCGAAATTACCCTCACTTCTAAGGTGTTGGATCACCGTCAAACGGAGTTTGAATTGCGTTGAACATGGCAGGAAAAAGGTAAAAGCCATCAATGACAGTTAAAAAGCAGGTTGCAATCTGATTCAGGATCATTAGTATCAAGCTCATGAATATTTCGAATACACGTAGCGCAAACATCATCGCTGAGCATCAATCAGCGAATTCAGTACAGGCTAAGAATGGTCTGGTCGCTGCTGCTCCTGTGTATTTTTGGTGGTATGGCTTTGGCTATTTTAGTCAGAAGTCGGGTATCGCCAGCTAAAATGTAAAGTTGGCAGTCCCGGCGAAACGCCAGACTGCCTCCAGGGAACAAGAAAACCCCGATTGGTAGTCAGCCAGTCGGGGTTTTTTATTGGTCGTCGTTTTTCACAAAAGCAAAAAGCGACACACTGAAGAGAGCAATGAGATGGAAACACTCTGCATTCAGAAGATTTTAATTTCTCAACCTGTTGACGCCGGAGGCGTGAGGGCAGCAGGTCGATTTAGCTTTGCTGGCTATTTTAGCCCGGGCTTAATGCGTCGTTGGTGATATTCGCCAACAGCCGTTAAGTCCGGGCTCGATAGAAAAAGATATGAACGTGTACAACATAAAACAGCAACATCCAGCAGATACAACAGCTAAATTAAGTGAGAAAAAGATGACAACTTCAGTGACAACCTTAGATCAAACAAACAATCTGCCAGCCGATGATCAGCAGTCTGAAAAACTGGCAGCGAATGATCCGGCAGTACGCAAGGTACGTACGCCACGCGATTTAAAGCAACAGCTGGCGTTAACCGATGAACTGGTTTTACAAATTGACCAGCAGCGCCAGCAAATTCGCGATGTACTCAATGGTGACGACGAGCGTTTATTAATTGTTACCGGCCCATGTTCTCTTCACGATGAAGCAGCAGCGTTGGATTATGGTAAGCGCCTGGCGGCATTAAATGAGCAGCTCAGCGATAAACTATTGATTGTGATGCGCGCTTACGTGGAAAAGCCACGTACTCATATTGGTTGGAAGGGTTTAGCATACGATCCGGAACGTGATGGTCGTGGCAATATGGAGCAGGGTGTCACCCGTTCCCGACAGTTAATGATTCAATTGGCAGAGCTTGGTCTGCCGTTGGCGACCGAGGCGCTGAATCCATTAACCATGCTGTACCTGGATGATCTGGTGAGCTGGACAGCTATTGGCGCCCGCACGGCTGAATCACAAACTCACCGTGAAATGGTGAGTCATTTGCCGATGCCGGTTGGCATTAAAAATGGTACTGATGGCTCGGCAACCACCGCAGTCAATGCCATGATTTCAGCGCGGCATAGTCACCATACGCTGGGTCTGGATGTCGATGGGCAGATTGCCATGTTAGACACTCCAGGAAACCCGGATACACATCTGGTATTGCGTGGTGGTAAGAATATTCAGGGTCAAACCATCACGAATTATGATGCCGATAGTATTGCCGCTTCATTAACTACGCTGGCGGCGGGCGGGGTAAACGCCAAGGTGATGGTCGATTGCAGTCACGACAACGCTGAGAAACAACACTTGCGTCAGATTGATATCGCTAAAGCAGTGGTTTCTCAGCGAGCTGGTCTCGAAAACAAACAACGTAATAAAGCAATTATTGGCTTAATGCTGGAGAGCTTCCTGGAAGAAGGTAAGCAAGGCATGAATGGCGAAAGTGGCGATGGCCAGCTAACTTACGGTAAGTCGATTACCGATCCTTGTATTAGCTGGGGGCAGACAGCAGAGCTGCTAGCTGATCTGTATAATTTGCTTTGAAGTAATATAGACAGGTGCTGTTTTTTGCACCTGTTTTGAAAACGAACTGGAAAAGTATGGAAATAGAGGAAGACACTTTATTAGTCAGGCAGTTGGTTGATTTTAATGAAATTATTCTGCCACTGGAGAGCACAAATCGTTATGAAATCAGGAATAAAGCCGGCGATGGGTCCTACTTTGCTTTTGAGATAGGAGGACGCCGCTGGTTCTCTCTATTGGTGAGATCCGTGCTTTCAGGGCATAGGCCATTCACTCTCAGAATAGTGAATGATGATAACAGAGATGTATTAACCGCTTATCGCCCATTTCGTTTTTATTTTCACCGATTGGATGTATTTGAGGATGGCCAATGGATTGGAGCGGTTCAAAGGAAGTTCAGTCCAGTGAATAAGCTGTTCGAAGTTCTCGATTGCGATGGAAACTTACTTTGTGAAATTAAGGGACCATTATGGAAACCGTGGACATTTGATATTGTCCAAAATCAGAAAGTGTATGGAATTATTCGAAAATCATGGCGAGGGTGGGCCGAGGAGTTTCTCACGGATGCTGATACCTTTGGTATTCAATTTCCAGACGGAGCAACTTCGAAGGAAAAGAAAGTTCTGTTAGCCGCCGTTTTTCTCATCGACTTTATTTATTTTGAGGGTAATGAAGGTCAAAATTACATATCAAATTACAAAATCTGAGTGTTCAGCAGTGATCATTAAATTGAAATAGACAACGGCAATTCAAAAACCACTATGCTGATACTGTTTAAAATCCTCCCGCTGTGGAGGATTTTTTTCGACCTCAAGAATCGCCTGATCTAACTTATCAAAAAACACCGCTTTATCCCGCTCACGTTTTACCTGCTGGAATACCGCAGAAATCTCCGGCGATTGCATGGTGAAATAATGCAGCCATTGCTTTAAGCGATCGGTGAGCTGTTTGTCGTTGAGATGCTGCAGGTCGTCTGCCAGCTTGCGGAACAGTTGCAAGTGCTGTTGCCAGCCCTGTGGCTGATAATCTGAGCCCGAATGTTGCGCCTTGATACGTAAGCCAAGATCCGGCGTTGCTACTAAACCGCGACCAATCATCAGAATATCCGAACCACTTTCCTGGATACATTGTTGCGCGTTATCCGGAGTCCAGATCTCGCCATTGGCCAGAACCGGTATTGAAAGTCGATCCTTTATTCGTGAAATCCATTCCCAGTATGCCGGTGGTTTATACCCCTCGATTTTCGTGCGGGCATGTACGGTCAACCATTGGATACCCGCCGATGCCAACGCCTCGGCATTTTCCAGCGCCAGAGTTTTGTCTTTAAAACCCAGGCGCATCTTGGCAGACACAGGGATATCGTCCGGAACGGCCTTGCGCACGGCGGCAGCAATTTCGTGAATCAATCCTGGCCATTGTAATAACACAGCCCCGCCTTGGCTTTTATTCACGGTTTTTGCCGGGCAACCAAAATTGAGGTCGATGGCGGGGGCGCCCATGCGAGCTACTTTGGCTGCGTTTTCCGCCATCAGTTGCGGGTCGCTTCCCAGCAGCTGAACGTGAACCGGTGTTCCGGCTCGGGTTTTTCCGCGGTGTTCACCGGAGTAGGCCAGTTCCGGGCTAAACCGTTTGAACACTCGTTCCGGATAAACCTGCTGAGTAATTCGCACAAACTCGGTAACGCAGTGATCAATACCGCCAACGGCGGTTAACAATTCGCGGAAATGGCCATCCATTAACCCTTCCATTGGCGCCAGGGCAATATAAGGAGATTGGCAATCAGAGAAGGGGAGAGAACCGGTAAACATAAGATGACAGCTGAGAAACGCACAATGGGAACCGATTATACGCTGGAGTGATTGAGCACTCTAGTGGTATAAGTTTTGTGAATGACGAATAACACTGGTCATTATATCCTACGATTCACCTTACTACTGGCGCATTTTACGTGACAGCTGGTTATTAATTAACCTAATGGCAACCAGTTTAAGTTGCGCCAGTCAGACCTTTTAAGTACTCTACGGCGGCTTACTATCCCCATAACTGTGCGTTTCGTAAGGGTAATTCCTCAAGAAAGTTGAGTGAAAGGGGTGGGAGCTTCGACACAAAAAACAGAGGACGCCTGACATGACTGAGCCAAGTCTCGTCTCTCAAGGTTTAGACCTGATGGTATTCGGTATGGGAGTCGTATTTGTATTCCTGACCATGTTGGTATTCGTAACCAGCGCCATGTCTAAACTGGTGAACAAAATCGCGCCGGAAGAAGAAGTAGTTGCTACACCAGCACCTGCCGCTCCGACCCAGGGCGTGGACCCACTGCTGCTAAAAGTATTGTCTGCGGCAGTTAAAGAGCATCGCGCGCGCCAAAAATAACGAAACAACGTTATTAATAGCTACCAAAAGTAGTAGCCCGCGAATTTGGATTACCCAAACGTTTACAACGTTAACGGATTGAAAAGGCCATCACCCATGACCGATTCTAAAAAACCTTTAGGTATCACCGACGTCGTTCTGCGCGACGCACACCAGTCCATCCTGGCGACTCGTATGCGCATTGACGACATGCTTCCCATTGCTGAAAAGCTGGATCAAGTAGGCTACTGGTCTCTTGAATCCTGGGGCGGCGCAACATTTGATTCTTGCATCCGCTTCCTGGGCGAAGACCCATGGGATCGCATTCGCGAATTCAAGAAAGCCATGCCAAAAACCCCGCATCAAATGCTGTTGCGCGGTCAGAACCTGCTTGGCTACCGTCATTATGCTGACGACGTAGTTGATAAATTCGTAGAGCGCGCTGCTACCAACGGTGTAGACGTTTTCCGTGTATTCGACGCGATGAACGACCCGCGTAACCTGGAAACTGCATTAAAAGCAGTTAAGAAACAGGGTAAACACGCACAGGGAACACTGTCGTTTACAACTTCTCCAGTTCACACCATGGATGCATGGGTTGATCTGGCGAAACAGATTGAAGATATGGGCGCAGACTCTATCGCCATTAAAGACATGGCCGGTATTCTGACCCCGTATGACGCGTTTGATCTGGTTACTAAGCTGAAAGCGCAGACTGACCTGGAAGTGCAACTGCATGCACACGCAACCGCTGGCATGTCCGACATGACCATCCTGAAAGCGGTAGAAGCAGGCATTGATCGCGTTGATACAGCCATCTCCTCTATGTCCATGACCTATGGTCACACCGCAACCGAATCTGTGGTTGCGGCGCTGGCAGGTACCGAACGCGATACTGGCATCGACCTGTTATTGCTGGAAGAAATTGCAGCTTATTTCCGCGATGTTCGTAAGAAATACGCGAAGTATGAAGGCGCTCTGCGTGGTACCGATTCCCGTATTCTGGTTGCTCAGGTTCCGGGTGGCATGTTGACCAACATGGAAAACCAGCTGCGAGAGCAGGGTGCTTCTGACAAATTCGATGAAGTATTAAAAGAAATCCCACGCGTTCGTGAAGATCTGGGTCATATCCCTCTGGTAACTCCGACTTCTCAGATCGTTGGTACTCAGGCGGTACTGAATGTACTGACTGGCGAGCGTTACAAGTCTATTTCGAAAGAAACCCAGGGCATTCTGAAAGGCGAATACGGTGCTGCACCGGCACCTATGAATGCTGAGCTGCAAGCGCGCGTTCTGGATGGTGCTGAAGCAATTACTTGTCGTCCGGCTGACTTGCTGGAAAACGAGATGGACAAGATCATCGCAGACGTTGACGCACTGGCTGCCGATAAAGGTATCAAGCTGGCCACTGACAAAATCGACGACGCTCTGACTTATGCTCTGTTCCCACAGATTGCTCCTAAGTTCCTGGAAAACCGTGGTAACCCGGATGCCTTCGAACCAGCTCCTAAAGGCGCTGATGAAGACACTTTCACCGTAAATGTTGATGGCAACGAATACGTAGTGAAAGTGGATGAAGGCGGCGACGTTAAAGAACTGGCTCCTGTAAACGGTGCTCCAATCAGCTTGGGCGGCGCAGCGCCAGCGGCTGGTGCTGCTCCTGCTGCAGCCGTAGGTGGTGGTGATCCAATCGCTGCGCCTTTGGCTGGTAACGTGTGGAAAGTTCTGGTTCAGCCGGGTCAGCAAGTTGCTGAAGGCGACGTGGTTCTGATCCTGGAAGCCATGAAGATGGAAACCGAAGTTCGTGCACCGCGCGCTGGCACCATCGGCAGCATTGCTGCGGCTGAAGGTTCTGCAGTTAAGGTTGGCGACACTCTGTACACGCTGGCTTAATGGGGGCTGACTGATGGATAGCTTACTCCGTCTCTGGAATGACACTGGTATCGCCCACATTGAGGGTGGTCAGGCGTTCATGATGTTGGTGGCCTTCGGTATGTTGTACCTGGCCATCAAAAAAGGCTTTGAGCCACTGCTGCTGTTACCAATCGCTGTTGGTACTCTGATGGTTAACATCCCGAGTGCTGGCATGGGCTGGTCTGCAGCTGAAGCTGCGATTCGTTCTGCGGACCCAAAAGTACTGACTGAATTTGCCGAACTATTTGGCATCGCAGCTAACTCGACGATGGATCAGGTGTTTGCCGCTTACAAAGAAGCGTACGAAACTCAGGGTCTGATGTACAAGAAAGCCGTTGCACTGGGTTCTACACTGGGCTTCGATAATGGCATGTTGTACGTGTTCTACAGCATGACAATCGCCAGTGGTGTTGCACCGCTGCTGATTTTCATGGGTGTTGGCGCGATGACTGACTTCGGTCCACTGCTGGCTAACCCGAAAACTCTGTTGTTAGGTGCGGCGGCTCAGTTCGGTATCTTTGGTACTGTTGCTGGTGCGGTTCTGTTGACTGACGCAGGCCTGATGGACTTCACCGTTCAGCAAGCCGCTGCGATTGGTATCATTGGCGGTGCTGATGGCCCGACTTCGATCTTTATTGCATCGAAACTGGCGCCTGAACTGCTGGGTGCAATTGCGGTAGCAGCCTACTCATACATGGCTCTGGTTCCTCTGATCCAGCCACCGATTATGAAAGCACTGACTTCAGAATCTGAGCGCCAGATTGCGATGAGTCAGCTGCGCACTGTAACCAAGGGCGAGAAGATCGTATTCCCGATTGCGGTATTGGTGCTGGTTGCGATTCTGCTGCCATCGGCTGCTCCGCTGCTGGGTATGTTCTGCTTCGGTAACCTGATGAAAGAATCCGGTGTGGTTGAGCGTCTGAGCGACACTGCACAAAATGCTCTGATCAACGTTGTGACCATCTTCCTGGGTCTGTCTGTTGGTTATAAGATGAGCTCGGATGCTTTCCTGAATGGCAGTACTCTGGCCATTATTATCCTGGGTCTGGTTGCCTTTATGGTAGGTACTGCTGCTGGTGTCATCATGGCTAAGATCATGAACAAGCTGAGCAAAGACCCTATCAACCCGCTGATCGGTTCTGCAGGTGTATCTGCTGTGCCTATGGCGGCTCGTGTATCCAACAAAGTAGGTCTGGAAGCCAACAGCCAGAATTTCCTGTTGATGCATGCGATGGGTCCAAACGTTGCGGGTGTAATCGGTTCTGCGGTAGCAGCCGGTGTGATGATTTCCTTCTTTGGTTAATCGTTAAGCATTTCGTAAGACGTAAAAAGCCGCTCTGGAGACAGAGCGGCTTTTTTATTTTTGGAGCTTCCGTAATTAGCTGCTTTGGGATCGAATCTGATGATCTACGGAATAATAAACCCAAACGCAATAAAGCCGACCCAGCTGACTACCAGTAACACCCAGGGAAGAAAGGTCTGTGGCATAGCCTGCGTTTCTTCGCACTGCTCCATTTCGGTCTCTTTCAGTTTTGCTTTCAGTTCCTGTTTCCGCTGTTTATCACGCTCGCGGGATTTCTGCTTCTCGCGCTTTTTATACTCGGCGATGCCTTTTTCGATCCCCTGGGCGATCAGCTTGGTCTGCTCTTTGGTCTGGCCCGGTTTTTGAGTGCCTTTGGCAATTTTCATTGCCTCAGTTTTGGTTGTGTCGGAAATCTCTGCCTTGGAATGCTTCTTTGCCATAGTGTGTATCGATTGTGTGGGAGACGGTTGGCGAGTGTGCCATTAGCCCGCGAATGTCGCTACAATGGTCGACTGTTTTTTAGTTGAAGTAGCCTCTAATGTCCCAGAATTTCGTCCATCTTCGTGTTCACTCAGAGTTCTCGCTGTACGACAGTACTGTGCGGGTGAAGAAGCTGATTGGTGCGGTTTCTGAAATGGGCATGCCGGCTGTTGCTTTGACCGACCAGGCCAATATGTACGCGCTGGTTAAGTTCTATAAAGGCGCTCTTGGGGCAGGTATTAAGCCCATTCTTGGTGCTGATCTGTGGTTGGAGAATGACGAAGATATTCATGCCCCGTTTCGTGTAACGGCCTTATGTCAGACCCCAGGAGGCTACCTCAGTTTGCGGGAACTGATTTCCCAGGGCTTTGTTGATAATCAGCATTTCGATCGCGCTATGATCAAAAAGCAATGGTTATTTGAGCATCAGCAGGGGTTAATTGTGCTGTCAGGTGCGCGCGATGGAGATATCGGTCAGCGCGTGGTGAAGGGGGACTTAGAGGGTGCAGAGATACTTGCCAGGGAATACCAACACGTTCTTGGTGACCGTTTTTATTATGAAGTTCAGCGTACTGGCCGCGAAGGTGACGAAGTCGTAGTTAAGGCGGGTATCGCATTGGGCGGCAAGTTAGGAATCCCGTTGGTGGCGACCAACGATGTACGCTTCCTGAAGGCTCAAGACTTTGAAGCCCACGAAACCCGGGTTTCGATTGGTCAGGGATATGCCCTTGAAGATAAGCGCCGTCCGCGCGAATACAGCGAGCAGCAGTATTTCCGTTCGGCGGAAGAAATGGCTGAGCTGTTCAAAGATATTCCATCTGCGATTGAAAATACCGTCGAAATTGCTAAGCGTTGCTCGGTCGAAGTGTTATTGGGTAAGTACTTTCTGCCCGATTACCCGATCCCGGAGGGTCTGAGTGAGGACGACTTCTTCCGTAAAATTTCCGAAGTGGGTTTGCAGGAGCGTCTGGAGTTTATTTATTCCGACCTCGATCCAAATTCCGCTGAGTTCCAGGACAAACGTAAGCCCTATGATGAGCGTTTAAAGTTCGAGCTGGATATTATTATCCAAATGGGGTTCCCGGGCTATTTCCTGATCGTAATGGACTTTATCCAGTGGGCTAAAGACCACAACATTCCTGTTGGCCCGGGGCGGGGTTCCGGTGCTGGCTCCCTTGTTGCTTATGCGCAAAAAATTACTGACCTGGATCCACTTGAATACGACTTGCTGTTCGAACGATTCCTGAACCCGGAACGGGTATCCATGCCCGACTTTGATATCGACTTCTGCATGGAAGATCGGGAAAAAGTGATTTCCTATGTGGCGGACAACTATGGTCGTCAGGCGGTATCCCAGATTGTGACCTTCGGCACCATGGCGGCAAAAGCTGTGGTCCGTGACGTGGCCCGTGCTCAGGGCAAGTCATTTGGTTTAGCGGATAAGTTATCGAAATTAATTCCCGGTGATCCGGGTATGACGCTGGAAAAAGCGTTAAATACCGAACCGGCTCTGGGCGAATTTTTAAATGACGATGACGAGGCCCAGGAAATCTGGGATATGGCGTTACGGTTGGAAGGTATTGCCCGTCAGACCGGTAAACATGCCGGTGGTGTTGTTATTGCTCCAACAAAATTAACCGACTTTTCCGCGACGGCTTGTGAGCCGGGCGGTGCTGGTCTGGTAACCCAGTTTGATAAAAATGATGTGGAGGAAGCCGGACTGGTTAAGTTCGACTTCCTGGGTCTGCGCACCCTGACCATCATTGATTGGGCATTAAAAACGATAAACCGCTTCCGTGAGCGCGAGGGTAAAGAACCAATTCGGGTGGAAGAAATTCCGCTGGATGATAAGCCGTCGATTGAATACCTGAAAACCGCCCAGACTACCGCGGTTTTCCAGCTCGAATCCCGGGGGATGAAAGACCTGGTTCGCCGTCTGCAGCCGGATAATCTGGAAGATATGATTGCACTGGTGGCACTGTTCCGTCCGGGGCCATTGGAGTCCGGCATGGTTGATGACTTTATTAACCGGAAACACGGCCGCGCTGAAGTGGCTTATCCCCACCCGGATTTCCAGCATGAAAGTTTAAAGCCCATTCTGGAGCCAACTTACGGCGTTATTGTTTATCAGGAACAGGTAATGCAGATTGCCCAGACGCTGGCGGGTTACACCCTTGGCGGTGCCGATATGTTGCGTCGGGCGATGGGTAAGAAAAAACCGGAAGAAATGGCCAAGCAGCGTGAGACGTTCCGTGAAGGTGCCATTTCAGTTGGTGTCGATCCTGACCTGGCGATGAAAATTTTCGACCTGGTAGAAAAGTTCGCGGGCTATGGTTTTAACAAATCGCACTCCGCGGCCTATGCGGTCGTTTCCTATCATACCCTGTGGCTGAAAAAACATTATCCGGCGCCGTTTATGGCGGCGGTAATGACCTCAGATATGCAGAACACCGACAAGGTGGTTGGCTTTATCGAAGAATGTCGAGAGATGGAGCTGGCGCTGGTTTTACCCGATGTGAATCAGTCGGAATTTGGTTTTACCGTCAATGATGACGGTGCCATCGTATATGGTTTGGGCGCTGTGAAAGGTGCCGGTGAAGGTCCGGTTGAAGCCATCACAGAAGCCCGTGCCGAGGGTGGAACATTTAAAGATTTGTTCGACTTCTGTGAACGCTGTGATTCCAAGCGTATTAACAAACGAGTACTGGAAGCCCTGGTTCGTTGTGGCGCTTTCGACTGCTTTGGCGAGGACCGTTCAATTTTGATGGCAAGTATTGAGGATGCGGTAAAAGCGGCCGGACAAAGCGCCGCTAATGAAGCGGCGGGTATGATCGATTTATTCGGTGAAGTCGAAGCTGAGGTTGCTGACGAGACCGACCCGTATGAACGACATCGTCATTTGCGTAAATGGACTTTGAAAGAACGGTTGCAGGGTGAAAAAGATACCTTGGGTTTATACGTCACCGGCCATCCGTTTGATGAATATGAAAAAGAAGTACGTCAGCTGGTGCCAACCAAGCTTTCTCATATCCAGGAAAATAAAGGCACGCAAAAACTCACTGGCCTGGTTGTTGATATGCGGGTGATGAAAAATAAGCGTGGTGACAATATGTGCTTTGTGACTTTGGATGATCGCTCTGGGCGAATGGAAGTTGCTTTGTTCGCAGATGTGTATGAGGAAGTTCGTGAGGTTGTGGCGAAAGACAAAGTGCTGGTTGTCGAAGCCCAGGTGAGTCATGACGATTATTCCGGTGGTTTAAAAGCTACCGGCCGCAGCGCGATGGAGATCAGTCAGGCACGATTAAATTTCGCTAAGTCCTTACGGATCCGTGTTGATGCTGAACGGGCAGGTGAACATTTACCCAAGCAACTGCAACAAAAATTACTGCCAATGGAAAATGGTTGTCCGGTTGTACTCGATTTTCGTAACGAAGTGGCTCAGTGTGATATTCAACTGGGTGACCAATACCGCATCAATCCTACTGATGATCAGCTACTGCAACTGAAATATGAATTTGGCGAGGAAGCTGTTGAGCTGTTATTTAACTGAAGTTGTTGAGCGCCAGCTCGATAAACAGCTTGCGACAGAAGAAACGACAATCTGGATCGCGTTAAGTGGCGGGCTTGATTCCGTTGTGCTGCTGAACCTTCTGGCCAATAGCAAACGTTACCTTAAACGCCTGAAAGCTATTCATGTTCATCATGGTTTGTCTGAAAATGCAGATGAGTGGCAGCTGTTTTGTCAGCAGCTTTGTGCGCAGTTAAATGTCCCGTTAACCGTAAAAAAAGTAACAGTGATTTCCCGTAATCAGGGATTGGAGCAAGCCGCTCGCAAAGCACGTTATAACGCCTTTTCAGAAGAATTAAAGGCGGGTGAGTATTTAATAACGGCGCATCATGGCGATGATCAGATCGAAACGTTTTTTCAGCGTTTGATGCGTGGTGCCGGTATTCAGGGACTGAGCGCTATGGCAGACGCACGCAATGAAAAGCACTATGTTCTATTGCGACCGCTGTTGTCCTGTCAGCGCAGTCAGCTTGTCGATTATGCCAACACCAAACGATTAAACTGGATTGAAGATGAATCCAATCACGACCAGCGATTTGATCGTAATTGGTGGCGTCATAAGGTATTGCCGATGTTGTGGGCACGTTATCCCGGACGTCAGGCAAGTGTGTTGCGCAGCATCGAACAACTGCGTCGTGATCACGAGGTTTTACAAGAATTACTGCAACCTAAGCTCGAAATTTGCCTGACTGATAGTGTATGGCCAGGCACGGTCAGTCAAAAAATACAGCTGAGCCAATTAAGCAAGCACAGTCAGCCGGTTCAGGCCTGTATATTACGCACCTGGTTCAGGCTCAATGGCATTAACTCGCCGTCTGCCATACAACTGCAATGTGTATTTAGTGAAATTATCGCCGCTCAAGCGGATAAACAGCCTGAACTTTTGCTGGACGGCCATGTTTTAAGACGATTCGATAATGCGCTGTTCTTGTGCCACGCAGAGCGTGGCACGCATGCCCAGAACATGTCGGTTAGACTCCCGGAATCTGATGACGGAAACGAGAAGTCATTTGCTGCCATCAACTGGCAATCGGGTAAGCTACAGGTGAAAGCAAATTCACGAAACGGTGATGCTGAACCATTATTGCCCGGTAACTACACACTGATGGCTGCTAAAAGAATTTCGGCCGGTTTGATAAGGCCGCAAGGTCGCCCGGCAAAAAAGCTCAAACATATCTGGCAAGAGCATAAAATTCCACCGTGGTTAAGGTCTCAATGGCCTTGCCTGGTTGCGGATAACGGAGACCTGGTGAGTGTTATAAACCTGGTTGTGGATTCTCAATACATTGCAGAGAGCGGCTATACATTAAGCTGGGGTCGTCAGGAAAAGCATAATGAAAAATAAGATGTTGGGTTTGTTTGTACTTGTAATGAGCCTTTTCGTAATAACGGCCGAGGCGTTGTCGGTATATCAGGTTAACGCCATTATGACCTATGGTGGACAGCTGAAAACGGATAGCGCATTTGTCATTCTTGAGAATGACACCAGTCGCTTTGAAGAACACGGCGCGGGTGGCTATAGTTTAGTGTTGAGTGTGAATCAGAACGCTGGCGGCAGTTATACCGTTGAGACTGAAATTTATGCAGATCTTGGTAAAGGTCAGAAACTACTGGGTACACCAGCAGTTACCTTGGAGAAGGGCAAGCCGGGCAGTGTTGCTTTTGATGCCGAGTTGGTAGGACCGGTGGAGTTGCAGTTAACGTTAGTGAAACACGTGAATGTTGACGAAAATGAATTACAAGAATGCAAATATGTAGAGTGCGAGTAGGTTTACGATGTCTCCTGTTACTCAGTGCAGGTACCTGGCTTTGCGCTTGTAATGATGCAGAAAATCCGATCCTGCGGGGTGTTAAGCATGAGAGCAGCAAGCCCGCGAAAGACACCAGCGTATCGGCAATACCCGACGATCAAGATACGACTTTGGATCATGGCTTTGACGGGCATGTTGTTGATGCTGAAGAGTCAGCCAGTCAGCCACAGGGGACTGACCAGCAAAATACAAGTGTCGCAAGGCGAATTCTTGATCTGAACCTTCCCCACGATATAAAACACGGTGATATTGACATCAACCGAGAATCGCCATGGCGTCAACATACTCCTGCGGCAGAATCCCAAACACTGCCGAATTTCTTTGAGCGCGACGCGGAAACAAGCGAGACATCATCAGTGGTCGATTTTTCCGGCAAAGTTCACTGGGAGGAGTCAGCGGAGGAACAAACGATCCCACCGCTCAATACCATTGAGGGTCTTGAGTTGGAGATATCGGTAAAAACGCAATAGCTTTTTACGGGAAGTTATTAACGGGCCTTAGCCAGAGCAATACTCCAGCCAGGCGATCAGTAAGTCTTTAAAGTCATCAAGGCCACAACCTGCAATATCTTCACTGTCGTAGAAACTGAGTCCGTCTGCGCTCATCTGTTCTTGGCTGTCATCGTCAAAGTTTCCAGCGATGCTATTGGCTTTGACTTCTACCTCATCGCGATTCAGCGACAACATAAATTCTTTGCCATCAATATCCAGCGCTTCGAAAATACCTTCCTGAATTTGTTCAATATTATGCAATAAACCAGAGACGCGGTCGGTATCGTTACCAATTTCGTCGCTCAGCCAGCGGCCAATCGCAGCTTGTTCCATCGACAATTCTGCAACCGGGCCTCTGTTTCCCTGATAAAATTGATACTCCAACTTATTCTTCCTCTTCGATCGCGTGGCCGAGATCTAATGGCCATCCACCCAGGTCTTTATAGCGATTAACAATAAAGCAGAATAATTCGGCTGTTTTAAACGTATCGTACTCAGCGCTGTGAGCCGAGCTGTTGTCAAAATCGATGCCGGCTGTTTTACAGGATTTCGCCAATACCGTTTGTCCGAGTGCGATTGCCGCAATGGACGCGGTATCAAATGAGGAAAACGGATGAAATGGATCGCGCTTGATATCGTTACGGTCAACCGCTTCGCGCAGAAAGCTATGGTCAAAATGCGCGTTGTGACCCACTAACACGGCCCGATTACAACCGTAGTTTTTTATCTCGCGGCGAATTGTCTGGAACATTTCGCTTAACACGTCGATTTCAAACTCGGCATCGCGCTCCGGGTCAAACGGATCAATTCCGGTGAAATCCAGTGCCTCTTTTTCCAGGTTGGCGCCATCAAATGGATGAATATTGGCTGACAGTGTTTCATGCGGGTGCAAATAGCCGTCGTCATCCATACGCAGTGTTACCATGGCGATTTCCAGCAGGGCATCGGTCCGTGCGTTAAATCCGCCGGTTTCAACGTCGACAACCACCGGTAGAAAACCGCGGAAGCGTTGCGCCATTAAGGATTTAGGCTGCTTATCGTCACTCATTGTTCGTCCTTAATCCTGTTTGTTAATAGTCCAGTTTCCAGCGCAGGGTTTCACCGGCGCGTAAGGGTACGATGATATCATCGCCAAAAGGCATTTCCGTCGGTGCTTGCCAGTTTTGTTTGATCAGTGTGATTTCATCTGAATTACGCGGCAAGCCATAAAAATCCGGGCCAAAGTGGCTGGCAAAACCCTCAAGTTTATCCAGCGCGCCCAGATCTTCAAAAATTTCAGCGTAGAGCTCAATAGCGGCGTAGGCCGTGAAACAGCCCGCGCAGCCACAGGCACTTTCTTTCGCGCCCTTTGCGTGGGGAGCTGAGTCGGTACCGAGGAAGAATTTAGGACTGCCACTGACCGCCGCTTCCTGTAATGCTTGCTGGTGGATATTGCGCTTTAGGATGGGGAGGCAGTAAAAATGAGGTTTTATACCACCAACCAGCATGTGATTTCGGTTATAGGCCAGGTGTTGCACGGTAATAGTGGCCGCGACGTTATCTCCCTGACTTTCTACAAACTCAGCAGCATCTTTTGTGGTGATGTGTTCCACCACCATTTTCAGACTAGGGTGTCTGCTGGCCAATGGCACCAGAATTTCATCGAGGAAGCGTTTCTCGCGGTCAAAAATATCAACATCGGAATGCGTGACTTCACCGTGAACCAGTAACTTGATGTCGTGTTCGGCCAGCGCAGCAGCGAGTTCGTCCAGCTTGCTCAGGTCGGTAACGCCCGAATCGGAGTTAGTGGTTGCACCGGCGGGATACAACTTGACTGCCACGATGTGACCGGCTTCTTTTGCCTCGCGGATCATTTCTGGCGTCGTATTGTCGGTAAGGTAGAGCACCATTAATGGGTTGAAGTTCAGTCCCTGTGGTACTTTTGACAGGATGCGGCCGCGATAATCCAGAGCCTGTTCTGCCGTCATGACTGGTGGCTGAAGGTTTGGCATAATAATCGAACGCCCCATGACACGGGCTGTGGCTGGCACGGTATGTTGCAACACGGCGCCATCGCGCAGGTGCAAGTGCCAGTCGTCAGGACGGGTAATGGTTAAACGCTCAGTCATCTCTGCAAACCTCGACTAATCTTATTGGTGTAATTGGCGCGTATTCTACCGAATTAGCAAGCCGATTTCTTAATTATCTCGGTGACTGGCCGATAACTAAATTAACCTGCATTCAGAGTTTACATAAAGCCCATGCCCAATCTGTTCCGCCTGGCGATATTAATGTTGTCTTCACTGCCACTGCAGGCTGCTGAGCCGCTGCAGTTTGGTGGCAGCCTGGACAGAGCTGAGTGGTCGTTGAGCGGTTCGGTGTTTGAATGTCGTTTCGCTCAGAAAATCCCGGAATACGGTAATGCAGTGTTTTATCATCAGGCCGGTGAGGATGTGTACTTTCAGCTCGAGACCATTCGCAATCTGATGGACTACAGCCAGGCGCAGGTGAGTATTTTGCCACCATACTGGCAGCCCAGCGGCAAAACAGAGAACCTCGGCAGCGCTAAGATTGTTAAGGGAAAGCCCAATCTTAATCTTGATCATGAGCGTACCAATCAGTTTTTACATGCCTTAATGGAGGGCCAGTGGCCAACCATCAGCCACAAAACCTATTATGACGACCAGCGTTTTATTCGTGTTCAGATCTCGGCCTCGGCGTTTGATGAATTTTATCTCGATTACCTTGAGTGCGTAAAACAACTGTTACCCGTTAACTTCGATCAAGTGGCCCGCTCAAAAGTATTTTTTGGCAGCAATGAAAAAGCGACTGATAAAACCGATACCGATATTCTCGACCGCATTATTTTTTACATGAAAAACGATCCGCGGGTATTTGCGGTATATCTGGATGGCCATTCCGACAACCAGGGGCGTCGTTACGATCAGCGTCAGATATCCAAGGCCCGCGTGGAAGATGTTGAGCGCTACTTTATCAAGCAAGGGATCAACCCGGAGATGATTACCACTCGGTTCCACGGCGGGCGTTATCCGGTTGCTTCCAATAAAACCGCCAAAGGTCGGGCAGAGAACCGTCGGGTAACCATCCGCATAGAACAACGTGAGGATATGCCGATTCCTGATGATCTGTTGTTTAAACTGCCACCCCGTGCGGACCGCCGCTAGTTCGGGTAAATACGGTGTTCGTCACATCTAAAAGTGACCAGAGTCCCTATTCTTTGAATATCCTTGTTGGTTGTCTGGTGCGCAGGTTAGGTGGCGTATGCAGATGGCTGTATCTGATTGACCGACTTTCAATAGCCAGGCACTGAGTCGGGTTAGCAGTGTCTGCTTCTGACAGGCTTGGCTAGTCGCCGCTCAACCAGTACACTACGCCCCCTTAAATTTTCTATTGCCTGAACTGATGATCGGTTCAGGCTTAATCATCCTGGAGAAATCCCATGTCAGACATCAAAAAAGTGGTGTTGGCCTATTCCGGTGGTTTAGACACCTCGGTAATTGCTAAGTGGCTGCAAGAAGAATATCAGTGCGAAGTGGTGACGTTTACTGCTGACCTGGGTCAGGGTGAAGAAGTTGAACCAGCGCGTGCCAAAGCTGAAGCGCTGGGTATCAAAGAAATCTATATCGACGACCTGCGTGAAGAATTCGCCCGTGACTTCGTATTCCCGATGTTCCGTGCAAACACCATTTACGAAGGTGAGTACTTGTTGGGTACTTCGATTGCTCGTCCACTGATCGCTAAGCGTCTGATTGAGATTGCCAACGAAACCGGAGCTGATGCGATTGCTCACGGTGCAACCGGTAAAGGTAACGACCAGGTTCGTTTTGAATTAGGTGCGTACGCACTGAAGCCTGGCGTTAAAGTGATTGCTCCATGGCGTGACTGGGATCTGACGTCCCGTGAAACGTTGATGGCCTATTGTGATGAGCACGGCATTGAAGTTGAGAAGAAGGCCGGCAAGAAGTCGCCTTATTCTATGGATGCTAACCTGCTGCATATTTCTTACGAAGGTGACATTCTGGAAAATCCTTGGAATGAACCTGAAGAAGATATGTGGTTGTGGACCAAGGCACCAGAGCAGGCCAAAGATGAGCCAACCTATCTAACCATCAGTTTCAAAAACGGTGATCCGGTAGCGATCGACGGTGTTGAAAAATCACCAGCAACCATTATGGAAGAGCTGAATAAAACGGCGGGTGAAAACGGCGTCGGTCGTGTTGATATCGTAGAAAACCGTTACGTTGGTATGAAAGCCCGTGGTTGTTACGAAACCCCAGCCGGTACTGTATTGCTCAAAGCACACCGTGCCATTGAGTCGATTACTCTGGACCGTGAAGCGATGCACCTGAAAGATGAACTGATGCCGAAATACGCTAAGTTGATTTATAACGGTTACTGGTGGTCTCCTGAGCGTGCGATGCTTCAAGCTGCAATTGATGAAACTCAGAAAGTGGTAAACGGTGATGTTCGTCTGAAGCTTTATAAAGGCAATGTCATTGTTGTTGGACGTCAGTCTGAAGACACATTGTTCGATGAAGCCATCGCTACTTTCGAAGACGATGCGGGCGCTTACGATCAGGCAGATGCTGCAGGTTTCATTAAACTGAATGCGCTGCGTTTACGCACTGCAGCGAAAAAGGGTCGTAGCCCGCTGTAATCAGTGACCGCTTAAATACGCTTAAAACCGCAGGTATGAAAATGCCTGCGGTTTTTTTGTGTCTGTTTGCTGCTCCAGATCTTGTTGGTCGCTTTTGGTATGTTGACACTCTAATAGTTCGATGTGATGGTGAAGTTCCTTACATGACGGAGTGTTGAAATGTCCGAGCTGGATGGTTTGTTACGCGATAAAGTACGTTTGTTGGGTAATGTGTTGGGACAAGCAATTGCTGCCCAACACAGCGAAGAGATGCTGAAGAGAATTGAAGACATTCGTCAGCAAGCAAAAACAGCGCGCGCTGGCGATGATACGGATCGTGACCGATTGTTAGCTTTGTTAAAAACCATGCCGGATGGCGCACTGGTTCCTGTCGTGCGCGGTTTTAACCAGTTTTTGAATCTCGCAAATATCGCCGAACAGCAACACTCAGCCAGTTGGCGACGTGGTGATTTTTTACGGGATGACGTCGATTTACTGTTTAATGGTTTGCTGGACCGTCTTCAGGAAAAAGGCATCCGTGGTCTGGATCTCAGCCAACAAGTGGCCGATGTGAATATTGAGCTGGTTTTAACTGCTCACCCCACCGAAGTTACCCGCCGAACTCTCATTCAGAAATACGATTTAATTGCTCAGCTATTGCAGCAGCGAGATGATTTACGCGATGGTCATCCTCAGCTGGATGATATTGAAAAGCGCATTGCCTCGCTGGTAGAGGAAATTTGGCAAACCGATGAAATTCGTCAGACAAGACCGTCTCCGGTTGATGAAGCCAAGTGGGGTTTTGCTGTTGTCGAAAATTCCTTATGGCAGGCAGTACCGCAACTTTTGCGTCAGTTAGATAACGAATTGCGCTCTCGCGGTGCCGATGCCTTGCCACTGACTGCCGCACCGGTGAGGTTTTCGTCATGGATGGGTGGAGATCGTGACGGAAACCCAAATGTGACGGCAGCGATTACCCGAGAAGTCTTGTACTTAGCCCGCTGGATGGCAGCAGATTTATATCTCCGTGATATTGAAAAGCTTGGTATGCAGCTATCAATGACAGCGGCATCGGCTGAAATGCGTCAGGCATACCCGGTGCATGAACCTTATCGCGCCTGTATTCATGATTTACGCGACAAATTAGAAGCAACTCGTGTCTGGGCTGCTGCTAAAGCGAAAGGAAAAGAATGCGAAGTTCGTCCACTGTCGTCACACAATGAATTATTACAACCGCTGATGCTCTGTTACAACAGCCTCATCGACCAGGGAATGGGCACCGTTGCCAATGGTTTATTGTTAGATACCTTGCGCCGTGTTGCCTGTTTTGGTTTGTCTATGGTTCGCCTGGATGTTCGTCAGGAATCCACGCGTCACGCCAACGTGATTCAGGCATTGTGTGAATTTTATGGCTGGGGTGATTATCAAGACTGGCCGGAATCACAGAAACAGGCATTCCTGCTGAAAGAATTAAAATCGAAACGGCCGATCATTCCAACCCGATGGCAGCCGGATGCTGAAGTGCAGGAAGTATTGGATACCATGAGGGTCATTGCTTCCGATGTTGGCGAGGGTGTGTCTTGCTACATTATTTCGATGGCGAGTGAGCCATCCGATATTCTTGCGGTGGCGTTATTGCTGCAAGCGTGTGACGTGCGTGATCATCTGCCAATTGTGCCGCTCTTTGAAACGCTGGATGATCTAGAGCAATCAGCACCGCGAATGGAAAAACTGTGGTCCGTCGATTGGTATCAGGCGTATTGCCAGGGTCACCAGCAAGTGATGATTGGTTATTCCGATTCATCAAAAGACGCCGGACAATTAGCGGCAGTATGGGCCCAATACCGAGCTCAGGAACGACTCTCTGCGGTTGCAAACGAAAAAAATATTCGTCTGCGCCTGTTCCATGGCCGAGGTGGTACGGTGGGTCGTGGTGGTGGTCCTGCTCATGGCGCTATTCTGGCACAGCCACCGGGTTCTGTTGAAGGCGGTCTGCGGGTTACGGAACAAGGCGAAATGATCCGTTTTAAATATGGCATGCCAACCCTGGCAGTGCGTAATTTGAAAATATATGTTTCGTCTGTTCTGGAAGCGAATTTATTGCCGCCGGAAAGTGCGAAACCTGAATGGCGAGAGGTAATGGAGTCACTGGCGCATTCGGGGGTCAACTCTTATCGCTCTATGGTGCGTGATACATCGGATTTTGTTCGATACTTTCGGGCGGCTACGCCTGAGCAGGAGCTGGGGAAGCTGGCCTTGGGTAGTCGTCCGGCGCGGAGAAAATCCGGGGGTGGAATTGAAACACTGAGAGCAATTCCGTGGATTTTTGCCTGGACACAAATGCGCTTAATGTTGCCAGCCTGGTTGGGTGCCGACGAATCTCTGCAGCAGCATATCAAAGATGGCAAGTTACCGTTGCTGCAGCAGATGTATCGACAATGGCCATTCTTTCGAACGTATATCGAAATGCTGGAGATGGTGGTTTCGAAAGCCGACAGCGGTTTGGCACAATATTATGAGCGCCGGCTGGTTGAACAGGAATTACAGCCTTTAGGCAGTGTTTTAAGGGCACGTCTTGAAGACATGCGTAATTTGGTGCTTGCGATTAAAGAGCAACAGATTTTACTGGAAAATAACCGGTTGTTGGATCACTCCATGAGTATCCGTAATCCATACACCGACCCTCTGCATTATTTACAGGCCGAGCTGCTGTATCGTGACCGAGAATCCGGTGAATGCTCAAACACTCAGGTTGAACAGGCTCTTAAA
Source organism: Saccharospirillaceae bacterium (assembly GCA_022448365.1). Classification (NCBI taxonomy): domain Bacteria; kingdom Pseudomonadati; phylum Pseudomonadota; class Gammaproteobacteria; order Oceanospirillales; family Saccharospirillaceae; species Saccharospirillaceae bacterium. Next base: position 1,123,578 of record JAKVCS010000003.1, on the reverse strand, counting down.
GTCACCATGGCGGGGATTGCAGCTGGCATGCGCAATACCGGCTAAATATTCAGGGCGGCACCTGAGCAGGAACAAGTCTGGCGACTAAAGTCGGGGGAGTGCTTCCCGGCTTTTTTTTCACAATGACTTGAGCAAGAACCTTGCTAGGGGTAAGGTTATGCCAATTTTTCTCTGTATCTGGCCGAATTTTGAACAAGTTGTGCCAGATATCCCAGTTTTTTAATTAACCATGAAGGAGTTTGCGCATGCGCGTAATTCTGTTGGGAGCGCCCGGTGCTGGTAAAGGTACACAGGCACAGTTCATTTGTGAAAAGTTTGAAATCCCGCAGATTTCAACCGGCGATATGCTGCGCGCTGCTGTAAAAGCAGGCAGCGAATTAGGTCTGAAAGTAAAAGAAATCATGGAAACCGGCGGTTTGGTGTCGGATGAAATTATTATCGACCTGGTAAAAGAGCGTATTCAACAGGATGACTGTGGCAATGGTTTCCTGTTCGACGGTTTTCCTCGCACTATTCCGCAAGCTCAGGCATTGCTGGATGCTGGGGTTGATATCGACGCCGTACTGGAAATTGATGTAGCTGACGAAGAAATTGTTAAGCGTTTGGGTGGTCGTCGTGTTCATCCAGGCTCCGGCCGTGTTTATCATGTCGTTTACAACCCACCCAAAGTGGAAGGCAAAGATGACGAAACCGGCGAAGAGCTGATTCAGCGCGATGACGATCAGGAAGAAACGATTCGTAAACGCCTGTCTATTTATCACGAACAAACAGCACCGTTGGTTAGCTTCTACAAAGACCTGCAAGCTGAAAAAGGTGATGCAGCACCTAACTACAGCCATGTACCGGGTGTTGGTTCACTGGAAGAAATCACCGCATCAGTGATGTCAGCATTAAGCTAAATTCATACGGTTGTTTAAAAAAGGGCCTCATTGGCCCTTTTTTTTGCTTCAGATTTTTTGTTCATTGGTAGTTATAAGCCAATTCTTATTCGTCATCTGCTAGGCCGATCATTCGACGAACTAATAATATGTAAAAGATTTCATAGAGATATCGATACTTCATCACAAGGGTGTTGGGGCATAGTGACAATATAAAAATCAATATTGTGATTATAAAATGATGCTTGAGATAATATTCGGGCGTGATTAGGGGATAGAGAGTTCGCAGGAGTAATTGCTAAATCAGTGTTTAGTATGATGGAATTATCGGTCTAACCCAATCGTTCTGAGGAGTATCATTAATAATATATCGTCGAACTATTTAATCCATGAGCTGCTGTTATTGGTATTGATTTCAATTACGACAACTCATAGCAATCCCGAAAATATTGTTTTTTTGCGCCATATCATCGTCGGCTTCATCAGGTATTTATGGAAATGAGGCCATATTTCTATAAAAACGAGCAAAATATGGATTTTTCATGCATATTTTTTTGGTTTTTCAAAATAAAAATACTATTATTGCTTCGAATAGTTATTGTACAGCTGATTACTGTACCTACTACGATTTCTGATCAGGCAAAATAAATCGAGGACTAACCATGGCACGACCAAAGAAAGCTCCTGCGAAACGCGGACGTAAGCCAGCTGCAAAAAAAGCTGAAGTACCAGCTCTGCCAAAAGCAGTTGTAGCGGCCACTAAGGCTGTTGAAAAAGCAACTAAAGCAGTTGCGACTCAACAAACTAAAGTCGAAGCGGCTGAAAAGAAAGCTGCTGCAGCGAAAACCAAAGCAACTGCTGCTAAAGCAACTGCTGCGGCAAAACGCGCAGCAACTTCTGCAAATGCAAAAGTAAAAGCTGAAAAAGCAAAACTGCAAACTGTTAAAGCTGCACTGCGTGAAGCGAACACTGCGCTGAAAGTTGCTGAAATTGAAGCAAAAGCTGAAGCGACAGCAGTAGCTGCAAAAGAAGCGGCTGCTGCATTTGAAGCGTCTCTGGCTGCTAAAGCGGATGCCGATCTTGCTAAAGCTGTTGCGGATTTCGAGAAGAAATGGCGTAAAGCACGTGCTAAGCAAGATGCAGCAAAAGTAAAAGCTCGCGCTAAGAAAGAAGATGCAAAAGCTAAAACAGCCGCCAAAAAGCTGAAAGCCAAAGCGGTAGCAGCAGAAAAAGCAGCTAAGCCAAAAGCAAAGCCAGGCCGCCCAGCGAAAGCTAAGCCAGCTGCTGCAAAAGAGGCAGCTCCTAAGCGCCGTGGTCGTCCACCAAAAGCAGTGGCTGCGGCTCCTGCAAAAGACGCGGCTCCTAAGCGTCGCGGTCGCCCACCTAAGGCTGCTGAAGCTGCACCGGCAAAAGATGCAGCTCCAAAGCGTCGCGGTCGTCCAGCTAAAGCGAAGGCAGCAGCTCCTGCAAAAGATGCGGCTCCTAAGCGTCGCGGTCGTCCACCAAAGGCTGCTGCAGCGGCACCAGCAAAAGACGCAGCTCCAAAGCGCCGTGGTCGTCCACCAAAAGCGGCAGCTAAGTAATAGCTCTCGTTAGAAAAGCCCGGTTCGCCGGGTTTTTTTATGCCTGTCTGTTAACAACTTGTTGTGAACGCAGATGAGTCGCTATGGTATACTCGCGCCGCTTTTTACTCCTGAGATTGTCCAAGTTATGGCAAATATTCTGATTCTGGATGCCTCTTCCAGCTTATGTTCGGTATCTTTGTTAAGTTCCGGGAAAGCCTATCACTTATGCGAAGAACAGCCGCGCAGACACGCTCAGCGTCTCTTACCTATGGTTGATGAAATTCTTAATATCGCCGGGGTAAAGAAATCCGAACTCAATGGTATTGCGTACGGCCGTGGCCCAGGTTCTTTTACCGGTATACGTATTGCGGCGTCCGTTATGCAAGGCATCGCACTGGCATTAAATCTGCCCCTATATGGCGTTTCGTCACTCCAGGCAATTGCCCAACAGCTGGCTCAGCAGCAAGGATTTACTTCGGGACAAGAAATTACAGCCATCATGGATGCTCATATGGGCGAAGTGTTTTGGGCTATTTTCCGGTTGCAGGAAAATGGCCTGGTAGAACTTCAGGGGCAGGAGCATGTGTCTACTCCTGAGTCTTGCATCGAGCAACTGGCTGAATTTAATGGAGTATTTGCCGGTGATGGACTCACACTTGAGTCATTACGCGGACAGTTTAAGAAAGAAATATGTTTTGCCGATGTTTTACCAAAGACGGAATATATGACGTCGCTGGTGGGTGATGCCTGGGACAATGATAAGTTTGGTAATGAAGAACAGCATGCCCCGGTTTACTTACGCGATTCTGTTGCCTGGAAGAAACTCGACGAACAACCAAGTTTATTAAAACGTTAAGGGCATATGCCTGTTAGGGAACAACTGTGGATCTGATTGAAATTATCGTTCTGGCACTATTGCAGGGACTCACCGAATTCTTACCTATTTCCAGCTCTGCTCACCTGATTTTGCCGTCGCGCCTGTTCGGTTGGGATGATCAGGGATTGGCATTTGATGTTGCTGTTCATGTGGGAACGTTGGCGGCGGTTATTTTGTATTTTCGCCGTGATATTGGCGTACTGGCTTTGAACTGGATGAAAACCGGATTCACGCCAACCCCGAATACCGAAGCAAAACTGGCTTGGTACGTTGTGGTGGCAACCATTCCCGCGGGGCTGGCCGGGTTACTGCTGGATGACTGGATTGAAGCTAACCTGCGTTCAACGGCAGTGATTGCTGCCGCTACTATTGGTTTTGGTTTATTACTGGGTTTTGCTGATAAAAGTCGCAAAGATGGGATCACTTTGACTCATATGACGTTGATGATGGCGGTAATCATTGGCCTGGCTCAAGCGTTGGCGCTGATTCCCGGTACCTCTCGTTCCGGTATTACCATTACTGCCGCTCTGCTGGTTGGCTTACACCGGGTTGAAGCCGCACGTTTTTCTTTTTTATTGTCGATCCCATTGATTCTCGCAGCAGGTGGGTTAAAAACACTGGATCTGGTAAATTCATCAGCGCCGGTAGACTGGACATCTCTTGCTTTGGGAGCGGGTCTTTCTGCCATCAGTGCCTGGATTTGTATTTATTATTTCCTCGCGTTTATTAACAAAATTGGCATGATGCCATTCGTGATTTATCGCCTCATTCTGGGCGGCATTCTCGTCCTTTTCTTTATTTAATCGTTCTCTATGGCTGAACTGATCTGTCTGGACAATGCGTTAAAAGATGAAGCGCTGGCCATATGCCAGCGTTTTGCTTTGACTCTGGCTCCGAAAACGCTATTGCAAACCGATGGCTTTCATTTGTGTCTGGATTTCACTGGTTTGAGTTTACAGCAGGGCGGCGTCAAGCCAGGGAAAAAACGAACTCAGGTGCAAGTCGATTTTTCTCAGGGTGCGGCCGCGCATCGGCGAAAATTTGGTGGCGGTCAGGGGCAGGACATTGCCAAAGCGATTGGTGTGACAGCTTATAAGCCGAGCGTTATTGATGCTACGGCGGGCCTTGGCCGTGACAGCTTTGTTCTCGCAACCCTGGGTTGTCAGGTGACCGCGTTTGAGCGCCAGCCGGTAATTGCAGCGCTTCTGTCGGATGGACTAAGCCGGGGCGCCAGTGATGTTGAAATCAGCGATATCATTGCGCGGATATCTCTGCATCTTGGTTCCAGTCACGAGCTACTTAAACCGGCTACAGAGGTTGCTGACTGTGCCGATGTTGTTTATCTGGACCCTATGTTTGAGCATGATGAGAAGAATAAAGCGCAAGTTAAAAAAGATATGCAGGCATTTCGTCAGGTGGTGGGTCAGGATACAGATGCTGATGATTTGTTAAGCCGTGCGATGGCGTGCGCACGCTGTCGAGTTGTTGTTAAACGTGCCCGAAAAGCCAGGCCACTAGCCGATGTTGAGCCGACTTATGCGTTGGTGGGGAAAGCCAATCGCTTTGATGTATACGTCAAAGCTAAAGTGGCGCCGCCTGAATAACTATAAAGCACGTAAAAAAGCCCGCAGTATTTTAATACCGCGGGCTTTTTTGGTTGATGATCGATAAGTCAGTCAGGCGTGTCTTGCTCATCGGTTTCAAGATCCGCTTCAAGACTGCGTAAAATACTCTGGCGGAGCTCGCCATCAAGAATAGCCTGCAGTGACTGAGTCAGACTATCCATAGAGTCATCAAAACACAGGCTGCCATTATCATCCTTGGTAAGAAGATTTTTTTGCAGCAATTGCTGAATCAGGGTGCGGAATAGTGCCTTGTCGAAGAATTCAGGAGCATTAATACCATATAGCAGGCTGATGCGTTGTGCCAGCAGTGTGCTTTGTTCTTCCGCTTCTTTAGCGTTGAGCTGTCCCGATCCCCGTCGGTTGAGCAAGCTCAGTGTCAGGAAGTAACGCTCCAGAGTTTGCATCACGTTATCAGCCAGACCACGCAGCATGGCAAACTCATTACTGCTGGCCGGTGTTGCATGGAAACCTGCTTCATTTTCGTAGAGGTAACCCTTATTCACCAGAGCATCCAACCAGTTATTCACTTCGCTATCCAGCTCGTTAATATCCCAATGTAAAAATAACTCTGCTTGCAGGAATGGGTAGGTTTGTTTAGCCATTTGCACAACCTGATCGCGGGTATAGCGTTGGTTGTTAACAAACAAACAGGCAATCAGAGATGGCAGTGCAAAGAGGTGCAGTACGTTATTGCGGTAATACGTCAGGGTAACGGCCTGGCGATCATCAGTTTGAATAAGGTCTCCCATCGGATGCTTACTGCGCGAGAACACACCCAGCGCTTCCGCGTAGGCCAACCAGTCTTTACCGGTTCCGGGAGGCAGTGCCGTTAACGTGCTGTATGGCGTTTGTTCAATCAGATCACGGTAAGATTCCATCTGACGCACCAGTAATTGCTCATCCATTGCCTGGCGCGGTGCTGACAGAATACTCAGGGCAATGAGGTTAATAGGGTTAATCGATGTCGCGCGATTAATCTCAGTAACAACCTGATTTGCCAGAGTATTCACCACTGCAGGCGCCCATTCAGGACGATAATCGCAGCTGCTGAAGTCCTGTTGCTGCCAGCCCGGCTGCTGCTCATTAAGAAATTCAGTCAGGTAAATCGGTTTGCCAAACGTAACATGTACCTTACCGAAGGAATTTTTAAACGACTTGAGGGTACCAAAGACGCCCAGTAAGCTTTCCTTCTTTTTTTTCTTACCGCGCAATTCGCCAAGGTAGCTGCTTGCTTCAAATACTTTTTCATAACCGGTATAAACCGGCATAAATATAATCGGCTTCTTAGAATCTCGCAGGTAACTGCGTAAGGTCATTGCCAGCATGCCAGCTTTAGGGCTCAGGGTGCGGCCGGTGCGACTTCTGCCACCTTCAACAAAATACTCTGCTGAATATCCGTGGGTAAATACGGAATGCAGATATTCATCAAATACTGCAGCGTAGAGTTTGTTATCGCGGAACGTGCGACGCATAAAGAACGCCCCACCACGGCGCAGAATCGGACCAATAACCGGCATATTCAGGTTAATACCCGCTGCAATTTGTGGCAGTTGTAAGCCGTTGTGATACAGCACATAAGACAACAGCAGATAATCAATGTGGCTGCGATGACAGGGCACATAGATGATTTCATTGTCTTTGCTGATTTCTTTCAGGTGCTCGATATTATGCAGGTTCACACCGTTATAAATCTTGTTCCATACCCAGGTTAAAACCAGATCCAGGAAACGCACGTTGGTGTAAGAAATATTGGAAGCAATCTCATCAGCATACTTCGACGCTTGCTGCTGCGCTTTGGCTTTACTGGTGCCTTTATCGTTCACTTCCTCCTGAATGGCTTTCAGCACCATCGGCTTACGCGGAATCTGATGCACCAGAGTCCGGCGGTGAGATAAATCAGGGCCAAGAACAGAAGCAGAGACCTGACGATTATGGACTCTCAGAATACGGGATACTTTACGCGCCAAAACTTCCGGAGTTTTGTCAGCTTCATACAGCTCACGCAATGACATTGGCTTGGAGAAATGAACAAAGGTGTTGCGGCCATTCAGTAGGATGGCCATCAGCGTCACCAGCCGACCGCCGAGCGCGCCACTGTTTTGTAGCCAGATGCGCAGGAAAGAGCCTTCTTTATCGGGTGCGCGGCCCCACATCACACGAACCGGAACAATCTGAATATCACGCTGTTCATCTTCAGCAAGCCATTCCGCCTGGCTGATCAATTGTTTCGCCACAATCGGTGAGCCCTGGCGACGGAAGACCCCTGTGCGTTTGTAAATATGGAAAAAGGGTTTGGCGGGGAGTCGGCGATTCAACCGATCTTCATACGGACTGCTCCAGCCAAACTGACTGGCTTCGCGATCAATTACCAGTTGCTCAGCATGGGACGGAGACCACAGGGCGTAAACCACCGGCTTGTCCGGATCGAGATTAAACTCTTTGACATCCGGGCCAATGATATGGGTTTTGATAACCCCGTAGAGCAATTTCTGCTGCCAGCGATATAAGGTGCGGCGCAGGGCTTTAATAAACTTCATAGGTAACACTCTTAAGATGACACTTTATGAACCGGCAAAAGGCCGGGTCGGCCGCTAGTTTACCTTGGTGGCTGTGTTGATCAAAACGCTATCCTGAGTCAAGTCCCCGGTTAAAAATTGCCACGGGGCAATCAGGTTCGGATTTCTGCCGCTGGCGGCTGTTGCAGCGAATATGTCGAAAAATGTCAATCCTCACCAATAAGGGCTTTCTTTATGGTAGACATAGCCGTGACAGGGCGATGGCCGGCGTGATCCCCGGTGCATCGCAGGTGAAGCAAGGAATAAAACACATGATAAAAGCAGATCAGTTAACCAAACAGTTTGGCGATTTTTGTGCTGTTGATCAGTTGTCATTTGAGGTCAGTCCGGGAGAGGTATTGGGGTTTTTGGGCCCCAATGGAGCCGGTAAGTCGACCACCATGAAGATGATAACCGGGTTTTTGCGGCCGACTTCCGGATCGGTATCCATTTTTGGTCATGATATTGGAAGGCAGCCAATTAAGGCGAAGTCGCTGATGGGGTATTTGCCCGAAGGTGCACCAGCTTACGGTGATATGACGGTACTGGCATTTTTAAGGTTTATCGCTGAAATTCGTGGTTTCAGCGGTGCGGAGTTAAAGCGTCGTATCGCCAGCGTTGTGAACCAATTGGATTTGAAAGATGCGGTGGCACAACCTATCCATACGTTGTCCAAAGGGTATAAGCGTCGCGTTGGCCTGGCACAAACCCTGTTGCATGACCCACGCATTCTGATTCTCGATGAACCAACTGATGGTCTGGACCCAAACCAGAAGCAACAGGTACGTCAGTTGATTCAAAATTTGTCCGACGACAAGATTGTTATTGTCTCTACTCACATTCTCGAAGAGGTTACCTCTGTATGCTCTCGGGCGATGATCATCGCCCAGGGTCGGAAGGTTATTGATGGCACCCCCGCAGAGCTGGAGGCACGTTCACGTTATCACCAGGCTATCTCGATACGTTTTCAGCAGCCGGTTATTGATGCAGTAGCCCGTTTTTCGGCTTTGGATGATGTTATCGAAGTCGATGAGCAGCAACAGGGGCTGAGTTATTTGTTACTCCCGAAAAAGAACGTCCAGCTGTATCCCGAGATTTCAGCACTCATTGAGCAGCAGAATTGGCCGCTTGAATCATTAACGATTGAGCGCGGACGACTGGATGATGTCTTCCGTTCTTTGACTCAACCTGATCTGAAAACACAGCTATAAGGAGGCAAAGATGAATACCTGGATTATTTGTAAGCGTGAATTGGCGGCGTATTTTTCCACGCCGGTAGCCTATGTTTTTATTTTTATTTTTCTGGTGATGTCGGGTGCATTCACTTTCTACCTGGGTAATTTCTATCTCAGGGGCCAGGCTGATTTGGTGCCTTTCTTTGGTTTTCATCCGTGGTTATTTCTGTTCTTCATGCCCGCCATTGCAATGAGTTTATGGTCGCAGGAGCGTCAGCTTGGTTCAATTGAGTTACTAATGACTTTGCCGATTACCTTGTGGCAAGCCGTTACCGGTAAATTCATGGCAGCCTGGTTATTTGCTGGTATGGCGCTGATATTTACGTTTCCGTTATGGATCACCGTTAATTACCTTGGCTCCCCTGATAATGGCGTTATTCTCACCAGCTATTTAGGCAGTTGGTTGATGGCCGGCGCTTTTATCGCAGTAGGCTCTTGTATGTCGGCGCTCAGTCGTAATCAGATTGTGGCTTTTATTCTGGCAGTATTGGTGTGTTTTCTGTTGATGTTGAGTGGCTTGCCTATGGTGCTTGATGTATTTCGAAGTTTTGGTTCATCTGCTGTGACTGACTTCGTTGCCAGTCTGAGTTTTATGACACACTTTGAAGCGCTGTCCCGTGGTGTTGTGGATTTGCGAGATGTGTTGTTTTTCCTGCTGACTATTATCGTGTGGCTATTCGCTACGACTCAGATTCTGACTATTAAAAAGGCGCAATAAGGAAGCATCATGAAATTAAAATCCTCATTTTTCATTTTGTTATTCGCTGCTTTTTTATTAGCGGCGGGTGCCATCAACCAATTAGGTACCAGCACCCGGCTGGATCTGACGGAGCAGGGGCTGTTTACTCTGTCGCCAGGCAGCAAGGCGATTCTTGCGAAGATCGAAAAGCCGCTTGAAATACAGCTGTTTTTCTCGCAAAAAGCGAGTGAAGAGCTGACATCTCTGCGCGCTTATGCACAACAGGTTCGGGAGTTATTAGCGGAATATGTTTTACATTCTAATGGCCAGTTACGTTTGTCGCTGATTGATCCTGAACCTTTTTCTGAACAGGAAGACCAGGCCACAGAAATGGGGCTTCAGGCTGTGCCGGTATCGGGTTTTGGTGATGAATTATATTTTGGTCTGGCAATCATTGCGCAAGATGGGAGTCGTGCGGTATTGCCATTTCTTCAGCCGGATAAAGAGGCCTTTCTCGAGTACGAAGTGACTCAGTTGATATATCAGTTACAGCAATCCAGTGCGCCGGTCATTGCACTGTTATCTGGTCTGGATGTGCGTGGCGGCTTTGATCCCCGCAGTGGTCGTCCTTCTCCTCCGTGGATGGCGATTGAGCAGCTGGATCAGCAGTATGAGGTCCGGTCAATAACTGCAGACATTGAATCGATTGCGGATGATGTCGATTTATTGTTGTTAATCCAGCCTCCAGAGTTAGATTCTCAGGCGTTGTACGCGATCGATCAGTTCGCCTTGAGAGGTGGACGCATTTTAGCGTTCCTCGATCCGGTTGTTGAGTCGACAGTTCCTGGGCAGATGGCGGTTGCTGATAGTGGTTCAGCGACGACGTTGAACGCTTTACTGGAGAATTGGGGAGTTGATTGGAATGCTGATCAGGTGGTGCTGGATGCAGCCAATGCGTTGGTTGTGAATCAGGGGAATAACCGGCCTCCGATTCGTCATTTTGGATTGTTGTCTTTGGGGGCTGAAAGTACCGACACCAGCAACGTTGCTACGGCAGAGTTAGAGAGTTTGAATCTGAGCAGTGCCGGTGCTTTTACCGCGACAGCAGATGCAACCACGGAATTCACTCCCTGGTTGTTCTCATCAACCGATGCACAGCTAATCGAAGCTGATCGGTTGCGCTCTGGTATTGATCTGATTGAGTTACAGCGCGGCTTTATGTCAGCAAATCAGAAGTTCAACCTTGCAATACAGGTTACTGGCTCGGCCAGTAGTGCGTATCCCGACGGCGTGGATGGTGTGCTAGCGGATAACCACATACAACAAGGCGACCAGCTGGCCGTTACTCTGGTGGCGGACTCCGATGTACTGACCGATCGTTTGTGGGTTCAGGTGCAGAATTTCTTCGGCCAGCGGATTGCCTCTCCCTGGGCCGACAATGGCAATATGACGATCAACCTGGTGGATCAGCTCTCCGGCAGTCCTGAGCTGATCAGCTTGAGAGCGCGCGGTCAATACACACGACCATTTGAAAAAGTTGAAGCACTTCGTGTTCAGGCCGAAGCGCGTTTTCTTGTCAGCGAACAGCGTTTGCAGCAACGCTTGCAGGAGACTGAAGCGCAGTTGGAGCAATTGCAGCAACAAAAAGACGGTACTAATCAGGTGCTGACGCTATCCACTGAACAGCAGTTGGCTTTGGCAGATTTTCAGCGTCAGAAAGTGGAAATTCGTCAGGAGTTACGTGCGGTTCAGCATGAGCTGGATAAGGATATAGAAGCACTCGGTACTCAACTCAAAGCACTCAACATTTTTATTATGCCTGCGGTGTTCACACTTCTATGCTTGGCTGTGAGTGTGCTGATGCGTAATCGTCAGGTGTTATAAGCTTTTGCCTGCTCAGTAATATCAGGATGCCGCAAACGGATATTGCGGCAAAATTCTGCGCTGAAATCGATGGCTTTGGGTGGCTTCTGATCGCTAATAGTGCGGTGGTGGCGGCTCGTCAGCCGGATTGTTGAATACATCCGAATCGCCACTCACTTGCTCCAGTTTTTTATGCATCATTTGCAGCGCATTTTTTGCCAGTGCGAACTGTTGTGAGAATTCAGCCATTTCTGAATTCAGGCTCTCAATCGTATCTTCGAGATACAGAATCCGGGTTTCCAACTCAGTGATTCGCTGATCCTGGATATGTGCTGTATCAGTTTCTTGGTTTGACACTTTACAACCTTATTCTATCGTGTTGATTTTTTTGATGAATTGGGCTTTCATAGCCGACTTGTTATAGAACTCACCGGCTTGTTTCGCACTAAATTACGGCGAATTACTGTTGCTACTGAATCTGTTAAACAGGTCGAGATAAACGATAATAACGATTGATACGAGAGAAAACATGGGTAAATTGATTGTTCGTAAAATTATTGTGGCTTTGGTCTTTGCTGCTTTGTTGCCAGCATTGATGCTGACAGCATACCCTCTGACGTTTAATAGTCAGACAGATGTGCTGGTGGCTCTGGCGGTTGCTGTTTTTGTCATCAGCCTGGTATCAGCACAGTTGGTTCCGGCGCGTCGTCGTCGTTACCGCGGCAGTGGCACCATTGTGGAAAATGACGTGGAAGATGGTCGTGAGCGCGGTGTGGTTAAATGGTTTAACGTCAAAAAAGGTTTTGGTTTTATCACCTGGGATGAAGGTGAAGATGTGTTCGTTCACTTTCGTTCGATCCGTGGCCAGGGCCATCGATCGTTAACCGAAGGTCAGCGCGTTAAATTTACCGTGGTTCGTGGTCAGAAAGGCCCACAAGCAGAAGACGTGTCAGCGATTCGTTGATTCCCACACGCTAAAATAAAAAAGCCGCATCACGTCAGGTGATGCGGCTTTTTTGTATGTGAGATTCTGCAACTAGTGCTGATCTTTGTGAAGTTCCAGTTCATCACAGCCCTGAGGCTCCGCGTACCATTGCATGATCAATGTCAGTTGTTGCCATATCAGCATTGTGATGCTCTCCCTTTCCGGTAATCAACTCAGTATAGTTCTGTTCACCGGAATGGAAGGGATACATCACATTATTTGTGTAGCGCTGTGTGACGGAGTGTTACTTCAGTGCAACCAGTGCCTTTAGCAGGCGCGGGTTACTAACAACCAAATTGGCGGGTGCTTTCAGCTGTGGCTGACCGCTGGCATCTGCCAGCAGGCAGCCCGCTTCTGACGCAATCAGGCTGCCAGCGGTCAACGCAAACTCGTCAACATTGCTCAGTAAAGCACCCTGAAAGCGGTCCGCAGCGACATAAGCCAGCGACAGAGCGTTGGAGCCGATATTGCGCAGGTCATAACTTTTCACCATCAGGTTTTGCAGGCGCTGGCGTTGCTCGAATGCTTCTTCATTATTGCTGCGTGGTTGGGTGTAGCCGATGATACTGTCTTCCAGCGTGCTCACATTACTGGCGCGAATACGACGGTTGTTCAGTTGGGTGCCGCGGCCACGTGACGCAGTGAATTCATCGCCATTCATTGGGTTGACCATGATGGCATGTTCCGTTTTGCCGCTTTGCAGGCAGCTGATGGTAATCGCAAAAGACGGAATTCCCACGCGGAAGTTAGAGACCTCATCAATAACACAGACTTGCCAGGTCGGCTGCTTTTCATCGGTAATATTGTCACCGGTTTCACGGCCGTGGAAATTGTGTTCCGGTAAGGATTTTTTCAGCTCGAAAATAATGCCTTTCTCCAGACCGATAGTGCAGTCTGCAATGAACTTGGCTTTTTCCTGATCGCTGCTTTGCGAAGCATCAAAACGATCGAGGCGGCGAACTAAATCCTGACCAGCATTACGCGCGGCGCGCAACGCCAGGTTAACCATGGGCTGCATAGGAATTGCTATCTCTTAAAGAACAGGGAACCGGCGATTATATCACCAGCCGGAGCTTTTGCGCTACACTGTCGCCCTTTGTTGTGTTTTCACCCTTTAATCACCGGAGATCAGACCCCGTTATGCTCGACAATATTGAGATTGTTATGGTCAATACCACTCATTCCGGCAATATCGGCGCAGCTGCCCGGGCAATGAAAAATATGGGGCTCAGCCAGTTGGTGTTGGTCGATCCCAAGGCAGCTATCGATGAGGAAGCGATTCAGCGATCGTCACGTGCAGAAGATATTCTGCAGCGAGCGCGCATTGTGAACACGTTGGAGGAGGCCATTGCTGACTGTGGCTTGGTTGTGGGTACCAGTGCACGCAGTCGTTACATTCCCTGGCCATTGATGACCCCCCGTGAATGCGCTACCAAGGCTGCCGGTGCGGCGGTCAATGGTAATAACATTGCATTGGTATTCGGACGCGAATCGAGTGGTCTAACCAACGACGAACTGCACCTGTGCCATGCGCATGTGCATATTCCGACGGATGAAGACTTTTCTTCTTTGAACGTCGCCCAGGCCATTCAGGTGATGTGCTATGAAATGCGCCTGGCAGCGATCTCCGAGCCCGAAAAAGTTCCGGCCGAATCGGCTTGGGGGGTCGAATGGGATTATGAACTGGCGAATCATGAACAGCTCAACGGTATGTTGCATCATTTGGAGCGAGTGATGGTTGATATTGGCTTTCTGGACCCCAATACACCTAAGCAGACCATGTCGCGCTTGCGTCGTTTGTTCCAGCGAGCGGGTGTCGACAAAATGGAAGTTAATATTTTACGCGGCATATTCAGTGCCGTTCAGCGTCAGCAAAAAGTACAGACTGTACATCAGGACGCAGTAAGGACCGGAGACTCCGATTGAGTATCAGAAATATTCGTGAAGATATCGCCTGCGTTTTTGAACGTGATCCGGCGGCACGTAACACCTTTGAGGTGATCACGACCTATCCAGGTGTGCATGCGATTGTACATTACAGAATGGCCAACTGGCTGTGGCGCAACAATTTTAAGTGGTTGTCACGTTTTCTGTCCACCTTCAGCCGCTGGATGACAGGTATCGAGATTCATCCCGGTGCAACTATTGGCCGGCGGTTTTTTATTGATCACGGTATGGGGGTTGTTATCGGCGAAACCGCCGAGATTGGCAATGACTGTACCCTCTATCATGGTGTGACCTTAGGTGGTACCAGCTGGAACAAAGGCAAGCGTCATCCGACGCTGAAAAACGGTGTTGTCGTCGGGGCGGGTGCCAAAGTACTTGGCCCTATTGTGGTTGGCGAAAATGCGCGGATCGGTTCCAATGCGGTTGTTACTAAAGAAGTACCGGAAGCGGTAACCGTTGTCGGAATTCCAGGGCGTATTGTGCGTAAGGCGACAGACGAACAAGCCAGTCGTCGTAAGGAAATAGCAGAAAAAATGGGTTTCGATGCTTATGGTATTGCTGATGAAATGCCCGATCCAATCGCTCGTTCGATCCACAATATGATGGATCATATGCATGCGGTAGATCGTAAGATTGATAGCATGTGCAAGGCGTTAAGCGACCTCGGCGATAATACTTGCAATGAGGCTTTGCCTGAGCTGGAGCAAGAAACGTTTGTTGCGTTGGGTGAGGAAACGGAGGCCCTCAGTGAAGGCGCCAGTGCGGACGTTGGCGATGTGCAAAACTCTGCTCAAAAATAGTTGACTAAAATAGTCGGGTATCAGCATAATGCCACCGTGATTAGATCAGAGGTGGCGTTATGCGCTTAACAACAAAAGGCCGCTATGCGGTAACTGCCATGTTGGACCTGGCAATTCATGCCCAAAGTGGACCTGTGAGTCTGAGTGATATCTCCGGTCGCCAGGGAATCTCCCTTTCTTATCTTGAACAGTTATTTTCAAAACTCCGACGTAATGGGCTGGTAGCCAGTGTCCGCGGTCCGGGCGGTGGTTATCGTCTGAGTCGCAATGACGACGAGATTCACGTCGCGGAAATCATCGATGCTGTTAACGAGTCCATGGATGCGACAAAATGCAACCGCAAGGGTGACTGCCAGAACGGTGATTCGTGTTTGACCCATCATTTATGGATCGATCTGAGTGATCAGATTCATGCTTTCCTGCGCAGCATTACGCTTAAAAGTCTGATTGAACGTGAGGAAGTTCGGCAGGTCGCTGATCGTCAGGAAGAAAACAACGCCAAGCGTATTGATGCCATTCTGAACGAGGAAGTTGCACTGGCCTGATTGGGTCAGAAACGCTTCTTTAGTGGTCTGGGCTTGACGTGCCGGACCGCTTGTCGACAATGGGCCATTTTCCTGACAGACATAGACGGCTCTCCATGAAACCCATTTATCTCGATTACGCTGCTACCACTCCTGTAGACCCCCGAGTCGCTGAGATAATGGCGCAATGTCTGACGCTGGATGGCAATTTTGCCAACCCGGCGTCCCGATCCCATAAATTTGGTTGGCAGGCCGAGCAGGCCGTGGAAAACGCACGCCGTCAGGTGGCGGATCTGTTAGCTGCCGATCCACGTGAGATTGTATGGACATCCGGTGCAACGGAGAGCAATAACCTGGCGTTGAAAGGCGTGATTGAGCAACGATGGTCTGAAGACCCTGATCAACCACTGCACATCATTACCTCCGCGATTGAACATAAAGCAATCCTGGACGCCTGCGAATATCTTCAAAGTAAAGGGGTGGAGGTCAGTTATCTGACTCCGGACGCTGATGGCCTTATCCGTGCTGATCAGGTTGCCGCGGCGCTGACAGAGCACACCTGCTTAGTATCTTTGATGGCGGTGAATAATGAACTTGGTACCAAAACTGATATCGCCGCCGTTAGCGCGCAATTGAAAGGCCATAAAGCGCTGCTGCATGTCGATGCTGCACAGGCAATGGCCAAACAGAAAGTGGATGTTAATGCCTGGGGCGTTGACTTAATGTCTGTTTCTGCCCACAAAATGTATGGCCCGAAAGGCGTTGGTGCTTTGTATGTAAGACGAAACCCTCAGGTTAAGTTGATGGCTCAGATTCACGGCGGTGGCCATGAGCGGGGCATGCGGTCGGGTACCTTGGCAACGCATCAATTGGTCGGATTTGGTGAGGCGGCGAGCATTGCAAATGAAGAGCTGCAAGAGGATGAACGACGCATTTGCGGTCTGCGTGATCGTTTATGGCAGGGGCTGGAAGCGTTGGGTGAGGTTTATCTCAACGGCGATCTTCAGCAGCGCAGTGCTGGTCATCTGAATGCCAGTTTTGCTGGGGTAGATGGCGAGATTCTCTTGGCATCGCTGGCGAAGGTTGCGGTGTCATCGGGTTCTGCCTGCAATTCAGCCAGTGTCGCGCCATCCTATGTGCTTAAGGCAATTGGTCGCAGCGATGAGCTGGCTCACGCTGGTTTACGTTTCTCGGTCGGGCGCTTTACCACTGAAGAAGATATCGACAATACCATCGCAGAGGTTGGCCGAGTCATTAGCTTGTTGCGCAGGTCATAATTTTTACCCGGAATCCACTGAATACGCGTACAATTTTCATCAAAAGGTGCGTATAATCCGCGGGTTTTATTTTTCGTAAACACTTTTAACCATTAATTGACTATTTAGGAGCTTATAATGGCTGTAGAACGCACCCTGTCTATCGTTAAACCAGACGCAGTTGGCAAAAACGTAATCGGTGAAATCCTGGCTCGTTTCGAGAAAGCTGGCCTGCAAATCGTTGCGGCTAAAATGCTGCAACTGGACGACGAAAAAGCTGGCGGTTTCTACGCTGAGCATGCTGAGCGTCCTTTCTTCAAAGATCTGGTTGGTTTCATGACTTCTGGTCCTGTGGTTGTACAGGTTCTGGAAGGTGAAGGCGCAATCGCTAAAAACCGTGAGCTGATGGGTGCAACTAACCCACAAGAAGCTGACGCTGGCACCATCCGCGCTGACTTCGCTCAGAGCATTGATGCGAACGCTGTACACGGTTCTGACTCTGCTGAGTCTGCTGCTCGCGAAATTGATTACTTCTTCGCTGCTGAAGAAATCTGCCCTCGCTAAGCACTTGTTGCCGGAGGACTCGGTTCTCCGGCAAATGTTCGGAAGGCGTCGGACGCCTTCCGTTGCCCGTCAGGAAGCACCTTGTTTGTCAGTTCGCTGACAGTATCTCCAGGTAACCAATTCGATGTCTGATACTGCTGAAAAAATTAATTTACTGGGATTATCCCCGCAGAAGATGGAAGCTTTTTTTGCCGATATGGGTGAAAAGAAATTCCGTGCGCAACAGATGTTGAAATGGATTCACCAATACGGTGAAGCTGACTTCGACAAGATGACCAACATGAGCAAAGGCCTGCGTGCCAAGCTGGCGGCCATTAGCGAAGTGAAACTGCCGGAAGTGATCTATGACGAAACTTCCAAAGACGGTACCCGCAAATGGGTAATGCGTATGGAAGGTGGTAGCTCGGTTGAAACTGTTTACATTCCCGAGAAAGAACGCGGCACCTTGTGTGTCAGCTCGCAGATTGGCTGTTCGCTGGACTGTTCGTTCTGCTCTACGGGTAAGCAGGGTTTTAACCGCGATTTAAGTGCCGCCGAAATCATTGGCCAGGTATATGTTGCCGCAATGGCATTCCATGAGCCGGGCGAACGCCGTGAGCGTAAAATCACCAATGTGGTGATGATGGGCATGGGAGAACCGCTGCTGAATTTTGATAACGTTGTTGATGCCATGGCATTGATGATGGAAGACAACGCTTATGGCTTGTCGAAACGCCGTGTAACCCTGAGTACCTCAGGTGTGGTGCCGAAGATTGATAAGCTGGGTGAAATTACCGATGTATCGCTGGCAATTTCGTTGCACGCGCCCAATGATGAATTGCGCAATCAGTTAGTGCCACTGAATAAAAAGTACCCTATCAAAGAATTGATTGCTTCGGTCAATCGTTACCTCGATAAATTACCAGACCGTCGCAAAGCCACCATTGAGTACACCTTGATCGATGGTGTGAATGATGAGCTGGAACACGCAGAACAATTAGCGCAACTGATGAAGCAGGTGCCGTGTAAAATTAACCTCATACCTTTTAATCCGTTTCCGAATTCCGGTTATAAGCGTCCCAGTAACAACCGTACCTATCGTTTCCGTGATCATCTGATTAACGCTGGTCATATTGTCACTATCCGTTCCACGCGTGGCGACGACATTGATGCCGCTTGTGGCCAGCTGGTTGGTCGGGTACAAGACAGAACTCGTCGTAGCGCGAAATACATTAATGCGGTACAACTGGATGAATCTGAAGTTCAATCTGAGGCTCGTCATTAATGTCGAAGGGAAATCGCTGGACCAAATACCTGGCTGCAGCCATGCTGACATTGTTACTTAGTGCTTGTGTCACTGTCGTTGAAAGTCCGTTTAACAAGAAGGCGTCCCCGGATAAGGCGGTTGAGAATTACACCCAGCTGGGGTTGGCGTATATCAAGAATGGTCGTTTTGACTGGGCGCGTCAGCGCTTAAACCGGGCGCTGGATATCAATCCTGACTTTGCTCCGGCGCACGATGCAATGGGATTGTTATGGCAAGCTGAGGGTGAGTTGGATCTGGCGGAAGAGTCGTTCAAAACAGCCATCAGTCTTGATGAGCAGTTCAGCCAAGCCAAACACCATCTAGGGCGAATCTACACCCGAACCAAGCGCTTCGAAGAAGCCAACGATGAGTTAACCGTCGTCGCTGGGAACCGGTATTACGAGAACCGTGTGGCGGCCCATAATGATCTTGCGATCAATGCCTATCGTTGGGGGAAACCGGACCTTGCAGTAAAGTCGTATCGTGAATCCCTGCGAATCATGCCCTACAACGTCGATGCCCTTGGGAATATCTCAACTTTGCTGTTTGAAGCACAAAACTACAGCGAATCGCAAAAATACTTTGATCGTCTGGATCGTTTGGCTAAGCGCCAGCAAACGCAGCACAATGCCCATAGCCTGTGGCTCGGGATTAAATTGGCTGCCATCAGTCAGAACACTGATCGTGCGATTCAATTTGCGTCTGAGCTGAAGCAGAATTTCCCGGACTCAAAAGAATACAAGCAATATCAGCAATCGCTGTCGGCAGTTAGCGGGAATGAATTATGAGCGGCCTGTTTGAAAATCCGATAAAACGTCGTAAAACTCGCCAGATTATGGTGGGGAATGTGCCGGTTGGCGGCGGTGCCCCGATTGCCATCCAAACCATGACCAATACCGAAACTACGGATATTGATGCCACCGTTGCACAGATTATGCGTGCCCAGGATGCTGGTGCTGATATTGTCCGTGTGTCCGTTCCAACCATGGAAGCGGCGGAAGCGTTTGGCGAAATTCGTAAACAAGTCAGTATTCCTCTGGTGTCGGATATTCATTTTGACTACCGCATTGCCCTGCGTGTTGCACAGCTTGGTGTTGATTGTCTGCGGATTAACCCCGGTAATATTGGACGTGAAGATCGAGTGCGAGCGGTGGTTGATGCCGCCCGCGAGCGCAACATTCCGATTCGAATCGGTGTTAATGCCGGCTCTTTGGAAAAAGACCTGCAGAAAAAATACGGCGAACCCACTCCCGATGCATTAGTTGAATCGGCCATGCGCCACATCGATATCCTCGATCAACTGGACTTTCTGGATTACAAACTGAGCCTTAAAGCATCCGATATTTTTATGACGGTGGCGGCTTACAAAAAGATTTCAGAGCAGATTGACCAACCATTACATCTGGGTATTACCGAAGCGGGCGGTCTGCGTGGCGGTACGGTGAAATCGTCGATTGGCCTGGGTTTGCTCTTGTGGGAAGGCATTGGTGACACGATTCGTGTGTCTCTGGCAGCTGATCCGGTTGAAGAAGTGAAAGTGGGTTGGGACATGCTCAAGTCGTTAAAGCTGCGTTCCCGGGGTATCAACTTTATTGCTTGTCCAAGCTGTTCTCGCCAGAACTTTGATGTGATCAAAACCATGAACGAGCTGGAAATGCGGGTTGAAGACATCCGAACCTCAATGGACGTTTCGGTGATTGGTTGTGTAGTGAATGGTCCTGGCGAAGCTAAGGAGACCGATGTTGGTCTCGCTGGTGGTCAGCCAAACCTGGTCTACATCGACGGTAAGCCGCAGCAAAAAGTGAACAACGACAATCTGGTGGATGATCTTGAGCGTTTGATCCGTGAGCGCGCTGCTGAGTTGGAAGAACAACGCAAAGATATGATTGTTACTGATGCCTGATGTTGTGTCGGGCAGCAGATGATTAACGAGTAAAAAACGATTATGAGTAAAAAAATTCAGGCCATTCGTGGCATGAACGATATCAAGCCAAATGAGACTCCGGTTTGGCAATATCTGGAAGGCACAGTAAAAGAGCTGTTGGCTGGTTATGGATACGGCGAAATCCGCATGCCAATTGTTGAGCAGACCAATCTGTTTAAACGCTCTATTGGTGAAGTGACGGATATCGTCGAAAAAGAAATGTACACCTTCGATGATCGTAACGGCGATAGTTTGACTCTGCGACCGGAAGGCACCGCCAGCTGTGTTCGTGCGTGTGAGGAACACGGCTTATTGTACAATCAGACTCAGCGCCTTTGGTACACTGGCCCAATGTTTCGACATGAACGCCCGCAAAAAGGTCGCTATCGTCAGTTCCACCAGATAGGTGTAGAGACGTTTGGTATCGCAACGGCCGATATCGACGCGGAAGTGATCCTGCTGACGGCGCGGCTTTGGAAAATGCTTGGCCTGACCAACGCAGTAACACTGCAACTGAATACACTGGGCAGCAATGAAGCCCGTGGACAATATAAAGAGGCGTTGGTTGCTTATCTTTCGGAACGTAAAGATCAGTTAGATGAAGACAGTTTACGTCGTCTTGAATCGAATCCGCTGCGCATTCTTGACAGTAAAAACGAGCAAACTCAGGCATTATTAGCCGATGCACCAACGCTGCATGACCATCTCGATGACGAGAGTCGCGAACATTTCGATAAGCTGTGCAGCGTTTTGGATGCAGCCGGTGTGAAATACGAAATTAATCAGCGCTTGGTACGTGGTCTGGATTATTACTGTAAAACCGTATTTGAATGGGTGACCGACAAGTTGGGTGCTCAGGGAACGGTTTGTGCCGGTGGTCGATATGACGGTCTGGTTGAACAGTTGGGCGGTAAGCCAACACCTGCGGTTGGTTTTGCCATGGGTGTTGAGCGTCTTATTCTTATGCTAGAAACTCTGGATCTGGTTCCGGATGCTGTACTGAATACGCTTGATGTTTATGTTTGTGCGCTGGGCGACGGTGCCGATAAAGCGGCACTGTTGTTGTCTGATCGGATTCGCACCGAACATGATTGGCTCCGTATCCAGACACATTGTGGTGGCGGCAGTTTCAAGAGCCAGATGAAAAAGGCTGATAAAAGTGGCGCCCGTTTTGCCATTCTGCTCGGTGAGAGTGAAATTGCTGAGCAACAGGCGACGGTAAAAGATTTATCCGGTGAACTGGATCAGCAAACTATGCCTCAGGCAGAAGTTGCGGCCTGGATTGCTCAACAGATTAATTAATTTTGAATAACAACAGCCGGTAATTTGTAACCGGGGTAGAGGATTTGGAATGAACGAATTTAAAACGGAAGAAGAACAGGTCGAAGCACTAAAGAAATGGTGGTCTGAAAATGGCACCAGCCTGATTTTATCTGTTGTTGTCGTTGCCGGCGGCTGGTTAGGTTGGAATACCTATCAGGACAACGTTCGTGCAACCGGAGAGGCGGCGTCGGCCGTATATTCTCAACTGGTGGACAAAGCGGCTCAGCCATCAGCCGAGCAGACCGACGCGGTTAAAGCTGAAATGATCTCGCTTGCTGAACAGCTGAAAAAAGATTTCAGCTCTACGGTATACAGCCAGTTCGGTGGTTTATTCCTGGCTCGTTTTGCTGCTGACAATGGCGACTTCGAAACCGCGGTTAACGAGTTAAAGTCTGTTATTGCTGCAGCCGATGAAGGCCCTGTCAAGCTGACGGCACAGGTTCGACTGGCCAACATTCTGGTGCAACTGGATAAAAACGACGAGGCGTTGGCGTTAATTCCTGCGCAACCTGATGCAGCTTACGCTGCACAGTTTCAGGAAGTAAAAGGTGATGCACTGTACCGTAAAGGTGACATGAGTGAGGCTCGCAGTGCCTACGTTGCTGCCAAAGCCGCGGCTCAGGAGGCCGGTATAAGCACCCAGGTGTTACAGCGTAAAATCGATAACCTGACCAGTGTTGAACTGGTTGCTGAGGAGTCTTAATTCTCGTGCGTTTTTCCTGGTTATCAGCGGCTGTGATGGCCTTTGCTTTATCTGCTTGTTCCAGTACGCCTGAAAAGGAAGCGGAAGAAGCGCAAGGATTGTTACCTGAGTTCGAAGCCAAGACTGAGCTATCGGTCAGCTGGCGACAAACACTGGGCAAAGGTCCGGGCAGTGCTTATGCGAGATTGCGCGCCGTCGTTGTCGGAGATCAGGTTTTTGCAGCGGACAGTTCCGGGCGTTTGTATTCACTTGAGCTGGAAGATGGTTCGCAGAACTGGCAGGTTGATCTGGATCAGACAATCACTGGCGGTGTTGTTGTCGATTCCGGGCAGGTATTTGTAGCCACCCGTGATGGCATACTGCATTGCCTGAGCACCGAAGGTGAACCTCTGTGGCAAGCGGTTCTCAGCAGTGAATCGATCTCTCCGGCGGGCTTTGACGAGCGTCGGGTATTTGTCCACACCGTTGATGGACGCATAAGCGCTTTCGAACGTCTGGATGGTAAACAAGCCTGGTCTTATGAACACGCGATGCCAGTATTAACGGTGCGTGGTACCAGCACACCGTTGGTTCTGGATGATTTTGTTGTAACCGGTTTTGCTACAGGCAAAGTAGTTGCTTTGGATAAGACACTGGGTATTCCTCGTTGGGATAAGCGTCTGGCCATCCCGGATGGTCGTTCTGAACTGGAACGTCTGGTGGATGTTGATGCCAGTCCGATCTGGGAAGATGGCCGTATCTACGCCACCAGTTACCACGGTAAATTAGCCGCGTTGTCGTTAACCGGAGAAACCGATTGGGAAGAAGAGGGTTCTTCTTACACCAGTCCGGCATTGGCATTGGGTTCTTTGTACCTGACTCTGGACGACGGTAGTATCCAGGCTTACGATCAGCGAAATGGTGCCAGCCAGTGGTTGCAGAGTGCCTTAACGAAGCGTGAGCTGGGCAAGGTAATCGCTTATGGCAGTTATCTCGTGGTTGCCGATGGTGAAGGCTATGTTCACTTGCTGCGTCAGGTGGATGGTGAGCTTGTCGGCCGTTTGCACATGCGTCCCAAGCCGTTGCACATCAGCTATCCGGCTCAGGGCGAAGCAACCAATTGGCGCATGTTGCGCGGTCGCGATTTTGGAATTCGCAGTCCTATGGTTGCCACAGATCAGGGTGTACTGATTTATACCAACGCAGGTGAGCTGGCGTTGGTCACAATTGAGTCTGCTTCAGACTCAGAATGACAAGGATCAGCAGCACGTTATTTTCTTGACACTAACCCTGGGCATGTCTTCATGCCCGGTTTAGCCTGCAACATTCGGTTGCTGCGACAAAAAGTAACGAATTACTGATTCTCCCTGTTACTGATGATTTATCAGAAGTATTTTCAAGGTTGGCCGATGCCAGCCTTTTCGTTTTTTAAAGGCAGTTAACTTATGGTTCCTGTAATCGCCCTGGTTGGTCGTCCCAACGTTGGCAAATCCACATTGTTCAATCGTTTAACCAAAAGCCGCGATGCTTTGGTGGCAGAAATTGCAGGCTTAACCCGTGACCGTAAGTATGGCGAAGGTAAAGTTGGTGATCGGCCATTCATTGTCATCGATACCGGTGGGATAAGTGGTCAGGAAGAAGGCATTGATGAAGCAATGGCGAGTCAGAGCTTTCAGGCCATGCAGGAAGCTGACATTGTTTTCTTTATGGTAGATGCCAACGCCGGTATTACTGCTGGCGATCGAATGATTTCTGAATATCTGCGTCGTAACAATAAAGAAGCATATTTGGTTGTTAACAAAATAGATGGCCGTAATCCGGATCTGGTGCTGGGCGAGTTTTATGAATTGGCGATGGGTGAGCCACTGGCCATTGCCGCTGCGCATAACCGTGGTATCAGCGCATTAATCGATTATGTATTAGACGAGCTGCCGGAAGAAAAAGAGAAGAAAGCGGCTGAATTAGCCGCAGCTCAGAATCGTGAACTGGAGTACGTTTACGACGAAGAGGAAGAAGAAACCGAACAGCCGGTGCAGTACGAAGCGTTAAACGTTAAAGGCGTAAAAATAGCCGTTGTTGGTCGTCCGAATGTCGGCAAATCGACTTTGGTCAATCGCTTTCTGGGGGAGGAGCGGGTGGTAGTATATGACCAGGCCGGTACTACCCGCGACAGTGTGTATATCCCGTATGAGCGACACGGCCAGGACTACACGCTTATTGATACCGCAGGCGTTCGCCGTCGTAAAAACATTCATGAGGCGGCTGAAAAATTCTCCATCATTAAGACTTTGCAAGCGATTCAGGATTGCCATGTTTGTATTCTTGTTCTGGATGCCCGTGACGGTATTGTAGAGCAGGATCTGCACATGTTGAGCTTTGTATTGAACTCGGGTCGTGCACTGGTCATTGCCATCAATAAATGGGATGGCATGGACGCTTATGAAAAACAGCGCGTTAAAGATGAGATTGATCGGCGTTTCGACTTCCTGACATTTGCTGAAATGCATTTTATTTCGGCATTACACGGAACGGGTGTTGGTCATTTATACGAGTCTGTTGATCAGGCTTATCGTTCGGCAATGGCTAAGTGGCAAACCAATATGCTGACGCGAATTATGGAAGATGCCGTTTCCAGCCATCAGCCACCAATGATTCGCAGTCGTCGTCCGAAATTACGTTACGCACACCAGGGTGGTTCGAACCCGCCGCGAATTATTGTTCACGGCAACATGGTTGAAGATTTACCGGAAGACTATAAGCGCTACCTGGCTAATACGTTCCGCCGCGTTTTGGACATTAAAGGTACGCCGATCCGTTTCGAATTCCGTCAGGGGTCAAACCCGTTCTCTGATAAAGAGAAAGAAGTGAAACACCGCAGTAAGCGCCGTCGCGATTCTGTGGTGAAAACCGCCTCTATTCGTCAGGCCAAGCATGACAAAATGCGTAAGCAGCGGAAAAAGCAAGGGCGTTAATACTTTGTTTTCCGGAAATAAAAAAGCGCGTTAATTAACGCGCTTTTTTATGATTTGATGTGATCAGAAGTTCCAGAAAATCGTACCGTTAATTGCGTGGGCATAAAACGTATTGTCCGGTAACTGAACGGTTTGAGCATCGTTCAATTTCTCCTCGATGCCATCTGTCCAACTGGCATTTGTTTCAAATAACAGCAGTGCGCCAATCTCTGGTCGGAATTGATAGCCAATTCCTGCGGTCAAGCGCAGATCAATGCCCCCGCCAAAACTGCGGGTAAGGGACCGATCCTCGCCGCTGTTCAGTACATTCTCGTAAACATTGAAACCAATGTGGCTGCCTAACAGGTAGCGTATACCTAATGACTGATTAACAAAATAACTGTCATGTTCGATACCCGCAGTGATACTAAAGGAGCTGGCATCTTCAAATACCACTGGCTGCGTTTTTTCCGGATCAAAACGTGTGGCAGTGAAATAGTCTTCAACCGTTGTAATAACGTTGCCTGCTTTGTCCTTCGGCACAATAACCCGACCGCTGCTGTTCGTCAGCTCTCCATTTACCAGGCGAGTGATACGATCAAGCTGTTCTGGGTCATTTCGGATTTTGTCCTCAATACCCTGTGCGAAGGCTGTTGTTGACGTAGATCCCTTCCAACCAAAACGAGAAAAGGAAATTTTCTGATAGTGAACTCCTGCCAGGGCATATGTGCCGTTACCAAAATGATAGGCGCCGGAGATATCCAACATCTGAAAGTTCATAGCTGCGGTGTCTTCCTGAACATTGCCAGACAGGCCCTTAGCACTCCATTCCTCAGTCTCTTCGTTGGCAATCAGTGTCGAGGCGGTTCGGATAAAGAACCCGAAGTTATCGTCAACAGCTGTATAGCCCCCAGAGCGTTGGTTAATATTGACGGCGCTATAATCCGACTCAATCTTAAAGCCACCAAAGTTCTTTACCTCCTCTTTATAACTGACGATTTCAGCACCGGCGCCGAAAAAACTATACGAGGTGTTAGAGAATTCGGCCATTGCACTGGCAGGGAAAATCAGAGAGGCAATTAAAAGGGGTTTGATGCTCATGAAGGCTTCCTGCTTGTAGATTTACTCAAACTATACAAGCAGATAGAAATAATTCCAGAGCTGAACAAAATTTATTCAGCCCTGATTCAGGTATGTTCTTGGTGGCTTTTCAGGGAAGGCTTTTACCACTTAGCATAGTGGTCTTCGCTGAAACCCCATTCACCGTCGAGTGTGATCACTTCATCAGGCAGGTGAATCTCGCCATAGTACTGACCAAAGTGTTGGGTAAAGTTGGACGCAGCCACGACCAAATTCATCTTTTCTTTGCGTTGACCCTTGGGCTCAAAATGTAACTGGATCATGCCGTCATTTGAGCGCATGGCCCAGGCATGATTCGGATGATAACGGTCAAACTGGAAGTCCACCATATCAATCTTATGCATCTTACCGTCGAGCCAAAGGGCATTTTCACTGGTACCAGTTTCATTAACACCAGCGGCCAGGTTAAACCCTAAGCGACGTCCATCTCTGAGTTTGCAAGACATGCTGCCCCAGTTCCAGAATGTTTCACGGCGCATAAAGCCACAACTCCAGTCCACAGATGCCAGCGCACCGATGGTTTCGAGATTGTAGTCTTTGCCAGCCCATTTCACGTTGCCATTGCAGACCAGAGCGTTACTTTTCTGGGTGAATACCCAGCCCTGGTAGCCAGCTCGGCTGCATACTGCGAGTGGGTTGTAGGACGTGCTTTCGTCGATGGTGGCATCAATTTCAATACCGCCAGCCAGTGACACCTGAACTTTGCGAACGCCAGGGCGCGATGACGCTTTGATCGATACTCTGTTTTTCCCCTTTTTAAAGCTGGCTTCACCATCGTTCGGGAAGGGTTCAATACCGGTATTTATTGCAAATGGCTGAATAAAGGAGAATTCTTCAAACTTATCGGTCTTTGGTTCGTAGAGGTAAATAAACGAATTACCACCCAATTTGAGATCAACAATTGCGATACCAACAATCAGTTCTGGGCTGATCAGGCCAATGAACTGAAACTGATTAAACTTAAAACGTTTCACCAGTGAACTCAGTTTACGATCCATTGGGGAGCGTAAATCAAAGTCCATATAGTTGATATGATCGACGCTATCAGGATAAACCCCGTAAGTCGGTTGGCCATTTGGATTGATGAGTTGTTGTTTGGCAGCCATGAGTAATCCTTAAAAATCAGGCGAGAATGGCTGCCATTGTCCTGTGGAAGGCAGAGGAGGTCAAATCTGCCATTTGTGACTTATTGGAATGCTGCTCGGAGTGTTTGCAGAGTTTCCTGATCTGCTTTGAAGCGCATCTTCAGGTAGACACCCTGGGCTGTAAAGTTTGCAGCTGAGAAGTCGTCATCTACAAAGCCGCTAAAGTTGTAACCAAGACCCAGCCAAACATTGGTCTTTGGTATCCAGCCAACTGATACGCCATACCCCTGTTGCGTCTGGTTCACCTGATAACCATGCAGGCGACGAGCATGTGCGCCGAGGTCCCAGCGATCGTTCAGATGATGACGCCATTCTGCAGCGATAAAATCGGTAGTGGCTGCGTAATCATTGCTATTGTATTGATCCAAAACACGTTTAATACCGTACTGCGCTGCCAGCTGATCACGAGCGGTAATTAACCAGTTAACGTGTGCGTTATTAATCAGGCGGCGACTGCGAGCAGGTGTCCCCTGGCCACCATCAGCTTCCTGGACCCAACGTGTCTGTAATAACAGCGCGTAAGGATCTTTGCGTGGACGAATGGCCAAATCGAACTTCGCATCCAGTTTTTTACTGTATTTGTCCTTATTCTCGCTATGGAAATAGTCGAGGCTACCGCCGGTTGCAATGGCATCGCTCAGTGGGTGATAAATACTGGTTCGGGCTGTCCATTTATCGGTGTTGTTACCATCACGGAATTCCAGCCGGTTATTCCATTGCCAGATGGAAGTTCGCAACGCGGAGCCCGCATAAACAGCATAGAAGTCTTCGCTGTTTTGCCCGACTTCGGACGGCGCATTAGTTTCCAGATTCCTAGCTTGATCAAAACCAGCGCTCAAACTCAACACATCAGTAATCGGAAATTCCTGGCTTAAACCAGACACACTGAATAAGCGGTAGGCATCGTCTTGTTTAACCTGCTCGATAGATTGCTGCGCTTTGGCTCCGGCCCAAGGAGTTGCACGCAAACCAATAATGGTGCGCTGGGGTGCATTCTTCTCGAAGCCCAATTCGTGTTCGCCAAATACACTGTAGTCGTTGTTTATCCGGTAATCGGCTCCAAGGCGCAACTGATCTTTTGCATCAGAGCGAGCGGAGATACGCGCTAATAACTGTGCATTCAAAGTAATACGATCATTGAAGAAGCGATTACTGAAACCTGCGGTAAGCTGATCGCTGTATAAGTCGCTACCTTCATTTTCTTCGGCTGACGATAACGCGCCAAAAGAGAATTGCTGGTCACTGTTGAGACGGTGAATCCAGTCCAGTTGAGTCTGATACTTATCGTCACCTGTGCTGATTTTATAATGGTGGAATGCGTTCAGTTTCAGACGATCACGATCAGACAGGTACCAGGTACCTTCGATGCCTTCTTTTCGGAAGTCATTTTCCGCTGAAGAGGATTGATCGACACCAAAGTTTTCTTCCTGACGACGAACATAAGCTTTGGCTTCGATGTTGTCTGTTCGGTGAGTTGCTTCCAGTAAATGTGCTTTTGCCGAAGTTTTCTCACCCTCAACCATACGGTCACTGAACGCGGTTTCAGCTTTAATCTCAGTGTTTCCCAGTTTCAACTTAACATCGGCTGCCTGCAGCGCACGACCATCGCCTTGCTGGTTTTGTTTGATGACAGTGACACCGGCCTTTACGGTGTTATCGAGTAACTTAATGCCTGCCCGACCACCGGCAATGTGGCCAAGCTCACCGCCTTGATCAACATCATATTCGGCAATTATAAAGCGGGGATTAAAGCTATCATCGGTACTCAGTATTGGCTGTTTAAAATAAACCGTACCGTCCTGATAATCGATTACATAGTCGCTGTCGCGTTGCAGCTCCTGACGTGAGATAACGATTTCGCTACGGAAACGATCACGTATTTCAAGATGAATTTTTTCGCTGTTGGCAACAAGCTGTTGGTTGCTGAAACGATAGAGACCGGAAGTTCCGTCACCCTGAATTTCGTCACGTGCATAACCGTTATCACTTTCAGCTGCGAATGCTGAGAATTCAAACACTTCACCCTGATACGCTGTTTGTGCACCCGTCATTTTACGGCTGTAGCGGCCCAATTCGGTAACGGTTAAATCCGTATTGATGTCGCCGAATAATGCATAAAAACGTTCGCGCTCGATTTTCACATACAGTTTTTTGGCTGAGCTGGCGTCAAGGCGTTGCTGGCTGGCATCACCATATAAGGTGTAATACCGGTTGGGTTCGATCGTGCGAGCAAATGCTTCAGCTTCTGGTTTTCCTGAGTCATAAGCGGCAGTAATTAACCAGTCGCCAGGTATTTGTCCCTGAGTGAAAAATGCTAAGCGTCCATCATGATAAATATTATCGTCGATACCTTCTGCTTTGCGACCAGCAGAATCACCACCGCCTGCATTGTAACCGACGGCCAAATCACCCAATCCCACAAGAATCCAATCGCGTTTCGGCGCCTGCATCCAGATACGTAGTTCATCTTGTTGGCCATTGTTATGGCGGAAACGCAGAACAGCTTCACCCGAGGTACTGGTAGGAGCTAAACGAATCAATGCGATACCATCTGCGCCAATGCGGTAGCGCGGCTTCGTGGTACGACCTAACGGGTTGGCTTCGATTTCAGCATTTTTATCGTACAGTTGATAAGGTGCCTGAATCTCCAGCTCACCTTGTACGTCTGCCCGAATCGGGAATCCGTCCTTATCCGTCAGTTTGACCGCAATCACGGCCGGAGTAATACCATCGGCGATTGCGCTGGATTGGTCTTCTACTAATTCGGCTTTGGCCGGGTCCTGTGCGTATTGTACGGTACGGTTAAATTGGCTGATGATATCGCCGTCTTTATCAATTACGAATACGCTGAAACGGTTTGGGCCTGGTTCAATATCAACACCACGCCAGGTACTGACGGCCAGGTCCCGTTGACGACCTTTAACAACGCCATCAAAGTTCAGTGGGCTGACCGGTTTATTGTCCAGCAGCAGCTTGATACGTTGACCTTTCTGGTGAGAAATGGCGATTTTTACTGAGCCAATACTTGGGCTACGATCAAGCGGTGGCCATAACCATTGTGCGTTATCAGCCGCGCTGTTAAACCAGTTATCATCAAATTCCGGCATCAGTGGCTCAACAGGCAAAGCAGCAGGGTTTCCTGAAGCGGTTGCCGGCAAGTCACTGAGGAACCCCTCAATATCTGTTTGCACACTTGCGACCTGAATGTCGCTATCGATGCTGGCCAGCTGGATATCCGGATCGCCGGATAATACTTTGACTTCAACACGGCGGTTCAGCGCACGACCATTTCGTGTGGCATTGGACGCAACTGGTCGCGTTGCTCCTCTACCGGTGAAAATAACCTGCTCTTGGGTAACGCCCAATTCAGCAGCAACGTATTCCGCGACCGATTTCGCACGTGCTTCCGACAATACCTGGTTATTCTCAAAAATATGCCGATTACGTCGTGCGATTGGGGTGCTGTCGGTATGACCCACAACTTCGACTTTCAGATTACGTAGCCCAACCAAACGATCAATGACTGATTTCAGGTTAGTTTTATCCTGTAGCGTGAGCACGTCAGAAAAATTATCGAACTTTGGCGGTTTAATTGGCTTCACTACGCCATCGTCTGGTGGCAACTGCAGCACAGCCGTCGTACTTGCTGGTTTAATTTGCTGAGTACTTTTACCTTTTACGTTAAAACGGGTAATGGCTTTGGTTTCTAAAATACCACTTTTGGCTTTATCACTCACGACCGCAGTAAATTGCAATTGATGTTGCCACTCTTTCGGTTTGTCACCCAGCTTATAAATCAAAGTGCCATAAGTAATACGCGGATCTTCCCAGGGTACGTTGTCCAATACCGAGCTTCCCGGTTCATAAATCACACCGTCTGGCAGAGCAATCATCTCCATCAGGTTGAAGATATCCAAACCGCTACCATCGATGTCGAGAGTAAACTTCAGTTTTTCAGGGACTGGAGAGTTGTAGGGCATACTGCCATCGGCCAGTGTCGACAGTGGCACCAACTGGTGGCTCAGGCGCTGGCGAACTTCCCCTTTCTCAGGTTCTTTGACTTTTAAAGCAAAATCAACGCGCCAGAAGCTGCCAGGCTGTACATCGACAAATTGTGAATAGGCACGACCTGCATGGAAACCGCGATTGTCGCAGGCAACAGCTTCCATGTAAGGTGGAATGGTTGAGGTATCAAGCTGCACTACATGAGTGCCCGGGCGCACATCTTCAATATGCCATTCACCGGATTCATCGGTAACCACGTAAGTGCCATCTTCCATATACAGACGCACGTTAGAAACGGCCTCCGCATCCAGATTGCCGTTGCAATCATCGAGATAAACCCGGCCGAACAAGCGTGACGTATCTTTGAAGAAGTCATCACGTATCAGTACTCTTGCCTGAGCAATATTGGAGCTGACATTATCGTCCTCCAACCAGGCTTTATTAATTAACTCACCTTTGGCGAGATTTGTTACCTGAGTAACATAAGACAAAGTAACGCTTTGTTCTTCGGCAATGTTGCCAATATCAAATGTAAGCTGTTGTGCATTGCCACTGATGACCGGATCGGCAATTTTCTGACTGTTCAGTTGTACTGAACCAGGTTGGAAGCGCAGCCCCGAGGGGAGTTGGTCAATAATTTTACCATCGGTAATTTCAACTTCATTGTTCTTGAGCACGATGCTGTATTGCAGAAAATCACCAATACCGACTTCGTTTTTACTGGCGCTTTTAGTAACCAAAGCACCGCTGGTACGAATGTCTACAGGCACATCGGCAATAAAAATATTCTGCTGAATGACAAACGGCTGACCGCGGGAAATTTCTGTTAAACGAAACGGATTGTCAGTGTTCGAAGGTACTTCGGATAATTCATCGTTGGATCTTTTCGATGGAACACGAAGATCTACCGGGGCTTCGAACTGCAACTGGTAGCTGCCAGGTCTGACGAATGGGAAACGGAATGAACCCGCCGGTACATCTTCCTGATTATTGAGTGTCATCAGGTTCTGAGTGCTGGAAGGGCAGGATGGTTGACCTGCTACAGCATCCGTTGGTCCCTGGCCGCTGATAAAGGCATTTTGATAACAAACCGCTGCGTTATCATCCAACACTTTGCCTTGAGCTGGTTTGCCGGTATTGGTGTCGATCAGGGTTACTTTAATGCCGTCTATCGGCGTACCCGTCTGAGAGTTAAAAATACGACTGTAAGGATCGAAACGGGTTTGCAGGCTAACGCTATCCGTGTTGTCGTTTGCGTCGATGTAACTAACTTGCAATCGGTCATTGCGGTCTAATGTTAAAGCGCAATCATAAGATTGTGGGGTATTCAGTCGGGTTTGAATAAAGCCCACAAATACACCGGTATTAATGTCGGTCTCGGATAACCGAATGGTTTCCTGATCTGAACCTTTGGTGTTTGTTACGGTAACGGTAATCTCATCATTACGTAACGGATTCAGATTTTTGTCCGCCTCAGTTACCTGAATAAATAACGGTTCGCCAACTTTAAAGCCAAACTGAGAATCGGCCAGCTGGTAATTGCCTGGAATATTATGCGGTGCTGCGTCACCCAATTGGGTAAAGCTGGTTTGTTCAGTAAAGCTGTCAGCTGCTGCGCTGGTCGCACAGGCACTGTTGGTAATTGGAGTGCTCTGGCTGCCGCCCCCAGCAGACTGGAAGTGTTTAATTTCTATTGTTGCTTCGGTTGGAGCAACCGGGCCCGGAAAAATTTGTTCAGTAACAAAACGGGCTGAATCTTGTTCGGTTCTTTCAACGCCATTAACTTCATACGTTGCTTTGGCGATGTTGGTGATTTCGGTATTAACCGGTGTAACTGCTAATACCGAAACCGGCGTTACCGTCACGCACGCGCATGCAAAAGCCCGAAGCCAGTTGGCTCCGGTCTTTTGCAGGCGAGTGAGTGGGGTAATTACTCGCATTGTCTTACTTAATCTTAACCGTGTACTTAATCACAGCTTTTTGATCAGCCGGGTAAGTAGCGAATACTGCTGAGATATTTCCACTTGGTGTAGTAATAACAGCTTCAACAGGAGTGGCTGGGTTCAGGGCCGGCGCCGTTGTATCGGAACTGATTTGTTCGCGGGTTTGGTCTGCCGCGGTACCGTTTTTATTGTCGTGTACAACATCGAAACATGTACCACCTGTAGTTTGAGCACTATTGTCTGCTGATTGACAAAGTTCAGTGTCTGAATCCAAAGTATCACTGATTGTCATTTGGCCAGCTACGCTACCAAAGTTTCGTAGTGTAATGGTGTACTCGACAACAGCGCCAGGAATTGCTTTTGGATACACCTCACTGCCTGAAGTTGTATTCAATGCTCCATTGATCGGATCCCAGATTACACGAGAAGACTTAAATAAACCCTTTTCAGTTTCCGGGGCGGTAGGATCTGTTGGTTCTGGGAAATACGGTAAATCAAGTTGTACTGCTTCCAGAACTTTTTCCGAGTTATCTCCTAACACACCATTGCCATCATCAGCAAATACAATCTGAACATCACTTGTGTCAGCAGTGCCGTTATTATCGCTGGCACCGATAGCTTGAGTGCTGTTGTCGGCGAGCGTTACTTGTACTGCTTTTGCTTCAAATTCTTGAATTGCAACAGTAGAAGAGTTCAGGCCATTGCCAGTGAATGCTGCTTTTGCGACGGTTACATCAATACTGATATTTGTGTCTACCGCAAGGCCGCTAACAGTAATGATTGACGTTGAGTCATCAACACTGATTGTTGCACCGCTGCTGCCACCTGTCGTGTCTTCAGTCACGCTGTAGTCAGCTGATACCAGATCATAGGTATCTTTTGTTGTATTGGGCGCAGATGCACCATACAAAAGATGGTCTGAATTCTCAGCCAAGTCAGTAATCTTAATTTCAAAGTTACCTGCAGCGTTACCGGTGTTGCCGAGCTTGATACTCGCAATTTCGACACTAGAACCAGAGAGGTCATCGGTATAAATAACTGAGTTGTTGGTCTCTAAGTTGAAATCAATTTTGACGTCGACTGCAAAATTATTAGTCGAGTTTGTAGTTTGATTTGAACCATTAACGCTGTAGCTCAAGTTCGCTTGGTTTGTGATAGTCGTGCCTGCGGTAGTTCCCGCAGCATGAGCATTTGCCACTGCCAAACTTAATGCACCGAAGACTACCGGTGCGACCATATTTCTTAGTTTCATCGTTTTTGTCTCCTAGAAGTTATTTCACACGCACTTGGAATTCCACTGAACCGCTTGCTTTCGGCGCAACTGCTTCTGGCAGCGTCCAGCGGATGTGGGTGATATCTTCGGCGCGGGCTTTTCGTTCTTTGCCGTCTTTAATAACGACTAATTCAGCAGTGCGGGCAAATTTGTTACCCGCGTCTGCAGAATAAGTAATCTGGCTGCCAGCACCATCAGCGCTGTTAGCCACGTATAACGTATTTTCAGGTACCGGGTTATTAATCACTACGCCAGTCGCTGGCTGATCACCGGTATTCTGATAAGAAATTTTGTAACCTACTTTGTCGCCAGGAATGATTTCCTCGGCGGCTACCCATTTTTCCGAAACAGAGCCATCATCGTTCTGAACAGGAACAATTTTAAAGGCTTCCGTCACCAGAGTAACCTGGGCAAATGCAAAAGCAGGTAAAAATAACAAGGCCGTTAACAGAAAACGCATAGTGCTTTCCTTATTTAATTTCAGCTTGTAACTGAATGTTGAAGTTATCACCGGCATTAGCCGTACCCAGGTTCACAATGACTTCGCCGTCTTTGAATTCACCCTGGTCGTCGTTGAGTGCCGGTGTAAGTGTCGTTGCAACCGCGCCATTTTTGGCTACTGTGAAGGTGCCCGCAGCGGTGACAAAATTCATTTCATTCGGAATCTGGTCGGTAACGACTAAGTTATTTACTGAACCGGTAGAACCTGCCACAGAAACAGCGATCTGATAAGTAACGATGGAACCCGGAACGTACTGGTTAACACCACCTGGAGCAGAAGGGTTACCGACGTGGAAAGGGTCCTCAATTTGCAGAATTGTCTTGTTGATATTGACTGTCAGCGGAGTGGTCGGTGTACCAACAACAAAGGTATCTGTCTTGTTGTTAAACGGGTTGTTACCAACTACTTCACCGGTCGGGAGCAAGGTACCAGCAATTGCAGTTGTGGCTCCGCTTGTATTCGAACTCACTTCCACTTTTACTTTGGCTTGTTGGTTCGACGTTGCGCCAGCAGGAATATCATTCAGGATGAATATTTTACGCGAAGTTTCTGCTGGAAGAGTCAGCAGATCACTGACGTTGTAAACAATGTCGTTCGCATCATACACACCTTGCTCGACTGAAGTGCCATTAGGGTTATCAATGAATACACGGATATTGTTTACGTCAAAGTTATCGGAAACTTCGTTAGTCGCAGAGATTTTAAAGCTCTCTTCGCCGTTACCATTATTGGTTACGGTGTATGTCAGAACTTGATCATCATCGCCTGCGTCAACACTTTGGTTACCGCTGTTATTCGAAGTTACGTTCACTTCAATTCTTTCGAGTACCGTGAACTTTGCTTCATTACTGGTTGCTGTTACACCAGAAGCACCACCAGGGATATCGTAGGTGGCAACTGCCTGGTTGATAATTTCATCGCCCGCAGGTGTTAACGAGAATGCAGCCGAGCTGGCAACTGCTCCGATAGCAAACAGGCTTGTTTTTACCAGGTTCTTCATAGGTTTCTCCTTATTGAACCTTCACTTTATAGTTAAATTGAAACTGTGGCTGAATTGTGTCCGCGGCCTTAAAGATTCCTTTCGGCTTTAAGCGGATATGAGTTACGTTGCCGTCATAACCATCACCGGAGGGGGTCGGGGTATAACTGAACGTATTTCCATAATCGTTTGAAAAATCGATGTCGTCATTGGCGGCATCTAACGAAATAAATGTATAACTTAATCCACTGCTATCGGGGGCAGTACCGTCGATAAAGTCAACCGGACCTAGCAGGGACAAGTCACCAACAAACAACGGGAAGCCCTCAGGGATTTGTTCATCAATAATGACGGTGTCAGAATCCGGGCTGCCTTCTCCTGAATTAATGGCCAGTAGTTGATAGATAATTTCCGCACCTGGGATCGCTTTAGGATTATTCGTACCATTAATCGGATCGTTTACCACCGTTGATGATTTTGTGAGCGCGACGTTGGGCATTAATTGAAGAATCTCTATCAACTGCTGTCGCTGATGGCTGATTTCATTTTCCGTTCCCTCTTTTGCGGTAACGGAGAATCTCCAGTCGCCCGGATGATCGATCAACGCAGGAATGCTGTAGTTGTACTCATAGATTTTTTGACCTGAAACCGTATCGTCGACAATAGTCATATCGGTTGCCGCCAGTATTTCTTCATCAGCCGTATCATTAATAGCAACATTGGCAGAGGTGATATCGAACCGGCCGAATGGATCAGAAACTGTGGCATTAATATAAATATTTCGATTCAGGTTACTGCGACTGATTTGCTGTCGGGTATTATCGGCGAACGGTTTATCGAAGAACTGAATCTGATCAACATTAATCACATTGCTGACGGGAAGAATCAGTTTGGATGTATCGAAGCCGTCATTAATCTGGATTGCCATACCATCCGGAATACCAACACCATTGTCCGGACTCGACATCAGGTCCTGAGTTATTCTCAGCGTGAGAGTATCTCCGGCCGCAATGGTTAAATCCTCAACCGTTGGCGCAGTGCTGGTGTAAGGGATGTGGAAATCGAATACCGTCAGTTGCTGATTAGCAGGCAGGACACGATCACGAACGGCAC
This sequence comes from Saccharospirillaceae bacterium, assembly GCA_022448365.1. Classification (NCBI taxonomy): domain Bacteria; kingdom Pseudomonadati; phylum Pseudomonadota; class Gammaproteobacteria; order Oceanospirillales; family Saccharospirillaceae; species Saccharospirillaceae bacterium. Next base: position 1,085,960 of record JAKVCS010000003.1, on the reverse strand, counting down.
TGGCTAATAACGTACCATCGCTTTTTTCCAGGCGGAAAGTGATATCGTGATTACGCCGGATTTGACCGAGCCGTCCGTTGCGGTTGGAGCCGGTATGACGTAAATGCAGTCTGACAACGACCCCTTTTGCTGTGGGCGATAACTGCAGATCTTTTTCAAGAGCGGGTGTGATCACCCAGCTTCGTGATTCGCCTCGGGCAAAACTGATTTCAGGCAGTGCGCCATAAGGCGTGCGTGTCATAGAGGTGACATTATTTAAATACAGCGCTTTATTTCCCGGTTCGGCTGTAAACTTGGCAGCAACTGTCAGATCGGGTGCCTGAATCCAATGTTGACCATCACTGATGCTGAGCAGCGCACTGTTACTGATTACTGTTCCGGTGGCTATATCATTTTTAATTACGGCATCTATTTCAATGGTGATTGTATTGCCAACTCCAGCCGGAATGGTGATGCCAGAGCGAGTGAATACATTCCCTGAAATTGGTCCGGTGGTACCACCCTGAGAAGAAACAACAGCAATCTCGCTGAATGCATCTTGAAAGGTATCCTGAATCGTTACGCCGCTGAGGCTGGCACCATTGGCTTCATTCAAAGTAATGGTGTAGCGCAGAATATCTCCCTCTTCGACGTTACCACCATTAAGGTCCGTTACCTGCTTAGTCGATAAGCTGAGGTCAACAGCACTGACATCAATGCTGGTTGTTGAACTGTTATTCAGCGGAATATTATCAAACTGACTGTTACTGGCCGTTACCTCAATATTGTGGGTGCCAACGGAAGCAACGGTGGTATTCAGAATAATAGAGAGGTCTTCACTCTGATCGTTGCTGTTAATGATGGGCGCGTAAGTACAGGTCACCAAACTGGATGTTGCAGCACAAGACCAGCCACTTCCGGTTTGAGAATTTAACGACAAGCCTGTAGGCAGGGTGAATTGAATCTGCGAATTCGCCAATGTTGCATTGGGACCGTTGTTACTCAGGGTTAAGTCGATGGTGGTTTGGCTATTAACCAATGCATTGCCTGATGATAACGATGAGATAGAAAGATCGGCAACTTCGAGGTTGGGTACACTGATAATTTCGGCAGAGAGAAAAACACGGTCTTGCCCGGTTGCATAGGTGGTGGAAACGGAGGTTGCTCCAGAAATCAGGTAGTTACCAATTTCATAGACATCCAGATCCACGCCGTCAGTGTCTCGAGTCGCCGCACTGATATTAGCATTCGAGTAGGAATTAAATTGATTGCTGCTTGGGTTGTTGGCATCCGAAAGTGTTTGACCATTGAAGGTAAGTGTTTCTGTGGTGCCAGTCGACGGGTGCTGATACGAATTCCCCTCGTCACCTTCCCATGTTATGTGAGCGTGTTTTCCTCCCAATGCAGCTGGGTTATCGGCAATGACAAAATTGTTCGGTGTCAGTGTGATTGATGTACCCCAAAAATTTTTGAAGCCATCAAATATATTCACAATTCGCAGCGGTTCTAGGCTGTTTTCATAAATAACAACCGCTGCCCAGCCGCCATAGGCGCGACCGCCATTACAGTAAGAGGATGAGCCGTCAAAGTTCAGACCGGATACTTGATAGCTTTTGTTCCCGGATATGCGACTCGTAATGTCTGCGCGGTTACTGTAAAAATCTTGCGTACCCACCTGCTCGGTATAGCGTTTATCGAAGCTGGCTGTAACGGATTGGCCATCAAAAGTTACGGTGTTGTCCGCACTACCAGATCCTGACCAATAGAGGTATGCAGCTTTAACTGTCGAGCCTGTTGGCAAACTCAAAGAGGCTGAAGAGCTACCCAAATTAGAACATCCGTTACGCATTGTATTGCCAAACATGGCAAACGAAATATTACCTGCGAAGCTCTCTCGTAACAGAATTTCTTCTTCAGAATTGGCGGTTAGCGAAATGGTCACAAAAAACAGCCACACAAACCCCTGAGTCGTCAGCTTATAAAAGCCGAGCCACTGCCGCGTTGGGTTGTTGCTGTGAATTGTGATGCTGTGAACCAAGCCGCAATTCCTATTAATGAGGTTTACAAAAATCAACCGTTACAATTAGTAATTTTGCGCAATCAGTGAATGGTATTGCCCCGTCATGGAACAGTCAATTTACCGACAAGGTACGTTATAACCAAAAAGGGGGGGCGCTAAACCTATGATTTTGTAAAATATTTTTGAATAGACCGAAAAACCCCGCTAAAACAGCGGATTTAGGCCTGAAAAGGATGAAAAACACATTTCTGACGCAAAAACAGCGTCAATAATCGGGATTAAGTGACGTTTATTGTCACCGATCGGCATGAAAGTCAGGTTAAATGAAAGATGTTAAATTATGTAAAAGCTGTTACAGGAGAGCGCAATTTTCACTGCAGGGATGCGGTTGCGTTAAAAAAGACCGGAAAATGGTAAACCTGGTACGATGGTGCTTGCAATAGGCATTGGTATTTTTTCCGCGCGTTAACGGTAAAAAATAGCGGCTCAATGGCCGCCTTATTTAACAATAAAAAATCAGAAAGCGTATTTTGTTGTGAAGTGAACACGGGTTAAATTGCCTTCTTCGTCGGTATCCAGTTTATGAGTGGCCTGGCTCAATTCGATGCCGTAAGTCAGTTTATCAACCGGGGAGAACATCAGATTTAAACGGACGCTGTAGGATGATTCTGTGTCACCGGTGTTATCCACATCGTAATCTGCTTTCAACATGGAATAAGCAAGCGTACTGCGCAGTTGTCTGTTCCAGAAGTGACGGTAGCCAACAAATGCAGCGGTTACATCAGTCGCTGATAAATCACCGTCTTTTATAACGGCATCTGCAGCTTCACTCAGGCCGACATAACGACCAATGGCACCTTTGTTCACTGCAAACTTAATATCATCTCTGCCCAGTGCGATCTTACCCGACAGGCTGATACCAAAGCCAAGAGTGGATTCGGCTAATTTAGGCACATTGCCGTTTGCCGCGGTGTAGGTATTCAATTGGCGACCGATTGCTGCCAGGGCAAAAGCACTCTTACCAGCTCGGAAATTATAACGCGCGACAACGTCGGGCACAGTGCCATCATCGTTGGCGTCAGGAGTGGTTGTTTCCGAATTCTCTAACGCGAACTGAAAGTTTCCATTGGTGTAGCGGATCATCGCCTGGCGGTTGAATACCGTGCCATCACTTACACCCACAAAATCAACGGTTTCTGGCAGCGCGACAATGTTCATAAAGGTTGACCAGGTTTGACCAAACAGCCAGTTTCCTGTCTTGATGAAAGCATGGCGCAGACGTGGGTTGTAGGAGTTGGAGACCACTTCATTACCGCCCGGCGCCAGCATAAAGTCTAATTCGACAAAGCTGGTGATTCTCCTGCCGTGTGCAAAATCGGTGACGGTTTTGAAGTTGAATCGCGAAGTTTTGGCGTGAATATCGAAGTTGGTCACTGAATCCCCATCGCCACCCTTCGGGCTGGTGGGGATCGTCGCCGGTACATAAAAATCACGACCAGCGCTTGCGGCAGCTATTTCGCCTTCGGAGTACTGGCTGATGGTTGCATCCAGCTTGATGTAACCGCCATATGAAAACTCTGTGTTTGTTGCATGAACAGCCATCGGAAGGGCTGCGGCCATTAGGACTAGAGGGGTCTTGCGCATGTTCGCTCTCCGTTTATTATTGGTGTGCATCACCACTATGGTGCACGGATTCCACCGGTTGAAATTAGCCAAAGGTCGAAACGCAGCGAGATTTAAGTATAAGTACTTAGCATTGATCGGCGACGTATTGCGTGAATAGACCATTGTCTAATACTTAGAATAGCCAGCCGTGACCAATATAAAGAACAAGAAAAACATCAGCTGTGATTCACACACGGCAAATCTAATCAAATAGGGGATTCGCTATGAGCGAACAGAAAGTCTATCCGGTGAAGCCAGAGTTCTCAGACTCGGCATGGATTAACACCGAAAAGTACCAGCAAATGTACCAGCAGTCTGTTAGCAATCCAGAGGGTTTCTGGCGCGAGCAGGCTGAACAGCGTATCGATTGGATACGTCCGTTTACTCAGGTTCGCAATGTATCCTTTGATGATCACAACGTTGATATTCGGTGGTATGAAGACGGTACTCTGAATGCTTCGGTTAATTGTTTAGATCGTCACCTTGAAGCGCGTGGCGATCAGACCGCAATTATCTGGGAAGGGGATGATCCGAATCAGGATAAGCACATTACCTATCGCGAATTACACGAGCAGGTGTCACGTTTTGCCAATGCATTACGTAGCCAGGGTATTCAGCGTGGTGATGTCGTCTGTATTTATATGCCCATGATTCCTGAAGCCGCTGTTGCCATGCTGGCTTGCACCCGAATTGGTGCCATTCACTCGGTCGTATTTGGTGGATTTTCTCCGGATGCACTGGCAGGACGTATTGAAGACAGCAACGCAAAAATTGTCGTGACGGCTGATGAAGGCGTGCGTGCTGGGCGTGCTGTTCCGCTGAAGGCGAATGTCGATGAAGCGCTGAACAACCCGAATGTCTCTTCATTGGAAAAAGTCATCGTGGTTAAACGCACAGGTGCAGACGTTGCCTGGCATGCAAGTCGTGACGTCTGGTACGAAGAACTGGTGGCTCAGGCTTCATCAAACTGCCCGGCAGAAGAAATGAATGCCGAGGATCCGCTGTTCATTCTTTACACCTCAGGTTCCACCGGCAAACCAAAAGGTGTGGTGCATACCACGGGTGGTTATATGGTGTGGGCTTCGATTACTCACCAATATGTATTCGATTACCACGACGGTGATGTATATTGGTGTACTGCCGACGTCGGTTGGATTACCGGTCACACCTATCTGTTGTACGGACCGCTGGCCAATGGCGGCATCACATTAATGTGTGAAGGTGTACCAAATTACCCGTCTGTTAACCGTGTATCTCAGATCGTTGATAAGCATCAGGTTAATATCCTTTACACCGCGCCAACCGCTATCCGTTCTTTGATGGCTGAGGGGAGCGCCGCAATTGAACAAACTCACCGCGAATCGTTACGTTTGCTGGGTTCCGTAGGAGAGCCGATTAACCCGGAAGCCTGGGAGTGGTATTACCGCACCGTGGGTGAAGAGCGTTGCCCGATTGTAGATACCTGGTGGCAGACTGAAACCGGCGGCATCATGATTACACCACTGCCCGGTGTCACGGATATGAAACCTGGCTCGGCAACCCGACCGTTCTTCGGCGTACAACCAGCACTGGTGGACAACTCGGGTATGTTGTTGGAGGGCGCCACTGACGGCAACCTGGTGTTGCTTGATAGCTGGCCGGGACAGGCACGAACCGTTTATGGCGATCATGAACGCTTTGTTCAAACTTACTTTTCAACTTTCCGCGGCATGTATTTTACCGGTGATGGCGCGCGTCGTGATGAAGACGGTTACTACTGGATTACCGGTCGTGTCGATGATGTGATCAATGTATCCGGTCACCGCATGGGGACCGCGGAGGTTGAAAGCGCCCTGGTTGCCCATGAAAAAGTTGCTGAGGCTGCGGTCGTCGGTTATCCCCATGACATTAAAGGCCAGGGTATCTACGTGTATGCAACGCTCAATGCCGGTGAAGCAGCCACTGAAGAATTGGCTCAGGAGCTACGCGGCTGGGTACGACAGGAAATTGGTCCGGTGGCGACGCCAGATCTGATCCAGATTACTGCGGGGCTACCAAAAACCCGTTCAGGAAAAATCATGCGTCGAATTCTGCGTAAGATTGCTGCCAACGAGCATGATACTTTAGGTGATACTTCGACATTGGCCGATCCGTCGGTGGTCGACATTCTGGTCGAAAATCGCATGAACCGTGACTAAAGCGGGTCGTGTTGTGAGGTGAAATGCAAGGCTACTCAGGTATGGTATCTGAGTAGTTTTTGTTGTTTTAACCCGTTAGAAAACGCACTTGGGCCGGTCTTGGCATTGTGTATAAAGCGTGTCACGGCAAAGGCTGATGAGCAGGAGGGGAACTATGCAGCTCGCAAAAAAAATAATTATCGCTGACGATCACCCATTGTTTCGTACCGCGATGCAGCAGGCGGTAAGACAACTGGTGCCGGATGTTGTTATTGAGCAGGCAGAGTCATTGCCGGAACTTCAGCGGCAGGTAGAGCAGCATAAAGATGCGGATTTGGTTTTACTGGACCTGCAAATGCCTGGTGCGCACGGTTACTCCGGGCTGGTATTTTTGCGGTCCCATTTTCCTGAAATCCCGGTCATTGTTGTTTCAGCCTGTGAAGATCCGGCGATTATGTGTCAGGCGATTGATCATGAAGCATCGGGCTACATTGCCAAATCCTCGAGATTGGAAAGCATTGCCGACGCCATCGAACAGGTATTACAGGGCGATATCTATCTACCGGAACAAGCCAGACGCCATCAACATCAGCCTGATCAGAGGGCGTTGGATATGGCCGAACGCCTGGCTAGTCTGACACCGCAGCAGTTCCGGGTTTTAACCATGATGACCGAGGGGATGCTGAATAAGCAGATTGCTTACGATCTGGAGGTCAGTGAAGCCACCATCAAAGCGCACGTGACGGCTATTTTCCGCAAGCTGGGTGTGCGTACCCGGACTCAGGCGGTGATTGCTGTGCAGGCACTGGATATCGAAAAACCGGATGCTCTGATTGCTCAAGGTTAAGCCTTTTGCTTTCAGTGGTGACGTGAAGGTTCGGAGGATGGGTGACAACTCATGTAACCCATGAGTCGCGCAAGATTCGCTGGCACGGCTTATTCCCTGCTGTTGTATCAGTCGGATGGGTACAGAACTGAGTGCTACATCGCAAATATTGAGACGCACATACACTATACTGGCCCATTAAACATTCTTACGGATTAATACGTGTTTCGACATCTCGCCAGTATCTGCCTGTTAATCATCCTGACGCTGCCATCGGGTTGCGCTTTTTATCCGCAGGTGGCAGAACACCAGTCTTATTCCGAAAACTGCCAGATGATTACCCGCCAATTGACACTGGAATCCCAAGTGTTGGGTGCGCCTGAGTGCGGAGACAGCGCTGAGGCCTGTTTGGTGCTGTACATTGGAATACCCGCTGCCTCTTTGGTGGTTTCCGGTAGTGCGGTACTGGCTGGCAATACTCTCCATTGGCTGGAATATCATGGGCGCTGTGAGGAGGGCATGGTTAATACAGCCCTGTCAAAGTTCTGATCACTGCGTTTTCACCAGCCGTCGGATCAATGCCCGCAGTGCCGCAGGCCGAACCGGTTTGCTGAGGAAATAGAAGCCGAGACTCTTTGCCTCCAGGGCGACTTCAGGACGTGGATCGGCTGAGATTAAGATCCCGGGTAATTGTCTGTCGTTAAACTTCTCCTGCAATAGTGACATGGTCTGAATACCAGTTTCGTCATTGTCGAGCTGGTAATCACACAGCATGATGTCGGGTTTAAACGGGACTTCCATGGCAGAAGTGATATCGCTGCAACTGTATACATTACACATCCAGCTGCTCAGTAACGCAGTCATCCCGGTTCGTACTTCCGGGTCATTATCAATACAAAAGATTTTCATCCCTTCAACGCTGCCCGCTCCGGCTGCCATATTCGTTTTAACTGGTTTGGCCTGATGCTCGGCTGCGGTCAGCGATAAACTGACACTGAAGCGGGTACCCTTGCCGATAGCGGATTTAACCGCAATTTTATGCCCCATTTGTGTTGCCATTCGTTCGACAATCGCCAGCCCAAGACCAAGTCCTTTTGTATTCTGGCCTTCTTGATTCAAGCGTTTAAATTCGCCAAATATTTCGCTCAGTTTCTCTCTTGGGATACCTGGGCCAGTATCCCAGACTTCGATCGACAGCAGGTCACCGCGTTTGCGACAGCTCAGAAGCACACCACCAATCTGGGTGTAACGCACAGCATTGCTAAGTAAATTCTGGATGATACGCCGCAACCAATGAGCATCACTCATGACCCAATGGTTGCAGTCGCGGAAACGCAGCTCCAGCCCTTTGTCTGCTGCCAGCGCTGTAAATTCATCGCGCAATGGTTTTAGTACGGCGCTGAGATTGATGGGGCGAATGTCTGGCTCCATGGCTCCGGCATCCAGTTTTGATATTTCAACGAGAATAGATAACACGTCTTCCGATGATTGCAGCGAGCCTTCGAGGTGTTCCAGTAATTGACGCTGTTCATCAGTGAGTTGGTGCTGCGCCAGCGTAGAGGCAAACAATTTTGCGGCATTCAATGGCTGCATCAGATCATGGCCGGTCGCGGCGAGGAAGTGACTCTTACTGGTATTGGCTTCAATCAGCTGTGAAGTCAGATCTTCCAGTTCCTGACTGCTTTCTTCCACCCGGCGTTCCAGTTTTATATTGGCCTGTTTAAGGGCCTGCTCCGCCCGGCGATGGGCCGTAATATCGGTAAAGCTGGTGACAAAACCACCGTCTGGCATAGGATGTCCCTGCATTGAAATAACCAGGCCACCGGGCAGCGTGCGTTCGAACTGATGAGGCGAGCCATCGCGCAGGAATTTCATGCGACGGCTGATCTGCTGCTCTGTGTTGCCAGTGCCACAGAACCCTCTTTTGGCATTAAAATCGATCACTTCCTGAATGGGTTTACCAACGTGGATAAAGCCCGGTGGATAATCAAACAGCTGCTGATAACGGCGATTCCAGGCCACTAAATTGAGATGGCGATCAACCACACTGACTCCCTGGTGCAGGTTTTCAACAGCGGCCTGCAATTGTTCACGGCTCATTGAAAATGCCTGACTTGCCTCACTGGCGATAAAGGTGAGATCCCGAATCTGTAGTTGTTCACCGCCTAATAACGTGGAGAAAATAACTCGGGCGGAGGAGGCGCCAACTACCGAAGCCAGGGTTTTTTCCGCTTCGGACAACAGTGCACTGGTCGATTGAGAATGATCGTATTGAACACCGTTACGCTTCTGATAATCGCTGAAAAAAACCTCTGTTTTCTCTAAACCTAATACGCGTTCAAGCACTACCCGTACATCATCGACTTTACAATCAAAGCCAGGGGCAATGTCGTTGCTTTGCATTATTGGTTTAGCGCTGCTGAAATCACTGGCCAGCATACGTTCTCGAACGGAGGCATTAGTGACCACCGAAAAGAACACAAAGCAGCACAGATTAACCGTCAGACTGAGAATCACACCAAAGCTGAAGTCATCCATATTGCCATTAATGAAGGAAGCACTGGTTGCCGCCAACCCCTGATCTGAGTGGCTGGTGATGACCGGTAACAGCAGCGCATAGAACCAAATAAAGGTACCGCTGATAATACCCGCAAGGGCCCCTCTGAGGTTGGCGCCCTGCCAAATAAGACCGCCAATTAATGCCGGGGTAAACTGGGCAACGACGGCAAAAGATAACAAACCGATCGCTGCCAGAGATTCAAACTCGCCGACGCTGCGATAAAACAAGTAGGAACCAAAGATCATGACGACAATGACCAGTCGACGGACGGTCAATACCAGAGCCCGAACGTTGGACGACAACTGCAGCTCGGTTTTTGGTTGTGACCTGCGAAATACCACTGGCAGAATCAATTCATTGGAAACCATGGTGCTGATGGCAATGGTTGCCACAATAATCATACCGGTGGCTGCGCTACCGCCGCCAATAAAGGCAATCACGGCCAGCGCATCCTGGCCAAATGCCACTGGCAGGCTGAGTACATAAGTATCGGCAGTGAAGCCCAGGTCTTTCATAAACAGATGGCCGGTGAGCGCAATGGGTACCACAAATAACAGCATCAATACGAGGTAAGAGGGGAAGAGCCAGCGGGCTGTTTGTACATGGCGAACGGATTCGTTTTCGATTACACCGACCTGAAACTGACGGGGTAAACATAGCATTGCCATACCCGCCAGAAATGTCTGCAATACGAAGGCAAGCGAGATTAGATTGCTGCTCAGCAGCGGGTGATCGGGAGCAACGCTGTTACCCAGTTCAATCACATCCAGCGGGCTTTCAAATAAATAGGTGACGACCCAGATGCCAACCGCCATAAAGGCAATCAGCTTCACCAGCGATTCAAACGCGATCGCCAGCATCATGCCCGGATGCTGCTCGCTGGCATCAATATCCCGGGTGCCGAAGATGATGACAAATACCGCCATCGCGGCGCTGATGTAAAAAGCGGTGTCCTGCCAGAAAAATGCCGTCACCGATGAGCCGCTGACCAATGGCGTTGTGATCAGTGTAAAGCTGGTGGTAATGGCTTTGAGTTGCAGGGCGATGTACGGCACCACGCCCAGAATAGCCACCAAGGTGACCAGAATCGCCAGGCTATGATCGCGACCGTAGCGGGTTGCAATAAAGTCGGCAATTGATGTCATGCGTTTTTCATTGGCGATGCGAATAATTTTGCTCAGCAAACGCCAGAACAACAGCATAAACAGAATGGGTCCAGCGTATACCGCTAGAAAACTCCAGCCGCTGGTTGCCGCTTGTCCAACCGCACCATAGAAGGTCCAGGAGGTGCAATATACCGCCAGTGATAAGCTGTAGACCAGGCCGGTATTATGAATCGGACGACCCTGATGCGCTCTCCGGTCTCCAAACCAGGCAACCCAGAACAACACGCCAATATAGAGTACCGATATCGATATCAGTTGCCATGCCGGAATCATAATTGTCCTTACCATTGTCAGACGATACTGCTGGAATACTAGCACTGAGTCCTGTCAATCCGGTCAGCTTTCTGGTGCAAATTGTCTGTGTATAAGACTAAGGTCTGTGCGATTCAACCGGCACTTTGTCGCCAGAGAAAGTGAGATGTCGGCGATGATGGGGTGACCTAATTGGCGGAAGTCCGCGTCCATAACAACAAGGAAAATCAAATAGCTGGCAGGAAATGTCAAAAAAAAAGGCGGTTTAAGTCAATCTCTGCTGGATACTCAGGGTTATTATTTCGAGCATAACAACAAGAGGTATTCACAATGGAAGATTTGATTCGTGCATTAGCATTCATATTCGGCGCTGGTGCTGTTTTTATCCTGCTGATGTTTCTCGAAGCCTGGTATATGCACCGCAAGACCGGCCACTCCGGATATTACATTAAAGAAACCCTGGCTAATCTGACCACCGGTGCTTCTTATAAAATTGTTGATGGCATCGCCATCGCGCTTTTTATCACCGCGTTTGCCGATGTTATCGCGCCTTACGGATTGCAATGGAACCCCGAACCTTCATTGCTGACCTTTATCATCCTGTTTGTGCTTGCTGACTTTTTTATGTACTTCAATCACCTTGCTATGCATAAATTACGTTGGTTCTGGGTTGTACATGTTACCCATCACTCATCGGAACATATGAATCTGTCTACGGCGTTACGTCAGAATTTTCTGAATGCGTTAAATGGAAACTGGCTGTTAATGTGGGTACCACTGGCATTGATAGGTTTTGATAAAGACTGGATTCTGATCGCGATTGAGGCCAACCTGTTCTATCAGTTTTTTATGCACACCGAAGCCGTTGGTCGCTTGGGGTGGATTGAAAAAATCTTTAATACGCCCTCTCATCATCGGGTGCACCATGGTAGTAACCCGGAACAGATCGACCGTAACTTCGGCGGTGTATTTATTATCTGGGATCGCTTATTCGGCACTTTTCGTGACGAAGATGATGCGGGTGAGATTAAATACGGTGTTACCCGGATGCCAGAGAAGCCTCTGAACCCGTTTTTTATCCAAACCTACGAGCTGGCATCGATGCTGAGAGACGTATGGCGCCATAAAGATCTGCGCATTCTTTATAAACACCCGGAATGGGTATCAGAAAAATACGGCGAGCAATAACGACCGGCATAAAAAAACGGAGGTATGACCTCCGTTTTTTTATGCTTTCACTGAGTCTGAGATTAGCCCAGCTGAAGGGTATCGAGCGTTTTTTCACGAACCTTTGTCAGTAACTCGCCATCATCAACCAGCGATTGCCCATAGGATGGGATCAGCTCTTTCAGGCGTTCAGACCAACCGGATTCCATTTTTTCGGAGAAGCATCTTTCCAGGACTTCAATCATTGCCTGCGCCGCCACCGAAGCGCCAGGGGATGCACCTAACAGGGCAGCAATACTGCCATCCTCTGCGGCAACCAGTTCGGTGCCAAATTCCAGTTTGCCTTTGCCCTGTTCGTCTTTTTTGATGATCTGAACACGTTGCCCGGCTGCGGCCAGTGTCCAATCTTCGTCTTTACAGGAAGGGAAGTAATCACGTAAAGAGGCAACCCGTTCGCTGTGAGACTGACGAACTTCGTTGATCAGGTATTTGGTCAGGTCCATATTATGCAAACCAACCGACATCATTGGCATCAGGTTGCTTGGGCTGACAGATTTAAGCAGATCCAGTTTTGAACCTTTCTTCAGGAAGCGCATGGTGAAGCCGGCAAACGGACCAAACAGCAGTGCTGGCTCACCGTTAATAATTCGAGTATCCAGGTGCGGAACGGACATTGGAGGTGCACCAATCGCAGCTTTGCCGTAAACCTTCGCATGGTGTTGTTTTACGATCTCCGGATCTTTACACACCAGCCACTGGCCACTCACCGGGAAACCACCATAGCCGTTGGCTTCCGGAATACCGGATGCCTGAAGCAATGGCAGTGCGCCACCACCGGCGCCAAGGAAAACAAATTTTGCTTGAACCTGGCGTGGGTTGTCACCGTCACGGCTGTTCAGAGTGACCTGCCAGCCATTATCCAGTTTTTTGAACTCGTCCACTTCGTGATTCAGAATCAGCTCGAAGTTATCGTTTTGTTCCAGATTGGCGACCATATTACGGGTCAGAGAACCGAAGTCGACGTCAGCACCGTAGTTAACCCGGGTTGCAGCAACTTTTTCGGCTGGGTCGCGGCCTTCCATAACCAATGGCATCCACTCACGCAGTACTTCATGGTCTTCGCTGTATTCCATATCTTTGAACAGATGATGGGCATTCAGCTTCTCGAAGCGCTCACGCAAGAAAGCAACGTTGTCTTCACCCCAGACAAAGCTCAGGTGCGGTGTGGTGTTAATAAAGTTTGTTGGTTCAGGTAAGCCACCCTCACCAACCAGACTGGTCCACAGCTGCAGCGAAATTTCGAAGTTAGCGTTGATCGTTAATGCACGATCAATTTCGACGCCGTTGTCGCCTTGCGGTGTGTAGTTAAGCTCGCAGTACCCTGCGTGGCCGGTACCGGCGTTGTTCCAGCCGTCGGTGCTTTCATGGGCAACACGGTTCAGGCGCTCTACCATTGCCATGTTCAGGGATGGATCCAGGCGCTTCAGCAGGGTACCCAGTGTGGCGCTCATGACGCCGCCCCCAACCAGAAGCACATCGACTTGTTGCATCGTCATACGTTCCGCCTTTAACTCAAATCAAATCTGGTGCGTTTTGTTGCGTCTCACAGGGTGGCTTTTGGCCAGTTTCATGTGAGTGAGTACGCGAAATCCGGGCTGTTTTATACGGTTACTTTGCGGCTGACAATTGCAAAGCATTCAATGTTTACCAGTATAGTTTCAGTCGCCGTCTTTCCTGAATTATCTGCGCTTATTGGCGTGTGGCCCTTGGCAGATAGTCGCAATCCTGGTCCGTCGTTTGGGTTTACCAACAGACGTCCCCGGTGTTGTCTGTTTGCCTCATTACCGCCTGAACTGTTGCTCTTTCAGGGTGTTTTATGAGGCTGAATTTCTCTGCCGGAGAAGTAAACCGGAGAAGAATTCAGGGCGCGCATTCTAGGGAAAAAACCCTTGTAGGTCAATGATCTGGCTCCTTGTAAAGCGCCAGAAGAGGACAAGATGTTACTGAAGGTGACAGCTTTATGATCAAGGGTTGCTTGCGGTTTGATGGGTGATTAATCGAGGAATTTTTGCCAGAACATGGCGTTACCCATCTCCGGATCCAACTCGTAGCCGGCAAAACCCGATTTGCGATAGCTGGCCTGAGCCGCCAGGTTGCCTTCCAGAACTTCCAGTGTCAGTTTGCAGCAACCACGCTGGCGCGCGACATCTTCAACTTTGTCCATCATCTTCTGAGCGATACCCATACCGCGGCACGCGCTGCTGACAATCACATCGTGGATATTGATCAACGGCTGGCATTTAAAGGTAGAGAAGCCCTGCATGGCATTAATTAAGCCAACCGCATTTCCTTCGGCTATCGCCAGCACCGTAAAGGCATTGGCGACTTTGGCCAACTCAATGGCGAGATTATCGATTACCTGTTGTTTCAGGGCTTCGCCACCGCCCATTGGGTCCTGAGCGTACTGGTTCATCAACTGACCAATAATCTGTTGATGCTCTACATAGTTATAGTCAGCAATAATGATATCTGCTTGCATGTCATCTTATTCCTATTCTTCGCCGATAAACCCGCCGGTCTGGTGAGTCCATAATTGAGCGTAGATACCACCAAGCTCAAGCAGTTGTTGGTGGCTACCTTGTTCAACAACTTTCCCCTGATCCATTACGATCAGTCGGTCCATTGCCGCGATGGTAGACAAGCGATGCGCGATGGCAATGACGGTCTTGTTCTCCATCAGTGTGTAGAGACTTTTCTGGATCGCGGCTTCGACTTCAGAATCCAGCGCTGAGGTGGCTTCATCGAGAATCAGCAGTGGCGCATCTTTCAGTAACACCCGTGCGATGGCAATTCTCTGACGTTGACCACCCGACAATTTAACACCACGTTCGCCTACCTGAGCTTCCAGGCCGCTGTTACCCATCGGGTCGTATAGCTCCTGAATAAACTCGTTGGCTTCGGCTTTTGTGATGGCATCCATGAGTTGCTGTTCTGTGGCATCCGGTCGTCCATAAAGAATGTTATCCCGCACTGACCGGTGCAGTAGGGAGGTATCCTGAGTCACCATGCCGATCTGTGCGCGGAGACTATCCTGAGTCACGGTCTTAATGTCCTGGCCGTCAATGCGAATGCTACCGCTACTGATGTCGTAAAAACGCAGCAGCAGATTCACCAGACTGGATTTACCGGCACCTGAGCGACCAACCAGGCCGATTTTCTCACCCGGTTTGATGTTCAGATTGAGGCCTTCAAATACCGGTTTATCCTGGCCACTCTGTTTACCCGGATAACTGAAGTGGACATTATCCAGTTCAATATGCCCTTGTGTGACTTCAAGTCGGGTGGCGCTATCGGCATCCTCAATGTGTTTTGGCTGCGACAGGGTATTCATGCCATCGGCGACTGTGCCGAGGTTTTCAAACAGAGCACCAACTTCCCACATGATCCACTGGGCCATGCCGTTAATACGCAATGCCAGACTGATAGCGATAGCAATAGCGCCGACGCTGATAGCGTTATCGTGCCACAGCCAGATGGATATGGCGGCAACGGCAAATGCCAGCAGATAATTGATCAGGTTAACGCTGAAATTCAAGCCTGTTGCCATACGCATCTGACGGTGTACGGTTGCCATAAAGTTGTCCATGCTGTCACGGGCATAGCTGGCCTCTCGCTGGGTGTGCGAGAACAACTTGACGGTTTGAATATTGGTATAGGAGTCCACCACCCGGCCAGTCATCGCTGAACGCGAATCGGCTTGTTCAGTGGCAATCTGTTTTAACCGGGGAACAAAGTACATTTGAATCAGGACATAACAGCCCAGCCAAATGACAAACGGAACCATCAGGCGAATATCGGCGGAAGCAACAATGGCCAATACCGCGGTGAAATAAACCAGAATGTACATCAGCACATCAAGTAACTTCATCACCGTTTCACGAATCGACAGTGCCGTTTGCATCACTTTGGTTGCCAGACGACCGGCAAAATCGTCCTGATAGAAGCTCATGCTCTGGCTCAGCAAATACCGATGCCCAAGCCAGCGTATCTTCATTGGGTAGTTACCCAGCAGTGTCTGATGAACCAGCAACGCATGTAGCAAAACGATGGCTGGGAGACCAATAATCACCAGTGCCGACATCCACAGCAGCTTGTCACCTTGTTCATCGAACAACGTCTCTGGGTTTTGTTTGGTTAGCCAATCAACCAAATCACCCATGAAACTGAACAATGTTACTTCCAGTATTGCCAGCAGTGCGGTCAGCACTGACATAACAATCAGTGGTGCCTCCATTCCCTGAGTGTAATGCCGACAAAAAGCATACAGACCAGTAGGGGGTTGGTTGGGATGTTCTGGTGGGAAAGGATTAATGAGTTGTTCAAAAAAGCGCAGCATAACGAGGTAACAGAACTATCAAAATAATCCGGCACAGTAGCCGATAATCTCAGGAATTGTAAGCCTCATGCCCGGCAATCAATGATTGTTGCTGCGGAAACAGAGAGCATGAGCCACTGCAGACCTGCTTAGCGCTGAACACAGATCCGGCGATTAACTCAGATACGAAACGAGCGAATGGATTTGGGCATGCCATGCGGAAGTGGCGCTGGATTATTGTGAGCAACAAGGAACTCAAGTTTGCTGTCGATGACCGGATTCAGATCGGCAATTTGGTTGTTGTCAGCATACAGCTTTTTCAGGTTTTGCATGTCTGCTACGTCGCCAATTTCAGTCACCTTGTTGTGGGTAATAGACAGCGTTTTCAGACTTTGTAACGGACTAATGGGAGAGAAGCTGGAAATCTCATTATGGTTGATCGTCAGAGACGCCAGTGTCTTAAGAGCGGCGACAGGCGCTAAGTCGGTGATGTTGTTATTGGAGAGATTGAGCACCACCAAGGATTGAAATTGCTCCAGACCCGACAGGTCGGAAATGCGACTGTCAGTACATTCAAGAATCTGCAATTGATCAACGGTTTGAACACCGGTTTTCTCGACACAGGATTTTAAGGCAGCGTCGCTGATCAGCGCAGGTTGTACCTGCTTGTCGAGAGCCACAGGCAAAGATGTATCGGGACCTTCTGATGTATCAGAGGTTGCGTCGTTTGATTGGCTTTTGGAGCCTCCACACGCAGTCAGCATAGTAACAACGAGCAGTGACAATCCAGCGTTGACCGGAGAATGTCGCATCAGAATTTACCAATTATTATTTTTGTGGGACTAGAGTATCACAAGGCAGTTTTCAAACCTATATCTGGCGTTAACTGACCGAAATAATCTAAGTGATTGATTTCCAGAGGTAATTACAGATACTCGGCGGAAAAGTTGTTGGCTCAGTGTAAATGGAATGTAAGACGCAATGCTCGATATTAATCAGTTGATGGTATTTATACGTGTGGTTGATGAAGGAAGCTTTACCTCTGCAGGTAAGTCTCTGGGTATGCCAAAATCGCGCGTCAGCCGCATGGTGTCCGATCTTGAAGCCAGCCTTGGTTCGCGTTTACTGCAGCGAACAACACGTCAACTGAGCCTCACTGAGGTTGGCAACGACTATTACAACCGCTGTCGCCATTTGATTCATGAAATTCTCGAAGCACATCAGGTGATCTCTGACCGCGAACATACCCCTCATGGCGTGTTGCGTATTATGGTGCCTATGGTTGCAGGCAGCGGTTCAATGGGACATTTTATTGCCAAGTTCCAGGCATTGTATCCTGAGGTTCGGGTTGAGGTCGTCCATACCGACCGCGAAGTAAATATGATCCAGGAAGGATTTGACATCGGCTTTTTTCTCGGAGAGTTGCCGGATTCCTCGCTGATTGCCCGAGTACTCACCGAAACTGACAGTTTATTGTGCGCCAGTCCAGATTATCTCAAAGAGCATGGCAGACCACAGGTTCCGCAAGACCTGATTTCTCTTAATTGTGTGAAACTGGGGGAAGGGATCCAGCCAGAGATATACAACCTGATTAATACCGAGACGGGTGAAACGATGGAGGTAAAAGTTGAGCCGACCATTGTGACCAATATGATGGCAGGTATGGTGAACAGTATTATCAACAGTGCGGGCATTGGACGGGTACCTTACCTCTTGGCAGGCGAATCGATTCTCAACGGCGATCTGGTGCCGTTGTTCAGCAATTGGGTCAATCGTCCGGAGCCCATCTCACTGGCTTACCCATCGCGCCAGTATTTGCCGAAAAAAGTCCGTATGTTCATCGATTTTATGGTGGATGAAGTTGATGAACTCAATCGCCTGCTTGATGAGCTGCCAACGCCTGAAGAACAGCTATCTGCGTTTTCCAAACGGGTTAAAGCTTCCCAAGGGATCTGATGGTGTTTTCCAACAAGCGACAATCTATTCAATCAATGACCGCAACTGGTATTTAAGGGGTGTCCTGCTAGGCTGAAACTTAAGTATTCGGCGTACGGAAAAAACCTGTGGCGGAAGCAATTTCACTATACTGGTCCGGCTTGTCAGAACAGGCTTCAGACTGCTTACGGGGGCTTGCCGGCGAGCAGGGTTTCAGTCGGTCTGCTGAAGGCGACGCAAGCCTGTGCATTTATGGTCAGGGTGCATCGGTGGATGCAATTGAGCCTTCGCAGAGTGCGGTGATTATTGCCGAACAGTCCTCGCCGTTTTCCGACTCCCCAATTATCGACTTCTTACTACCTTGTGATGCGCCTGTGGCAGTGCTGCGTCAAATTCTCAATCAGGCAATCAGACAGCTGCAGCTGAAACGTGATAACGAGCGGTTTCAGTCGCGAGTTCTATTTCAGCAAGAACAATTTCAGAGACTCATGGATATTGGTCTGGCCTTATCGGCAGAGCAGGATCACCAACGCCTGTTGGAACGGATTCTGGCCGAAGCTCGTCGGTTTGGAGAATGTGATGCAGCGTCAATCTTTCTCGTCGACCGCAGTCATGATGAAGCGGAACTGGTGTTTAAATTGACCCAGAACGATTCACTCGAGGTGGATTTTAAGGAGCAGCATTTCCCGCTGGATGAATCATCCCTGGCAGGCCATTGCGTGTTGTCGGAGGAGATTTTGAATGTCGAGGATGTTTATCAGATCGATCCTGACAGTGGCTTCCATTTTAATCGGGACTTTGACCGTAAAACCGGGTACCGGACCCGATCCATGTTGGTGATTCCGATGCGTACCCACGATGGCAAAATCGTTGGTGTTATTCAGTTTATCAACCGCAAGCGCGCTAATGTTGGTGTGCTGGATCCGACCAAAGCAGAAGAACAAACGCTGGCATTCAGTGCATCTCTGGTAGCGTTATTGAAAGCAATGGCCAGTCAGGCGGCAGTTGCCATTGAAAATAATTTGCTGATTGATCGGGTAAACCAATTGTTCGAGGGTTTTGTGCAGGCGTCGGTTCGTGCCATCGAGCAACGTGACCCCACGACCAGCGGCCACTCATTTCGAGTAGCGGAGCTCACCACATCATTAGCTCAGGCTGCCAGTGATGCGGTTGCTTCAGAGTTTCAAAGTGTTCATTTTTCGCCCCCTGAACTGCGTGAGTTACGCTACGCCGCTCTGTTACATGACTTTGGCAAAGTAGGGGTGCGTGAGCATGTGCTGGTGAAAGCGAAGAAGTTAACCCCTCAGGAACACATGCGCTTTCAATATCGGGTAGCGTTGCAACGGGAAACACTGAAAAATCGCTATCTACAACGACGTTTGGCACTGAGCCGCGGCGGCGAGCTGACTTCAGAAAAAGAGGAACAACTGGCGTTGGAAGAAATCGGCCAGTTACAGCATCTTGAGCAGATGCGCCTGGCTGTTGAGGAAGCGAATGAGCCTAACATTCTTGATGACGGTACTTACGAACATCTGCAACAGGTAAAGGAGCTGATGTTGCAGGATATTGATGGGACGGAAAAGCCACTGCTCAAAGATCGGGAGTTTCTGGCTCTCGCCGTTAAAAAAGGCAGCCTGACACAATCCGAGAGGCTGGAAATTGAAAGTCATGTAAAACACACAATTAACTTCTTAGAGACCATCCCCTGGACGCCGGAACTGTCCGGTATCCCCAAAATTGCCGGAGCCCATCATGAAAAACTGGATGGTAGTGGCTATCCCTACGGCCTGCAGGAACGAGAGATTCCGGTTGGCGCAAAAATCATGACCATCTGTGATATCTTTGATGCGCTGACAGCCTCAGATCGTCCTTACAAACCCGCGCTACCGCTAACAAGGGCGCTGGACATCCTTGGCTATGAAGCCGCTGACAAAAAAATTGATAACGACCTGTACGCGCTGTTCTGCCAGCTGCCCCATCAAATAATCGTGCCGTCACTGAAATCTATCTGACAATTACGCGTCAGCTCGTTTCGGTTTTCTGTAATTTTACTGTCACATTTTCGCAACATACTGCCCGCCATTAATGTGCAGGTCAGCATCGGCCTGCCTGAATCCTGGTATTCCTTTTAGGGGGCAAAATGAAACGCAATCGACTATTGCTGGCAATGGCTTCAGCAATGCTGGCTTCAAGCGTTATGGCTGGCGAAGCGGTTTTCTACGTAACTGAAGATGGTGAAGCGGTACAGGATCTGGCTGTATCGGTTAACGGTAAGAAAAAGCTGGTGGGCAAATCCGGTTTCGTTTCTTTTGCTGTTCCGGCTGGTAGTCACAGTGTGGAGCTGTCTCAGTATGGTGAATTTTTGGGTGAGTTCGATTTCGCAACTGCCACTGCAGATCAGAATGCAGAAATTCAGGTAGAGATGATTGGTGGTGAAGCCCTGCCGGAAGTAAATCTGTATACGCCGGGTCAGGAGCAAGCTGCTGCGTTAGGTCAGATTTCCGGATACCTGGAGTCTGAAGACACCGGTGGTGCGATTTCCGGTGCACGTATTTCTGTTACTGGTACTGAACAAGCGGTTGTTACCGATGAAGATGGTTTCTTCTCATTCGAATTACCCCGCGGTGAGTACGATCTGGTTATCTCCGATCCGAATTACGGTAAGCGTGATGTGAGTGGCGTTCGTGTCATGAGCAACGTGAACACCGGCGTTAATTTAAACCTGAGCCTGGAAGGTGAAGGTGTTATCGAAGAAGTGGTTGCTGTTGGTTCTTATATTCCTTCAACAGCCACTGCTCAACAACGTGACGCCTCTGCAGTACTTGATGCAATTGGTTCAGAACAGTTTTCTCGATTCGGCGATTCTAACGCTGCTTCTGCATTAAAACGTGTCACTGGCGTGACGGTAGCTGATGGTAAGTATGCGGTTGTTCGAGGTTTGAATGAACGTTATACCTCTGTTTTATTTAATGGTGGGATGGTACCAAGCCCAGACCCTACACGTCGGGTAGTTCCTCTGGATCTTTTCCCTTCCGGTATTATTTCTTCCGTAAATGTTGAAAAAACTGCTGTTGCAAATAGGCCAACCGATGCTGCTGGTGCAACGATTGATATTTTAACAAAAGACGCACCGGAAGAGTTTGAAGGAAAGTTATCTGTTTCTCTTGGCTATACCGATGGAACAACTGGGGAATCAGTCAATGCTCAAAAGACATCTGGTAATGAATTCCTTGGTTTTGGTAGTTCAGACCGAGATCTTTCTTCCTCAGCGAAAAACCTAACCGGTGAAGCTTTAGGAAAGGACGGTGCAGATACTCTCGAATTATCACAATGGAAAACCGCCAAAAAGGATATCTCTCCTGATGTCGGCATCGAATTGAGTTTAGGCGATTTAATTGCTGAGACTGAGACCGGAACAGTCGCTTACAAGGTTACTGGTCGTTACTCTAATAGCTGGGAATACAACGAAACTGACCGGGCAAACTACCAAGCAGCGAGTCGAACGAAGGTTCAGGAAGCCGATGAATATATTCAGTATCGCTTGGTTAATCTTATTGATCTAAGCTTTGGTGGAACATTATCTTTGGTCTCTGATAATTACACCATAAACTCTAATACATTAATGCTGCGCCAAACACAGGCAGATAATGTTGAAGAAGTTGGTGTTCGAGGTGAAGACCGAGACTTTGTGATTGAACGCGAGTACACATGGCAAGAGCGCAAGTTCTTCACACAACAATTTGTTGGTGAACATTTCTTTGATGATTTCTATGGTGCTGAATTAGGCTGGGGCTTAACTCTGGCAAATGCGTCGATGTACGTGCCAGACAGTCGTTCTTATCGCTTGTTTGATGCAGATGTTAACAACCCGATTGATAATAGCTTTAATCCACTGGCTGATGATCGAAGCGCAACATCCGAAATCGATTTTTCTACGAAGCCTAAGCGTGACTGGACGGATTTGGATGATGATTCTGTTCATTTCAGGTTAGATGGCCTGATTAATTTGATCGAAGAATCTGAATATCAATTAAAGCTGGCCAGTGGTCTTAGTGTATTAACCCGAGAGCGTGACGTTGAAAGTCATTCCTTTCAATATGACCGTGAAACAGCTTTACCTGAAGCTGTTAGAGCAGAGCAAGATATCGCCAACGTATTAACAAATAAAAACTTCGAGGCAGGTTACTTCAGCGTACGTAATAATTCTGATGACAATGCTTCTTACACAGGTAATTGGGATTATTCTGCTTTATATCTGATGCCAACGCTGGAGTGGTATGACGTATTTACTGTCGAACTGGGTGTTCGCTTGGAAGACAGTAAGATGGATATAAAAACTGCAGGCGATACACCAACCATTGCAAAGATCGAGGATAATGATGTTTATCCTAGTTTGAATAGTACTTACTCCGTTACTGAAGACTCCCAGGTTCGATTCGCTTTTAGCACTGCTGTTAACAGACCTGACTTCCGTGAAGTTGCACCTGCCCAGTTTACAGACTCAGTTTCAGGTGATCGGTATGTTGGTAATGAATCATTAACAGAGTCTACTGTGACAAGTCTTGACTTACGTTATGAGTATTATTTTTCAGACGATGAAAGTATTAACGTCGCTATCTTCAGAAAAGACTTCGAAGATGCCATTGAACGAACTTCTACCGTTATTTCGGGTAGCTCAAATGATGTCTTATATTCGTTTGATAATAATGGTGATGCATACGCCCAGGGAATCGAGTTTTCAGCATCGAAGAGTATTGATACCGAAAATATAGGATATCGATTAACAGGTAATTTTGCTTACTTCGACACCGAAATTGATATCTTTACTGATTCCGGAAATTTCGATCGGAGCCGTCGAATGCAGGGGCAGCCGGATATGTTGGGTAACCTACAGGTTGCAATGGATGAGCTTGAGTCCGGGCGCGAATATACATTGGTTGTTAACTACACGGGTGAGAGTTTAAGTGCTGTAACTACCAGCGATGTTCTCAAGGATGAATTCAGAGAGCCAAGAATGGTTGTTGATGCAAACTTTAAGCAGCCATTGCTTGACGATCAATTGGCTCTAAAACTATCTCTAAAAAATATTACTGATTCTGAAGTTAAGGAAACTCAAGGTGGATCTTTGACCAAGAGCTATAAGCCAGGTCGCGAGATTAACCTGAGCCTTTCTTACCAGTTTTAATATTTCTGTATTCGTCACATAAACGTCATATGCTGCGCATAATATTGCGCAGCAATTAAAATTTAGACATTAATATTGCCTTAATAAGGAAGATTCTAATGAAACAAGAACTGCTGAAAGCTTTATCTGTAAGCCTGTTGGCTGCAGCTGTTGTTGGTTGTGGTAGCGACGACAATAGTGATAACAATAAAGATGATAATAAAGGTGGTGGCAACGCTGCAGAATACAATACCAGCGCTAACCCTAACTTCACTTTTGACCAAACGACTTATGTAGGTGCTGTAGATCCAGCGGCAACTACTGAGTGGTACAGCTTCGCGCTGCCGGGTTCTTACCCTGCAACTGCTGCGGCAATCGATACTGCTTCAGGTTCAGCAGGTACATTCACTCCGAATGTTACTTATTCTCCAAGCATGGCTGGTATTACACCTGCAACTGCATGTCCTTCAATCGCTGGTGACCTGGTTGAGGTTCAGCAATCAGAAAGCACTGCAACGGTTACTTTAGATGGCAAACAATTCGTTGTGTGTGAAGTCTCAGGCACACTGACTTCAAATGCGACTCTGAACAACAATGTTGTTTGGTCTATGGTTGACCGTGTGAATGTTGGTAATGGTAATGGTGCGCAAACCTCATCTACTAAATTTGCAAACGTTACTTTGACCGTGGAAGCTGGTACTCAAATGATGAACAAAGCAGGTTCATCACTTGTAGTTACTCGTGGCTCGAAAATCATGGCTGAAGGCACAGCATCTCAGCCTATTGTAATGTCTGGTATCACTACCACAGATAACTTTGGTGCTGATGAAGAGTGGGGCGGTTTAGTTCTGCAAGGTTATGCCTACCATAACAAATGCGGTGATTTCAAAACTGAAACTGTATGTAACATCGCTGGTGAAGGTGCGTCTGGATTCTTTGGTGGCTTCGATAACTCAGATAGCTCTGGCTCACTGAAATACGTAATCGTAACAGAGGCTGGTCTTGAGATTGCCAATGGTGATGAGCTGAATGGTATTGGCTTTATGGGTGTTGGCTATGGCACAACCATCGACTATGTCCAGGTACACAACAATAAAGACGACGGTGTTGAATTCTTCGGCGGCGCTGTAGATGCTAAACACTTAGTTCTGACGGCAATTCGCGATGACAATATCGACTGGGACGAAGGTTACGTTGGTAACATTCAATATGCACTGATTGTTCAGACTCAAAACCAGAGTAAATCTAGCAACCATACATTTGAAATGGATACTGCTGGCGATGCAAATGAATCTGACTACCAAGAGTCTAACCCGACAGTTGCAAACGTGACTGCTATTGCTGACCTTAGCACTGCTACTTACGGTGCAGGTAACATTGGTGATGGCATCCACTTGAAGAAAGGTTCTGAGGGTGTATTTGTAAACACTTTGATTGTTGGTGATATCGACAAGTGTGTTTATATCGATGATGACACTGTTCAAAGTACTGTGGCAAAAGCTAACAGCAACGCTATCGATAAAGCATTCGTTAACGTTTACTGTGGTACTACCGCTACTTTGGAGAACGGTTCTAGTTACACTTTAGGTAGTCTGAACTCTCTGACTTCTGTAACTCTGAATGACAATCTGGCTGAAACTGCTATTGGTGCAGTATCCGCTAATATCGCTTCTGTTGAAGTTGACGGAACTGCTAAGTAATTCAAACTTACTGAATGACTGAACGCTGATAACCCCATCCTCACTTGAGGATGGGGTTTTTTTATTGCCTGTATTTCTAATCGTTTTTCACCTTATTTCCCGTTTAATTTGTCCCCAATAAAGCCTGTCATATATCTGAAATCTAACTGTCATGTCACATAAGTGTCACAGAACTGCAGTATCGTGCGCTCTGAATTTGGGGGCCTGCCAATGCAGGCAAAGAACAGTTTTAACGGGTAAAGAATTATGCCTACGCAACTGCGAACTCGTAATATCCTGGCAGCCGCTGTATTAACCGCAGGTGTTACTTTCGGTGCAACTGCAGCCAACGTTGATAGCGCTCTGGATAAAGGCGTTAAGCGCGTAAACAAAGCGCAGCAGTCTCAGCAAAAAATCGACAACATCGATAACAGTATTCGTTCCAGTGAGCGTGAATACCGCGGACTGGTAAAAGAAGTTGAAGGGCTGAATGTATATGTAGAACAGCTGAATAAGCAGCTGGCGGCCCAGGAAAAAGAGCTGGTTTCAATCGAAGCCAGTATTAAAAACGTGACGCTGGTTGAGCGTCAGATCACGCCATTGATGCTGCGTATGATTGATGCGGTGGATCAGTTTGTGCGCGCCGATGTGCCGTTTCTGAAAGAAGAACGTGCTGAGCGTGTTGAAAAGCTGAAGCGCATGATGGGCCGCAGTGACGTCACGGTTGCGGAAAAATACCGCAAGGTTATGGAAGCCTATCAGGCAGAAATCGATTACGGTCGCACCATCGAATCTTACCGCGGTACGCTGGATGTGAACGGTCAGCAACGTGAGGTAGATTTCCTGCGCGTTGGTCGTATCTCTCTGATGTACCAATCTCTCGACGGTCAGGACCTGGGTGTCTGGAACACCGTAAACAATGCCTGGGAAACATTAGACCCAGCTTACAAGAGCAAGCTGATGGCGGGTATTCGTATCGCCCGTGAGCAGGCTGCTCCGGATCTGATCAAAGTGCCGGTTGCTGCACCATTGGCTGCAAACTAAGAGGAAAATGTCATGAAAATTAAAGCATTATTTTTATCTGCCGCTCTGGCATTTTCTTTCAGTCCAGCCACTCAGGCTACCGATTCTGTATCTGTTGATGAGCTGCTGAATCTGGTTAAACAGGGACAGGCACGTGATGATAAAGAGTTCAATCAACGTCTGACTCGTTTCAACCGCTCTAAGGCTGAGCAGGAGCGTATGGTTGCAGAAATGACTGCAGAGCGCGCGCGTCTGGAAAGCCTGAGTGCGCAAAAAGAAAAACAATTTCAGGAAAATGAAACCAAAGTTGCCGATGCTCAGGAGCGTCTGACTAACCGTTTAGGTTCGTTAAAAGAATTGTTTGGTGTGCTGCAGCAAGTGGCTGGCGATACCAAGGCGGTATTTGAAGGCTCTGTGGTTTCCAGCGAATTACCCGGCCGTAATGAATTCCTGACTAACTTGATTAAAACCGCGGGTTCTTCTTCTGAATTACCGTCGATTGATCAGCTGGAACGTCTGTGGTTTGAAATGCAGCGTGAAGCGACGTTCTCTGGTCGTATCGCACAATATAACGCTGATGTGGTTATGCCTTCCGGTGAAACGGTTAAAAAAGAGGTGATCCGTGTTGGTGGCTTTAACGTTGTATCCAACGGCAACTACATTAACTGGGATCTGGAGTCCGCACGTCTGGTAGAACTCGATAAGCAACCGGGTTCCCGTTACAACGGTCCGGCGGCCGAATTAGCAGGCACCTCCGGTTCCGCTCTGACCGGTTTCTGGATCGATCCTTCCCGTGGTCAGTTATTAAAAATTATGGGCCAGTCGCCTGAGCTGGGTGACCGTGTAGATCAGGGCGGTGTG
Organism: Saccharospirillaceae bacterium; assembly: GCA_022448365.1. NCBI lineage: Bacteria > Pseudomonadati > Pseudomonadota > Gammaproteobacteria > Oceanospirillales > Saccharospirillaceae > Saccharospirillaceae bacterium. The sequence continues at coordinate 1,059,132 of JAKVCS010000003.1, read as the reverse complement.
GTTGGTTACATCATTCTGGGTCTGGCCGTTATCGGTATTCTGTTGGCGGTATGGCGCATGATTGTTCTGTTCGCTGAGCGAAGCCGTGTTTACAAGCAAATGCAATCGGACACACCGGACGAAGGCAATTCACTGGGCCGTGTCATGGCGGTATTTAAAGCCAACCAGAGCGCTGACACTGAAACACTGGAATTACACCTGGGCGAAGCGATTGCCGCAGAGATTCCTCGTCTGACGCGCGGTATCGGCTGGATCAAAATCATCTCTGTCGTGGCACCACTGCTGGGTCTGCTGGGTACGGTAACCGGCATGATCGATGTATTTGAAACCATGTCTCTGTTCGGCACGGGTGATCCGAAACTGATGGCCGGTGGTATTTCTCAGGCACTGATGACCACGGTTCTGGGTCTGGTTGCAGCAATTCCATGTGTATTCCTGCATACCTTAACCAACAACCGCTCTCGTGAACTGATGATGATTCTGGAAGAGCGCGCCACCGGTATCCTGGCGCGTCAATCTGAACAGCAAACGTCTGCGAAAGCAGCTTAATAGCGGATTGGTGAGATAGATGTTCACTGAAATTTACGAACCGGTCTATCTGTTTATGGAGCGTGGAGGAATCATCCTCTACGGCATCTTCGGACTGATTTTTATCCTGTGGCTACTGATTTTAGAGCGTGTGGTGTTCTTCTCTTTTGTACACCGTTCTGATTTGAAAAAAGCCGTTTCAGAATGGGAAGGCCGTGCAGAGCGTACTTCCTGGCATGCCCATCAGATTCGTCAGGATCTGATCGGCAAGCTCAGCAGCGATCTGACTGCCAACATGAGCACCATCAAAATGGCGATTGGCCTGGCACCGTTATTCGGTTTGTTAGGCACAGTAACCGGCATGATCGAAGTTTTCGATGTGATGGCGTTTATTGGTAACGGCAGTCCGAAAGCGATGGCATCCGGTATTTCCAAAGCAACGATTCCAACCATGGCAGGTATGGTTGGCGCCATCACCGGGGTATTCGCCCAATCGTTATTAGACCGTTACATCAAGCGTGAAAAAATTCACCTTGAAGACCAACTAACTTTTGACCACTAAGTAAAGGGAGCTACCTGCGTTGCTGCTATGGCGTTAAAAATTTCTCGAAATTTTTGTCTTGTATCAACTGCCTCGGAAATGCTCCTTAAACAAAGGTTATAGGCACTGAATCAGAAGTGCTTAAAAATGAGAATGAAATTATGAGACGTAGTTTTTCAAACATCGCTCAGGAAGCTGAAGACGGCGAAATCGACATCACTCCAATGTTGGACGTGGTTTTTATTATGCTGATCTTCTTTATTGTTACCGCTTCTTTTGTAAAAGAATCCGGTATTGAAGTGAATCGTCCGGATGCCAGCACTGCGCAAGCTAAGCCACGTGCCAACATTCTGATTGCGATTAATGACATTGGTGAAATCTGGATTGATAAACGCCGGGTGGATGAATCTCAGGTTCGCGCCAATATCGAGCGTTTACGTGCTGAGAATCCACAAGGTTCGGTGGTTATTCAGGCTGACGAAGAAGCCAAGACGGCTAAATTGGTTGCGGTAATGGATGCTGCGCGGGCAGCTGGTGTCTTCGACGTGTCGTTGTCCACGGAGGCAAACTAGCATGTTGCAGTCCTCCCTGGTTCGTTTTGGTTCAGCGCTGGCGGTTGCCGGTGCAGCAACCTTCGCGGTGTTTTGGGTGATGCAAAGCCTGATCAGCAGCGGAGGCTCGGTACTGAATGAACAGGATTTCGGTCGCATTGAGAGTTTTGTAATGCAAAAGCCGGATGATGACGTTCAGACCAAAGAGCGCAAACCACAAAAGCCACCGGCGCCGCCACAAGAGCCGCCAAAACCGGATATGCCAGCGCCGGATCTGGCCCAGGCATCGACCGACGGTTTTGATATTGGTGGTTTTGATATTGGCACTGACCTAAATGTTGATGCCGGTTTAGGTGGCGGTTCAGGGGATGGTGAATATTTGCCCATCGTCAAAGTTGCGCCCACCTATCCACGACGCGCTGCGCAAAAAGGCATCGAAGGTTATGTGGTGGTTGAATTTACCGTATCCAAGCTGGGTACTGTGATTAACCCAATGGTGATCGAAGCGGATCCAGCAAATATTTTTAATCGCGCTGCGTTAAATGCCGCGAAGAAGTTTAAGTACAAGCCAAAAATCGAAAATGGAAAAGCCATCGAAGTGACCGGTGTGCGTAACATTATTCGCTTTGAGCTTGATAAAAGCAGCAAAAAGAAAAGGTAACAGGAGGCCGTTATGAAATTTCCGGTTGCTACCGTGTCATCAAAAGCTCTGTCTGTAAAAGCACTCGTCGCCATGATATTGGTGCTGATTTTTGCGACAGCGCCCGTCAGTCAGATTCAGGCCGCTCAATCGGGCGGTGAAAATGCTGAGAAGCAGGTTGAAAAAAAGAAGAAGCGTCGCGTAAAGCGCGCTCAGACTTTACGGCCGAAAATCTACAAGAAGCTTGAAGAAGCTCGTGTACTGGCGGACGAAAAAAAATACGATGAAGCCTTGGGAAGTCTGACGTCTCTGGAAAAGCGTAAGCGTAACAGTTATGAAAAAGCGATGACGCATAATATGTTCGCTTACGTTTACTTTAACCAGGAAAACTACGACGCTGCAATTCAGTCGTATGAAAAGGTGGTTGCGAGTAAGAAAATTCCTGACAGCCTGATGCAGGGCACGTTATACAGTATTGCCAAGCTGTATCTGATGCAGGAAAACTATCAAGCAGCACTGAAACCGCTGAATGAATGGTTCTCTCTGGTTGAAAAGCCAAGCGGTGAAGCACACATTTTACGTGCTCAGATTTATTTCCAACTCGAGCAATACCAAAAAGCGTTGCCAGACGTAAAAGTGGCGATTGCCGGTGAAAAAGCCAAAGGCAAAAATCCACGTGAAAACTGGCTGATGCTGGAACGTGCGGTGTATTACCAGAATAAAGACTTTAAAGCGCTGGCACGTTGTCTTCAGGATCTGGCAACGCTGTACCCAAAGGCTCAGTACTGGGTGCAGCTGGCGGCGGTGTACAGTGAATTAAATATGCCATTAAAGGAACTGTCAGCGCTCGAAGCGGCACACGAGCAGAACCTGCTCACCAATGAGTCTGAACTGGTAAATCTGGCCCAGGCTTTGTTAGGTCAGGAAGTACCTTATAAAGCGGCTCAGATTATGGCTGATGGTATGAAAGCCGAGCAGATCGAGATTAATGCGAAAAATCTGTCGCTGTTAGGTGATGCGTGGATGATTGCTAAAGAATACGACAACGCCATCAAGGTTATGACTCAGGCGGCTAAAATGTCATCCTCCGGTAAAGACTTCTACAAACTGGCACAAATTCATACCGAGCGCCAGGAGTGGGATGAGGCACTGAGCAATGTCGACTCAGCGTTGAATGATGCAGACTTTAAAAAGAAGGCCGATGCTCAGGTGTTGCGTGGATTGGTTCTATTTAATCTCGATAACCTAGCGGATGCCCAGGGAGCATTTGAAGCGGCTTCTGAGTTTGAAAGCGCTGAGAAAATGGCAAACCAATGGTTAGCTTACATCGAAGGTGAGCGTAAACGCCGCGAATATATGGCAGGCACGTTATAAGCCATCGTAATAGCGTAATCATGGTTATGCATCATGGGTTACAGAGCACTTATCTGTAGCGCATACAAAAACACCCCTTACGTCGCAGACGCAAGGGGTGTGATAGGTTTCAGAAAACCTATTTTGCCGTATCCGGATTATAAAATTGATAGCGATTAATTTTATGCTCCAGTAATTTAAAACAGCCAATCATCACTGCAGCAATAATTAAGTACACCATGCCTGCAGCAAAGAACATTTCCAGTGGCGTGTAAGTACGGGCAATAATGGTCCGGGCCATGCCAGTCAGATCCAGTAGTGTGATGGTTGAGGCCAGAGCACTGCCTTTCAGCATCAGTAATAACTCGTTGCCATAGGCTGGGAATACAATACCAAATGCACGCGGCAGGATAATTCGGCGAATCATAGTTGGCTTGCTCATGCCCAGTGCCTGGGATACTTCAATCTCACCTTTTGGAATCGCCTGAATGGCACCTCGGATTAGTTCAGCACTGTAGGCCGCGGTATTCAGTGAAAAAGCAATAATGGCACACCAATATGGTTCACGCAGAATCGGCCATATCCAGGATTCTTTAACCACGTCAAACTGTGAAGCACCGTAATAAATCAGGAAGATTTGTACCAGCAGAGGCGTGCCACGAAAGAAGAAAATATAACCCACCGGAAGAACACGTAACCAGACATTTTCAGACGCACGCATTAATGCCAGAGGCACGGCGAGAAATACACCAATCAAACCTGAAACAAAAACCAGCTCCAGTGTTAACCAGGCGCCTTCCATCAGTTTTGGCAGGTACTGCCAGATAATTTCCCATTCCCAGTTCATACTTTACCTCCGCTGAGTTTGGCCTGTTGGTATTGCTCCGGTTTACTCAGACGCTCAAGATACGTCGTTACGAACGTCGCAATTAATGTCAGGCCCAGATACAGCACTGCCGCAGCCAAATAAAAATCAAAAGGCTGTTTGGTGTTCGCAGCCCCGACCGCGGCCTGACGCATTAATTCGTTTAAACCCACTACCGAAACCAGCGCAGTATCCTTTAATAAAACCTGAAATAAATTGCCCAGACCGGGCAGGGAATAACGCCACAATTGCGGCATAATAATGCGGAAAAAAGTCTGGATGCGAGTCATACCAATAGCCTGGGCAGATTCCCACTGACCTTTTGGAATTTCCAGCATTGCCATGCGGAATACTTCGGTGGCGTAGGCACCAAAAGCGATCGCCAGTGCAGCAACACCGGCGGCAAATGGTCCGACTTCAATATACTCGTCGTAGCCAAAGTAGCCCGCAATCCACAGTAAAATCTGTGACCCGCCAAAATACAGAGTCAACACCAGTAACAGTTCAGGTACACCCCGGACAACGGTGGTGTAAGTTGTGGCGATACCGCGGGCAATACGATTGTTTGAAAGTTTTGCTGAAGCACCAATCAAGCCGATGATCAGACCAATAACAAGGCTGGCGAGTGCCAGTTGTATCGTCATCCAGGCGCCGCTGAGCAGCAAATGGCCAAAGCCTTGTAGATCCATAGTGGAATCCTGCAGATAAATGAAAAAAATCAGCCCGACTCCTGTTAAGAAGCCGGGCTGATTTTTGTTCAGTGGAACTTAGTAAATGTCGAACGGGAAGTATTTAGCGTTAATTTTTGCGTAAGTACCGTTGTCCACAATGGCTTTAATTGCAGCGCTCAGTTTGCCTTTAAGCTTGTCGCCCTTACGGACTGCGATACCAATCTTATCGTCGATATCGATGTCTGCGCCTTTAAATTCAAAGCCTTTTCCGTCTTCAGTACGCAGCCAGTCATAAGCAGGGAATTTATCGGACAGGATTGCATCCAGACGACCAGAGTTCAGATCCAGATAAGCATTATCCTGAGTGTCATACAGTTTGACGTTCACTACGTCAGCGTAAACATCTTCCAGACGCTGACCAGCAATAGTGGCACGCTGGGCACCAACAGTCAGGCCTTTCAGACCTTCTTTGGTTGTCTCGAGTGTTTTACCTTTGGGAGCAACAAATGCCAGTACGTTGGAGTAGTATTTTTCAGAGAAGTCGACAACACGAAGACGCTCTTTGGTGATCGACATTGAAGCAATGATGGCATCGTATTTACGTGCGCGCAGACCCGGAATGATGCCGTCCCAGTCCTGGGCAACAATTTCACATTCTGCCTTCATTTCTGCGCACAGAGCGTTGGCGATATCTACATCGAAACCAATCAGCGCACCATTCTTGTCAACCATATTGAAGGGGGCGTAAGCACCTTCCGTCGCGATACGAATCTTATCTGCAGCCAGCGTTGCTGGTGCAGAAATTAGAGAAGCCAGTACGATACCGGCAGTCATCAGTTTACGGATCATATTCATTCCTCAGAGTGTTATTTGCTTTCAAGCTATTATTAAGCGCCAATCAGGCTGGCGCGATGTATTTCAACAACAGCGACTACCACATTGCCTGTTGCACCAACAGATTACTGGTGACTGGCCATAAAGTCGCGGACACGCTGCGACTGTGGGTTATCGAATACCTGTTCCGGTGTGCCGATCTCTTCGATCTGGCCCTGATGTAAGAATACCACTTTACTCGATACTTCCCGGGCAAAGCGCATTTCATGAGTTACAATCAGCATCGTTCGGCCTTCAGCGGCGAGGTCACGCATTACCGCCAGCACTTCGTTCACCAGCTCGGGATCGAGTGCTGATGTTGGCTCGTCAAACAACAAAACCTGTGGTTCCATGGCCAGGGTGCGGGCGATGGCTACACGTTGTTGCTGACCACCTGACAGATTGCCTGGATAAACGCTTTCTTTGTCAGCCAGGCCGACTTTTTGCAGCAATTCGCGTGCTCGTTCAATGGCTTCAGCTTTTGGCAATTTCAGAACGTTGATCGGCGCTTCAATGATATTCTGCAGGATGGTCATGTGTGGCCACAGATTAAACTGCTGGAACACAAACCCCAGTCGAGAGCGCATATTCTCCAGCTGCTTATGATTGCTGGCATCCAGCTCACCTTGCTTGTTGACTGCCAGACCTAACTCTTCACCGCCAATGAAGATCTTGCCCTTATTAGGCTTCTCAAGCAGGTTGATACAACGTAGCAGGGTACTTTTGCCTGAGCCGCTGGAACCGAGAATGGAGATTACGTCGCCGGTATTGGCTTCCAGGCTGACACCTTTCAGAACATCAAGTTCACCATAGGATTTATGGATGTCTGTCAGTTGAAGGGCCGTTTTCGAGTCGTTCATTCACACTATGCCGTAAGTTACTGGAATCTGGAAAGTTATCTGACCAGTTCGTCAAAACCCGCTATTGTCGGCGGTAACTGCTGAGAACACAATACGCAGAAGCCGCAAGTGTGTGTGACATTGTCGCTAATGTGCAGAAAATGGTCGCGAGCGACCTGAGATAGGAAAAATCGGGCGATTCGTTAATATTTGCTGACATTTTATGCGCTGGTAAGGTCAACACCCGGCATGCAAGCCGGGTACTGATTACGAGGCTTTATTTCTTCTTCGGCGTCCAGGCCCAAACCATCGTTGCTTTAACGGTTTCGGTGCCGGTGGCGTCAGTAATAACAACCGGTACTGAGATATCACCTTTTGGGTTGTCTTGAATAAATTGCAGTTGTTCATCTGAAAAACTGGCAACAGCTTTCATATCGCCAGTAGCACGCTTTTGATATTCCAGTTCCATGGTGCGGATTACAATAATGCGATCATCAGGAACCGTCATGCCGGTCATAAAGCCGGTGGCGGACTCTGCCAGCAGTCCCATGGCGGCCGCGTGAACTGAGCCAATGTGGTTCTGAACCTTCTTTTTATTGCGCATCACGATGACACATTCGTTCGGTGTCAGTTTTTCAACGCGGGTACCAGAGGTACCGGCAAAAGGAATGACTCTGCCCATTACGAAGGACAGGGCTGGCGTTTGCCAGGACTTTGGTAGCTTCTGAACGAAGCCAACGACTTTACTGAGTTTGTTGTTAGCCATAGCGGATGTCTTCTGCTTAATCTGATTTCAATGGTATTGCTGAATGTTTCTGCACATGCATAAACAAGGTGGATCACACGTGAAACAGCGGCGGAGTCTATCCGAGTTATGGCTGGCTTACCATGACTTGAATGCCGCTGTGATGGCGTCGGATTTGCCGCAATAGCTGTTGCAGTTCGGAGCAAAGCTGTTGTTGGTCGTAGCAAACGAACCCGTACTTGAGATAAAAAGCATCGAGATGCGGAAGCGGAAACGTAACGATTGGTTTGCTGAGCTTCAGCCGTGGCAATTGTTGCAACAGCGAACCGGCCAATCCCTGCTGACGATTCGATGGCAGTGTGCATAGATTGCGCAGTAGCCAATGTTGAGGGTACTCCACTAACCGGGCTCCGCAAACTAACTCTTCCTGTTGCTGCAGACCAATCAAACGATTATGGGGCGCAGCGCGCCCCTTATCATGACTGATTTTATAAAGGCGGTTCAGTGCTGCGACCGAAGCATTCTCAAGGAAAGTGGCACGAGTGTTCATATTGGCTCATGACGTCCTTTAAAGGTGTTAGCTGATATGCTCAGATTCTGTCCGATGACGTTCTGTCTGATCACACTTTTATCAGAAGAATGTATGAAATATAACAATAACATTGATGTAACAATTGGCCGCTAATCTGCGCCGCATCAAAACTCACCGGAGATAAAATAATGAACCACGTGATCTTGTCTAGCATGATCGCTGCGACCTTGATGAGCTCAACGGCTGTCGCCATGTCCAACAAACCAGCACCTGCGCCGGAACCGACACCTGCGCCGGGTAAGGTAGTTCGCTTCATTGCCATTGGTGATATGGGCACTGGTGAAGACGGTCAGTACAAAGTGGCTGCGGTTATGAAAGACGTGTGTGATCAGCGTGGCTGTGATTTTGCTATCGGCCTGGGTGACAACGTGTATGAATCCGGTGCAGATTCAACTGACGATATTCAGTTCAAAACCAAATTTGAAGATCCTTATAAAGACCTCAACTTCCCGTTTTATATGGCCCTGGGCAATCATGATAATAGCTGGATCATTGGTGGTGATGGCCTGAATAATGACAAAGGTGACGTACAAGTCGCATATCATTACAAGTCTGACCGCCCCAGTGATAAATGGAACATGCCAGCTCGTTACTACAACTTCAGTGCGCCAAAGGGAGACGTCAATCCATTGGTTGAATTTTACGCATTGGATTCTAATCCATTGGCCGGTGTGGCAGATGCCGATCCTGAATACTGGCAATTCCCATACCGTAATAAGCAGGCTAACTGGTTTAATCTGGGCATTCAGAACTCCACAGCACCATGGAAAATTGCCTTCGCTCATCACGCGTATTTATCGAATGGTAAACACGGAAATGCCGGTATTTATGATGGGTTTCCGGGGGCCGGTATCATTTACCGTAACTTCTTAAAGGACAATGTGTGCGACCGCGTCGATGTGATGATCGCGGGTCATGACCATGAACTGCAGTGGCTGAAACCAACCGAAAGCTGCGGTAAAACCTTCCACATCGTTTCGGGTGCTGGCGCAAAAACCCGTGATCTAAAAGGTACAAAGAACCCTCACTACTGGCAGAAAGACGGCGTGTTAGGTTTCTTTTACATCGAAATTGAAGGCGACGAGTTCCGTGGCACCGCTTATACCGTCAATAAGGTAAGCGGTGAATACGAGGCTGCCTTTAGCAAGACACTGACCCGCCAATAAGCGGTTCAGAGCACCACGTAAATAATCACCATAAGTAAAAAAACAGCGGCATTTTGAGAGAGTGCCGCAAAGGGAGTTGTTATGTCTGTTTCTCGTCGTTCGTTATTAAAAAACCTGGGTTTGGCCGGCGCTGCTGCTACGGTTGCCGGTCCAACGGCTGCTATGTCCTCGAAGCCAACACCCGATCCACTGGCTGATAAAGATATCGCCGATTTTGGTCATGGTGTTGCTTCCGGTGATCCACTTGCTAACAGTGTGATTATCTGGACCCGTATATCACCAAAAGTAAATGCAGCGATCGATGTGACATGGCGCATCTGTCGTGATGTAGAGATGACCGATGAAGTGAACAGCGGTATTTTCTCAACCAATGCGGATCGCGATTACACCGTTAAAGTCGACGCTGATGGCCTGATGCCAGATAGCTGGTACTACTATCAATTCGAAGCAGGTGACAAAAAGTCAGCGATTGGCCGCACCAAAACTGCAGCAGAAACCGGGCTGGATCGACTGCGTCTGGCGGTAGTTTCCTGTTCCAGTTTCCCGCACGGTTTCTTCAATGTTTATAAAGTGCTGGCTGAGCGTAACGATCTGGATGCGGTGGTTCATCTGGGCGATTACATCTACGAATATGGCGAAGGTCAGTATGATGATAAAGACCTGCGAGCTGAACGAGCGCTGCTGCCTAAGCACGAGATCATTTCTCTGTCGGATTATCGCCAGCGTCATAATCTGTATAAGCGAGACCCTGACCTCCAGGCGGTGCACCAGCAATATCCGTTTATCGTAACCTGGGACGACCATGAATTTGCCAATGACACCTACAAAGACGGTGCCGGTAATCATGATGACAGTGAAGGGGATTTCTACGCACGTAAGCGAGCTGCGAAAAAGGCCTATTTCGAATGGATGCCAATCCGTAACCAGCCAGATGATCTGGAAGCGGTCTACCGTAAACTGCAATTCGGTAATCTGGTGGATCTGATGGTTCTGGATACTCGCGTTGAGGGGCGTGATGAACAGGTTGGCTTCTTCACGCAATCGGAGCGTCATGATCCAAACCGCACATTACTGGGTTTTGATCAGGAGCAATGGCTGCATAACCAGCTGTCTGTTTCGACTGCTAAGTGGAAAATCTGTGGCCAGCAGGTTCAGATCCAGCATATTGGACCAGTGGCTTTGCCGGATAAACTGGGTGGCGGTGCGTCGTTCTTCCTGGACACCTGGAATGGCTACACGGAAACACGTCGTCGCTTATTTAATCACCTTGAAGACAATAATATTGATAACTTTGTGGTGCTGACTGGCGATATCCATTCGACCTGGGTGGCAGACCTGGCTCAGGACCCATACGATCGCCACAAGTACAACGGTAAAACCGGTGACGGTTCATTGGGGGTGGAGTTTGTTACACCGTCGGTAACCTCTCCGGCTTTACCGCCGGTTATCGGTGATGTCGCAGCGGCGGCTCTGAAAGCATCCAGTCCACATCTGAAATACTGCGATATGGTTCATCACGGTTTCTTTATCCTCGATGTCACTGAAGAACGTGCACAGGCTGACTGGTACTTCGTTAACACCATTGAGAAGCAAAGCACTGCTCACTATCACAAGGTTTCCTATAAAACTGACAACGGTGCTAACCGTGTCAGCAAGGCTGGTAGCCCTGTGACCGGAGTCGGCAATCCGGTGCCTCTGGCACCAAAAGCGTAAAAACAAGGCCACAGTGATGTGGCCTTATTTTTTGCTCATTCGATAAAAGTGGTACTAAAGTTCAACGTGGCATATTTTGTCCTTTGGATGATAATAATTATCATTTGTTGGCGCATATTCACACCTCTGATGATAGACTCAGCCCCTTTGTGCGACTAACTTCTTGCCTCAAACTGTGGAGGATAAAAATCATGAACATCGTCATACGCCTGTTCGCCATCTGCTCATTAACATTGTTGACTCAGCTTAGTTTGGCTGCCACCGATGCTGCTAAGGGTGCAATTTACCCGGTTGAAGTCGAAGCGGTTGGTGGTGAGTCTGAGGGCAGCAGGTTTCTGTCTGTTATTGGTAAGGTGAAAGATAAGATCGATACCAGCGTTGCTAAAATAGAACGTCCGTTTGAAGAGTGGGCGTACAATCGCGGTGTGGGGAAAATTCCGAGCGTTTGTCCCGTGGGCTACAGTAATAACGCTGGCCTCTGCGCGAAAGATTGTCCGGCAGGTTTCAGCTCTGTGGGAGGTGTGTGCTGGCAACAGTGTCCTCCTGGTTACTCCGACACGGGTGCTTTTTGTACCTTGTGGAAGTGGTGGCCGAAAACCATCACTAAGCAATCCTGGATTCAGGAACGCAAAGTTAAACAGTGTCCATCCGGCCAGGTGAATGAAGCGGGTCTGTGTTACCAACCCTGCGCAGATACGTTCAAGGGTGTCGGTCCGATGTGTTTTGGTCGTTTTGGTGCTGGTATGGCCAGTCTCATTCGTAATCAGGCGGATGCTCAACACCAGACTGCATTGGCGAATGCCGGTCAAGGCGGCATCCTGGTGCCGAACGGTCAGACTCCGACTCTGAAAACCGATATGTCTTTTGCACCAATCGTCTGTGGTCTGGATGCCATTGAAGGTTTTGCCGGTGTTCCGGTTCCTGATGCAGCTAATCTTGGTGCTTTAGGTGTTGATGCTGCCGGGGGCGCGATTATTGGTGCGATTTCGGATCAAACTAAAGATGAAAATAAGGCATGGTTTGTTCCTACTCTGTCTGAAACCGTGTTGTTCGACTTCTCTGCCGAACTGAGCTGTGAAGATGACGGCACGGTCGCCACGGCGGGTCTGATGATGAAGCCGAGTATTACGGTTAAAGCCTCTACCCGAACCTTCGACCCTGCTTTGCATGCGTTGGCAGGTGTTGATCTAGGGATAATGACGGTATCCGTGTATGAGCTGATTCCATTCCGCATCTACGGCACCGTTGGCACGACTTTGAGCGCCGAGACGACTCTTGAATCGGTTGTTGATCGTGCTCAACCTGCTGTCATTATCAACGACGTGCAGCATGCGAACAGCACCAGTCTGGAAGTAATTCCGCGCATGGAGCTGTGGTTGTCTTCTACCGCATACCTGCGCATCACCTCCATTCTTAACTTCCTTCCTGATCTGCTGCAAATTGGCGCTGACTTTAAATTATGGGTGATGGATCTGGCGATGCCTTACGCTGTTGAAGAGGGTGTTCGTGAGTCTTCAGAGGGGGGCTATGAAACCTATAAAACGGAAACTCTGAAGCGTGAGCTGAGTTCAGGTAATGGGTATGTGAACACATTCCTGAAAGTCCTGGGCATCGATATCAACGCCTTTGGCGACGAAGCGGATCTGAAATGGACCGGCGTCGAAGACAATGCGGTTGAGTTTGTGCGTGAAGAATCTCAGGCGATTGCACAGTAATCAACTACAGCACGTTTAATACATCACTGTATTAGTCATGATATAAAGCCCTTTGGCGCCCAAATAAGGCGCGAAAGGGCTTTTTTGTATCAGGTTTTGGCATGGCTATTTTGAAAAGAATAACAATTGTAATTATCTCTCTGCTGCTGATATCGGCTGGCGCGCTGTATCTATACATCCAATCGCTACCAACCGGAGCGCCTGAATATGTGAACGTACAGGATTTGAATGATTCCGGGCAGCTAATGGCTTTTTCCTGTTCTGCCGGGCAGTCTCTGAATGTGGCTTACCAAGTCACTGTGACGGTCGCGTCTGAATTAAATGGTCACGCCGTTTACGACTCACGCTTAGGTTTTAATATTCATCTGCAGCAAGCCAATGATAATGTCGTTAAAGGTCTTGCTGGTGATATCCGTGTGAATGAAGGTGAGGGAGACTTACCCTTGCACGACGTCTTGTTTCTTACGAAAGCCAATGCTGATCAATATCTGGTGTTTTCCTCGTTTAATTCGCTGGGGTTGATTGAGCGTCATCCCATGGCGATTTTGTCTCAGCTGATGAAAGCACTGTCTGTCGGTAATGATCGGGATAACTATTTTTTCCCATATGACGCGATGCAGCGCACCTATCGTTATCGTCACGATGCCGGGCGTGTTGCGCGTGCCGTGTTTCCGACGACTGCCAACATCGATAAATTTCTGAATTCCTTTAACCAATATCAGAGCGATTGGCAGGTTACTCTGGATAATCACTGTTTGCCGAAAAAAATGCTATCCAACGAGCAACAGCCAATTAGCGCGGCCGGACAACAGGGCTTTATTCGTTTTCGTATCGAAGCTGAGCGTATTGCTGCGACAAAAGATCTGGATCAACTTGAATACAGTGCTTATGCGAACAGTGGTAATCACTGGAATGTTAAACAGGTAAACGGCGATGAGTTCACAGCTGATATCGACGATGAGCAGCAGATGTGGGACGCCATTGCAGGCTTTGGTAACAGTAAAAATGTTGCAGCCCTGAAACAGGCTGCTGATTATATGCTCGACAATTTTTCGGCGTACGACACACGCGATGCTTTGATGGAGGATAATCTTGATGATGCAACCAAGCGCGACTTAATTTTTGCGCTTGGGCTGACAGGCCGCGAGGATGCTGAAGCATTTATGCTCGATATTCTGGCAGCAATGCCACTCAAGGCAGGAACAGCAGTGGATCTGCAAAAAGTGAGGTTGATGGTCTCTTTGTCGAGCAACGATAAGGTAACGCCGCAGACGTTTGATCGTTTCTCGGTATTGGCTAATCAAGTTGATGAATCGGCAAACGTGCGCAATAACGCTTTGATCAATATGGGTACGACGATTCAGACTTTGGAAGTAGCAGGTGAGAGCACAGCAGATCTGCGTGATCGTCTGACAGGTCAACTTAGTAATACCATCGGTCAGGGTGGTAGTCAGTCTGCCAGCGCAATTCTGGCGGCGGGAAATGCTAAAATCTCGGGATTAGAAAATAAAATGGTGGCTGCCCTGGCGAATGGTTCCGATAAGGAGCGTTATGCATCCGGCGCGGTGTTAAGTCGTAACCCTGATTACCGTCAGTCGCTGATCGATCACATCGCGGACGAACCTTCGAATCTTGTAAATAATGCAATTTTGTCGAATTGGGAAGTCAGTGCATTAACGCTTACTCAACGTCAGCAATTAGTCAGTATTGCGGCGAGAGCCGATGCTGAAAAAGCGCAGCTGATTCAACAATTCCTGAATTAACGGGTTGCTATCCGGCATAAAAAAGCAGGGAGTCCGCTAGGGTGTCTCCCTGCTTTTGCCCGGTATGGCTAAACCTTAAGGGCGCAAACGAATTTTCACGTCAACTCCTTCGAGGTTGATATTACTCATCGTAACGTCCCCAAAGTGGGCCCCGGTTGCGCCAGCAACCCGAACATTCTTAAACGCGATCTGTTTAATTTTGGTGGGTACCTTAACATCCAGAGAGCCATCAGCATTGAGCGAGGTCTTTGGGCCTGGTTCGTATTCGATGCCAGTGATTTCCATATCTGCGTCGAGCAAATTAGTCCCCGGAATCAGCGCGCCGGCAAGAGACTCCAGGCTGGTTAAAGCCAGATCATCCTCTGCCGAGGAACTGCCGTTGATAATATCGATCAATTTGTCGTAGTTGGAGCCGACCGCTTGGCCCGTGACGGCACTGAGGTCAGAGTCGGGTATGGATTGAAGCCCGATACGCTCAGATAAGGTTTGCTCGGCGATGGCACGATTGTTATCGATCGCGGCATTGGCGCTGGCTACGAAAGGTTGAATCGGACCTAGCAGTATTGCGCTCACAGCTGCAACCAGACGGTAGCGTGATTGCTTTTTCAATACCCTGCTAAGTTGTTTTTCGGTGATCCAGTTGTGTTCAACTAACACTTCACCCAAACGTTTACCGCTTTTGGCCTGATGAGTCAGGGCCTGATCCAGCTGTTGGCGAGTAATCAGTCCTTTATGAATTAACAGTGTTCCCAATCTGGACTTCTGCTGGATTTCTTGCCGCTTTTGCATGTTGAGGCAACCCTTTTATTGTTGGTTTTTGCTGCGATGTTATGGTGCAGCACAAGCTGAACGACAACAACACATAAAAATTGACGTATCCATTTCGGCTCTGCTGATATCTTTTTAAGCTACTGAAATACATGCAAAAAAATCTATCTGATTACTTTGTAACCTTCGTCAAAAAGGTTCCTGAATCCAGTGTCGGAGTGGACACTCTGTGTATTCTCTCAATTATAGAAGTCGGATACATTTTTGCTCAGCAATAGCTTGTCTATATAGATAGATTAGGAATATTAATTTAACGCTAGAAACCAATAGCGATAAGCTTGGACAAGATTAGTCTTGATCAGACCGGGAAAGTCATTGGGCCAGGCCATCAATACCCCTATAATGCTGATCAAATTTTGAATATTGTGGATTTGGAGACACCAAGGTGAGCGAAGCACGTCATGTTAAGTTATTGATTCTCGGTTCAGGACCAGCGGGCTACACCGCGGCAGTGTATGCAGCGCGCGCCAATCTGAATCCTGTGATGATTACCGGTATGCAGATGGGTGGTCAGCTGACCACAACAACCGATGTTGATAACTGGCCGGGTGATAACGACGGTGTTCAGGGTCCTGCACTGATGGAGCGGATGAAAGCTCACGCAGAACGCTTTGATACTGAAATTATTTTTGATCAGATCAACGAAGTAGAGCTGCAGCAACGGCCGTTTCGTCTGAAAGGCGATAGCGGTGAATACACCTGCGATTCTCTGATTATTTGTACCGGCGCTTCTGCTAAATACCTGGGTCTGGACAGTGAAGAAGCCTTCAAAGGCAAAGGGGTCTCCGCTTGTGCAACTTGTGATGGATTCTTCTACCGCAATAAGCGAGTTGCAGTGATTGGTGGCGGTAATACGGCGGTCGAGGAAGCTCTGTATCTGTCGAATATTGCCAAAGAAGTGGTTGTGATCCACCGCCGTGATAGCTTCCGCAGCGAAAAAATACTGGCCGACAAATTGTTAGATAAAGCGGCAAACGGCAATGTGACTATCAAGTGGAACAGCGAGCTTGATGAAGTACTGGGTGACGATATGGGTGTCACCGGCATGCGTATTAAGAACCGTGATAGCGGCGATACCGAAGAAATCGATCTGGAAGGTATCTTTGTGGCAATTGGTCATCAGCCAAACACCGGTATTTTTGAAGGGCAGCTGGACATGAAAGATGGCTACCTGAAAGTGCAGAGCGGTTCTGAAGGAAATGCGACACAAACCAGCCTCGAGGGTGTTTTCGCTGCCGGTGACGTAATGGATCATATCTACCGTCAGGCAATTACTTCTGCTGGCACTGGTTGTATGGCCGCATTGGATGCTGAGCGTTATCTGGATAATCTGGAAGATTGATTACCCTGATTGCAAAAAACCCGCTAAGGCGGGTTTTTTTGTGCTCTGAATCATGGTTGCAACAGCGGACGACTAAGACTGTTCTGTTGCCGGTTCTGCCAGTGTCAACACTTTCGCCTGGAAGCCGGCTTCGCTAAGAATATAAGCCGCCGCCTCGCCACGTCCTTCCCCCATCAGAACGTGTACGAATTCCTTCGATAATTCGTCGAGATGACCTCGTAATTGTGCCAGAGGAATATTTCGTGCCCGGGCAACGGGATTGGCGGATGCTTCCTGCCGGGTTCGCACATCGATAATCACCGTGCCGGTATCACCATCATCGATCAATTGCTTCAGTTGTTCTTCATTGAGATATTCCAGTACCGGTTGTTTCAGCAGGGTATCAAAGTCTTCTTTGGTTAATACCATCAGTTCGCCATCGCTGCTCATGGTAATGCTGGCATTCCGTGGCATGGCACTGACCAGTGCATCCTCACCAAACAACTGACCTGTGGATAAAGCCGCGAGTGTCTCCTGCTTGTTGCCTTGCTTCCGGCTCACTACGGCTTTGCCGGTTTTGATAACGTAGCACTCGGTACCTTCATCACCTTCTTTAATGATTTCTTCACCCAGTGTTGTGCTGCGCTCCTGAAACTTGGCCAGTAATTGTTGGATGTTCGCCGGAGGAATACGATTGAACAGGTTGGACGTCAGCAGCGCTTCAAGCCAATCTGCTTGTTCGTCTATCTGTTCATAAGATTGGCGCAGCTCTGCCCAGGTGGTGATCAATTCCAGATACTGACGCTTGATCGAGAAGAAGGTACAAGCCGATTGGGTAATACCCGAGCAGCGATGAATCGGATGACTGCTATCCAGAGCCAGAAAGTTCTCATCATCATTACCGGTTACTGTGGTGATGTTAAAACTTTCGTCCGCCAGATCGATTTCCCCTGACAGCAAAAAATGGCATTCATCGTCATGAACGCCGCGTTTAAACAGAATCTTTTTTGCGCCCAGTTGATGTTGACGGAAATGAGGCAGCAGCTCTTCGATAGCGTGTTCGGATAACTCGTCGAACGGCACAAAGTGCTGAATCTGTTCAATATTAATGGCATCTTCCATGGATAAGCTTCACGGTTGAAAGTTCGCCCATGATAGCAAAGCCGTGAATTAATCGTCACGTGCAATATTTACGGCAGTGTCAGGCAATCGGTGATTTGTTGCAGTTGTTCCGGATCGGTGCGATCAATCGCTGCAATAAAAGGCGTATGACCAAGAAAGCTGATACCCTGTTCAGTAAACCATTGCTTTAGAAAAGCCAGGTTTCCGGCCTGAGCTTCCATATTTTCGGACAGGCTATTGGCGACCCAGCCAATCAGTCGGGCGCCACTGTTTTGAACCATGTGTGCGGTCAGTAATGCGTGGTTTATACAACCGAGGCGGAGGCCGACAACCAGAATGATCTCGGCGTCCAGCTCGCAGGCAAAGTCTGCCAGGGTTTCAGTGTTGTTGAGAGGCACCAGCCAACCGCCTGCCCCCTCAACCAATTGAAAATCGACAGTGGCATCTAAACCGGGTTGGCAGGCTTCAAATAATGACGCCTTTGATAGCGAGTTATTCTCTAACTCAGCGGCAATATGGGGAGCAATGGCGGCTCTTAAGGCAACCGGATTATGGGTCGAATAAGGGTGTTGCTCGGAACTGTAGCGACGTAGCAGCTGAGCATCCTCGTTCTGCCACTCTTTGCTGTTATCACCATCGGTTAATTCACAACCAGCAGCAACCGGCTTTAAACCAAACGTGGTTTGGCCTTGTTGTTGGGCTTTTTGTAGCAGGGCAGAGGAAACAAGGGTTTTACCTGCGTCAGTGTCGGTACCGGTAACAAAATAGCGTTTCATGATTTCCCTCGTGAATATGGTTAGCTTTTGCGTAAAACCAGCCAAAATACCTGATAACTCACCGGTAGCTTGCCGTTATTGTCGCGCGGATAAAACTGATCCAGTTGTTTTAGGGCTGCTCGGCCACCCAAACCGGATTTACGACCAGAGTTAACATTAGTCGCCCCAATGGCTTTTAAGCTGCGCAATAATTCCGTTAATGAATCATAATGCTCTATCAGGCGCTCCTGATGCTGGGTAATAATTTCCAGGTTCAGCTGAGCACAGATATCCACCAGGCGCTGTTTTTCGACAAACTGATTTACATGCGGTCGTTCATCAATCTGGTGCCAGGCGTCACTTAATTCCTGCTGTGTTCCGGGCAATAATGTAGCAATCGCCATCATGGAGCCTGGTCTTAATACCCGTTGCCATTCGTTCAGGGTGTGTAACGGGTTTTCACTCCACTGCAGCATCAGGCTGGAAAAAATACCGTTTTTACTATCGTCGTGGAAAGGTAAGTCGTCAGCATCCGCCTGAACAAATTCAAGGCGGTTAATAATGTTGGAATCTGCTGTTTGTTGCTGGGCAAACTGCAACATCCCTTCGGCTAAATCAACACCGGTTAAATGTCGAATGCCTCTTTCCAGCAATGGCTCAAATGCTGCACCCGTTCCACAGCCAATATCCAGCCAGTGACCCAGGTCTTGATTAACCACAGCAGGCAGAAACGTTAATAAACGCTCAATGGCTTGTTGCTGAATCGTTGCGGCACTGTCATAACTTGCCGCAGCACGACTGAACTGTCGGGCAACCTGTTTTTTGTCACGACTGCCACTGTGAGCAGAATGACCCTCAGTATTTTTTTTAGGAGAAGACCGCGAATCAATATTGACAACATTCATTAACAGACTTCTCCCGAATTCAGCTGATATTGCAGTGACTGTATCACTTTGAACAACTCTTTCTGGCTAGGCTCAGCTAAAAAGAAAGCATGGCTGCTTTGCGATGATTCGAAGGCCGGTATTAAACGTCGAGGATTAAAGCTGTCCTGTTGTGCATACCAGTGTTGTTGCGGTATTTCTATTGCTGGAAGCCTGGCGTAATTCAGCCAGTTTAAAGACTCGATTAATATTGTTGCGTCACACAGTTGAGTATTCGACAGCTCACGCATGAATGCTCTTGGTGCGTCTGCATATTGAGTACACAGACCTAAAAAGCGTTTGCCAGTTTTTGCCGGAAACTTTTCCAGATTTTCTGAAAACGCCGCAAAGACTTCTTGCTGCATTCCTTGTGTTGAAATCTCTGGCTGCTGCACAAAGCGCTCACCGGTTGCGAGGGTAATCAGAGCAGTTGGAATATCAGAAACCATCTGAAATTGTTTCAAGGTATGAATGGCTAATGCGCCCCCTAGTGACCAGCCAATACAGATGATTTTTTTGATCGATTGTTGATGACAAATTTGGTTTAACTGATCGGATAGATTCAGGGCGTGAGGCTCCAGGTTGGTTCCCGCAATGTAGTCTGCCCCCAGATGCCTGCCCGACAATTGCTGGTAAAGCGGCGAGAATACTTCAGCAGAAAAACTCCAGCCGGGAAACCAGCAATAAAGCATGTCGGATTCGCTAGCGTTTAATTCTGTCCAGCTCATTGCGTTACCTCAGCAAGCGCTTTTAACAGTCGGTCGATTTGTTCACGAGTGTGACCAGCCGTCAGGGTAATGCGCAAGCGAGCACTGCCAGCCGGAACGGTTGGCGGACGAATGGCACTTACCCACAAACCGCGCTGTTTCAGTTGTTCGCTGATTGTTAGGGCTTTATCGGCATCACCTATTAATAAGGGTTGGATCGCTGAATCGGATGGCATTAACGCCAATCCCAGTTGTTCAGCTTGCTGGCGGAAATACGCAATATGCTGGCTCAGGGTGTTACGCCGCTCAGGCTGTTTCATCAATTCCAGATTAAACAACATGGCTTCCGCCAGAGCAGGGGGCAACGCGGTGGTATAAATATACGACCGGGCAAACTGAACTAAATAATCGATCAGCTCTTCACTTCCCGCAACAAAAGCACCATAGCCACCTAAGGCCTTACCGAGCGTACCGACATAAACCGGCAATTGTTTGTCGCTCAGACCAAAATGATCACGAACGCCATTGCCTTGATTCTTTTCTTCACCACCGAGAATACCCAAACCATGGGCGTCATCGATCATTAAGAGCGCCTGATGCTTATTGGCAGTGCGGGCGAGTTCAGCAACGTTCGCCAGATCACCATCCATGCTGAAGATGCTGTCGCTGACGATCAGTTGCTCTGCGCTGTCCTCGGACACATGTGCCAGCATGTCATCAAGCTGGGCGTAGTCACAATGGCGGTAACGCAACAGTTTCGCGCGGCTCATTTGTGCGCCATCCAGCAGCGATGCGTGGTTTAACTTATCCTGAAAAATCAGATCACCGCGTTGTGCCAGCGCTGAGATGGTTCCCACGTTCGCCATAAAGCCACTGGAGAACAGCAGAGCACGGGGATAGCCAGTGTAATCCGCCAGCGCCTGTTCGAGTTCATGGTGAGCACTTGAATGACCACACACCAGATGCGAAGCGCCACTGCCAAGATTCCACTTGCTGGCGGCTTTCGCCAAGGCATCGCCACCCTCGCTTGCAAGGCCCAGATAATCGTTGGAGCAAAAGTTAATCAGGCGCTGACCATCGAGTTTGACTTCGGCATGTTGCGGGGTTTCCAGCGACACCCGGCGCCGTAACAAATGCCGCTCGTTGCGTTGCTCAAGGGCCTGATGGATACGTTGATTCCAGCTCATAATGATTGCATTGGGTTGGACTAACTCGGTACTGAGCCTGATCAACAGGCAGGGTGATTAATCAAAGAACCGACATCATAAGCAGCACTGAACAGCGGTCAACTAGACAGTAGTTTCCCGGTTTACTGCTTGTGGCAATACAGTCATTATGTCCGCGGTTATTGTTCCACCATGTTTTGTAACCTGGTTTTATTGCTTGCTTTATTGTTTTAGGAGAGCGTTATGTCTGCCACTGAATCTAACTTTCACTCAGCGAATGTGGACCTGGCGTTTGATCGCGAACATATCTGGCATCCCTACAGCTCCATGACCTCACCAGGAAATATCTGGCCGGTAAAAAGCGCCTCGGGTGTGCGTTTGATGCTGGAAGATGGCCGCGAGCTGATTGATGGCATGTCCTCCTGGTGGTGTGTGGTTCACGGCTACAACCACCCGCGCTTAAATGCAGCTGCAACCGAGCAACTGCAGCAAATGAGTCATGTGATGTTTGGTGGCCTTACCCACGCGCCGGCGGTTGAGCTGGCTAAACGTTTGGTCACATTAACCCCAGACGGTCTGGATAAGGTATTTATTGCCGATTCGGGTTCGGTCGCGGTGGAAGTGTCAATTAAGATGGCGATTCAGTATCAGCATGCCCGTGGTAAACCGAATAAAAATCGGATGCTGGCGCTAGAGCATGGTTATCACGGCGATACGTTAGGGGCGATGTCGGTGTGTGACCCTCAGCGCGGCATGCACCATTTATTCTCTGGCATTCTGCCGCAACAGTTTTTTGTACCAGCCCCACAAACGGGCTTTCACGATGACTGGAACCCTGACGATATCGGGCCATTGCGCCAAAAACTGCAACAACATCACGATGAAATAGCTGCGTTAATCCTTGAGCCTATCGTTCAGGGGGCGGGTGGTATGCGTTTTTATCACCCGGAATACCTGCGCCAGGCCAGAGTGTTGTGTGATGAGTTTGATGTGCTGCTAATCGCTGACGAAATCGCTACTGGGTTTGGCCGCAGCGGTAAGTTGTTTGCCTGTGAACACGCAGGAATCACACCGGATATTTTATGTGTCGGCAAAGCCATCACGGGTGGTTATATGAGCCTGGCAGCAACGATGGCCACCGCCCATGTGGCAGAAACCATCAGTAATGGAGAAGCGGGTTGTTTTATGCATGGCCCGACCTTTATGGGTAATCCACTGGCGTGTCGGGTGGCGTGTGAAAGCATCGATTTATTGTTAGAAAACGATTGGCAGGCTCAGGTCGGCCGTATTGAGCAAGGCCTGGAAAAAGGTCTGGCGCCAGCCCGAGAACTCGATTCTGTCGCTGATGTACGTGTATTGGGTGCGATCGGTGTGATTGAAATGAAGCACCCGGTGGATATGGCGACGTTGCAGCCGGCTTGCGTTGAACGTGGCATCTGGATTCGACCATTCGGTAAGCTGGTGTATGTCATGCCACAGTTCATTATGAGCGATAATGACGTAGCGCTATTAACGGCGGGTATGGTTTCTGCTTTGCAGGCTGAATAGTTTGTGTAGATCAATCTGGTTTCTATTTTGCAAAAATTCGTTTTAATGCGTGGATTTTAAGGTCATTAAATAAAAATTATAAAGGTATAGCGTGCTGAGTTTTTTTAAGTCCAAACCTCTGGTGGATCAGAGAACAGCTGATTGGGTTTTTGATACCTTTGCCTGGGCATTACAGCATTTTGATGCGGATGAGTTTTTTAACCGCACGCAACTGGTATTGCCAAGCAACGATTTTTTCCCAGGCAGAGTCTCAAGTGTCGAAGAAAAAGCGGCCAATATTTTTCAACATAGCCAGCGTTATGCCGGTTTGAATCGTTGGCCATTTCAGCTGTTATCGAGTCAGCAGTTGCGGCAGGAGCCTCAGTGCCAGATACCGCCAGCACCTCAACCTGGGCTGGAAAAAATTCAACGCAACTCGCTATCCGTTTCAAACCCCGTTGAAATGAATAACGAACGGATTCAGTCACAACAACCGCTACAGGTTTTTTATAATCCTCAACAAACGTTGAAGCCGGAAGACATGGCCGCCAGTTACGCCCATGTGTTGGCGCAACATCTGGTTATTCAGGGGCGGATATTACCACCGGGTGGTCAGAATCTGTTTATGGAGGCCAGTGAGCTGTTAGCCGGGTTTATGGGCTTTGGTGTGTTACTCGCTAATTCTGCTTACACCATTCGCGGTGGCTGTGGCAGTTGTTATAACGCCATGGCCAATCGTCAACCAGCACTCACAGAGTATGATAGTGTTTTTGTGCTGGCGCTGTTTTGTCAGCTAAAAAGCATTGATCGTAAAAGCGCTACTCGTTATCTGAAAAAACACTTACACGGCCCCTACAAGTATGCGGTGAAGCAAATTGAAGCCGAGCCTGATAAACTGGCAGCCTTGCAACAGTTGCGTTAAAACCCGGGCCTATGACTAATAACGATATTCTGCGTCGCTTGCGTTACAGCTTTAATCTGAATGATACAGAGATGACGGCAATTTTTTCTTTGGGTGACTGTAAAGCCAGCCAGGAGCAAATAACCGGATGGCTGAAAAAAGAAGAGTTGGAAGGTTATATTCGCTGCGACGACGATAGCATGAATGCGTTTCTCGATGGTTTTATTATTGAAAAACGAGGTCCGCGTGAAGAGCCTGAAGCTGCTGATAAATCGGCTAAGAATACGAAGTCTGCTGTTGATCCCTGGAACAAAGCCCATGCTCGCATCAATAATAATATTATTCTGAGGAAGCTGAAAATCGCGTTAAACCTGCGCTCCGAAGATATTCTAAAATTACTGGCACTGGCCGGGTTTAAACTGGGGAAATCCGAGTTGAGTGCATTCTTTCGTAATCCCGGCCATCGCCACTATCGCGAATGCCAGGACCAGGTGTTGCGTAATTTTTTGCAGGGAGTGCAGAAAAAGTACCGCAGCTAAATAGGCAGACGAAAATTATTTGCTGCTAATGCCCAGACCCCCGATCACAAACTGAATAATTTCCTGGCGCCAGCTCTGCATTTCATCATCGCCAAATTGGCCAATAGCTACCTGTTTGACCGCCTCCATTAACATGGAGGTAATCAGATTAGCGGCAATTTTCTGATCCATGCTGGCGCGTAAGAAACCCTTATCAACGCCATTTTTCATATACGCTTGGGTAAATTGCGCAAATATTGAGATAAAGTGCTCGACGGAATCCCGAATATCACCATCGACGCCGAGTGATTCGTAGAAGGCGATCTTTGCCAGACGTGGATCACGATTAAAAATCGCCATCATGTGATCTGCAATTCGCTCCAGTTGAGCCTGGTAATCGTCGAGTGAATTGGTGATAGGAGGCTCTTGCTGCACAACTGCTGCCATTTCTGCCAATAAATCAGCCAGAATTGCATTAAAAATATCGCGCTTATTTTTATAATATCGATAGATAGTACCGTGACCAATATTCAGGATTTTAGCGATATCAGCAACACCGGCGGCGTGAAAGCCCTTGCTGGCAAATACTTCAACCGCTGCTCCAAGAATTTCTGAACGGCGTTGGGCTATTTTGGCTTCACTGGCGATATTGGCCATATCAATCTCTTTCTACTAAAACGGAATGGGCTGTCACTTTCAGACAATAGCATATTGAATACGGATTTGTGACTTGGTTATCTATTAATAATTCAGCAGAATACGCTGCTGATATCGGTGTAGTTAGTAAGGGAGGTTATGATCAAGTGCCCAAGCAGGGAAGAAATTGACGCTATTAAGTTACCTTACGTTACCCGTAGGGATGAATATCGGGATGCAGTTGAAACCTATATTTCGCCCTGAGCTAATGCACAGCGCGAAAAGCTGGCGGTATTTGCATTCAGACTGCTATTGCGAATCAGTCCGTTATTGTTGAATTAAGCGGTTATTGTTGCCCTGCTGGATGGGCTGCTGGCCTCTGCTGGTATCGGGACTAAGGTTGCAACGTATCCAGCAGGGTCGCGCCAGCCGTTATGATATTCCCGTATTACAGCAGCAGCCGTCACAGGCGTTATGATCCGATTCGTTATGGGCAGGCGATACATTTAAGTACACGAATGCATAGACTCTATGGCAACAAGATCAGTGGAATCACTGACCGCATATGCCGGATATAAACGGACGTCAGGCGCTGCTGTTGTGTTTGTTGTTCTCCTCGCTGGGGATAGTCTTACCAGAGCATGTTTTAGATGTATTGGAGTTCTAATTGCGACCCGCCATAACACCACCATCAATATCCCACACGGCGCCGGTTACCCAGTTGGCGTCTTTACTTAACAAGAAGTCGATGGTTTTGGCTACTTCTTCCGCCTGGCAAATACGACCAATTGGATGGAAGTCGTTAAAACCGGCTAATGCTTCGTCCACTTCATCCGGGTTAATAAACGCTTGATAAATCGGTGTGGCGACCACTGCCGGAGAAACCGCATTTACACGAATATTATGCTCAGATAGTTCCATGGCCATATGTTGAGTTAATGCATTTAAACCGGCTTTCGCCATGGAGTAGGCCGAAGAGGGTGTCGCTTTAATTGCTTGTTTGGCCCACATGGAACCAATATTAACAATGCTACCACCACCGTGTTTTACCATATTGCGGCTAACTGCCTGGCTGATAAAAAAGGTCGCCTGGTTTAAGTCCATATAAATGCGGTAATCCTGTTCTTTGTGCTCGAGAAATGGTGTCGGGTTAAAATAACCGGCTGCGTTCACCAGGTACTGAATCGCGCGGGGAGACTGATCAATAGCATTTATTAACTGCTGTACGTCCTCCTTCTGGTACAAATCCACCTGAGCAATAAACACCTTAGCTGTTGCTGTTGATAACTGCTGTGCAACAGTCAGTTTTTCTTGTGAACGTCCTACGATTAATACATCTGTGTTACGTTCAATTAATGCATGAGCAGTTGCCAGGCCCATGCCGCTGGAGCCGCCAATAATAATGGCCAGTGGGTTGTTGGAAGCAGGAATTGAAATTGTCATTGTAAACCTCTATGGGTGTGTCTGTGTATTCAGTATGAAAGAGGTTAATGCAGTGCTGGTTTTGGTAAAACCGGGCACAAATTCGTGGGGTAGGTACTTTTGGGTACAGTTTTATGAAAACTAACGAAAAAATATTTTCCAGAAAATCGGCACCGGAACGCAGTGCCCGTATGGTGGAAACCATTTATGGCTGTAAATGGTCGTTAACGGTGTATCAGTTGTTGGCCAACGGTATTAACCGTCCGGGAGAAATGGTGCGCAGGGTTGAAGGTTTAACCACTAAGGTGTTAAACGAATGTCTGCGTAAGAATATTGAGTTTGGCATTTTACACAAGCAGGAGTTTGCGGAAATTCCGCCGCGGGTCGAATATCAGGTAACAGAATTTGGCCAGAAGTTTTTGCGGATATTGGATCAGCTGGAAATGCTGCAACAGGAAATTGACCGGTTGTAACACCGGTCGCTTAACCAGGGATTTGGGTATTGAGGGTGCTGGTACCGCGAGTATGAGTATCTGAGTGTACTCAGAACGCACTCAGCGTTGCTTTTAATATCTGGTTTTCAACGTTGATCGATTTCAGCATCGATTTCGCCAGTTTCTGTTTCAGATCTTGGTCATTGAGCGTATAAACCGGCTGCTTTACCAGAGATTTTGCCACGGCGTTTTGTGCCAGTTTTTTCATCGTCGGCATGAGGCCAGGGTCTAACTGATCAATTTCGATTTGTTTGATCTGCGGATTGTTCAGATAAAACGCACCTTCTTTAGCTTTGTAGACCAGGGTGCCCGCTATTTCGGCTCTGCCGGTAGCACGGATGTTATTGGGGGCATCCAGGCGCACCTGACTAAACAGGCTGATTTCGTTTTTACCTTCGACCAGGTCCACTTTGGCATCACTTAAGGTCACCAGGAAAAACAGCTTCTTACGCTCCAGCGGCATCAGCGCATCAATTTTTTGTTGAATCTGTTGTTCGCTGATTTCCACTGTATAACTGAAGCCCCAGCTCAGGCTGCTTAGGAACAGCAGGGCGGTTGTGAGTAACGCTTTCATGAAGACTTTCCCTGCTGGTTGATAATCAGTTGTTTCAGTTCCTGAATTTCGGCCTGCAGATCTTCGATAGTGGCTTTGCCTTCTGCTTCATCCTGCTTGGCGCGCTCGCGGGCATGCTCGTCTTCCAGCACATTTACCACAATACCAATCACCATATTGAGGAAGGCAAACGCAGTAAGGAAAATAAAGGTGAGATAATAAATCCACGACAGTGAGTATGTGTCCATGGTTTCGTACATCACGTCAGTCCAGTCTTCAAAGGTCATGACACGAAACAGGGTCAGCAGCGATATTGAAATATCGCCCCACAGCTCCGGATTGATGGGAGCAAAAAAAGTCGCTCCAACGGCGGCATAGATGTAAAAAATGATGAACATCAGTAGCAATACATATCCCAGTTGAGGTAAGGCGCGGAACAGGGAATTCAGTAACGTGCGCAATTCAGGGATAATCGATACCATCCGCAGTACCCGGAATATTCTCACCAGCCGGCCAATCAGAGCCATGTCGCTGTTTTCAATCGGCACCAGGCTGACCACCACCACCAGAGTATCGAACACGTTCCAGCCATTGTGGAAGAAGCGTTTCTTGTTTGGTTCGGCGATAAAGCGCACAACGATTTCGAACAGGAAGATAAAGGTGATACCGACATCCAGCCAAATCACCACCTGCATGACGGTATCCGGAATTGGATGGGTTTTGGCACCAATCAGCAACGCTGAGATGACGATGACGGACACAACAAACAGTTCAAACAACTTGTTATCGCGTAATTTTAGGGAAGCAGCCTGGATTTGTTCGATGGTCATAGCACAGGAATTGGTTGTGGTTCACAGAGGAACGGTGGTTGATGTCAGCGCGCATGTTAATCAAGCAGAGCGGGCTTGGCGACTGAAATTGAGTAGAGTGCGATGCGACTTTGCAGTTCTTTATTCTCAGTGAATGTTTTACTATTACATTAGTGTTCACTAACTAAAGTAATGAGGCGAAAGTTAGTAATTACTTCATATAGCTAAAATTTCTAAAAGAAAAAGTTAGTGGGTGCTAACTTCATAAATTACTTTAACTATGCGCGTTAGATGGAACACTCTGTTCAGGTTTTGTTCACCACAATTCCCCACCATTCTCTCCCACTTAGCTAAGTCATTGTGAAATAACGCAAAATTGTACAATTTCGTCCAGTTCATTAGCTTGCAAAAGGCTAGGGTGATTCCTATAGTGTCAATATGTGGAAGATAGTGGGTATTTGTGGAGTCTCCTTGCGCTGCATGAGAGATTCACAGGATGTTAGTACTTACTATCATTGCCAGAAAGAGTTACCCAATAAACAAACAACAGGTCAGAGACGGGCAGACGCATGTTTCGGGGGCTACATACGATCAATCTGGATGCTAAAGGGCGTCTGGCGATCCCGACTAAATACCGGGAACCGCTGACGGAGCTCTGTGGTGCCCGTTTGGTAGCCACCATTGATACTGAAGAACGTTGTCTGTTGGTGTATCCCATTAATGAGTGGGAAGAGATTCAAAAGAAAATTGAGGCGCTACCCAGCTTTAATCCGGTTGCCCGGCGTATTCAGCGGCTGCTGATAGGTCATGCAACAGATTTGGAGCTGGATGGCAGTGGACGAGTGCTGTTACCGCAACCTTTGCGGGAATACGCCGGTTTAGAAAAAGAAAGTGTGCTGGTCGGTCAGGGTAAAAAGCTGGAACTTTGGAGCAAGGCGCAATGGGAAAGCCGTCGTGATGACTACCTGGATATGGTGAGCCAGCCAGATCAGCTGCCGGAAGAATTACAGAGCTTGTCGCTATGAGTTTGACAGACACAAATTTAGAACACTTTTTACACACCACGGTATTGCTGGAAGAAACGGTCGACGGTTGTCTCACTAGACCCGACGGTGTGTATGTGGATGGCACTTTTGGCCGCGGGGGCCACAGCCGTTTGTTATTAAGCAAGTTATCCGATAATGGTCGCCTGATTGGGTTTGATAAAGATCCTCTGGCGATTCAGTCGGGCAAAGAGTTAGAGCAGGAAGACAATCGCTTTCAGATTGTGCAGTCCAGTTTTGCCGAGATGAAAACCGAATTAGCGCGCTTAGGTATTTCTGAGGTAGACGGGATTTTGCTCGATCTGGGGGTGTCGTCTCCCCAGCTCGACGATGCTGAGCGTGGCTTCAGTTTCTTGCGCGACGGTCCGCTTGATATGCGTATGAATCCGGATGCCGGACTCAGTGCAGCCCAGTGGCTTGAGCAAACCCCGGAAAAAGAAATTGCCCGGGTATTAAAGGAATACGGTGAAGAGCGTTATGGCAAGCGTATCGCAAATTGGCTGAAAAAAGCGCAGGCGGAAGAGCCGATTACCACCACTTTGCGTTTGGCTGAAATTGTAAAGGCAGCCAACCCGAATTGGGAGCGTCATAAGCATCCGGCCACCCGTGCATTCCAGGCGATTCGTATTGCCGTGAATAACGAACTGGGTGATTTGGAAAATGTATTGAATGAATCAGTGGATCTGCTCGCTGCTGGTGGGCACCTGGCGGTAATCAGTTTTCACTCACTGGAAGATCGCATGGTGAAACGATTTATTCGTGCGCAGGAAAAAGGTAAGGATGTTCCGGTGGGTATTCCGCTAACGGATGACCAGCTGGGTAAAACCATGAAGCGGGTTGGCAAAGCCATTATGCCAACTGAGGAAGAAGTAAAACGCAACGCTCGTTCCCGAAGCGCCGTGTTGCGAGTTGCTGAGCGTTTGGCCTGATGACAACTGTCATTAACATCAAAGCCGGACTAAAAATTGTGCCGCTCCTTTTGTGGTTGTTGGTATTGATCACTGCGGGTATTCAGGTGGCGCAAGTGCATCAGCATCGCAGCTTGTTGGTTCAGTGGCAGAAGCTTGACCGTATGCGCATGGATTTAATGCAGGAGCAGACCCGATTGTTGCTGGAAATCAGCACGCTAACGGCTCTGGGGCGAATCGATCAGCGCGTACGCAAACAACTCAATATGACTGAAGCGACCGATATTCAGATGTTGCAACAGTAATTATAACAAAACAGACAGAAACAAAAGACGGAGCCAGGCGGTGACGGAACAACAAGAATCAACAACACGCGGAATTGCCCGCTGGCGCTTTGCGCTGGTGATGGCGGTTTTTGCTGCTTTGTTGTTAGCGATTCTGGCACGACTGGTTATGTTACATACGGTTGATCAACCGTTCTTATTCGAGCAGGGCGAAAAACGTACGGTGCGCTCTGAAGTTCAGCCTGCCAGTCGCGGCAAAATTCTCGATCGGCATGGACGACCCCTGGCCATCAGTACGCCGGTAATTACATTATGGTTGAACCCACAGCAGGTGAATTTGCAGCAACTTCCGCTATTGGCAAAGCCTTTGGGTCTGAAAAAGAAATCGCTACTGGAAAAAGTAGAAAGAGCGGCCACTCAGGGCCGCTCTTTCATTTATTTAAAGCGCCAGGTTGAGCCTGAGTTGGCGCAGCGCGTCCTGAAAATGGGTATTAATGGCGTGTATGGTGATGACGATTTCCGTCGTTATTATCCCGCAGCGGAAGTGACAGCGCATACGTTAGGTATCGTGAATATCGATGGTAAGGGGCAGGAAGGTCTGGAGCTGGCATTTGATGATTACCTGAAAGGCACCGAAGGTTCCCGTCAGGTCGTGAAAGATTTATATGGCAATGTCATCAAACAATTAAATGTGGATGAAGTTTCGCAGCCAGGCAGTGATCTGAACCTGACGATCGACCTGCGATTGCAGTATCTGGCTTACCGCGAATTAAAAGCAGCCGTTTCCTCCCACAAGGCAAAATCCGGATCTGCAGTGTTATTGGATGCTCGCAATGGTGAGGTATTGGCTCTGGTTAATCAGCCATCCTATAACCCGAATAATCGTGCCAAATTAAAAGCGGAGTTCATGCGGAATCGTGCTCTAGCTGATCTGATTGAACCCGGTTCAACCATGAAGCCATTTACGGTGGCAGCAGCGCTGGATTCCGGTCGTTACTCGCCGACCACGAAAGTAAATACAGCGCCGGGTTTTATGCGGGTTAAACATAAAACCATTCGTGATCATCGTAATTATGGTGAGCTGGATGTCACCGGTATTATCACTAAATCCTCCAATGTTGGAGTGACAAAATTAGCTCATAACCTTGGCGCCGATCATATCTGGCGCTTTTTTCATGATACGGGCATGGGTACTGCAACGGCTTTGGGTTTTCCGGGTGAAGCTGTGGGACGCTTGCCCTATCCGGAGCAAATGGATGATCTTCGTTTAGCCACCATGTCTTATGGCTATGGTTTATCTGTCACTCCTTTGCAGTTGGCCCAAGCTTATACCAGCTTAAGTCAGCAGGGGTGCCGTCAGGCTGTTCGTCTACTGATGCAGAAAAATATTGAAAACAGCCCGGAATGTCAGCGGGTGATGAAGGCTCGTACGGCCAAACAAGTATTAAATATGCTGGAGACAGTGACGTCAGCAAAAGGAACAGGTCGTCGCGCCCGGGTTGAAGGTTATCGTGTAGGTGGAAAAACCGGCACAGCACACAAAGTGGGTAGTGAGGGCTATGAAGACTCCGAATATACCGCCATTTTTGCCGGAGTTGCGCCCATTTCAAACCCGGAACTGGTGTTGGTGGTTGTGGTGGATGAGCCTCAGGGTCAGGAATATTATGGCGGTGAGGTTGCGGCTCCGGTTTTCTCAAGAATTATGGAGCAATCACTGCGTCTGCGCCAGGTCGCTCCGGATAACAGTAATATCAAAAAAATTATTATAAATGAGCGAGGTGCAGCATGAAGTTATCTGCATTAACTCAGGGTGTTCCATTTATTCCGCCGGAATGGGATCGTGAAATCAATCATATTCACGTTGATAGTCGCGACGTACGGGCGGGGGATTTATTCATAGCCCGTTGTGGTTCCCAGCAAGACGGTCGTACGCATATTAATGATGCTATTCAGCGTGGCGCAATCGCTGTGCTGGCGGAAGGACCAGTTGCATTCGAGTGTATTGGCTACGAATTCGTCAGTGGTGGTGTGCCGGTATTTTCTACACCGGATTTAAAATCAGAAACACCAGGCTGGTTGCAGCGTCGTTATAACACCAATGGTGAATTACCTTTAATTGCAGTCACCGGAACCAATGGCAAAAGCTCAGTTACTCAGTACATCGCCCAACTGGCAGTGGCCATTGAGAAAAAAGCTGGTGTGTTAGGAACATTAGGGAACGGCGTCTGGCCAGAGCTTGCAGAAACCCGCAACACCACGCCGGATTTATCCGTAGTGGCGCGTTTATTAAATGACATGCAACAAAAACAAGCTGACCTGGTGGCGATGGAGGTGTCATCGCATGGCATTCATCAAGGCCGTATTGACGGGTTAGTTTTCGAAACCGCAGTGTTAACTAATCTCACTCAGGATCATCTGGATTATCACGGTGATATGGAGGCGTATTTTGCCGCTAAATCATCTTTATTCACCGATTTTTCAGTTAAAAATGCACTGATTAATATCGATGACGAATACGGCGTCAGATTGGTAAAAAGCACGGCAGCAGATACCAGGATTATAACCTATGGTGCAAGTAAAGATGCTCAGGTTCGTTATGACGATATTAAATATTGTGATGGCTTACTAACGGCAAATTTGTATTCGCCTTGGGGTGACGGTGTTGTTCGTTTACCACTGATTGGTGATTTTAATCTGGCCAATACGGTGGCGGCGATCAGTGTTTTATGCCTGCATGGCTTCAATTTTAATCAGTTATTGTTGGCTGCGGAGAAGTTACAGCCGGTCGCAGGTCGCATGGAACTTTATCGTCGTCAGGTAAATGCTAAAACGCAGCAAGCGGTGGTGGATTTTGCTCATACTCCGGATGCTTTAACCAATGTTATGCAGGCGGTGAATCAGTCAGCCGACAATATTGCTCTGGTCTTTGGCTGTGGCGGAGATCGCGATCGTACAAAGCGTCCGCTCATGGCGCAGGCGGCTTTGGACAGTAAAGCTCAGGTCTGGTTAACCGACGATAATCCTCGCACCGAGAGCGCAGAGCAGATTTTTTCTGATGTGCTCAGTTGTCCTGGATCGGAACATTTCTCTTGCGAGCATGACAGAAGTGCTGCCATTCAGCGGGCTTGCGAATCTGATGTCGAGCTTATTGTGATTGCGGGTAAGGGCCATGAGAACTATCAGGATATCGCCGGGGTAAAACAGCCTTACAGTGACGAAGCGGTTTTGCTGAAGCTGGGATTTGAGAAGGCGGGAGGTCATGATGCTTAAGTCTTTTACAGTCAGCGAGATTCTGCCGGTCATCAAGGGTATTTTGACTCAGGGTTCAGAGACTGAAATCAGGGGTATTTCAACCGATACCCGTACTATTTCAAAAGGTGATTTATACATCCCGTTAAAAGGTGAACGTTTTAATGGCCATGAATTTATTCACCAAGCAAAAGCGGCAGGCGCTGTTGCCGCCCTGATTGACGAAGATATAAATACTGATGGGCTGAACAGTTTCCCGTTAATCCGTGTATTTGATTGTTTATTGGCACTTGGCCAGATTGCTCAGTATCAGCGTCGTCAATTTACAGGTCAGGTCGTTGCTGTTACTGGCAGTGCTGGAAAGACGAGTGTGAAGCAGTTGATGGCGAATGTATTGCGTCAGCAATTCAGCACCTGGATGACACAGGGAAATCTGAATAACCATATTGGTGCACCGCTGACATTATTAGCCATTCAGCCTGAACATGAAGCGGCGATGATTGAATTAGGTGCCAGTGGCTTAAAAGAAATTGCTTACACCGCGCAGTTTGTTGAACCTGATATCAGCATACTGACCAATGCCAGCGAAGCGCATCTCGAAGGTTTTGGCAGTCTTTCGGGGATTGTACAAACCAAAGGGGAAATAATCGATTATGTCCGCCCTGGCGGGCGTACTATCTTAAATCGCGATGATGAATTCTATGATGTTTGGCAACAGCGTGCAGAGCGCCAAGGTATTGCCGTAACCAGTTTCGGGTTATCGGTTAATGCAGATATTCGAGCTGTGAATATAGAGACTAGCCTCCAGGGGTGCCATTTCACGCTGGTGGTCAATGGTGATTCGTCGTATTCCGTCGATTTGCCTTTGTTAGGCGAGCATAACGTCCGTAATGCGTTAGCCGTAGTTGCTGCTGCTTTAGCCGTTCCCATGCCTATTGAGAAAGTTATTTATGGTCTCGAAACTGCTGAGGCGTATAAGGGTCGTTTGCGCTGGTGTGACGGTGCCCAGAATCAACGTATTTTGGATGATAGTTATAACGCCAGTCCTGCGTCTGTTTATGCTGCTATTGATGTACTGGCCAACGCTGAAAATAGTTGGTTGGTGCTTGGTGATATGGCGGAGCTTGGTGATGACGCAGAGAGTATTCACTACAAAATAGGGCAGTACGCTCAACAACAGGGAATTAAGCGCCTGGTTGCTACCGGAAAATACAATAAAAACACTGTAGCGGCCTTTGGTGATAAAGGAATCTGGTACGAAAAGCGTGACGAATTGGTTCATTACTTAAAACAACAGACCTCTGCAACCGATGTGTTGCTGGTGAAAGGGTCTCGTAGTGCAGGCATGGATAAAGTCGTTACTGCATTACAAATTGGGGAAGAGGAAAACTAGTATGTTGCTATGGCTAGGTGACTGGTTGGCACAATTTCATTCGGGCTTTGGTGTGGTTAACTACCTAACATTAAGGGCTATTTTGTCGGTAATTACTGCGCTGTTGGTATCGTTACTCTTGGGTCCCGTTGTTATTCGCAAATTACGTGAATACCAAATAGGTCAGGCTATTCGTGAGGTTGGTCCTAAATCGCATTTAAGCAAGGCCGGAACACCCACTATGGGCGGTGCATTAATTCTGCTTTCTATTGCGATCAGTACGGTGATTTGGGGAGACCTCGAGAATCGCTTTGTCTGGGTTGTGCTACTGGTTACTCTGGCATTTGGTGCAATTGGCTGGGTCGATGATTATCGCAAAGTGGTTGAAAAAAATTCCCGGGGATTACCAGGCCGCTGGAAATACTTCTGGCAGTCGGTATTCGCCATCATAGCGGCTGCGTATTTGTTTTATAGCGCTCAAAGTCCACAAGAGACACAACTGGTGGTGCCTTTCTTTAAAGACGTAATGCCACAGCTGGGTCTGATGTTTCTGGTATTAACCTATTTTGTAATCGTTGGGTCCAGTAATGCGGTTAATCTAACGGATGGTTTGGATGGTCTGGCGATCATGCCAACAGTGATGGTTGCAGCGGCTTTAGGCGTTTGTGCCTATTTGGCGGGGCACGTAAATTTCGCTGATTATCTACACATTCCTTATATTGCTGGTGCTGGTGAGCTGGTGATTTTCTGCGCTGCTATTGTCGGCGCTGGTATTGGTTTCTTATGGTTCAACACGTATCCGGCTCAGGTGTTCATGGGTGACGTTGGCTCTCTGGCTTTGGGAGCCGCGTTGGGTGTTGTTGCTGTTATCGTTCGCCAGGAAGTCATCCTGTTCATTATGGGCGGAATATTTGTAGCGGAAACCGTCTCGGTTATTTTACAGGTAGCATCTTTTAAAATGACAGGTAAGCGAATTTTTCGTATGGCGCCTTTACACCATCACTATGAATTAAAGGGTTGGCCTGAGCCTCGGGTGATTGTCCGGTTCTGGATCATCACTATTATTCTGGTGTTAATTGGTCTTGCGACGTTAAAGATTCGATAACCAACTAAGGGATAAATTGAGCAATGAATCTGACGAAAACATCCGCAACTAAACGTATGATTGTTGGACTGGGTATGTCCGGACTGTCGTGTGCGCGTTTTTGTCAGCGTCGTGGTTGGACCTTTGATTTATGTGATAGCCGCGACGAACCCACAAACCTTGATTCCATTCGACAAGAGTTCCCTGAAAGTACGATCTCCTGCGGGGTCTTAGATGGCGAGTTGTTAAGCCTGTACGACGAGTTAATTGTCAGCCCGGGGGTAGCTCTGGCAGAACCTGCGATTCAGCAAGCGATAAAGGCCGGGGTTAAAATCTCCGGCGATATCCAGTTATTTAAAGAGTTCGTGACCAAGCCTGTAATTGCTATTACCGGATCCAATGGCAAAAGTACGGTGACTTCACTGACTGGTGATATGTTAAATAGCTGCGGTGTTAAAGCTTTGGTTGGTGGGAATATTGGTTTACCAGCTTTGGATCTGATTAGCGATGTGGCGGCTGACGGTAGTGATAAAGACAGCGATGTTGATGTCTATGTACTGGAGCTTTCAAGTTTTCAACTGGAAACGACGTCTCAGTTAAATGCGGCTGTCGCCACTATTTTAAACCTGAGTGAAGATCATATGGATCGCTACTCAGGCATGGAAGATTATCTGGTTGCTAAACAACGCATTTTTGCTGGTGCTTCTGCGATCGTTGAAAATAAGGATGATGATATGACTAAAGCATATTCAGATTCTTCAGTGGTTCGCTTTGGTTTGAATTCACCAGAAACCGGTGAGTTCGGCCTTCGTCTGGTGGATGGGCAGGATTGGATTTATTTCGGTAGTCAGCCGTTGTTGTCAGCAGACCAGATAAAAATCAAAGGGCAACACAATTTGGCGAATGTGATGTCGGCTTTGGCGCTGGTGCAGGCAGTAGTATCGACGCTTAATATTCAATTGACCGATAGTTTTTCAGCCATCAAAACCTTTGCTGGTTTAGCTCATCGTTGTCAGTGGGTTGCTGATATTAATGGTGTGGCTTGTTACAACGATTCCAAAGGAACCAACGTTGGCTCGACCCTCGCAGCGATTACTGGTCTGGGGGCAAGCAGTAAAGGAAAAATATGGCTGTTGGCTGGCGGCGTTGATAAAGATCAGAATTTTTCCGATCTGACTCTGCCTTGTAAAAAGTACGTGGCAGAGGTTTTGTTATTTGGTCGCGATGCGATCAATATTCAGAAGGATCTGGGTGATTGTAAAACCGAGATTTTTACAACCATGGATCAGGCCTGGAGTTACGCATTGCAGGAGGCTGAGCCTGGAGATCTTGTCTTGTTATCACCAGCTTGCGCGAGCTTTGATCAATTTAAGAATTTCGCAGTGCGCGGTGAGTATTTCCGCCAGCTGGTGATGAGTT
This sequence comes from Saccharospirillaceae bacterium, assembly GCA_022448365.1. Taxonomy (NCBI): domain Bacteria; kingdom Pseudomonadati; phylum Pseudomonadota; class Gammaproteobacteria; order Oceanospirillales; family Saccharospirillaceae; species Saccharospirillaceae bacterium. The sequence continues at coordinate 1,021,536 of JAKVCS010000003.1, read as the reverse complement.
CGCAAGAGGTGGTAGATGATTGAGCTGACTCAAAAATTACAAGCATTGCCGCTTCAACGCTTATCGGCACGGTTGTTGTGGCAGCTTAAAGAGACGCTCTTTCTGCCCTGGTTTGGACTGATGTTTCTTGGCTGGCTTATGGTTGCTTCAGCGTCAACGGGTATTGCCGAATATTACACCGGAAATGAACAATATTTCGCCATGCGTCACGCTGCGTATTTATTGTTGGGTGTGACGGTAACTTTTGTTGTGAGTCAAATTCCATTGCGTTGGTGGAGCCAGACGGAGCCATTATTTTTATTGTTTGCCTTTATGGGGTTGATTCTTGTTTTCGCACCTGGGATTGGTCATGAGGTGAATGGTAGCCAACGCTGGTTAAATCTGGGGCTGATTAAGATTCAGGCATCGGAGATCGCCAAGCTTGCTGCTGTTTTTTTTGTTGCGGGTTATCTGGTTCGTCGAAAAGAGGAAGTTCAACGACATTGGAGAGGGTTCCTAAAGCCTTTTATTATCCTTGGCGCCATGGTTGTACTGTTGCTGTTGGAACCAGATTTTGGTGCGGTCGTTGTATTGATGGGTGCAGCATTGGTTCAACTGTTTTTGGGTGGTGTAAAAGCCGGTCAGTTTTTTCTGTTACTGATTGGCACCCTGATAATCAGCGGTTTTGTTCTAACGGCAGAAACCTATCGCATGGAGCGCTTGTTAGCCTATCTGGACCCGTGGGCTCCAGAGCATGTCTATGGCACGGGCTATCAGCTCACTCAGTCTTTGATTGCTTTTGGTCGTGGTGAACTGTTTGGTGTTGGTCTGGGGGAAAGTGTCCAGAAACTGTTTTATTTACCAGAGGCTCATACTGATTTTGTTTTTGCAATCTGGGCTGAAGAAACGGGGTTATTCGGCGGTATTGTCGCCTTGTTACTGCTCGCTATTCTGATTGGTTTTATATGGCAGGTTGCCTGGAAAGCGCAGCAGGCAGGGCAGCTTTATGGTTCATACATTGCTATTGGTATTGGCGCATTGCTTGCACTCCAGATCATTATCAACCTTGGGGTTAACATTGGTCTTTTACCCACAAAGGGACTCACTCTTCCATTTTATAGCTATGGGGGGAGTAGCCTGCTGGTGTGCTGCGCAATGGTGGCTGTGGTAATGCGCATATCTTATGAAATCGAACACCCCTCAATTGATATTGAAGATGAGAAACCTGTTGCTGGTTCGAGAACCAAAAAAGCGAAAGCGATGACCAAGAAAAAAGATAGTGTGAGTAAGGAGTCGTTTGATGTCTAAAGCGATTCTGTTTATGGCGGGTGGTACCGGTGGGCATGTATTCCCTGCCCTTGCCGTTGCCAAAGAAATGGCTGAAAAAGGGTATGACATTCATTGGTTGGGCACTTCTGGCGGTATCGAAAAAGACTTGGTACCTGCTGCTGGTTATCCATTGCATTGCATCGATATTGCCGGGCTGCGGGGCAAGGGTAAATTGGGTTTGCTGAGCGCGCCATTTCGCATTTTGAAAGCGATCTGGCAGGCTAAAAAAGTTATTAAAATGGTGAAACCTGTTGCCGCGCTGGGCATGGGTGGATACGCCACTGGTCCAGGTGGTGTAGCAGCTCGTTTAACGGCAGTGCCTTTGTTGATTCATGAGCAAAATGCGTTTGCCGGTATGACCAATAAGCTATTACACAAAATTTCGCAGACTACGATGCAGGCATTCCCCGGCGCATTGGAAAATGCCTTGGTTACAGGTAACCCTGTACGAAAAGATGTTCAGCAAATCAGAAATCAGATTTCGGCTTCCGAGCAACGTTTAAAGGTACTGGTTGTTGGTGGAAGTCTCGGTGCTGTTGCATTAAATCAGACAGTTCTGGAAGCCATGACTGGTCTGGAAGAAGCGCTTCAGCCAGATTTATGGCATCAGGCTGGTAAACGCAATATTGAGGATGTTCAAAAGCAATACCAGTTGGCAGGTATCGATGCCAGAGTAACTGCTTTTATCGATGATATGGCAGCCGCATACGAATGGGCTGATCTGGTCGTTTGTCGCGCTGGAGCACTAACGGTGTCCGAAGTAGCTGCTGCAGGTAAAGCGGCTATTTTTGTACCTTTTCCGTTTGCTGTGGATGATCATCAGACGGCCAATGCGCAATACCTAGCGGATAAAAATGCTGCGCTGATCTGTCAGCAAGAAGATCTGTCTGCTGGTTGGTTAGCCAGTCAATGGAAAGAATTCAGCAACAATAAAATGGCACTGCAGCAGATGGCGGATACTGCTCGTCAACTGGCAATGCCCAACGCTACTCAGATGGTAGTGGAACAGATTGAGAGATTTAGTCGTGAGTCATAAAACAAATACACTGACCCATTTAATTCCTGAGATGCGCCGGATCCGTTGTATCCACTTTGTTGGTATTGGTGGTGTAGGCATGTGTGGAATTGCCGAAGTGTTGTTGAATCAAGGGTATCAAATCACCGGCTCTGATTTGCGTCAGAGTGCTGTAACAGAGCGTTTGGTGAGTATGGGTGCGAAGGTATTTATTGGTCACGATAGTGAAAATGTTGAGCAAGCTGATGTGCTGGTTGTATCGACTGCGATTGACGAAAATAATCCGGAGATTAAGTCAGCACTTGAGCAGCGGGTTCCGATTGTTCGTCGTGCTGAAATGTTGGCGGAACTAATGCGTTTTCGTCATGGTATCGCGGTCGCTGGTACTCATGGGAAAACGACAACAACAAGCTTAGTCACGTCCATCCTTGCGGAAGGGAACTTTGATCCAACATTCGTGATCGGTGGCAAATTAAATAGCGCGGGTACTAATGCTCGTCTCGGTGCAAGCCGTTATCTGGTAGCCGAGGCCGATGAAAGTGACGCCAGCTTTCTGCATTTGCAGCCAATGGTTTCTATTGTCACAAATATCGATGCGGATCATATGTCAACTTATGATGGTGACTTTGAAAAGCTAAAAAATACCTTTGTTGAATTTCTACATAATTTGCCATTCTATGGTTTGGCTGTTGTGTGTATTGACGACGAAAACGTCCGTTCTATATTACCGCGTATCAGTCGCCAGTTTGTGACTTATGGATTCTCTGAAGATGCGGATTATCAGGCCGTTAATTTGACACAAGACGGTATGTACACTCGCTTTACTGTTAAACGTAATAGCGGAAAAGCAGATCTTGATATTCGTATGCGTATGCCAGGAAAACATAACGTACTGAATGCACTGGCTGCGATCGCTGTATCAGATGACGAAGGTGTTAGTGATGACGCTATGCAGTCTGCACTGGAAAAATTCGAAGGCGTTGGTCGTCGTTTTCAGGTGTGCGGTGAATTTCCGCTAGCTGATGGTGATGTCATGCTGGTGGATGATTATGGTCATCATCCACGAGAGCTTGAGGTCACACTTGAAGCAATTCGCAGTGGCTTCCCCGAACGACGACTGGTCATGGTCTTTCAACCACATCGTTACACCAGAACCCGTGATTTGTATGAAGACTTTGTGCGTGTGCTGTCACAGGCCGACGTTTTATTATTAATGGACGTGTATCCTGCAGGCGAAAAGCTGATTGCAGGTGCTGATGGTCGTGCGCTTTGTGGCTCGGTTCGGCAGCGTGGCGTTGTTGATCCTGTATTTATTGCACGTGATGAATCCGTTGAGCAATCTTTAAAAAATGTACTGAGACCGGGCGATCTATTGTTGACCCAAGGCGCCGGTGATGTGGGCGCTTTAGCACAGACGCTGGTGAACAAGTTACCTGACTTGTTAAAAGATATAAGAGGTGATCAGTGAATATCACTTCTTTAGGAAAAATTGCTGTATTAATGGGCGGTAATTCTGCAGAGCGTTCAGTATCTCTGAATAGTGGTCGTGCAGTATTTAATGCATTACAGAATGCCGGAGCAGATGTTATTGCAATTGATATACAGGGACATGCGATTGCTCAACTGACCGAAGCTGATTTTGATATTGCATTTATCGCATTGCATGGTCGAGGTGGAGAGGATGGCACCATTCAGGGTGTCCTTGAATGGTTGGATAAGCCTTATACCGGAAGCGGCGTTATGGCTTCAGCATTGGCAATGGATAAATGGCGGACCAAGCTGATTTGGCAAGCTGCAGGGTTAGCAACACCAAAAGCAGTATTGTTGGATAGCAATTGTGATTGGCAAGCTACCACTGAAGCTCTGTCAAACAATGCCATCGTGAAGCCAGCCCGAGAGGGTTCAAGTATCGGTATGCGCCGTGTATATACAGCTGAGGAACTGAAAAAGAGTTATGAGTTTGCCAGCGACTATGATGCTATGGTTCTGGCCGAGCAATGGGTAAGTGGTCCTGAGTTCACGGTTGCTATTGTTGATGGTATAGCTTTGCCCGCTATTCAATTAAGAACGCCCCATGATTTTTATGATTTTGATGCGAAATACCAAGCCAACGATACTGAGTATTTGTTGCCATGTGGGCTGAGTTCTGAAAAAGAGTCGGAATTGCAGGAATTGGCACTAAAAGCATTTGATGTTCTTGGGTGTCAGGGGTGGGGACGAATCGATGTCATGCAGGATGCGGATACGGGTAATTTTTGGTTACTGGAAGCTAACACCAGTCCAGGTATGACGGATCACAGTTTGGTACCCATGGCTGCGCGCGCGAGTGGCGTTGATTTTCCGCAGCTGGTCGTAAAATTGTTAACAGAAACCAGAAACCGTCAGGCTGGCTGATACGTATGAGAAGGAATAAAGCAACGGGCGCGACCAGAATTGTTGAGAAGCAGCCAATACAATTTCGTTTTCCTCGTGTGAACGTTTATTGGTTTGCTGTGCCGCTGCTATTTATTGCCTTGTTTTTTTGTGGTCGTTGGGTATATCTCAGTTGGCCAGTGAACACTGTTGAGGTTCAGGGTCAGTTTAGTCTGTGGAAGCCGGAACTGATTGTGGAGCAGCTTGACTGGTTAAGGGATGAAAGTTTCTTTTCTGCGGAGTTGCAGCAAGTATTTCAGCAAGTTGATGATTTGCCATTATTAAACGTGGTTAATGTGAAAAAACGTTGGCCAGATACAATTTTAATTAATGTACATGAAGATGTGCCAATGGCAATTTGGAATGGCGAAGAAATATTGACGGTTGGTGGCGATATTTTGCCACGGCCAGGATTTGTGACCGGCGAAAAATTGGCACGAATGCGCGGGAATACTCATTATTCAGAAAGTGTGATGCGGAATTATCGAAGATTGCATCAAATGCTTAAAAACACTGGTGTTTCGGTACTGGAACTGGAAGTATCAGATGTAGGTTCTATCACTGGCAAATTATCAAATGGCTGGAACGTTGTATTTGGTCGTCACTATTTCGAAGAGCGTATGAAGCGTCTCGAATTATTATTAAAAGCCTTGCCCCATAAAAATGTGGCAGGGATAGATTTACGTTATGTCAAAGGTGCTGCAATTGAGTGGTTGCCAGTTGGGGAGATGGAAGCATGAATCAGGTACAACAAAAAAATATGGTGGTTGGCCTGGATATAGGAACATCAAAAATTGTCGCTATTGTTGGTGAAGTGGGTGAGGACGGACAGATTGATATTGTTGGTCTCGGTAGTTGTCCGAGCCACGGTCTGAAAAAGGGCGTTGTAGTAAATATTGACTCCACAGTGCAATCAATTCGGCGTGCAGTTGAAGAAGCGGAACTTATGGCGGGTTGTCGTATTCATTCGGTAAACGCGGGTATTGCTGGCAGTCATATTCAATCAATGAATTCACACGGTATTGTTGCCGTCAGGGATCGTGAAGTTACTCATACTGATATCGAACGTGTCATTGATGCTGCTCAAGCGGTTGCAATTCCGCAGGATCAGAGAATCCTTCACGTGTTACCACAGGAGTATGTTGTCGATTTTCAGGAGGGCATTCGTGAACCGGTGGGAATGTCTGGTGTTCGTCTTGAGGCAAAGGTTCATTTGGTGACAGGGGCTGTAAATGCGGCACAAAATATCGAGCGTTGTATTGAGCGATGTGATTTACAAGTAGACGACCTGGTTCTTGAGCAATTAGCGTCGAGCTATTCGGTACTCACAGATGACGAACGCGAACTTGGTGTTTGTATGGTAGATATTGGTGGCGGGACTACTGATATTGCGATTTTTATTGAAGGTGCAATTCGGCATACGGCGGTTATTCCAATTGCCGGCGATCAGGTTACCAACGATATTGCGATGGCATTGCGGACACCAACCCAGCATGCAGAAAAAATTAAAATTAAATACGCATGTGCACTCACTCAGTTAGCCAAAGCAGACGAGACCATTAAGGTACCAAGTGTGGGGGATCGTCCACCGCGAGACTTGTCGCGCCAGGCGTTGGCCGAAGTGGTTGAACCACGATATGACGAGTTATTTACGCTGATTCAATCTGAGTTACGACGCAGTGGTTTTGAAGATCTTGTTGCTGCTGGAATTGTATTAACCGGTGGCACCGCAAAAATGGAAGGTGTTGTCGAACTGGCTGAAGAAATTTTCCATATGCCGGTAAGATTGGCACGTCCTCATGGGGTTTCTGGACTGCAGGATGTGATTAACAACCCGATTTACTCAACGTCCGTTGGCTTGCTGCTTCACGCAGTTAAGCAGCAAGAAAATAAAGCGCTGAAAAAACTCGATGAAAATCAGGAAAAAAACGGTTTTTCGCGCATAAAAGATTGGATTAAAGGCAACTTTTAAGATTAAATATTGATCGCGCGCGCGGAAGGAGATAAAGCGATGTCTCAACAAAGAGAAGGGGATATGTTCGAATTAGCAGATGACTTACAGCAAAACGCCGTTATTAAAGTGATTGGCGTTGGCGGTGGTGGCGGAAACGCTGTGCAGCATATGGTGGATGGCCAGATCGATGGTGTCGATTTCATTTGTGCCAATACTGATGCTCAGGCACTGCGTAACGTCAGTTCCCGTTCCATTATTCAGCTGGGTAATGGTTTGACCAAAGGTCTGGGTGCTGGTGCGAATCCTGAAGTTGGCCGGCAGGCCGCACTGGAGGATCGTGAACGTATCGCTGAAGCCTTAGACGGCGCTGATATGATTTTTATTACAGCTGGGATGGGTGGCGGTACAGGCACTGGCGGTGCGCCGGTGGTTGCCGAAGTAGCGAAAGAAATGGGTATTCTTACTGTTGCTGTTGTCACTAAGCCATTTCCGTTTGAAGGTCGCAAGCGCATGACGATTGCTGATCAGGGGTTAAAACAGTTGGCAGAAAATGTCGATTCTTTAATTACCATCCCAAATGAAAAGCTGCTGTCTGTTATGGGAAGCGGTACTACGCTGCTGGACGCTTTCAAAGAAGCGAACGATGTTCTGCAAGGTGCCGTTCAGGGGATCGCTGATCTTATTACCCGGCCAGGTATGATCAATGTCGACTTTGCCGATGTTCGTACTGTTATGTCCGAAATGGGTCAGGCGATGATGGGTACGGGTGCTGCAAGTGGCGAAAATCGTGCCCGCGAGGCAGCTGAAAAGGCGATTGGAAGCCCGCTGCTTGAAGACATCGATTTGCAAGGAGCACGTGGCATTCTGGTAAACGTGACCGCTGGCTTTGATTTGTCATTGGGTGAGTTCAGTGAAGTGGGCAGTGTTGTCGAGGAGTTTGCCTCTGATAACGCTACCGTCGTAGTCGGCACTGTTATGGATCCTGATCTGTCCGATGAGCTGCGTGTCACTGTGGTGGCAACGGGTCTCGGCCAGGAAGAAGCTGCTGTTGCTCCGATGCCAACTGAGGCAAAGGTTGTGGTCGATAATACTCCTCAGGTAAAACCTGAGCGGATGAATCCGATGGACCACCCCGCAGCAGTATCATCAGATATGAGTAACGCGGTTAAAAAACCCGCCGCTGATATGGATTATGACAGTATTATGGATATCCCTACGTTCCTGCGTCGTCAGGCCGATTGAGTCATAATGTAGCAAATTGCAAACAGCCACTGGTAGCTTTGCAATTTGCTGTTATAATCCCGGCCATTGTTAAATTGTTTAAAAATTGCTCAGTATTGGCAGGAATGTCCAGATGATCCGACAGAGAACACTTAAAAATACAATCCGCGCAACGGGCGTTGGTCTCCATTCAGGTGAAAAAGTTTACCTGACCCTGAAGCCAGCACCTGTTAACAGTGGCATTGTGTTCCGTCGTGTCGATCTGGACCCGGTTGTTGATATTCCTGCAAACGCACTAAGCGTCGGTGAGACAACGTTATCCACAACTCTTATCAAAGAACACGCCAAAGTCGATACTGTGGAGCACTTGCTGTCAGCCATGGCTGGTCTAGGCATTGACAACGCTATTGTAGAACTCAGTGCTCAAGAAGTGCCTATTATGGATGGGAGTTCAGGACCATTTGTTTTCCTGATTCAGTCGGCAGGCCTTGCAGAGCAAGAGGCTGCTAAGCGTTTCATCCGCATCAAACGCAAGATTGAAGTTCGCGAGGGGGATAAAGTTGCCTCTTTCGTTCCCTATGAGGGGTTTAAAGTCAGCTTTGAAATCGACTTCGACCATCCTGTACTCAGGCAAAGCGTGCAGCGTGCTAGTCTTGATTTCTCTTCCACTTCTTACGTGAAAGAAGTTAGTCGCGCCAGAACCTTTGGTTTTACCAAAGATATCGAGTACATGCGGTCTAAGAACCTTGCCTTGGGCGGCAGCGTAAAAAATGCCATCGTCGTTGATGATTACCGCGTCCTCAATGAGGACGGTCTGCGTTACGACGACGAGTTCGTTAAGCATAAAATTCTTGATGCAGTGGGTGATCTCTACCTGTTAGGCCACAGTTTGATTGGCGAGTTTGTAGGTTATAAGTCAGGCCATGGCCTGAATAACCAGCTTCTGCGTGAGTTATTACAACAGGAAGATGCCTGGGAATTCGTCGAATTCACAGAAGAAACAGCGCCAATTTCTTACATGCGCCCAGCCGCAGCTGGATGATCCAGGTTAACTAAAATACACAGGATTCCGTTGGAGAATCCGTACACAAAGGCCATACTTATATGGCCTTTGTTGTGTCTGGATGATTGAATTCAGACGAGTTTGTAAAATTATTGGTAAAAACACACACAAATGAGTAGGGTAAGCCCGAAAATTTTGAACCTGATCCTATGAATATAATAATCGTCGGTCGTCGCCATGGAGAGTCCAGAACCTATACGCTTAGCAGTACTGCTAAGGCGGTGATGTTCGGGTTTTTGTTTGCCTTACCGTTTGCGATGGGGGTGTCAGGATATTGGTTGGCAGAGCGTTTGGCGGATGAAGGTCTTCTTGATCTGAATGCTGCTAAAGCCTGGGAACACGATTTGGATATGCAGCGTCAGGAACTGCAACAGATTCGTAAACAGACCGATCAGGAGCTGGAAGCTCTGACACTCAAATTAGCGGAATTGCAAACGAAGTTATTGCGCCTAGATGCCCTCGGTGAGCGTTTGGTTGATGTCGCTGACTTACATGCTGAAGAATTTGACTTCACAGCACTACCGGCTGTTGGTGGACCCGAAAATGGTGTTATCGGTGCAATCGAAACGCTTGGCGAAGCTTATCAGTCTCCTGAAATCAGCAGTGTTCTCAATGAGCTTGCTGAGCGCATTGACAATCGTGAACAGCAGCTTGAAGTTCTTGACGATCTGATGTCTGCCAACAAGCTAAGTTCGGATACGTTTGTTGCAGGGCGTCCAATCACCAAAGGCTGGATGTCTTCTCGTTATGGTAAACGTACCGATCCATTTACCGGACGTCTTGCCTGGCATGCCGGAGTCGATTTTGCCGGTAAGATGGGTTCAGACATTGTATCTGTAGCCTCAGGTGTTGTGACCTGGTCTGGTCCCCGTTATGGCTACGGCAAGCTGGTCGAAGTTAACCACGGCAATGGTTACAAAACACGTTACGCGCATTGTAAAGAACTCAATGTCAAAGTCGGTGAGGTCGTTCGCAAGGGTGATATCATTGCCCTAATGGGTAGCAGCGGTCGCTCTACCGGGCCACACGTTCATTTTGAAGTTTACAAAAACGGTCGCACCGTCGATCCTTCTTCATATATCCATCGTAAGCCGCGATAAAACTTCTGCTCAATACGCTTGTCATCATAGTGGGTAAACAGTAGCCTTTAGCACTGTTTCGGCCCAGCGCCAGTATTTTTTATTCGGATAATCATAAAACCATGATCGGTAATCTGTTTCGCAAGATTTTCGGCAGTAAAAACAGCCGTGAACTTAAGCGCATGGGCAAAGTTGTAGCCCAAATAAACACTCTGGAAGAGGGTCTTAAAACTCTCTCGGACGACGAGTTAAAGGCCAAAACCGCTGAATTTAAGCAGCGTATAAACGATGGCGAGACATTGGATCAGTTGTTGCCAGAAGCCTTTGCTGTTTGTCGTGAAGCATGTACGCGCGTGATGGAAATGCGTCACTTCGATGTACAGATGATTGGTGGTATTACTCTGCACGAAGGCCGCATTGCGGAAATGCGCACGGGTGAAGGTAAAACACTGGTTGCTACCCTGCCAAGTTATCTCAATGCATTATCAGGTAAAGGCGTTCACGTTGTTACCGTGAATGACTACCTTGCCCGCCGGGATGCTGAGTGGAATCGCCCTTTATTCGAATTCCTGGGTATGAGCGTGGGTATTGTGGTACCTGGCCAGAATCCGGTTGAAAAGCGCGAACAGTATCAGGCCGATATTGTCTACGGAACGAATAACGAGTTTGGTTTCGATTACTTGCGCGACAATATGGCTTTCTCTCTAGATGATAAAGCTCAGCGTGACCTTAATTTTGCCATTGTGGATGAGGTTGACTCGATTCTTATCGATGAAGCTCGTACTCCTTTGATTATTTCAGGCCCGGCAGAGGACAGCTCAGCGCAATATCGCGCTATTAATGAGTTGGTGCCACAACTCGAAAAAGGTGAAGAAAACGAAGACAGTGGTCAGGCGATTACTACCGGACACTACATTGTTGACGAAAAGCAGCGCTCTATCGAACTTACCGAAGAGGGCCATGAGTATGTTGAGGAATTGCTCACTGAAGCAGGTATTCTTGGTGAAGGTGAGAGTTTATACGCAGCGGCTAACCTCACGTTGTTACACCACGTCCATGCGGCTTTAAAAGCTCATGCTGTGTATCAGAAGAATGTCGATTATATCGTCCAGCAAGGGCAGATTGTCATTGTCGATGAGCACACAGGGCGAACGATGCCCGGCCGTCGCTGGAGTGAAGGCCTGCACCAGGCCGTTGAAGCGAAAGAAGGTGTGGAAATTCAGGCTGAGAGTCAAACGTTGGCATCAACCACGTTTCAGAATTACTTCCGCTTATACGGTAAGCTGGCTGGCATGACGGGCACCGCGGATACTGAGGCGTTTGAATTTCATCAGATTTACGCTCTCGACGTGGTTGTTATTCCAACAAATAAACCGATCCAGCGTATCGACTTTAACGACGTGATTTATGCCACCCAGCGCGAAAAATACGATGCTGTTGTTGAGGAAATCCGTGAAGTTATTGCACAAAACCGCCCGGTATTGGTTGGTACCGCTTCTATTGAATCATCCGAGTATATTTCTCAGGTGTTGCAGAAGGCTAAGGTTGCTCATAACGTTCTGAACGCTAAAGAAAATGCTCGTGAAGCTCAGATTATCGCTGAAGCGGGTCGCCCGGGAGCCGTAACCATCGCTACCAACATGGCTGGTCGAGGTACCGATATTATGTTGGGCGGTAACTGGGAATCCGAAGTTGCAGCATTGGATAATCCAGCCGACGACAAGATTGCTGAAATTCGCGAAACCTGGCAAAAACGCCATGACGATATCCTTGAGGCCGGTGGTTTACATATCATTGGTACCGAACGCCATGAGTCACGTCGTATTGATAACCAGCTACGTGGTCGCTCCGGCCGTCAGGGGGATGCTGGTTCGACGCGTTTCTTCTTATCTCTTGAAGATAATCTGATGCGAATTTTCATGTCTGAACGAATGAGAGGCATGATGCAGGCATTAGGCATGAAAGATGGTGAATCCATAGAACATAAGATGGTGACCAACGCGGTTGAGAAAGCGCAGCGAAAAGTTGAAGGTCGCAACTTCGATATTCGTAAACAATTGCTGGAATATGATGACGTTGCTAATGATCAGCGCCGTGTTGTTTACGAGCAGCGTAACGATCTGATGGCTATGGCTGATATTTCTGGTGTCATTGCAAATATCCGAAAGGATGTGGTTAACGAAGCGATTAACGGTTACATAGCACCGCAAAGTCTTGAAGAGCAGTGGGACGTTGCTGGATTGGAATCGCACCTGAAGTCTGAATTTGATATCGATCAGCCGATCCAGGCGTGGTTAGACAATGAAGACAAGCTCTACGAAGAAACCCTGCGTGAGCGTATTCAGGAGAATATTCAGACAGCCTATGAGGATAAAGAGGCCTCTGTCGGTTCTGAACCGATTCGTATGTTCGAAAAACAGGTCATGTTGCAGATTCTGGATAACTTATGGAAAGAACATCTGGCGACAATGGATCACCTGCGTCAGGGGATTCATCTGCGTGGCTATGGACAGAAGAATCCGAAGCAGGAATACAAGCGGGAGTCGTTTGAACTATTTCAGGAGTTATTGAAGAACATCAAGCATGAAACTATCCGGGTACTTTCTCATGTGAAAGTACGTGAAGAAGAAGAAGTGCGTGAGATGGAAGAGCAGCGACGTGCTCAGGCCGAAGCTCAAGCTAAAGCTGCCAGCTATCAGCATGATGAAGCGACCTCAGCGGTTGCCGCCGACAAACCTCGCGAAGCAGCGGATGACGTTGAAGCAGCAAAACCCTTTGTCCGGGATGGTGTAAAGGTAGGTCGAAATGATCCTTGTCCATGTGGCTCCGGTAAGAAGTTCAAGCATTGTCACGGTAAGCTGAATTAATAGATCTGTTTTCCTGTGATTGAAAAATATGCAGCCAACTGGCTGCATATTTGTTTTAAAAGAGACGAATTTAAGTAGCAATTTTTGTCATTTCCAACTACTGAATTGGTTTGCAGAGTCACGTTCTGACGCTGGTTAGGAAATTACACATATCGCTATTTGGAAGCACTGAAAATAGTGGTGTAAGAGGTAAATTATGGCTGTTAATTTCGAAGTATTTAAAGATTTTTGCGCGGTTGATGGAATTGAGTTAGGCATTACCCAAGCCGGAGTCCGCTATCAGAATCGCGACGATATGGTTTTGATTCAATTGGCTGAAACGGCCGTTACCGCAGGCGTTTTTACACTCAATGCATTTTGTGCGGCGCCTGTGACGATTTGTAAGGACCACCTGTCTAAGCGTGATCCAAGGTATCTATTAATTAATACCGGCAATGCTAACGCTGGAACCGGGCCTGATGGTTATCAGAATGCGATTGAAAGCTGCACATTGGTGGCACAGACAACCGGTTGTTCTGTTGATCAGGTTTTACCATTTTCTACTGGTGTTATTGGTGAGCCGCTTGATATGGCAGCATTTGAACGCGGTATTCCAGCGGCGTTCTCCGATTTAAGCCAGAATAATTGGGAACGTGCTGCGTCAGGTATCATGACGACAGACACTTTGCCAAAGGGATTCAGTACTCAATGCCAAATTTCGGATGTGACAACTACGATTACCGGCATTTCAAAAGGTGCAGGCATGATCATGCCAAATATGGCGACTATGTTAGGTTTCATTGCAACGGATGCGGCTGTTGAGAAATCAGTATTGCAGGCCTGGTGTAAGCAATTAGCCGATGCTTCGTTTAATCGCATTACCATCGATGGTGATACCTCAACCAATGACTCTTGCATGCTAATCGCAACGGGTAAATCTTCGTTAGTTATCAACGATGCAGCTTCTGCTGAGGCACAGCAATTATTTGCAGAATTAAAAAATGCGTTTCAGGTACTGGCACAGGCAATTGTTCGTGATGGAGAGGGAGCTACTAAATTCGTTACGGTCGAAGTATCAACTGCGGCTGGCCAGAAAGAAGCGCTAGACGTTGCTTATACCGTTGCGCACTCTCCTTTGGTAAAAACTGCGCTGTTCGCGTCGGATGCTAACTGGGGTCGCATACTCGCTGCTGTTGGACGCAGTGGTGTCGAGGACTTTGATCTTAAAAGGGTTCAGATATTTCTCGATGATGTTCAGATCGTAGAAGACGGTGGACGTTGTGCCAGCTACACAGAAGAGGCTGGTTCTGCAATTTTTGCTAAAAGCGAATTCGCTATTCGTATTCAGTTGGGACGGGGCGATATTGCAGAAACGTTATGGACGACTGATTTGTCTCATGAGTATGTATCGATTAATGCGGATTACCGCTCTTAATCAGTCTGCTATCTGGTGAGCATCTTTTACGTTTTTCCGATAGTGAGAATGTCGGATTGAAATTAATTAAGTAGTGAATATTCGGTTTATGAAAGAAGTCCATGTTGCCGTTGCTGTAGCTGTTGTAAACGATGCTGAAGTATTAATTGCCAAGCGACCAGATGATAAACATCAGGGCGGTTTATGGGAGTTTCCTGGCGGTAAAGTCGAGGATGGTGAGACGGTTACAGCAGCGCTGGTGCGTGAGTTGGATGAAGAGGTAGCTCTGCCGACGGCGGAGTCTAATATGTCTGAGCTGATGCAAATTCCATTTGAGTATCCAGATAAAAGAGTATTTCTGGATGTGTATTGGGTCGAAATTGGTATTAATGACGCCCTGCTAGCTCATGGTGCCGAGGGTCAGGAAGTACGCTGGATAAAAGCGCACGAATTAGATGAATACCAATTCCCGGAGGCAAACAGACCAATCATTGATGCTATTGCAGCACGTTTGAGTTAATTCACTATTCGAAGATGGTTAAAAAGGGCCAGAGCATGATTCCAAGAATAAATGCGATGGCCAATCCAGCCGCAATAAAATCGATTGGTCTTTCCCGTAAGCGCTGGCGCCAGTCAGGAATTTCACCATTCAATCGTTGTTTTTCGAACTCTGTTCGTAAGCTTATTTGTCGTTGCCGCTGACTCGCCAGTATTAACTCCCGTGCGGATTCAAACTGATCATTGTTTTTGATCCAGACCGCCGCCAGTGAAATTCCCCAACGTCCGGAATGTGTCTCGTAGTAATCAACATCATGTTCGTCCAGTAGCTCACGAATTTCATTCGCCTCTTCTTCACTAACACCATTGAGTTTAAATAGTAGTTTCGCCATAACAGATCTGATTGATTTCGGAAGGTTATTGTAAACGGGCATAAAAAAACCGCCAAACGATTAACGCGGCGGTTGGGTGGCACTTATCACATCAGGCCAGAACGAATGGAAGTTCTGCGTCGTACCAAACGAAAAGAGAGTGTGCATGTCTCTTAATTGGGTTAACCAATGCTAGTGAAGGCGTGTTACATTAGCAAGACAGAATTTGTATTGGCGATGTAAGTTTTTACAACCCAGGCCAGTTTGTCGGCTTGCACTGTTGTTTGATTTTAGCCAGACTTGTGCTGTATCTCACCAATAATTAAAAGAAAAACGTAATGGCAAAAACCCTGCCTGATCAGATTGCGGATTTACTCATCGCACTGATTTTTACCGGCGAACTCAAAGCCGGAGACAAACTCCCGCCCGAGAGACAACTGGCTGAGCTATTGTCTGTTGATCGGACTTCATTACGTATGGCGCTTCGTACTCTCGGACGCATGAACGCTGTGAACAGTGTTCAGGGATCTGGTATTCGGGTGTGTAATATCCATACCGATATGGGGCTGGACTTCCTGGATAACCTGTATCGGATACCTGAACTTGAGTTAGGTGGTCGCTTATTGCTGGCAGGGCTGGAGCTGTTCAATCGCGCTATTCCGACAGCGGTAAAGCTGGCTTTGGAAAAGCGTCGGCGCGATGGCATAACTGACGACGACCGAATGCTTGAAATGGTACAGGCAATGTACCGTAGTGTGGAGCGGGGTCACAGTACTCAAGAACTGGCAAGGATGGAGGTCGATATTATTGAAGCGCTGATGGAGGCGACCGGTAACCTGGTGCTTCAAGCATCAGCAAACAGTTCCCGGCGCATCCGCACTTTGCTAACCGAGAAACTGTTTGAGTTGATTGATGTGAAGCAGCACCTGACTTTTCAGGTCAGTATTGTCATGAAAGCACGTCAGGCCAATGTGAACCTGGATGATCTTATCAACGAATATCTGCAATACATTGAGCAGCTCACAGAACCTTTGTATGAACATCTGCGTAATGTGCCGGAAGAACCGCGCCTCGTCAGTTCCCCACTAAAGAATGATCGCAACATCAGGAGCTGGCAGCAGGTGCTGGCCGGCCCTGACGCGCCGCTTGAAAGCGTGCAAATAGTAAGACCAATACGCTAAAAGTGAGCAGAGGCCAAAGACCGAATCGCATATAAGGTGTTTGGCCCTGACGCATTTCGGCAATCCCTGTTAATGTGCCACGAACTTCCAGCGGCAACGTATCAATAATTTCGCCCTTTTCGTTCACAAGCGCGGTGATGCCGGTATTGGTTGAACGTAATAAGTAGCGTTGTGTTTCCAATGCTCGCATCTGAGCCAGAGCCATGTGTTGTTTGGGCCCGAGAGAGTCGCCAAACCAGGCATCGTTGCTGACTGTTATCAGCATATCAGCGTTGGTTGCCAATCTGCTTACCAGCTGCGGATAGGCGATTTCATAGCAGATGTAAGGTGCAATCAGGAATAACTCTTCTGTGCCCATGGTGCTGGTCTTAGTCACTTTGAGCGGTTGTTGCTGTGGCTCCCCATGTAAGAAGCTTGACATTTCCAGGTCAAAAAATGGGATCAAGCCACGAATTTGCTTTTCTAATGGAACAAATTCGCCGAACGGCACCAGTTGTTGTTTGTGATAAATGCCTTCGCCGTTGCCTGAGGCAATGATGCTGTTGTGAAGCTCACCGGCTAGCGGATGGCCCTTCGGGTAACGATAGGGGATGCCCGTGATTAATGTCGTTTGATGTTCGGACGCCTCCCGTGAGAAGGCGTCCAGGTATGGCTGAAACTGGTTGAGCAGCAGGGTTACAGCCGTTTCAGGCCACAGTACTAAGTCAGCTTCCCAATGAGCGCGGGTTTCTCCGTAGTAGGCGTTTATGGTCGGAGTTACCATTTCAGGTAACCACTTTTTATCCTGCGGGATATTGCCCTGAACGGCAGCTACGTTAAGTTCACCGGTTTTTTCAGTCCACTGTTGCTGTTGCAGTAACAGCCCAGCTGGCCAAAGTAAAAATATCAGCAAGTAAACCGGTTTGCGCGTCTGCCATGCCTGATAACCAGCCGTTACACTCAGCAGTAAAATCAGAGATAAACCATAGCTACCAATCACCGGTGCCCAGCCTGAAATCCAGCTTGATAAATGCGCATCTCCGGCGAACAGCCAGGGAAAGCCTGTCATAAACCAACTGCGGAACCATTCATGTAAAAACCAGAACACGGGAATCGTCAGCCACGTCAGTGCTGAAGAGAAAAAGCGCTGGCGCAGAGCGAACCAGAATGCCGGGAAGGTCGCGAGAAATGCGGCAAATAACCCAATAAGTATGATGGCTAGTGGTGCTGGTGTGCCGCCATGATCGTGCATGCTGACATAGATCCAGGATACGCCGGATGAGAATTTCCCGAAACTGAACCACCAGGAGCGCCAGAATGCCTGCTTTGTACTCTTGCTTTGCCATATCGCGTGGACAAAAACAGCAATACTGAACAACCCCAGTGGCCACCAGAACAAAGGTGCCAAAGCAATGGGGAAAAGTAACCCGGCAGAGAGCAAGAGCAGGGGAGCCAGCCAGCGAACGTTCGACTGGCCGTCTTTCAGATAGGTGAGTAACTGCGACATAATGCACCGCTAATAGTTATTGTCGTAATAGTCGCGAGCGAATATTCAGTCCGCGACGGCGGTTACTTCCAGCAGATTAATCTGGCGGCTGGTGCCATTCACCACTTTGAAACTCAGATTATCGACCCGGATGCATTCGTTGCACTCTGGCACTCTGCCAAAGTGATGTACAACGATACCACCGATGGTATCAAAATCCTGGTCCTGAATTTTCGTGCTGAAGTGCTCATTGAAATCTTCGATCGGTGTCAGTGCTTTCACCATAGTGATGCCTTCTTCGACCTCTTTTATCATGCTGTCATCTTCGTCGAAATCGTGCTCGTCCTCGATTTCGCCGACAATTTGCTCCAGCACATCTTCAATGGTAACCAGTCCGGCAACGCCACCAAACTCATCAACCACAATCGCCATGTGGTTACGCGTCGCCCGAAACTCCTGGAGTAAGACATTGAGGCGTTTGCTCTCGGGGACAAATGTGGTCGGGCGCAGTACCTGCTTCAGGTGGAAGTCTTCACGATTTTCATTAAGGATTAATGGCAAAAGGTCTTTTGCCAGCAAAATGCCAAGCACTTCATCCTGATCTTCACCCAGTACCGGAAAACGCGAGTGAGCAGACTCAATAATCTGAGGTAAATAATCTTTCAGAAGATCATTCAGATTGATTGAAATCATCTGGGAGCGAGGAATCATAATATCCCTGACCTGCATCTCCGATACCTGCAGGGCGCCCTCAAGAATTGTCAGGGTTTCGCTATCAACAATGCTACGTTGTGCCGCTTCTCGGACAATTTCTTTGATGTCCTGACGGCTTTGAGGGTCGTCAGAAAATAAGTCGGTGATTTTTTCCAGCCAGCCTTTATGCTGGCTGCTCGGTCGCTCTTCGCTCATAGTTTCTCTTCAGAATAGGGGTCGCCAAATCCGAGCTGTGCCAGAATTGTGCGCTCCAGACTCTCCATTGCTTCCGCTTCGTCATCCTTTATATGGTCGTACCCCAATAAATGCAAGCAGCCATGTACGACCATGTGTGCCCAGTGAGCCTCACTGGTTTTATTTTGCTCAATAGCTTCCTGTTCGACTACCGGGACAGCGATGATCAGGTCACCTAGTAAGGGTATCGGGACTTCGGGCGGCGCTTCAAACGGGAAAGACAAGACGTTGGTTGGTTTGTCTTTACCACGGTATTCGCTATTGAGTTGCTGACTTTCCGGATTATCGACCAGGCGAATGGTCAGCTCCGGATCTTCCAGCTGGCAGCGCCCTGAGATAGCGGCATCGGCCCAAGCGGTTAATGTCTCTGCGGAGGGGAGTTTGTGATGATCGCCGATGTCATCTGCAATCTGCACATCAACAAACAGTTCTGATGCGTTCATGTGCTCAATCATTACTCTGACTATCTTTGTTTGATTCGCTTCGCTGTTGACGGCGCTCACGTTCTGCCTGTTTTTCCAGTTCATCATGCTTGTCGTAAGCATCGACAATTTTCTGGACAAGCGGGTGACGTACGACGTCTTGATTATTAAAGCGAGTAATTCCGATGTCTTCGACACCGTCGAGCACACTCAGACCATGTTTCAGACCAGAGTAGACACCACGCGGCAGGTCAACCTGAGTAACATCGCCGGTAATCACCGCCTTAGAGCCAAAACCGACGCGAGTAAGAAACATCTTCATCTGCTCTTTGGTGGTATTCTGACTCTCATCGAGAATCACAAACGAATGGCTCAGTGTCCGGCCACGCATGTAAGCCAACGGCGCTACTTCAATGACGTTGCGCTCCATCATCTTCGCAACTTGCTCGAAACCAAGCATTTCGTACAACGCATCGTACAGTGGGCGAAGATACGGATCGATTTTTTGTGCCAGGTCTCCGGGCAAGAAGCCCAGCTTTTCGCCGGCTTCAACCGCCGGGCGGACCAAAAGGATGCGTTTAACTTCATCACGCATCAAGGCTTCAACAGCCGCTGCCACGGCTAGGAAGGTTTTACCCGTGCCAGCCGGACCTATACCAAAATTAATATCGTACTGACGAACCCGTTCAAGGTATTCCAGCTGGTGTGGGCCGCGAGGCTTGATCAGCGCTTGCGGTGTTTTGATAACCCCTGCCTGGTGGCCTTTTTTAACTTGAGCGTAAGCCGCTTCTGCAGCGTCTTCCTGCAACAGCAGATGGATGAGGTCAGGTGTGATCTGAGTACCGTTATGGGTCTCTTTGTAGAGACGTTGAATCAGATGGGCAGCTCGTTTACTGGCTTTTGCACTGCCCTCGACTTTGAATCTGGAGCCGCGGTTGTAGATTGTCAGTTGAAAGTGTTCAGCAATCTGGCGAATGTGGCTATCGAGATTGCCACACAGGTTAGATAGCCGCGCAGCATCATCGGGCTCCAGCGTAAAGCTGGTCGCATGTTGTGTTCTTTGCGGTTGTTCAGCCGCTTGTATCTGTGCAGTTGTCTGGTTTACAGGAGTCTCTGTACTCAAAAGGGTCTCTGTTGCCTCTTTCTAGGTTCGATGATTGTCATGTGACAAATCAATAAGCCAGTTCCGGATTCAGTACGATGCCGCGCAGGCTGTTTGGATACGCGTCTTCGATACTTACTTTAACAAACTTACCGATCATATCGTGGTCATGGTGACGGAAATTCACCACACGATTGTTTTCGGTACGGCCTTGCAGCTCGCCCGGGTCTTTCTTGGATACTCCGGTAACCAGAATCGTTTCCTCGTTACCGACCATACGACGGCTGATCTGCTGTGCGTGCTGAACGATGCGGGCTTGCAGGATACGCAGGCGGTCTTTCTTCACATCTTCTGGCGTATCGTCTTCCAGGTCAGCTGCCGGGGTACCTGGGCGTGAGCTGTAAACAAAACTGAACGATGTATCAAAACC
The DNA here is from genome assembly GCA_022448365.1 of Saccharospirillaceae bacterium. Classification (NCBI taxonomy): domain Bacteria; kingdom Pseudomonadati; phylum Pseudomonadota; class Gammaproteobacteria; order Oceanospirillales; family Saccharospirillaceae; species Saccharospirillaceae bacterium. The sequence goes on along the minus strand of JAKVCS010000003.1, from coordinate 1,000,807 downwards.
AATTTGTTCAATCAGCTTCATAGTATCTTCAAAGTCTTCAAGCGTTTCGCCAGGAAAGCCAACTATAAAATCGGATGAGACGGAGATGTCTGGACGTAATGCACGCAGACGTCGGATTTTATCAATATAGATATCGATTTCGTGGCCACGCTTCATCGCTGCCAGAATTCGGTTTGAGCCGCTTTGTACCGGCAGGTGGATATGACTGACCAGTTCTGGTACTTCTGCATACACATCAATCAGACTGTCACTGAATTCCAGCGGATGCGATGTTGTGAAGCGAATTCGGTCGATGCCCTCAATATCAGCAACTTCGGTAATTAATTCCGCTAAATCAGCAACATCACCATCGACTGTGTCACCACGATAAGCATTTACGTTTTGTCCGAGCAGGTTGACTTCACGTACGCCCTGATCAGCCAGTGACTGAACTTCTTTTAAAACGTCTGCCAGAGGACGGCTGACTTCTTCACCACGGGTATAGGGTACAACACAGAATGTACAATACTTGGAACAACCTTCCATGATCGAGACGAATGCGCTACAACCTTCTACTTTTGGCTGTGGCAGGTGATCAAACTTTTCAATCTCCGGGAAAGTCACATCGACGATTTTGATGGCATTGTCTGCTTTATTGACCATATCCGGCAGGCGGTGAAGCGTTTGCGGGCCAAATACCATGTCGACAAATGGCGCCCGTTTCATGATGGCATCGCCTTCCTGAGAAGCAACACAGCCACCCACGCCAATCTTGAGGTTTGGATTAGAGGTTTTCAGTCCCTTCCAGCGTCCCAGTTCATGGAATACCTTCTCTTGGGCCTTTTCACGGATTGAACAGGTATTGAGGAGGATAACATCCGCTTCTTCCGGATTGGTGGTCAGCTCCATTTCATGGCTTTCACCGAGCATATCGGCCATGCGCGCAGAATCATATTCGTTCATCTGGCAACCGTGGGTTTTGATAAAAAGCTTTTTCGCCTTCTCTGTCATAGCCTGCTCTGTCATGTGAAATGGATGTATCGAGGCGGAAGACCGCCCTTACTGCTGAAAAAAGCGGGGCATTATACGTTGGCAGAAGGGAAAATTGCTACTTTTTGACCTGCGATAGTTAACTGAACGAAAGGGAGAACAGGCAGTTGCGATACTGCCTGTGATTGATTTTTGTTTCGTTTATTTATTGCGCATCACTGCCTCGATCGCACTGGCATATTCTGCTGCCTGATCAGCTAAGGGTTCGTGCCGAATGTCGTCGTGTTTCAGCGCCACACTAATACGGTACAACCAGCGTTCCATACGCAGAGCAATACCTTCTGCCACATCAGAGTCAGCATCCAGAATTTCATTACTCAAATCAGTAATCACAGCCGCATGCTCTGCAGCGCGTGTTGCTGCGACGGTGGCTTTGGCGATTGCTCCCTTGGCTCGCGGCGTTTTAGCGATTAATGCCTGACTCTGCATCAAAGCCTTTTGTGCTGTATCCCAGCTGATCGGGGCAACGGATGAGCCGCCTCTGGCATCAATACGTTCAAGTTGATCTTTTACGGGTTTCAGCTGGATGTATTCAATGGTGTTGACTTCAACCTGGTGCATGCGTGCCAGCAGTTCTTTCTGACGTTTGCGAACTTCAAGGGTCTGGCTGTCTTCCATCAGGTCAATCATTTCACGTAACGTCTGCTCCAGGCCGGCAAAGTCAGTGGGGAAAAACTGGTCGGCTTTGATTTTCAGCAGAACACCGCGGTGATCAAGCGTCGGTTTCAGTTGCTCGAGAATATTACGCTTGGTCTCCAGGCCTGCGTCCAGTGTTCTTATTGAAGTCATTGCAACGGTTTTAACCGGGCCATCGGGCTCTCCGCCGGTGTGCATCTCTTGTGCTTCGAGCAATTGCTCCTGAGCCAGTTCGAGGTGGCGTGGAGCATAAAACTCCAGTTTTTCACTGCGTGCCAGATCAATTTTGGACTGAGCGTGTTGGATCGTGCGCGCTGCAGACTCATCGGCAACGGCGGCGTCGCGCTTTGCGGTTTGGCTAATGGCTTCAAAGTTAGCAATTTTATTGGAACAACCACTGAGCAGCACTAGGGCCAATGTGGCGATGGCGGTTTGAGAAATCAGGTTCATGTTTCTTCCTTATACAACGATCCACAGCGGATTATTTTTTTGCCGATATTATCATCTGTACACGAGAATGCGACCAGTTAGTGCTTGTTTCTGCGTGACTTGGCTGATATATAGAAAGTATGCAAACCAAAGAGGATGCCTTGTTTCATCGTTCGAGAACCTGTAAACCGGTGTAAGCGAAGACTAAGGAGTGATCCCTATGAATGCAGAGATGCAACCCCTGTTTTGGCGAATCAGCCAGACCAAGCAGCAGGGAATAAATGTTGTCAGTTTATTGATGCCTGCGGACGCTGGCGGCGATGTTGCCGAAGTACCTATGGACGTCAGTTTCCCCTCTAAATCTCCCTGCTATGAACCCCAGGACCTGCGTTGGTCGGAGGAAGACAGTAGCCTGTTTTTAGATCTAATAGAGCGGGTCGTTGATACCAATGATCGTCCGGACATTGAACTGGATTTGAATGATGATGTGGTCCAGGGAATTGTGCAATTAGTCGCACTGCATCGTTTCCAAACGCCAAGACCGTTAGACGAGTTACTGGCAGATGACGTAATCACCGAGCGGGAAGAACTGGAAATCGGCGATCTGGTGTCGCTGAATACTCACTTTGGTGCACCGTTGGCGATCATTGTTGGCTTGGATGCTATCGACGCCACATGCGTCTTACTCGATCCCTTGATCAACGCGGAGGGGGATATCCTCATTCCTGACCACAGTGTACTGATGGTTAATCGTCTGGCGGTTTTACCGGCTGCGTTTGCCGTTACCGACAACGGTGAGGGTGCAATACTGCACTAGAACAGCCTGACAATCAGGCTGCTCGTTGGCGACGTTTATTGGTCAGAGCCAGTTGTGTCAGCATTTCATAGTACCCTGTGTCGACGCGCGGCTTCTGCGCCGGACGAATAGTATCAGGTTTGTTGGTGACTGGTTCTGCGACAGCGCTTGTATTCATCGTAATCTCCTGGTCTGTTTGCTTAAGAGTGAATATTCATTCACTAGCGTAAAACAATGCTCTAATTGGTTTTTCGGTAGCTCTTGGTATTTGGTGTGTTATGCCTTAATGGCATCCCAACACAGGTTCAGTAAATCATCGGTTTCAAACTGACCAGCCAATTTCTCTGGCATGGTGTTTTGTTTCTTGGCAATGGTTGTCAGGCTGCCATAGATGAACATGATTAATGTTTCATTGGGCAAATTTTTGAATAGCTGCTGCTCTTTACCATCATCCAACATGCGGTGCAGCAGGCTATACATTTGTTCCATCGCTTTTTCTTTAAAATCACCGCATATTGCTGGCGATGCAGAAAGCTGGTCCATCAGCGTGCAATCTCTGGGATTGGAATACATGTAACCGTAAAAGTTCCCCCAGAAACGTGAAAAGCGCATCTTTATGCAAGCAGTCTCATCGTATTCGCGCAGACACTCGGACGACAGACGTTGGACGAGGTCAACAAACAACTCCTGGACCAGTTCATCTTTGGTTTCAAAGTAGCGATAAATCGTACCTGCGCCACAACAGGCACTTTTAGCAACTTTTGACATGGGACTGGCCTGCAGCCCACATTCGGCAATCAGGTCGGCTGTTGCATCGAGTATCTGTTCGCGTTTGTCCATAAGTTTCTGTGATTGTGACTGAATGTTCATTCTGGTCTACCTGAGTGGTCAGTACTAGAGGTCATAACTGAATCAGATTGTTTCATCAATGAAACGTTAGCAGCTTTCCTCAGCCGATTTGCTGGCCCTCAAGGCAAATAGCAGAGCTAATATCGCAGAGACAGCCATGATCACCATCATCGGCAAAGGGGTTGCGTTATGCAGCAGGGTCCAGAAGTAACCAAACAGTGCACCTATACAAAATTCGGTTACTCCAATTAACGCGGTGGCTGAACCGCTGATATCCTGGAAGTAATGCAAAACCAGGCTCATGGCATTTGCAGCAATCAATCCCAGGCTTCCGACAGCAAGAGCGATCAAAGGCACGGTAATCCACAACGATGGGGGAACCACCAGGTAGAGCATCACAAGGCTCAGTATTGCCAGAAGTTGAATGATTATTCCCATGGTCAATAACTGCTTACTGCTATAACGATTGAGCAGCACCATATTCAGCCGATTCATTGTCATCATGACAACGATGTTGGAGCCAAATAACCAGGGAAACACTGACGGAGGTTGGTTGAAATACTCCAGATATAAATACGGTGATGCGGTGATGAAAACAAACATGGTGGCGAAGGCAAACGCCAGCGACAAAATAAATCCTCTGGCCCTTCGGTGGCGGATTACCCTCAGGTAGTTCTGCCATGGTGACGCTTTTTGGCGATTCTCCTTCGGGTGACTTTCTTCCAGTTGCCACGTCAGTATTATCAGTACCAATACTGCATAGATAGAAAGGAAGGTAAATATCTCCCGCCAGTGCCCAAACTTCACCACCAGAGAACCTAGCATCGGTGCGATAAGTGGAGCCAACATCATGATCATGGCAACCATCGACAGCGTTTTAGCGATATCGTTGCCTTGATAGCGATCACGGACAACGGCAGCTGAATTAACAGTGGCGATTCCCCCGCCAACTGCCTGAAACACCCGAAGTGCCAATAAGTTCTGTAAAGATTCAACAGTAATCAGTAGCAAACTGGCTATCGAAAATAACGACAAGCCTAATATGATCACAGGTCGCCTGCCAAAGCGATCCGATAATGGGCCGCCGGATAGCTGGCCGATGGCGTAACCTATTAAAAAAGTACTCACCGATAGTTCAACTTGATGAATATCAACCCTGAGATCACCCGCCATCAGTGCCATTGCGGGCAGGTACATATCAATCGCCAGTGGTGGAATGGCAGACAGAAAGGCAAGTAGGAAGGGAAGTGGAATGCGCACTGAGATAGCTCAAAAGGCGCATAGTATAACTCAATCGGGTAACTGCATTGAGTTTGATTACCGAGATGATTTGTTGCAATCGTGTTTGTGCTGACTAATCCGGAGAATTGTATAACAGACTACTGAGACAGCCCTGCTGTTACCAGCAGGGCTTAAGTAGGCAGTCATTGGTTCGTTACTGGGCGGTCTGATCTTCGATCAGCGTTGCAATAACATAGCCATGGCGCGCTTCATCTGCCTGACTTGCAGGCGCATTGGCACTGTCTACTGCCTCTTTGCTAATTAGGCGCAATACCATGCGTTTTTTATCGGTGCTGACGAAACCTTCCAGTGTGGTGTCAATATCACTGAGCGTAATACGACCATTCGCCGCCGTTGTGACAGTGACCGTGCCACTATTTCGCTCACCCGTAACGTTTACACCGAAGAAATTGTTTTCCGTAACCAGACTCACGTCATCCGACTGAACATCAAATTCAGCCGCAGAGCCATTGAATGACAGTGTGCCATTCAGAGCAGCGACCTGAACGCCAGGGCTACCTTTGCGAATGCCATACTCAATTCCCTGGATGCGATATTCTCCGCTAATGGTCCCCGGATCTGCGTTATCGATCGCAACCCCGATATTACGGTTGAGAACCTGAGTAACGATGTTTGTGCCATTGAACTGGCCCAGAGACCCTTTCACCATCAGATTGACATTAATCACCTCGCCCTGCGGGCTGAATAAGCCTTCAAAAATCGCGCTGGCATTACTGTATCCATCGAGAACTTCATCGAGCAGAGACGAGGGAATATTGAATAGCGAACTTCCATCGGAGAGGAAGAATGCTGGTAGAGCATCACTATCGTTTGCTTCACCGCTGGTGTCTTTGTTGCTGGTCACTGAATCGCGCAGAGTCGGATCGGTAATCTGCGTGTAGGTGTTGCCGTCGAAGGTCAAGCCTGCTGAAAATCTTGAAATAATCCGGCCAACTTTGTTCAGACTGGAATCGGTTTTTCGCTTGAGGTTGAAACCACTATCAGTAGCAACGGTTTCCCAGGTTTGCAGCTCCGACGCAATCGCTTGGCCATTTGACTCATCGGATCCTAACTCAACACTGATTACGCCATACTCAGGTTGAATATTCGTTCCGGTAAAGCTTCCGTCATCCTTGTTAAATATCAGCGTATCAACAATCGTACTTTCACGTTTTCGATCACTGAAGTCCGGTTGGTTGTCCGCCGTTTTACCAACTTCCGACTCTCGGGCCAGCTGAGTCGATACGTAACTGCCAGGTGCTACCTCAACAAGGTCGACCCTGCGCGCAAAATAGTAATTAATACGGTCACTCTCTATGTTTAAGTCGGCGCCCGCATCAATTGAGATATTCCCCTCCGAGTCAACTTCTCCTGGCTCCGACCCGGCCCCAGTATCAATATCGGCATTTGATAAGTTACCTGAAATTGTAGATTTAGGCGCATCTGTTCCACTAAACACTGCGTTTGTGGTGAACGATTGGGTTAAATCCCAATCATTTTCTATTGTGCCATCAAAATTCAACGTCAGGTTACTGCCTGATCCCGCCTCTAACTCAAAGCCTGTTGTGCGCTCTGTACCGAGTTCAAGTGCGAGTGATCGGTTTGATGTGCCAGGATCATTGACGGCAAAATCGGCAGTTCCTGCAAGTAACGAGTACTTACCAGCAACCAAAGATGCCGCACCTGGAAGGCTCTCAACCGTAACTCGTACACGAGCTGATCCGGTTTGGCCCGCTTTCGAGACGGTCAGGTCAAACTCATAATCTCCGGCGATATTTGGGGTAATGTCCAGGTTTTGTGCCGTGACAGGAAAGCTAACATCCGGGATCACTGGGCCGCTGATCTTTGACCAGCTGTAGCTAACGTCGCTCTGATCGCTTGAGCCTGACAGTATCGCCTGATTGCCCACGATAATTTGCTGATTTGCCGGAGGGATGGCGGTCGGTGGATTAAAGTCGCTGATACTGCCAGGGCCATCACCCGGACGGCCATTGGCGTTGGTGATCCCTCCGACCACAACCTGATCGATGAGAGTAAAGTCAGAACTGCTGTTTCTCTTGAGCTCTGTAATAACGCGTTGAGCTGCAGCGAGAATCTCTTCAATGGATATCTTGCTGGTATCTGTTTTGTTATTCCATAGCAATTGGCCTTCCGCCGATAGCGAGTTGGAAAACTGATTTAATACTTCTCCAACCGTAATATCTTTTTGTTTGGCAATGTCCGCCAGTGCAGCAGTCAATGAGCCGTAGAGCGCAGCCTGATCCGCTGTGACATCGCTGTTTGTTACGTCGGTCGGTTCAGTCAGTAATAGGTCAACATTACCGCTTAAACCAAACATGGTTCGGATGCGGTTGTTGAGTTGACGAATCAGAGTTTCATCAATGGTGCTTTGTGATGAAACAAACTGCGCAGAGGCATGGGTCAGGGAGGTAACGTTGGCTGAAAATACCTGTTCAGTCTCTTTACTAGTGTTGACTCGCGGTAAAATCGCAGTCATTTCAAAATCGGTTGGCAGATCGAATAATTCGTTGAACTGAATGCCATCAGGAGCCTGCTGATCATCAGCTTGTTGCGTACCAACACAGCCAGCAGGTGAATCACACACCATTTTAGCTCCCGTACGGTGGCTGATTTTTACCAGTGCTGGTCCGTTGTAGGGTGTTTCAGACACAGCCAGCAGGCTGTAACGTCCATTGGAGTCGGTGGTTCCTGTTGCAAAAGCGGTGGTGTCCACAGTCCCGTTCAGAATTTTGAACATCTCAACCTGTGCGTTGAGCACGTTGCCTTTTACCGCCAGCCCCGTCAGGCTGACGCGTTCAACAGTAACGGCTTCAGTCTGTTGGTTGTCATCGCTACCATTATTCGACGGTTGGCTGTCATCGTTGCTGGTGGAGCCGCTACTGCAAGCGGTCAATGCAGTGGTAATGGCTGCCGCGAGTGCGGTCTTTGAATAGGCGTTCATCGATACTCTCCGTGTGGACGTTTTAATCTCAAACAGGAATTATAGAAAGAGTATGGATTATTTGGCGAGTCGATTTTGCTAATTTATTGAACAGTTTGGCGTTTTTATGTGCCAAACGATCAAAGTAAAGATAATGAGGTCACTGGAGCAAAAAATGCCACCTCGGGGTGGCATTTTTAAGGTTTGAGTTACACGTTAAAGAGGAAATGCATCACATCACCATCTTTCACGATGTAATCTTTGCCTTCTACCCGCAACTTCCCTGCAGCTTTACAACCAGATTCGCCATTATGAGCGATAAAGTCATCGTAAGACATGGTCTCAGCACGGATGAAACCGCGTTCAAAATCGGTGTGAATCACACCCGCTGCCTGAGGGGCAGTAGCACCTTGTTTCACGGTCCAGGCGCGCACTTCTTTTTTGCCGGCAGTGAAATACGTCTGCAGCCCTAACAACTCATAACCGCCTCGAATAACCCGGTTGAGACCCGGTTCACTCTGGCCCATTTCTTCAAGAAACATGGCAACGTCTTCGGCATCTTCCAGTTCAGAAATTTCCTGCTCGATCTTGTTGCAAACCGGCACAACGACGGCATTTTCATTCGCAGCAATTCCTCGAACCACATCAAGATGTGGATTATCGTCGAAACCATCTTCCGCCACGTTGGCGATATACATGGTTGGTTTGATCGTGATCATGTGGAATAGTCGTATGCGACTCTGATCGTCGTCGTTCAATTCCATCGTGCGAACCGGTTGATCGCCTTCCAAATGCTCTACGATACGTTCCAGCAGCGCCTTTTCGGCGACGGCGTCTTTATTACCACTTTTTGCGGTGCGGGTAACGCGCTGCAGCTGTTTTTGCGCGCTGTCGAGGTCTGCCAGGATCAGCTCCAGATTGATAACATCAATATCGTCTGCCGGGTTGATGGTGTTTTCAACATGGATCACATTGGGGTCTTCGAAGCAGCGGACGACGTGCGCAATGGCATCCGTTTCGCGAATATTAGCGAGGAACTGATTACCCAGGCCTTCACCTTTGGAAGCGCCTTTTACCAGCCCGGCAATATCAACAAACTCCATGGTGGTTGGAATGACTTTCTCAGGATCAACGATGGCAGCTAATGCATCCAGGCGAGGGTCCGGCATAGGCACGATACCGCTGTTCGGCTCAATGGTGCAGAAAGGGAAATTTTCTGCGCCAATGCCTGACTTGGTTAAAGCATTAAACAGAGTCGATTTACCGACGTTGGGAAGACCCACGATGCCGCATTTGAAGCCCATATCAGATTCCTGCTAATAAAATATTTAAATTCAGATGAAAATTTTCGGGTATTTTACCCTTTATACGAGTGAAGTCGATTCATCGCTTTGGCTATATCACCTGCCAGAGCAAAAGGAATGACGCGGATTGCTTCATCAATCGCATTATCGATGGCTTGCTGCTCACTTTTACTGGCTTTACCCAACACATGGCCCGTAACTTTGTTCTTATCACCCGGGTGGTCGATGCCAATCCGCAGGCGATGAAAATTCTTGTTGTTCGCTAATTTAGAGATGATGTCACGCAATCCATTTTGTCCACCATGACCGCCGCCTTGTTTGAATTTAGCGGTCCCGGTTGGCAGATCCAGTTCATCGTGAACGATCAGAATCTGTTCTGGAGTCAGCTTGTAGAAGTTGGCTAATGCCTGAACAGCTTTGCCACTGGCATTCATGAAGGTAGTTGGGATCAGCAGCCAGACTGTTTTGCCATCAATAATCCCTTTGCCCGCTTTCCCGAAGAACTTTTTATCGGCAGATAATGGAATACGATAGCTTTCGGCCAGGCGCTCAACCACCCAGGCTCCGGCATTATGACGGGTGCTCTCATACTCGGTGCCAGGGTTTCCCAGACCAACGATCAGCTGAATATCAGACATGACTTTATTCCAACGTTTACAAAACAATCAGGCATAAAAAAGCGGAGACATGCTCCGCTTTTTCAGACAAGGTCTGCAGACTGATATTACTCAGCTGCTTCTTCGCCTTCCTCTTCGTCATCAGCACCGCCTTTTGCAGCAGCAACAGTAACAACAGACGTGTCATGATCTTCACCATGAGACAGAGCCAGAGACTCAACACCTTTAGGCAGTTTCAAATCAGACAGGTGGATAACGGTACCAGCTTCAACGTCAGCCAGATCAATTTCGATGAATTCTGGCAGGTCGCCTGCAGCGCAGATGATATCGAGGCTGGTCAGCTGGTGAGAAATCTTACCACCGCCCAGTTTTACGCCAACACAGCTGTCTTCATTCAGGAAGTGCAGTGGAACGTGAGCTTTGATCTTAGTGCTCTTGTTCACACGCAGGAAGTCAGCGTGCCAGATCAGCTGTTTAGCCGGGTGACGTTGCAGATCTTTCAGGATTACCTGCTCAGCTTTATCACCGATGTTCAGGGTGATAATAGAGCTGTAGAAACCTTCGTTTTCCAGAGCTTTGTTTAACTCATTTGCAGCAATGGTAATTGCAGTAGGCTTACGGTCGTTACCGCCAGCTTTACCGCCATAAACGATAGCTGGTACGCCATTTTCGCGACGCAGGCGGCGGCTCGCACCTTTCCCCGCATCTTCACGAACTACTGCATTCAGAGAAAATTCTGACATGGTTCTTTCCTATATCAAGGTTATATAAATGTACTTCTCAGTACGGAAAACCGCCCAAGCTTGCGACCAGCTCAGGCGGTGTAAAAATCTTAATGTGCAGTGACTTCTGTTATTGGTTCCTAACGGAAAACCTGTTAACGGAACATCGCACTGATGGATTCTTCGTTGTTTACTCGACGAATCGACTCTGCCAGAAGACCTGCGATCGTCAGTTGGCGAATGCTGCCAACGTTACGAGCGGCTTCTGTCAGAGGAATGGTATCAGTAACAACCAGTTCATCCAGTTCTGCCGAGGCCAAGCGCTCAACAGCGGGGCCGGATAATACAGGATGGGTACAGTATGCGACAACTTTATTTGCGCCAAATTCTTTTAACGCCTTTGCTGCCTGACACAAGGTACCGGCGGTGTCAACCATATCGTCTACCAGAATACAGGTGCGGTCTTTTACATCACCAATGATGTGCATAACTTCTGAGACGTTGGCTTTTGGACGACGTTTGTCGATGATGGCCAGATCCACACCCAACTGTTTGGCTACCGCACGGGCACGAACAACACCGCCTATATCGGGTGAAACAACGACCAGGTTTTCGTAGTTCTGACGCTCAATATCGTCAATCAGGATAGGGGAGCCGTAGACGTTATCTACCGGGATATCAAAGAAGCCCTGAATCTGGTCCGCATGAAGATCAACCGTTAGTACACGGTCGATGCCGGCACCCGACATCATGTCGGCAACCGCACGCGCGCTGATAGGCACACGTGCTGAGCGTGGACGACGATCCTGACGTGCGTAGCCGAAATAAGGCACAACAGCGGTGATACGACTTGCCGAAGCCCGGCGCAGACCATCGGCCAGCAACAAAACTTCCATTAGGTTGTCATTGGTTGGCGAGCAGGTGGGTTGCAGGATGAATACATCCTTACCACGCACGTTTTCCTGCAGCTCAACGGTAATCTCTCCGTCACTGAACTTGTCAACGGTGGCTTCACCGAGGGGAATATCAAGACGTTCAACGACCAGTTTGGCCAGTTCCGGATTGGCATTGCCGGTAAATACCATCAACTTAGACACGGTTGTCCCCTTTGATGCAATAAGTCAGTAACAGATAAGAATAGAATAAGATGGCTGGGGTGGCAGGACTCGAACCTGCGGATGACGGGATCAAAACCCGTTGCCTTACCACTTGGCGACACCCCAACTTTTAAGACGGTCTGAATAATATCCTGTGAGCCGGCGAAGTATTAACTCCTTTGGCTACAAACGACACATATTCAGCCGGTAGCTGATCAGAAACTTCGATAGCTTCTTTCTCAGAACCGAAGCTTGAAAATATGCAAGCTCCAGTGCCCGTCAGCTTAGCAAGTTTGAATTTGTTTAGCAAATTCAATGCTTTACCGATATCTGGATAAAGCTTCGAAACAACGTCTTGGAAGTCGTTGTTTCCCTCTCGCCTCAGCGCGGTGCGTATATTAATGATCGGTGTATCTCGTGTCAAACATTTATTTGAAAAAATTTTCCCTGTATTAACATGGACTTGCGGCACTACGACCAGGTACCAGGGTTCATCCAGTTCAGGCGTTGGGGTAAGCACTTCGCCAATACCTTCGCCGAATGCGGCTTGGCCACGAACAAAGACCGGTACATCGGCTCCAAGGGTCAGACCAATCTCAGCCAGCTCATCAAAAGACAGACTCAGTTCCCAGATTGTGTTCAAAGCAAGAAGTGTCGTCGCCGCATCGGAGCTACCTCCGCCCAAACCGCCGCCCATTGGCAGAATCTTTTGCAGACGAATATCGGCACCCAGCGTTTTATTCGTTTTGGTCTGTAACGCCCGTGCGGCTCGGATAATCAGATTGTCCTCGAATTCAACACCCTCTATACAAGGTTCTAGGGTTAATCGATCATCGTCGCGTTTGCGGAAGCTAAGCTCGTCGCAACGATCGATGAATTGAAACAAGGTTTGCAGGTTGTGGTAGCCGTCCTCACGACGACCGGTGATGTGTAACATCAGATTCAGCTTGGCGGGCGCCGGAACGGTCAGCCACTCGGGTATTGAGTCGTCGGCAGTCATAGAGTCAGCCATTGATGGTCCATTCTTTGATCGAAAATACAAAACGAAAGTGATGGCCGGTGACCTTGATCAAGCCCGGTAGCCAGACACCTTGTTGCTTACTGTAGCGGGAGTAGCGTACTTGCCAGCCGTGTTGTTTGAGTTCTTGCAACAGACCTGATTCATCAAACCGGGTGTCAGCGTGATCGCCAGGTGCAGGTTGTCCTTTAACCCAGTGACGAACATCGTTCACCGGAAACTTCCAGCCCATATAAGTCAGCATTAACTGTTCAGCGCTGCTGGCTTGTTGTGGTTGGTCCCAGCCGGGTAGCAGCAACTCTGCAATGTCGTCGCTACCTTTTAATTGCGAAGACCCCTGGCCGAACGGTCCGGTAATAAACAGCTGGTAATCGCTATCTTGCTGATTCCAGGTCAGATAGCCGGTGATACTATCATGTGGCGAAGTAACCGATAATTTACCTCGGACCTGCCAGTTATCAATTTCTGAAAGCTGTTGTTGCAGGCTTTGCTGCCCTATTTGCGGAGATAATAGAGTGCAGCTGCTGAGTATCAGTAACTGCATTAAAAGCATAAAACGAGTGATCATAGATATTATTCGGATTGAGCCTGAGGTGGGTTATCAACATTCAGACGCTCAAGCGTACGCTGGATGATTTCACTGTCGGGTTTGTTGTTCAGTCCCTGTTGCCACACGGCCCGAGCCTGAACTTTGTCCCCCGTAATCCATAGAATTTCACCGTAATGTGCTGCAATTTCATGATCAACCAGAATCTCAAAGGCCTGCTTCAACAATGGCAGGGCACGATCGAAATCGCCGCTGCGAAAATAGATCCAGCCGAGACTGTCTATAATTGCCGGGTTGTTTGGTGACAGTGATAGCGCCTTTTCTACCAGTGGCAGGGCTTCATCCCAACGGTCCGTCCGGTCTGCAAGAGTGTAGCCCAATGCATTCAGTGCTTCGGCATGGTCAGGTTTCAAGCTGATCAGGAAACGCAAATCTTGTTCCAGTAATTCCAGATTGTCCAATTGCTCGGCCAGCATCGCGCGGGTATAGAGCAGGTCGTAGTCCTGTGGAGCAACTGTGAGTGCCTGAGACAACAGTATCATTGCTTCTTCTTTTTCATCGGCATTGGTCAGCAACTGTACTTCGATACGAATAAGCGGGGTTGTCTGCTGCGGGTAGGCGCCACGCAATTCGTTAAGATACTCTCTGGCAGCGTTCAGACCCTCAAGCTCAGCAATCAGCTCGGATGCCTGCAAGTGTGCTGCAAGAAACTCGCGGCCGCCTTTCACCAAACGATAATGGCTAAGAGCCGTTTCCTTATCGCCCCGTTCCCGGGCAATGTTACCCAAGTAGAAGTTCGCTTCATTTTCATGGCTGTTGGAATCTAGCAATTGCTGCAGGTGTGTTTTGGCTGTGTCGCTATCGCCCAGCTCTTCCTCTAAAAGTGCCAGTGATAACAAGATCGCCATATCATCCGGAAAATTACTATTCAGATTAGCGAAAGCTTGCAGCGCTTCATCCATTCGACGCTGCTGCAATAACAACCTTGCTTTCAGAACAGCGATCCCTTTGTGTTGCGGCTTTTCTTCCTCCAGTTCATCGAGCCATTCGATGGCGTCATCAACGCGTTGCATTTGTGCCAACAAGCGGGCTTTCTGGATCTTGGCACTCAGATAAGATTGCTGCAGAGACACCGCATAATCTGTATGAGCTAATGCCTCGTCATACATCCCCAGTTGCTGTTCTATGATGGCACGCGCCTGAAACAGATTAGCGTTTTGTGGATATTGGTCAGATAAGCTCTCCAGGCTTTTGAGAAGTCGGCGCTTACGGGTCTCTGGCTGTCGTGCTGCGTTAGCCGCCAGATAATCAAACTGACTGATTTGTGCAAGTTGAAACAAGCTTTCCAGGTGATTCAGCGCTTCATCGAATTGACCACTGTCCATCGCCAGTTGCGCTGCGGCCTGATGCGCTGCCGGGTCTTCTGGCTTGCTGCTGAGCCATATCGTAATGGCTTCGTCGGCCAGCTCGCTGCTGCCAACGTACTGAGCGATGCGGGTCGCGCGTTCTGAAATATCCGCATCCTGCGTTTTACGTGCCTGATCCATGTAATGATAAAGCGAAATATCAAAGCGCTGACGTTGGCCTGCGACTTCGGCTACTAACAGCGAATACAGGGTGTCTGCGGGAATTGGCCGATAGACCTCGACGGTTTCGGACCGGGCAGAACTATCAGTCTGGGACGGCTGGTCCGTTTGCTGTGGACTCGACAATTCTGTTGTCGAAAAAGAAGCACAGCTAATCAGCAGGGATGTAGAAGTAATAAGAGCAAGCAGGCGTAATGTCACAAACGGCCTCAATGTGATGTTCCATGTCAAATATCGCTTTCAAACTCGTTATATCAGAGTCTTTGGCCATATTTACGGTCAGATAGCGAGTTAAGTCAAAGATTTCAGCAGCAAAGCTCTGAATAGCTGTTTATAATCGGCGCTTTTTAACGTGGGGCTACTTCAGCAGTATGGGTATCTGGGCACTGGGCATTAACCACAAGACGGCACCGGTTTCGGTTCGCGAGCGCGTTGCTTTCGATCCGGCTCAGATGTCAGATGTGCTTAATCAGGTGCAACAACTGGATCCGGTGTCTGAAGTGGTGATCCTGTCGACTTGTAATCGTACCGAGATTTATTACTCCTCTGCGATGGATACTGACGCCTCGCTGCCGCAAGAACAGCAACGAACGATTCTGACTCAGTGGATGTCGGAGCACCACAACATCGAGCTGGCAGAATTGCATGGTTCGTTGTATTGCCTGGGCGATGACGATGCAGTTCAACACACGATGCGCGTTGCTTCCGGTTTGGACTCACTGGTCCTGGGTGAGCCACAGATTCTCGGACAGATGAAATCGGCTTATGCCGTCGCTCAGGAAGCCGGTACTGTAGGGACCGAACTGGGTCGTTTGTTCCGACAGACCTTTTCTATCGCCAAGCGTGTACGGACGGATACTGCCATCGGTGAAAACCCGGTGTCCGTAGCCTTTGCTGCCGTGCGTATGGCGCAACATATTTTTGCCGATTTAAGTGATAGCCGTGCGTTGTTGATTGGTGCTGGTGAAACCATAGAATTGGTGGCCCGACATCTACATCAGGCCGGTGTAAAGAATATGACGCTGGCAAACCGAACCCTGGCGCGGGCGCAAAATCTGGCAAAAGAATTCCGAGCCGAAGCGGTGTTACTCGAAGACATCCCGACGGCATTGGCCGATGCCGACATCATTATTTCATCGACAGCCAGTCCGCTGCCAATTTTAGGTAAAGGTGCGGTGGAAAAAGCGCTGAAGAAGCGTCGTCATAAGCCGATGTTTATGGTGGATATCGCTGTACCACGTGATATCGAAGAGGAAGTGGCTGAGTTATCGGATGTCTACTTGTATACCGTAGATGATCTGCGCGACATAATTGAAGAGAATGTGCGTTCTCGCGAAGACGCGGCTCGCCAGGCAGAAGAGTTAATTCTGTCCGGTGTCGAGCATTATATGCGAGAGTTGAAAACTCTGGACGCGGTCAACACACTGACCGATTTACGCACTCACGTTGATCAGGTGAAAGACGATCAGCTGCAAAAAGCGCTGAAACAATTACAAAACGGTGGCGATGCGGAAAAAGTATTGCGACAGTTTGCTCATACCTTCTCAAATAAATTACTACATGCGCCAACCAAATCCCTGCGTAAAGCCGGGGCCGAAGGACGGTTGGAAGCACTGGACTGGACCCGTGAGCTGTTTGAGCTGAACTCGGCGCCGGATTCCGACCAATAACCCCATAAGAACAGTCATGAAAGAATCTATCCTGCTAAAACTTGAACACCTGCGCGACCGCTACGAAGAAGTTGGCCATCTGTTATCCGATCCCGACGTGATTGGCGACCAGGACAAGTTCCGCAAGTTATCCAAGGAATATGCCGAGCTGGAGGAAGTCGCCAATACCTTTGGAGATTATCAGCAGGCTCAGGAAAATCTGGAAGAAGCCGAGATACTGGCCCAGGATTCTGACCCGGACATGAAAGCAATGGGTGAAGAAGAATTGGTAAGTGCCAAGGGTGAGATTGAAGATCTGACGGCCAAAATCGAAATTCTACTGCTGCCAAAAGATCCGGATGATGGTCGTAACGTGATCGTTGAAATTCGTGCCGGAACCGGGGGGGACGAAGCCGCTATTTTCGCTGGCGACTTATACCGTATGTACACCCGTTTTGCTGAAACTCAGGGCTGGCGTGCAGAGCTTATGAGCGCCAACGAAGGAGAGCACGGTGGTTTTAAAGAAGTCATCACCCGTATTTCTGGCACTGACGTATATTCGCGCCTGAAATTTGAATCCGGCGCTCACCGGGTACAGCGTGTCCCGGAAACTGAAAGCCAGGGTCGTATCCATACTTCTGCCTGCACTGTGGCCATCATGCCTGAAGTGGAGAGCGAGGAAGAGGTGGACATCAACAAAAATGATTTGCGTATTGATACCTTCCGAGCCTCAGGTGCCGGTGGTCAGCACGTCAACAAAACCGATTCTGCTATTCGTTTAACTCACTTGCCAACTGGCGTGGTGGTGGAATGTCAGGATGAGCGTTCCCAGCACAAAAATAAAGCCAAAGCGATGGCGTTACTGGCGACCCGTTTGCGCGATGCGCAAATGCAGGCCGCGCATGCGGAACAAGCGGCGACTCGTAAAAGTCTGGTTGGTTCCGGTGACCGTTCCGAACGTATCCGTACCTATAACTACCCACAAGGTCGGGTTACCGACCATCGCATCAATCTGACTTTGTATAAGCTGGATGAAATTGTGCAGGGTGATCTGTCTCCGGTGATTGAACCTCTGATCCAGGAGCATCAGGCAAACTTGTTGGCGGAAATGGCGGGTAACTAAGGCTTTGCTATGTCTGACGTGACCATTGATCAGTGGCTGAAACAAGCCAGGCAGCAGTTACAAGCCGCTGGTCACGATAGCCACAGTCAAGAGTCGGCATTGTTGGATGCACAACTTTTGCTTACTCATGTGCTGCAGCAAAGCCGAACCTATCTTTACACCTGGGGAGATAAAGTACTGACGGATGAGCAGTGCTTTCGGGTGAATTCCCTGTTCGAGCAGCGCCTTAGTGGCGAACCGCTGGCATACATTCTTGGCCAGCGTGAGTTCTGGTCGTTGCCACTTAAAGTGGCACCTTCGACGTTGATTCCACGCGCGGATACCGAAACTCTGATTGAGTGGGTATTGGATCTGGCAGCGCAGCAGCAATTCCCATCTCTGGCTTCGGCATTGGATTTAGGTACCGGAACCGGTGCGATTGCTTTAGCGCTTGCCTCAGAATTCCCGCAGTGGCAGATCATTGGTGCTGATTTTCAGCCAGAGGCTGTGGTGTTAGCGAGTTCTAACCAACAGACATTGGGTCTCAACAACGCGAACATTATTCTGAGCGATTGGTACCAGGCTGTAGCGGCTCAGAGCTTCGATCTGATTGTTTCTAATCCACCCTATATCGATGGTGATGATCCCCACCTGGATCAGGGTGATGTGCGCTTTGAACCCAAATCGGCATTAGTGGCTGAAGATGCCGGCATGGCTGATCTGGCGCATATTATTTCCAAGGCACCTGAGTATCTTAATGATGGTGGTTGGCTGTTGCTGGAGCATGGTTTTCAGCAGGCTGAAGCTGTGTGTGACTTATTAACGCAACATGGGTTTACTCAGGTTGAGAATCGCAAAGATCTGGGTGGTAATCCGAGAATCTCTGGCGGGAAAAAATTATGAATGACCAACAACTCTTGCGCTTCAGCCGCCATATTTTGTTGCCACAAATGGACATCGAAGGGCAGCAGGCGCTGCTCGACGCCCGGGTGCTGGTGGTCGGAGCTGGCGGTTTGGGTTGTCCGGTGATTCAGTATTTAGCCGCATCCGGTGTTGGCGCTGGTGAGGGTGAATTAATGGTGGTGGATGACGATGTGGTGGAGTTATCCAATCTGCAGCGTCAGACCGCTCACGGTACTGACGATATTGGTAAAGCCAAAGTTGAGTCGGCCAAAGAAGATGCTCTGCGCCTGAATCCAGATTGCAATGTGACAGCGTTACAGCAACGCGCCGATCTTGCTTGGTTAACAAAAACGCTGTCTGCTGGAAACATCGATCTGATTATTGACTGTACAGACAACGCCAATATTCGTTATCTGTTAAATCAGGCTTGTCTGGAACACAAAATTCCCTGGGTTTCTGGCGCAGCCGTTGGACTGAGCGGCCAGATTACGGTGTTCGATCCGCGCCAGGCGCAGTCCCCTTGTTATCGCTGCTTGTATTCCGATCTGGATGATCAGCAGCTGACCTGCTCTGAAAATGGTGTGCTATCACCTCTGGTTGGTGTGATCGGCAGCATGCAGGCAATAGAGGCGTTAAAGCTGATCGCTGATATCGGTAAGCCAGCCGTAGGCAAACTCATGACGTTTGATGCTGCTGGGGCTGAATGGCGCAACTGGAAATTATCGAAAAGCGAAAACTGCCCGGATTGCTGCGACTGACTGAGTCTGAGCCAAATAGACCTCAGTCTCTGCCAGCCGTCTTCATTGAACTTGCGATTCCTGCGAAACATCAACCCGGTGCTTCGGCTATTCGTACTAGCTGAACCGCTTATTCTTCGCCAAACAGAGAGCAATCGATAAAATCACACAGCGAGTGAATCACAACCAGGTGGACTTCCTGAATGCGAGCGGTAATGTCACTGGGAACGCGAATTTCAACGTCTTCGGCGGTGAGTAGTGAAGCCATCCCACCACCGTCTTTGCCAGTCAGCGCAACGACCGTCATTTCACGCTCATGAGCCGCTTGTATTGCCTGGATAACATTGGCTGAGTTACCGCTGGTGGACACTGCCAGCAGTACATCACCCGGATTACCCAGGGCGCGTATCTGTTTCGAAAAGACTTCGTTATAGCTGTAATCATTAGCAATCGAAGTGATGGTGGACGGGTCGGTAGTTAACGCCACTGCGGGCAGGCTTGGACGCTCGCGCTCAAAACGGTTGAGCAGTTCAGAAGAGAAATGCTGTGCGTCACCGGCAGAGCCACCATTACCACAAGTCAGAATTTTTCCGCCACTGACCAAGCTTTGCACCATAACCTGGCCACCTTGTTCGATGTAGGGCGGTAGCTCTTCTGCGGATAACATTTTGGTTTCGATACTGGCGCCAAAGTGGCCGATGATTCGTTCTAACACAGCTGAACTCCATAGATATAAGCGGCAATAATAAAGAAAAAGCCCGGCGCTGAATAGCCGTTAAGAGTCATTCTTATTGGCTGAGAAAACGATCAGAAGGCATTTTTGATCCAATCGAACACCACCGGATTGCCGCTGGCAGAAATGACATCAAAACGGCAATCGGGTGGCGTATTGCCAAACTGCTTCTGCAGATAATGTTCTGCGGTTTTGCGTAATTTGCGCTGTTTCTGGTAAGTGATTGATTCGGCACCACTGCCGTGTTTATCGTCGGCACGATAGCGTACTTCAACGAACACCAATACTTGCTCATGTTGCAGGATCAGATCAATTTCACCCGCTTTTATACCGTAGTTACGCTCGATGGGCTCAAGCCCTTGCTGCATGAGCCAGTTCTCAGCCAGTTGCTCGATGCCCTCACCGTAGTGGCGTTTCTGCTGCGGCTTTCTGGCATCCAGCTGCCGCGACTGAGTGACATCTGGCTGTTTGCCGGAAGAAGATTTGAACCACATAACACGTCCTTGTGTTGGTTAAACGGGATAACGGGCGTTTGTTAGCGCACAGCTAGGCGCGCGGGCTTACCGGAACGGAAGCGTGTGCATTCGGTTTTGCGGTGAATGCGGCGTTGTTTATCCAGCGTCAGTGCGCCGGTGCTGCCGTACACCTGACTGTTCGGGAAGGCTTCCAGTTGTTTCAGGCGCGGCAATAAACGAAACGCATCAACGCCCATAGCGTACAACCTGGCGTAACCACGCTGACCGTTTTCCAGTGTATTTTCCAGTTGTTGATGAAGCTCGCTACTCTCTAACAACCAGGGCACATCACAAAAACGAATTCCGTTTAAGTCACGGTCTTTACGTTTATTCACCACACCTGAGAATACGTGGGATGTGGCATAAACGGGTAAATCTGAAGCGAAATTAAACGCCAGGGTAGGCTTTATCTGACGCGCCTGTTTTGGCAATGCCACCATAAATACCCAGTCAACATCCTGGCGACGACGGGGTTCAAACTCGGTGTTTTGGCGCAGAATGCGACGCATGGTTTTGAAACGTTTCTGGCTATCATCCACGTTTAACAGGGCCTTAATTTCCGGGTTGTAATCTTTGCGATTACTGTAATAGCGCTGTTCACCAATTTCACCGCCGAGTTCCAGCCAGCGTTGTTCAAACGCGGCATAGATACGCTGGCCCCAGTCTCCTTTAGGCATCATCACCAGTGCACGACGATGACCGTCATTCCAGGCTTGTTGGGCAATCTGTACCGCCTCATCCTCTGCCGCCAGGCCAAATTGATAAAGATTGGTTGCCGGTTGTTGTTCGGTCTGTGCCATTTCTTCATTGGCGTAGTGCTGAGCGCGTTCACCATAATTTAACGCCAATGTTGGCAGGGGTAATGATTCACGTTGCTGCAACGCCTGAACCGACAGTTTATTGAACGGTCCGATCAGCCACTGGGCACCATTCGTTTGGGCATCTGAATAGGCATTATCAATGTCTTTGTATTGTTGCGAGTCATAGATGCGAATTGCAGGGATATCGTACCCCTTGTTCAGTGACTGATAATACGCCGCCATAAAGCCATCTCGTACCGCGCTACCCGTCTTTTTCAGTGGGCCGGATAAGGGTAACAGGAGAGCAATATTGGTGGGCCGTTCGGCGGCGATATCTGCAAGGATGGCCAGACCACCTGGCAGTTGCAACGCTGCTGGATGTGCGGGATTGGTTGTGCGCCATTGATCCAGCTCGGCGAGATGTTCATCCAGCGTGAGGCGAGAGTTCTTGACGATCGCCGCCAGTTGCAACCAGTGACCAAATTGGGTCTGTGGCGACTTTTCTGCCCAGGCCAATAACTCGACTTCCGGCAGTTGCATCAGGTCCTGCCAGATCTGGTTATGATTACGCAGCTGCTCGTTTGGCAGAAGAATAGCGCTGAGGAAATCACGTTCGCGGGCGGCAGCGAGGAACTGTTGTTGCGCCTCCAGAACCGCAGCTTTGAGCAGCCCGAACCGGCGATCTTGTGCCGCGGTAGCGAATTGTTGTTGATTCTGTGCATCACTCAGATAAAGGGAAGCCTGTTGCGGATCACCATCAAGTAATTGCAGTTCCGCTGCCAATAACAGGTATTCCAGCTGATCGCTGCCGCTTAGTTGTCTTTCTGACAAGAGTTGCAATTGCAGCGCAGCATTGCGAAACTCGCCGTTCTGCAGGCTGGTGGACGCGGTGGTCAACAATTCCTGATTCGACTGGCCAACGGTTTGTTCATTCAGACCGGATGCAGGATAGTCAGGTGTTGTGCTGCAACCGCTGAGTCCGGCAACACTGCTTAACCCAAGACCAATGGCCAATGACCAGGCGCGCCATGCCGGTGATCTGAGTTGGCCCAATCTGTTAATTGAAGAGTTTCCCCGCATGACCTCTGTTCCACTGTTGCAGTCCGGCACCTTATTTGTAGTGGCCACCCCGATTGGTAATCTGGCCGATTTGAGCGAACGTGCCCGTCAGGTGTTGACTGCGGTTGATCTGATTGCTTGCGAGGATACCAGACATACCCAAAAATTACTTCAGCACCTTGGACTGAAAAAACCCTTGTTATCGGTTCACGATCACAACGAACGTGATCGTATTGATCAGGTAGCAGAACACTTAAACGGTGGTCGTACCATGGCGCTGGTTTCTGATGCCGGAACGCCGTTGATTTCTGACCCAGGTTACCCGTTGGTTCAGGCACTGCGCCAGAAAGGGTTTAAGGTCATTCCCGTGCCGGGCGCAAGCGCGGTTATTACTGCATTATCGGCCGCGGGTTTACCAACCGATCGTTTCACCTTTGAAGGATTCCTGCCTCATAAGAGTGGCGCAAAAAAAGAACGCCTTGAAAGTTTGGTGCAACAAACTGCGACGCAGGTGTTCTATGAATCCAAGCATCGTATCCTCGATACTCTGGCTGTCATGGCAGACGTTTTTGGTGAAGAACGCGAAGCGTGTGTGGCCCGTGAATTGACCAAAACTTTCGAGAGTTTTTATCACGGTACCTTGCCCGACATTCTGCAGCAGCTACAAGTCGATTCGGACCAGCAGAAAGGCGAATTTGTCGTGATGGTTGCTGGTAATAAACATCCGCAAAGTGATTCTGCCGTCAATATCGATAAATTATTTCGTTTATTACTGGCCGAACTGCCACCGAAAAAAGCGGCTGCGATTGTTGCTGATATCAGTGGTGAAAATAAAAAGGCGCTGTACCAGAGAGCACTGGAGATACAGGGAAAAACCTGACGACCTCTCATCCTCGTTATTAATAGTCGATAGCCGGATGGGAAACCCTCCGGCTTTTTTGTGTTTAAAACAGAAGTAAACATTATGATTCAGAACAATCAATTAAGAGCCCACTCGGCGCTGGTATTGGCCATGCTGATCTGGGGCTCTACTTTTATGGCGATGAAAGTCGTCATCACCGATATTGCCCCAATGGTCGTGATCTTTCTGCGCATGATTATCGGTAGCATGGTATTTATTCTGGCCTGGCGCTGGATTCGCCATAACATTGAATACCGCCAGGGCGACTGGAGATATCTGGCGGTGATGGCATTGTTTGAGCCTTGTTTGTATTTTATTTTCGAAGGTCTGGCGTTGAAATACACCAGTGCCGGTCAGGCTGGTATGGTCACTGCAATGTTGCCTTTAATGGTCGCGGTGGGTGCTTTTATTTTTCTGAAGGAACGCATCAGCAAACGTCAGTTAGCGGGTTTTCTGTTGGCTATGGCCGGTGTGGTGTGGATGACGTTAGGCAGCGTTCAGAATGAACATGCCAGCAACCCGCTGTTGGGGAATTTTCTTGAATTTATGGCGATGGTTTGTGCCATGGGTTACACGTTGATGATGAAACACCTGACCGAACGCTATCCCGCCATTTTTCTCACGGCAATACAGTCTTTTATTGGTGCATTTTTCTTTTTACCACTGGCGCTGGGTTCTGAATGGCCGGCGAGTATTTCCATTGAGCAGTGGGGCATTCTGTTGTATCTCGGTGTGATTGTGACCATAGGTGGGTACGGTTTATTTAATTATTCACTGACCTATGTAAAAGCCACAGTGGCGGTGGCGTACATTAATTTGTTACCGGCAATCTCACTGATTTACGCCATGATTTTCCTTGGTGAACGGATGAATCTGGAACAGTGGATTGCCGTTGCTGTTATTTTCTCCGGGGTGTATCTCAGTCGCGGTGGTGCGCCTGAAGCGGTATCAGAGGAGCAAGACAACGAGGATAAAGTGAAAGACGATGTTAACCCGGCGGTAGGCTGAACCGTGCTGATGTTGAATTCAGGTAATTTTTTCACGCGGGTATTTCGAGGCAATACCCGCGTGAAATACTCGCTAGATCCGATCACCTTTGATAGACTCCGCCGCCGAGATGCCCTGGCAATCGTCGCTCACTTTGGTGAGGGGAGGAAAGTCCGGGCTCCACTGGGCAGGGTGCCAGCTAACGGCTGGGCGGCGTGAGCCGACGACAAGTGCAGCAGAGAGAAGACCGCCTACTTCGGTAGGTAAGGGTGAAAGGGTGCGGTAAGAGCGCACCGGGCCACTGGTAACAGTTGGTTGCAAGGTAAACTCCACCCGGAGCAAGACCAAATAGGTTCCCTACAGGCGTGGCCCGCGCTGGGAACGGGTAGGTCGCTTGAGCCTGTGAGCGATTGCAGGCCTAGACGAATGATTGTCGCCTTCTCCGGAAGGAACAGAACCCGGCTTATCGGGCATCTCAAATCATTCCAAAAAACCGCTGAAGCGTGAGCTTCAGCGGTTTTTTTATGGCTGATCTTCCGTTTGTATCCGGTAACCGGATGCTGATTCTCGTCAGAGTGCTGCTGGTTTATCTTCCTGAAGCAGTTCGCACATGGGTTAAATTTCCAGCTCAACATTAACAGCGACGCCAAGTTACTATAAACTCATGCAAAACTTATACAGGCAGTCCACAACGGAGCTGCCGACTGCAAAACAAGGTCGCGTGTGAGCACAAAATCTCGTCCCCCATTTGGTGTGTTATTGGCTAATCTGGGTACCCCTGAAGCCCCAACTGCAAAAGCCGTTCGTGAATACCTGGCCGAATTCCTGTGGGATCGCCGGGTGGTCGACGTTCCACGGCCTATTTGGTGGATGATATTGCACGGTATCATTCTGCGGTTCCGGCCCCGTATGGTTGCTAAAGGTTACGCCAGCATCTGGACCGATGACGGTTCTCCGTTAATGGCGATTTCCAAGAGGCAGCAAAAGGCATTAAAAAAACAGCTGGCTGAGGCTTATGGCGAGGAAATTCCGGTGGCGCTGGCGATGACCTATGGCAAACCAACCATGGAGCAAGCGGGTCTTGAGCTGCGTCAATCCGGTGTTGAAAATATGTTGGTGCTGCCCCTGTATCCCCAGTTTTCATCATCAACAACGGCGGCAGTTCATGATCGCCTTGGCAGCGGTCTGAAGCGCTGTCCACATTTGCCGCAAACCCGCTGGGTAAACGAATATCACCAACATCCGGGGTATATTCAGGCACTGGCAAATTCAGTCAGGGAGTATTGGGCGGAACACGGTCAGGGTGACAAGCTGTTGATGTCTTTCCATGGAATTCCACAGCGTTACGAAGATCGTGGCGATCCTTATCCATCTCAGTGTCGGGCGACAGCAAAAGCGGTTGCTGAGGCGTTGCAACTGGAAGAGGATCAGTGGTTCTGTGCGTTCCAGTCCCGCTTTGGCCGGGAAGAGTGGGTTAAACCCTACACCGACTTTACCCTCAAAGAATGGGGCGAAGCAGGCATCGGCCGGGTGGATGTTATCAGCCCGGCATTTTCCGCGGACTGTCTTGAAACGCTTGAAGAACTGGAAGAAGAAAACCGCGAAAACTTTATGGAAGCGGGTGGCCAGGCATATCACTATATCCCTTGTCTGAATGACCGCGATGATCATATTCAAATGATGGTGGACTTAGTGAAACAGCACACCCAGGGCTGGTAAAAAGGCTACCAAAGCTACCTGCGTTGCTCCTACTGTGTCAAAAGCAGACTCGAATGCTCATTTATTACCTATAAACTGCGCGTTCTCGTCTGCTTTTTTCGTGTAGGCGCTACCTCGGTTACGCTTTTTATATAGGTTTATTAGTTACTCAAACCGGTTTCCTGATCAAAACCGTCGAGAACCGGTACTGGCTTTTTGTCTTCATCGATGGCAACAAAGCTGAACACACCGGTAATGGCCTTTTCGCTGCCATCACGGTACATGTCCTCAACATAGATGTTTACCTCTACCTTAATGGAGGTTCGGCCAACGTGAATAATGTCGGCGACCAACTCCACCATCGAACCTTCTGGTATCGGGTGTTTAAAATCGACTTTATCAGATGAAACGGTCACCAGGCGTTTACGGCTGAAACGGGTTGCTGCAATAAATGCGGTTTCGTCCATCCAGCTCAGAGCCTGACCACCGAATAAGGTCTCATGATGATTGGTGGTAAAGGGAAACACGGCTTTTACGACACTGGTTTTGGCGGCGCTGATACGTTTGGCAATTAACTCTTCACGCAGGCGCTGTTGTTGTGGGCTCATATACTTCTCTGGCTGGGTAATCGGCTAAGGCGTTGGTTAGTCTAATGACTCGCATTGCTGTTGGTGGGTGAGACATCGTGCCGCTTATGATATCAGTCTGATGCTGTGCGGCTGGATTCAGGAAACGCATTGTATTCGAGTAAAAACTCTACTGCACCTGAGAATTCTTCATATCGGGTTGAAAACCGCTACTGATCGGGCGCATTGATCAATTTGGCAGCAGAATCGTGCAGATCGGTCATAGCAACCCCGGCGCCTATGTGAAATCATGCGGCACAAGCAGCCGGTGACAGGCTGCCATTAATAAGACAACCGCTACCCGGCCGTGAGAGTACCATGACAGATAAGCCACGCGTATTGTTAGAAGTAAAAGACCATATCGCATACGTAACTCTGAACCGTGAAGAGAAACTGAACGGTCTGGATATGCCAATGTTTCGCCAAATGATTGCTATGGCGAAAAAAATCCGGAAAGACCGCAGTATCCGCTGCGTGATTTTGTCGGCCTGCGGCCCGTCTTTTTGTGCCGGACTCGACTTTAGCGCCTTGAATAAAGAACCCAGCATGATTGCCAAGGTGTTTCTGAAGTTTCCATGGACCAAACAAAACGTGGCACAGGAAATCGCTCACTGTTGGCGAGATTTGCCGATTCCGGTGATCTCGGTGGTGCACGGAAACTGCTTTGGGGGTGGTATGCAGATTATCCTGGCAACGGACTATCGCATTGCCAGGCCTGATGCCAACTTGTCGATCATGGAGATGAAGTGGGGTTTGATTCCGGATATGAGTGGTATGGTGACGTTGTCACAGTTGACGCGTATCGATATTGCTCAGGAGCTGACCATGACAGGCCGCCAGTTCAGCGCCGAGGAAGGTTTCGAATACGGCTTAATTTCAAAGCTCTCGGATGACCCTATGGCGGATGCCGAAGCGCTGGCGGCAACCATTGCAGAAAAATCACCGGATGCCATTGCGGCAACAAAATATCTGTTTAAGAAAACCTGGAAGGCCGATACCTGGAAAGCATTACGGTGGGAGCGTTGGGTACAAGCGCGTTTATTGGGTCGCAAGAACCAGATGATTGCGATGAAAAATGGCATGGCCAAAGGCACAGAGCCAAAGCCGTTCGTTAATCGTAGATCATTCCGTTAACGCACTCTGAGAGCACCGGGATGCCGCCCCCTGCAAAGTGGGCGGCATTTTTTATGGCGGCTTCACTGCCGGCTCCGGCAATCGTATTTTACTTTCTTCTTGATAACTTACTTTGTTAGTATGTCGGCCTCAACAAAAGGGTACAGGTTATGGCACAAGCAATCAGACCTAAGAAAAAAATGAATCACCAGGATCTCTCCAGTTCAGGTTTCTGGATTGGTCACGTACTTATGATTATTGCCACCATTGCCGGTGTTTATCTGGCTGCTCAGGCAGGCTTACATCAGGCCATTTTGTTTGACGATGTGGTTTCTCGTCAGCACAATTATTTTCTGCGACAGTCGTTGTACGAAGAGTTGCAGGACAATGTCGCGATTCTCACTGAATACGATAAAGAATATCTGGGACGGGGTATCCCTGAACATGTTCTGAAAGCTAATTCACCAAAAATCAGCCGTTACGTCTGGGAAACGATGAAATACTCCCAGACTACACTTGAAACACCGAGTTATTTCCTGGGCGAAACCCGTCGTTTTTATGCTCAGGTCGATGACATCATCACCAAGCGAGAATCGTTTACTTACGGCCCTTCATTTGCCAGTAAGCTGATGAAGCAGCAACTGGCAAACATGAGCAATCACGTTTTACCCAAGTTGAAGGCCAACACCGACTACCTGGAAGAATATTTAAAAGCCTACGATGTCAATGTGGTTGAGATTAAAGGTGTACAGCAACCGAATACTGATGCATCAGCTGATGCGGCACAGAAGGATATTAATCATCAGGCTGTGGTGAAGCATGAGTCATAAGTATTGTCCTCACTGCGATAACCAGCAACTTCAGGTTACCCACTACCACAGCGAAGAACTTGATATCTGTCGTCGTTGCGGTGGGGCATGGTTTGAAAAAGGCGAATTAAACAGCCTGCTT
Source organism: Saccharospirillaceae bacterium (assembly GCA_022448365.1). Lineage (NCBI taxonomy): Bacteria > Pseudomonadati > Pseudomonadota > Gammaproteobacteria > Oceanospirillales > Saccharospirillaceae > Saccharospirillaceae bacterium. The sequence continues at coordinate 972,181 of JAKVCS010000003.1, read as the reverse complement.
TCTACGGTCGATAACGGTGAAGATGATGCCGACTTCGAACAATTTTTGGGAAAAAGACACGGTCGTACAGAGCACCTGTGTCCAACTTGTCCCGAGCATCTGCATAAATACCAGTTGCTGACTGACTTTGATGTCGATGTGGAACTGTGTGTGGCGTGTGATGGTGTTTGGGTAGAACACGCTGATCTGGAAAAAGTCGAACACTCTCCGCGTATTCGTACGGCTCTGGACGAGCTGAATAAAAAAATATCGGTAAAGTCCTGGTTGTTTCAGGCACTGGCCAGATTCCCGGTTGAATACAATCTGAAACCGCATCGCTTTCCGATTGTCACCTGGATGTTATTAATCCTGAATACGTTGATTTTTCTGAGTTACGCGTTTTCTATCGATACACGTTATTGGGTATTCGAACACTTTGCCAGCCGTCCGGCTGATCTGGCTGCGGGAATGGAATTGTGGACACCACTTACTGCGACCTTCCTGCACGGTGGGTTTATGCATTTGATTGGTAACATGTATTTTCTCTATGTCATTGGCGATAACCTGGAGGACGTCCTTGGGCGAAGTCGTTATTTACTGGTTTACTTATTAGGTGGTGTTGGCGCCAGCGTAATCAGTGTTGCGATGAACTGGAACAGCCCAATCATGAGCGTGGGTGCCAGCGGTGCGATAGCGGCATTGTTTGGGATGTATCTGATTTGGTTCCGTTTTGCCAGCCTGACATTTATGTTTCTGGTATTTCAGAAAAAGTTGTCGCCGCTGTGGTATTTCGCCCTCTGGTTAGTGCTGGATAACATCATTGCTATGGTCTCTTCGCCGGGGGGCGTTGATTACTGGGCGCATATTGGCGGCTTCGCGGTTGGCTTAATGATCGGTGTCAGTCTCAAAGACTGGGTGTATCGCCATAATCCGGTGGTACGTATTCTCGCCGACCCCAATCATAGGGTGGCGCGTTAGTGTTCGCCTCGCGTTGTCAGGCAATCCTGCGTGGCTCAGCTCAGTGAACCTCCACCACTGGAAACTGGTTAAGTCTGATTCAAATCATTATGCCAGTTTGTGGTTATTTAAGCCGCGGCAATAGTTCAACAAATTGTTTTAACGCCGGTGACCAGCTTTGCGGGTTGCCGGTGCTGAAGTATGTATCAACCAGAGCTATATCATCTGCTATCTCCTGATAGCCGATATTAAAGCGCCCCTGGTGAGAGAGAACGACTGATAGTGGCATCAGTGCATAACCCATTCCCCCGGCGACACAACCCAACATGCCATCAATACTGCCGAATTCAAAAATACGGGTAGAGTGAATGCCCTGTGACGCAAGAAATAATTCGATGCGCTGGCGATAGCTGCACCCCTGGCGAAATGACAGAAAAGCCGATTCTAGTAATTCTTCTGCTGCAGGTATGTGGGTGAATTCACCCGGACCAACCAACACCAATTGCTCGCTGAACACTTTTTGATGATAGAACTGCGAGTGGCGGGTTTCTCCGGCGACAAAAATGCCGTCGGCCTCACCTTTAATCAGACGCTCTACCAGCTGCGCACTGGGGCTGGTTTCCACGGTTAAATCGACCTGGGGATAACGCTGATAAAACGCCGCCAGAATCGCTGGTAAACGAATGGCGGTGGTGGTTTCCATCGATGCGATGCGTAAGCGGCTATTGGCGCTGTGTTGTTGCTGAAACAGCCCCAGTACATCATCGTGGCTGCTTAATATCTTGCGTGCATGGTCGACTAAGGTTGTACCAGCGCCAGTCAGTCTGATGCCACCTTTACGCTCAAACAGTTTGGCATTTAGTTCGCTTTCCAGCTTTTTGATATGCGCCGTCACGTTCGATTGAACAGTATTGGCACGCTCAGCGGCAGCAACAAAACTGCCACTTTCGGCGGCTTCAAGAAATAACCGTAACGACTTAAGTTCCATTGTGTGTGACCTGCTGAGTTGATAATCATGATGGTGGTACGCATCGATAAATCACGATAAGTGATAGTTGAAATCACTATAAATCATTTCTAATGAAGTCTGCTAACACTTAATCTGCATTCGCACTGAAGCTTCAGCTATCAGGCATAAGGTCTTGGGAGAGTCGAAGTGATCAAACGCGCCGATCTGGCCATTCTGCAACTGGGTATTGCTGCCACGCTGGCCGGGGTTGGCATCGCCCGCTTTGCTTATACGCCGCTGTTACCCCAGCTGGTGGAGCAGGGTTGGTTCAGTGACAGCCAGGCGGTGTATCTGGGGGCCGCGAACCTGTTGGGCTATCTCGGTGGTGCCATCAGCGCCCACCGTTTATCACAGCGCTTTGGCAGCCCATTATTGCTGCGCTTGAGTTTTGCCGCTGTGTTTCTCAGTTTTGCTTTGTGTGTACTGCCGGGCTGGTTCAGCTGGTTTTTCTTCTGGCGCTTTATGGCGGGCATTGCCGGTGCATGGCTAATGGTATTAGCGCCATCGGCGGCATTGGCCCAGGCACCGGTTGAGCGTCGTGGCAGCATTGGTGCCATGGTATTTGCCGGTATTGGTATCGGCGCTGTGATTGCCTCCAGCGTGGTGCCTTTGCTGATTCATCAGAGTTTATCCGTTACCTGGGTGGCACTGGCCATCGCTTGTCTTGTGATGGTGTGGTTGGGGGAGTCCGGTATCCGCCGTCTGAATTGGGTGCCATCACAAACCCAAGCCACTGCTCAGCTCGACAAGCGGATGATGTGGCCAGTGTGGCTGGTGATTCTGGCCTACGGCCTGGATGCCATTGCGTATGTGCCACACACCTTATTCTGGGTGGATTATCTCGCCCGTGAACAACGATTAGGAATGCAGGCGGCATCGTTACAGTGGTTAATTTTTGGCATCGGTGCCTGTTGTGGCCCTTTTATCGCTGGCTGGTCGTCGCAACGCTGGGGAATTAAAAACGCACTGGCATTCGCCTATCTGGCGAAAACCAGTGGCATTGTTTTGTCGTTGCTAGTGGTTGGCAGTGCTTTGCCCGATTTTATCAGCCGCTCGTTGTCGTCATTCATAGTGGGCGCCATGATTCCCGGTGTTGTGGGATTAACTTCTGCACTGCTGGCCGAGTGGCTGGGAGCAGCAAGTCACAAGAAATTCTGGGGATTGGCGACGGCGGTATTTGCTTTAGCTCAGGCGTTGTCCGGCTATGGTCTGTCGGCCTTGTTTGTGGAACTGGGCAGTTATCAGTCGTTATATGTTATCGCCGCTATGATTATGGCTGCGGGTTTTGTATTGGTCGCTTGCAGCGAATTAAGCAGAGGAAAATCCCATGAAACTATTACTTAATGCCACTTCACCCTATGCCCGTTTTGCCCGGATTGTGATGTTGGAAAAAGGGCTGAAATCCCAGGTTGAACTGGTGTGGGTTGATCCGTGGAATAACGACGCGATGTTATTAGTGGCTAATCCAGTAGGGCGAATTCCGGCGCTGATAATGGACGATAACGTTGCGATTTCAGAGTCTTTGCTGATTGCCCAGACGCTGAATGGCTTGACTGGTACCGATGAATCGGTGGATCTGTCTGTAAAAACGTCGGCGCAATTATCCCAATTGGGTCTGGGCATCGGCCTGATGGACATGGCTTTTAACAGCGTTATCAACGCCAAATATTACGGCGATGAAATCAATAGCACCTATCTGGGTGAACGTCGTTTTGCTGCGATTGAACGCACTTTACAGCAATTAAATACCGTATTGGCAGTCAACCAAACTACCGATTTAACCCTGGCAGATATTGCGGTTGCTGTAGCGCTGGACTATCTCGATTTTCGTTTGGCACAGTTGGGCGTGAATAAACACTATGGCCATATCGCGCTGTGGCGCCAGGCTTTGGCACGGCGCGATAGTTTTGCGACGACCGCGTTTTAAACGCGTAATCAGGTTCTGCTGTGCATCTCGGCCAATAGCTTAGAATCACAGGCTTTCAGCTCGGGTTTTCACCTCAGGCATGACGCTGTCCTTTAATCAATCTTATTAAAATGGTTGTTATTGAATCGATGGGGACATTACAGAGTTGTCATCTGTGCAGACGATACAATTCCTGTTATCGAAAAAGCACCCCTTCAGGGTGCTCTCAGAGACGTTAAAGCTGCCGTTAAAAACGTGATTAGACCAGCTGCATCAGCGATTGCTTGGAATAATCTTCCAGTTCGTCGTAACGACCTCCTTTAATTTTTAATACCCATTCCGGATCTTGTAACAAGGCACGACCTACCGCGACCAGTTCGAACTCATCGTCGTTCATACGCTGGTTCAGTTCTTCGAAAGAAGTTGTCTGTACGCCGGACGCGTCGATCATGTCTTTCTTTTCTTCGTCGATAAAGCTGGCGTTCAGACCAACGCTGCCCACAGTGATGGCCGGCTTACCGGTGATTTTTTTGGTCCAGCCAGCCAGGTTCAGATCCGAACCTTCGAATTCTTTTTCCCAGAAACGACGAGTAGAGCAATGGAAAATATCCACTCCGGCTTCAACCAGTGGTTTCAGGAAAGCTTCTAACTCTTCCGGCGTATTCGCTAAACTTGCGGCATAATCCTGTTGTTTCCATTGAGAGAAACGGAAAATAATCGGGAAATCTTCACCCACACGTTCACGAATGGCGGCAACTATTTCACAGGCAAAACGAGTACGGGCGACTAAATCACCGCCGTATTGGTCTTCGCGTTGGTTGGTACCTTCCCAGAAGAACTGATCGATCAGGTAACCGTGAGCACCGTGAACTTCTACTGCATCAAATCCGATATTTTTCGAATCTTCTGCAGCCTGAGCAAAGGCTTCGATCACATCGTTAATATCGTCCTGGCTCATGGCGACGCCATTTTCCTTGCCCGGCTTTACCAAACCGGAAGGGCTGTAACCCGGTACTGACGCATCTGGCTCAACACCTTCTTTACGAATGGCGCCGACGTGCCACAGCTGTGGTGCAATTTTGCCGCCATTAGCGTGTACCGCATCGACCACTTTTTTCCAGCCTGCTAAAGCTTCGTCACCATAAATAAACGGCACCCGTGGATATCCGTTAGCGGCTTTATGGCCGACACAGGTACCTTCGGTAATAATCAGGCCTACTTCGTTTTCTGCACGTTTGGCGTAATAAGCCGCCACCATATCGTTGGCAACGTTACCCGGAGAATAAGTACGAGTCATTGGCGCCATTACGATGCGGTTTTTTAACGATAATGGGCCTAATTCGATTGGCTGAAATAAAGCAGCGTTATGTGTCATAGCGATATCCTGTTTTTTGTTCGGTCTGTTTTTGTCGAATTATTTGTTGGCACGTTAGTCGCGCCATTGATTAATTAATAATTCCATACTGTGCTGGAAATATTGCTTTCCGGTTGCAACGTTGTTCTGTAAGCGACCATAGTAGAGCGCACCTTTGCAGCTATGAATAAACAGCTGGGCCATCTGTTGCGGGCTGGCGATGGGTTTTAATTCACCAACTTGCTGAGTATTGGCAATAACCTGTTCAATCCATTTCAGTTCGAAAGTGGCTAACTTCGCCAGCCGCTGTTGCATGGCTTCCGGCAGTCGCATCAGTTCGCTGTTTAACGCACTGACCGGGCAAATCTTTTGTTCATTAAAAGTATGACGCGCAGCCGTTGCCAGATAATGATTCAGCTTCTCGAGTGGCGACTGGTTACTGGCATCAAAATGCTCAAACCCTTGTTGCAGCCACTCCTGAGTCCAGTCGCACAGCGCCAAGCCCAGATCGACCTTCTGAGCGAAATGGTGGTGTACACTGGCTTTGTTAATGCCTAATGCCTTAGCCAAATCCTGATAGCTGAAACCACTGAAACCTTTCTCGCGCAATAAATCGGCGGATAACTCGACGATCTGCTGCTTACGGTTTGGCGCGGAGCTGGGTTTGATATCGGTGGCGTGGTTCGCGGACATGGTTCAACTCATTCGTCGTTAGCTGCTTTGTGCAATCGTTTATTGAATGGCTATTAGCCTACCTACTGGTAGGTAGGCTTGAAGCGGGTCAAAAGTGCCAAGGTAGGAGGTGAAAACGGTTGGCCAGTCGTATTTAAGCTGTCAGCTGGATTGACCGCACCTGTTAACAGGTGCTAATTATTGGTCTTATTACAGGAGAGATCAGATGGCTGTTAAATTTTCAGAAGATGTTGTGCCTTTGTCTGACCTTAAGGTTAACCCCGGTAAGGTTGTTGGCCATGTTCAGGAAACCAGCAGGCCCGTGCTGCTAACCAGTCGTGGTCGTGGTGTTGCCGTGGTTCAGGGGTTGGAAGAATACGAAAAAACCGCTGAAGAACTGGCGTTCGTCAAAGCTGTCGCTCAGGGGCTGATGGATGTTAAAGAAGGCGATACCGTTTCCTTAGAAGATGCAAAGGCGGCACTGGGAATCTAATAAATGGATGTTCGTATCGCCAATTCGGCGTTGCAGGATTTAAAAGCCATTCAGCGTTATTACCGCGATCAGGGCGTTCCTGCTGTTGGTCAGGAATTTGTGACAGATATTGTTCGCAAGTTGGAAATGCTGAAAATGCATCCGGAATCAGGCCGTGTGGTACCTGAGTTTGAAGCGCAGCATATTCGCGAATTAATCCATCCACCGTTTCGGGTGGTTTATCTTCTTCATAATGATGAGATCGTTTTGATTCGGGTCTGGCGTAGCGAAAGGCAGCTGGAATTACCGGAATAGGCTTATACTGAATTTATCTGTAGCAGAATTCTCGATTTGCTTCGTGGTAGCCTGAAAGAGTGCCTAAAGGCGAAGAGGTCGGGAGCATGAAGGTGAGGAGGAAGTATGAGCGACGAAGGTAACGTCATTCCGTTTCCGGCTGAGCGCTGTGACAGCCCACATTCCAGTGATGAATACAGCAGGCTGTTTCTGGCGGTACTGCTGAAAAACATCAGCCAAACTTATCACTTCAATCATCAGTTTGCTGCCGAGCAACTGGTGCCCTATCTGCCCGGGCTGCATAGCCTGACCAAAGCGGTTATCCAACAAATTCAAACCGAGCCTGCGACGTCAGGGCTGGCTAATAAGCTATTGGCAGAGTCGATTATTAATAGCTTCAGGGATGCGGGGTTGGTTTCAGAGTGAATCTTGCAAATAATTGTCTTCTATTGATTGAAATGATAGTTTGAGCGCTACGAAAGCAAGGTCAATTTTCAATCATTTGCTCTCTTGTATGGTCACGGTAAATAGCCTGTAAATGAACTTAATTCCTCGATACGTAAAAATTAATGCTGTTATCTTTGGAATACTTATTCCGAGTTTATTAGTACTTCATACAATACTTCATTTGTTAAACGAAGAAGCAATCTTTGTTGGGCGAGGAAGCACAGTTATATATCATGGAACTGAGGCTTATTGGGTTTCGCTAACGTGGTTCGGTCTAAGCGTACATTTGTTTGCGCAGTTTCTACTCGGGCCATTTAAGTTGATTGCTTTGAACAAATATCGTTGCATATTATGGCTTTCGGCACTGAGTATGTTACTTGGATTGATGGCAGCGATTTTCGCGTTATAGGTGGACTAAGCGGCCAATCAGCCGCTTATGGATTGACAATCATTTAATTCTCGGCGCCGCCGCCAACAACTCTTTTGTATAAGAATGCTGTGGATCGCGCATTACCTGCTCGGTTTCTCCCTGCTCAACAATCTGTCCATTCTTCATCACCGCCACTTTATGAGCGAGATGCGGAATAATGGATAAATCGTGAGTAATAAACAGATAAGAAACGCCCAGCTCCTGTTGCAGTTCGCGTAATAATTCCAGTACCTGGCCACGAATAGAAACATCCAGAGCCGATGTTGGTTCGTCACAAATAATCAGTTTAGGGTTGACCGCTAAAGCACGGGCAATGGCGATACGCTGGCGCTGACCACCAGAGAACTCGTGTGGGAAGCGGTCCAGATGTTCCGGTAACATACCAACTTTAACCAGCAATTCCTGCATGGTTTGCTCGCGGTTAGCCGCATCTTTTTCCACGCCCAGCGATAACATACCTTCTTCGATAATTTCACGAATGCTCATACGTGGATTCATCGATGAAAACGGATCCTGGAAAATCACCTGAATCTCTTTGCGCAGCGGCATAAAGTCATTGCGGGATAGTTGATCAATACGTTGGCCACGGAAATACAATTCACCGCTATACACTGGGTTTAACCGTAAAATCGCTTTGCCGGTGGTGGTTTTGCCGCAACCGGACTCACCGACCAGTGCCAGGGTTTCGCCTTGATCCAGCGACAGGCTGATATCGTTCACCGCCTTGGTATGACCCACGGTACGTTGCAGAATGCCTTTTTTCTGCGGGAACCAGACTTTCAGGTTGTCGATTTTCAGCAACGCCTGATCTTTTTGCTGATGCTGTAAAAACTGATCCTGACGAGGCAGAGAATGAATCAGTCGGCGGCTGTATTCATGCTGAGGGTTAGCAAAGAAGCTATCACGATTGGTTTGTTCAAGGATATCGCCGTGTTGCATTACCGCGATACGATCAGCCATCTGATACACCACACCCATATCGTGGGTGATTAATAATACGCTTAAATCACGTTTTTTGCGTAATTCATTTAACAGCTCCAACACCTGTTTCTGAATGGTGACATCCAGAGCGGTGGTGGGTTCATCAGCAATTAACAGTTCTGGCTCACAAGCCAGTGCCATGGCAATCATCACACGTTGTTTTTGACCACCTGACAGTTGATGTGGATACCAGCTTAAGCGCTTTTCAGGTTCGGGAATCCCGACTTCGGTTAATAGCTCAACCAGGCGTGTCTGAATATCGGTAGCCGAAACGTTCTGATGCAGCTCGATCACTTCACGTAATTGTTGGGCAATGGTCTGTACCGGGTTCAGCGAGCTTTGAGGCTCCTGAAAAATCATCGCAATCTTGCGACCACGTACGGTGTTCATACCCATTTCAGTGCGGGCGAATAAATTATCGCCACGCAGGTGAATCGTACCGCTGCTGATTGCCAGTGCTTCATCCAATAACCGCATAATCGCCAGCGAGGTCAGCGATTTGCCGGAGCCGGATTCGCCAACTAAGGCAAAAATTTCATCTTGCTTGATGTGAAAGCTGATGTTTTTCACCAGCTTCACGTCCGGATTTTGACTCAGCGAAATGGATAATTTATCGACCGATAAAACATGTTCGACCATCTTAGTTCGCTCCCTGGGTTGTCGCAGAAGACGAATCCGACTCGTCGTTATGTCCGGCTTTTTCTGTGTTATGTGCCAGGCGTGGATCAAACGCGTTGCGTACCTGATCTGAGAACAGGTTAGCCGCTAATACCAGGCTGAACATAAAGGCAAAGGCCGCAGATACCGACCACCATACAGCGGGATCACGGGATAATTCGGAGCGAGCGGCATTTATCATATTGCCCCAACTGCCCATGCTGGCATCAACGCCCACGCCAATGTACGACAACACGGCTTCGGCTAATACAAAGCCGGAGAAATCCAGTACCAGAGCAATCAGAATGATATGAGTAACGTTGGGCAGAATGTGTTTGCCAATCACCCGAGGATGCGACACGCCAAACGCATGGGCGGCTTGAACATAATCCAGCTGGGAAATTTTTAACGTTTCAGCCCGTAATAAACGGCATAAGCTGGTCCAGCTGGTTAACCCAAGAATGGCGCACAGTGCCAGAAATTTAAAGTCGGCACGTAAAATGGTCAGATCGAATTCTTCAGAATGCGTTTCGATATAAACGTCGATTAATAGCACCGATGCGGCAATCAGCAAGATGCCTGGGATCGAGCTCAAGGTGGTGTAAATGTATTGCACGACATCATCGACCCAGCCTTTAAAGTAGCCAGCGCTGATACCAAGAATAATGGCGATTGGCAGAGTCAGCAGGGTGGCCAATGTGCCAATTAATACACCGGTACGAACCGCTTTCAGGCTGTTCACCAATACGTCGTGACCGACTTTGTCGGTACCAAAAATATGATAAACACTGCCCAGTTCGAGCATCCAGAAACTGATGATACTCAGCAGTGCAAATGTCCAGTAGGCGGTTGTCCAGGGAATGGCTGACGGGCCGTGGGTTCTTTCCCGACGACGGTTAAACCACCAGTGAATACCCATTACAAGCACCGTCAGAATCAACGCTTTAACAATGGCTTGGGCGCTGCGGGTAATCACATCGGCGAGCACTTCGTCAGCGTTGTTAACATGCTGGCCAGCGCTTTTTAACCTTGGGTATTCACGCACCACATTGCCAAATTCATCCTGGCTGTTTTCCTTGGCAAAGGAATAAATCGCAAACGGAGCCGAATAGGTTTTTTCGTGATTTTTTTCGATATCGCTGAGGATGACATCGAGCACGGACTTCACTTCGTTATCGTAAGCCACCACTTCACTGGCGGTGTTGTTTTCACCGTTACTATTGATGATGTCAGCACTGACGGTGGCAGGTGGAAGGGCTTCGCGGAAGTGGATGGAATCCAGCAGAGCAATCAGTACATAAAATACAATCACCATAAAACTGGATAAGCCCACTTTGGAGGTGAATACCGAATGCCAGCGCTTACGTGCCTGTGGGTTCTGGCGCAGTTGCCAGGCGAATAAAAATAACGACATCACCAATAAGAAGATCAGCGCATCGCTCCACAACAGAACAGGTTTAATCATGACAGACGCACCCTTGGATCAACTAAGGTGTAAGAAATATCGGTTAACAGCAGACCAATGATGTACAGCACCGAACCAAGGAACACCATGGAGCGAACAATGGCGAAGTCCTGGGCCTGAATGGCATCTAAGGTGTAACTGCCTAACCCCGGAATACCAAAGAAGGATTCCATCAACAGGCTGCCAATAAACAGCGAAGGAATCACCACCACGACGCTGGTTAAGATCGGGATCATGCCATTAGGAAGCAGGTGCTTAAATAACACGTTCAGTTCTGCTACGCCTTTTGCCCGGGCGGTACGGATATAGTCTCGGGTGGCTTCTTCTAGAAATACCGTGCGATATAAGCGGGTTCCAGCGCCAATGCCACTTATCACACCAATAATCACCGGCAGAATTAAAAACTTGGTGGCCTCCGCTCCGGGTAAATAACCGGATATAGGCACCAGACTCCAGAGTTTGGCAAACAAATACTGGCCACCAATGATGTAGAACACGCCTGAAATTGACAGCATAACGACGCATAACGTCACTGCGGCGTAGTCAAACAAGCTGGAACGGAACATTACAATGATCAACGCAAATACGATGTTGACGTAGATGCCGATTAAAAAGGTAGGTAACTGAACCGCCAGGCTGGGCCACATGCGCTCCTGAATATCGGCACCAATTGAACGACCTTCATCGGATTTACCAAAATCAAACGCTAGCAGACGAATCGATTTATCGAAGAAGATGGTATCGGTTAATGGACTATCGCTGTCGGAATTAACAAACAGCGGTTTGTCGTAACCGCGTTGTTCCTTCCAGCTCTGGATTGCTTCTTCACTGACGTGTTTATCGCCCAGATGAACACGGGCCATTTGATCAGGGCTGTTCACCACAAAAAACAGGGCAAAGGTGATGATATTAACGCCCAACAAAATCGGAATGGCGTATAACAAGCGGCGGACAATATAAGCCAGCATCAGTTATTCTCCTTCACCTCAGTGGCTGTTGATGACGTTTGATCGGGCTTTGTGTCAATCTGGTGGTTTATCACCCGAGTCTGGCGGTGTTTATAGGCACGATAACCAGGAACTGCCATAACCAGAGTAATCAGCAGTACCAGCACCAGTGGCCACAATACCGGTTGATTCCATTGCTGTTGTTTCTGACGGCGCTGCTCGGTATCCAGACGACGATATTTAAAGGTGGTTTTCGAAACTCCGTGGGGCTTGGTATTTTTTACCCAGCTGTTATTCAGTGCATAGCTATGGCCATGAAACCCGGTTGCCCAGGGAGTATCGCGATGCAGAATATCGAGCATCTGATCGATAATTTCAGCGCGTTCGGGAGAATTTTCCATCAGCTGCATTTTTTTAAATAAGCGGTCGTATTCCGCACTTTTATAGTTGGCCGAGTTTACTCCGGACTTGGAATCGATCTGAGCATTTTTACCGTATAGCAGGAACAGGAAGTTTTCCGGATCCGGATAGTCAGCCAGCCAGCCCCAGAAATAAATCTGAGCGTTGCCATTTTCCATTTTGTCTTTAAAGCGGTTGTAGTCGGTGCCACGAATATTGAGTTGCAGGTTGAGCTTCTTAAACTGTTTTTTGATCCACTCCATACGTGCCTGCGAACCGGACCCAGAAATGGTATCAAGGTTTAATACCAGCGGTTTACCGGTCTTGGCATCTCGGCCTTCTGGATATCCGGCTTCTGCCAACAAGCGCTTGGCAACGTCCAGTGGTTTTCGTACCGCTTTGCCGGAAGCTGGATCATTTGCATCTTGCTGCCAGTCGAAAACATAATCATTGATGCCATCTTTACCGGATTGATAACCAAAAATACCCGGAGGTATAGGGCTCATGGCTGTTTCACCACGGCCGTTGAGGAAGATACTGACAAATTCTTCCTGGTTGTAAGCAATGGCAATGGCCTGGCGTAATTTGCGTTGTTTTTCGCTGTAACCACCAAGCACCGGGTCAAGCATATTAAAGCCGAGGTAATAGGTAGAAGGCTGAATTGATTTGTTTAAGGTGATGCCTTTTTCGATCATTTCTTCTGACAGCGTAATACCTTCGCCACCGACTTTGACTGCCTGATCAAAGCTGTCGCTGCTGATGCCGGAACGATCGTAGTAACCTTGAAGGAATTTGGTCCATATCGGTATGGCCTCTTTCTCTAAACGGAAAATGGCTTTATCGATGAAGGGCATTGTTTTTCCGGCATCATCCAATAAACCGTTATCTGCGTCGCTCGCTTCTCCTTCTGATGGATACAATTCACCGCGATAGTTTGGGTTCTTGCTCAGGATAATTTCAGAGTTTGGATTGTTCTCTGTCATCATAAATGCACCGGTGCCAACCGGATGCCAATCGAGGGTGATATTTTTATCCGGTAATCCCGGCAGATGATAAAAGCGATCCACTGCCCAGGGAATCGGCGCAAAAAAATGGAACGCCAGCCAGTAATTAAACTGTGGGTATTTGCCTTTTAACTTAATAGTGAAGGTGTGGTCGTCGATCTTTTTGACCCCTTCCATATTGAACTGACGTAAATCCAGCCAGGTGTCATCGCTAGCGCCATCTTCTTTCAGTTGTTTGCGCGCTGCACTGATGGCTGTGCTGGTCTCGGTCATACCCACAATATACTGGCTCAATAAACCTCTTAAAGGTGCCAGTCGTTTAGGATCGGCCAGGCGATTAATCTGATAGATGTAATCGTCTGCGACTAATTGTTGGGAGCCTGTTTTTTTGAAGTCTTTCAGTGAGGTATAGGCTGCTGATTGGGAGGCATCGTCAAACCTGTAAGTGAACTCTCCGTTCTCCGTGCGTGCGAACGCCGGGTGGGGTTGATATCTGATGTCTGGTTGAATCCTCAGGGTATACAGACTGTAGGCTGGTGTTTCTGCGTCGTCAGCCAAGGGCTGGTTTTGCTCATCCAGCAGCTGCACCTCTGGCATTGAGGTCAATGTCAGGGGAATCAGCTGGTAAGGTCGTTTTAAATAATGATATTGCAGAGGCGGCTCATAGATCTGATCGATAAAGGTCGATTCGTCAGAGCTGTAAGCCCTGGCGGGGTCCAGATGTTTGGGGCGTTCTGAAAAGCTGGAGTAGAGAATCGTCTCGTTGTCCGGGTTCTCCGGATGAGGATCGTTCCAATTGCTGTCGGAACAGGCGCTTAAACCGAGCAGGCTTGCAGCGCTCAGCATCAATGCTGAAAGTCGTCTGGCCAGTGTCATTATTGATCCCTGATGGTCAGGCAATTTTTTGTAGTTTGTCAGGACTTTAACACAACTAAAGCGCTTGTCAGTGTTAAACTCCGCTCGTCATTGAAACGATAAGACTAGCACTCAACAGGAATTTACGGTGGAACTGAAGCAGATTGACAAAACTTTGTATAAACAACGCCTTAACCGTTTTCAGGGTGGTTTAGTGGTCATGTTGTTTGTGGTTGGGCTCGCAGCTTCGTCGCTCTATATCGAGCTGTTTGGCAACCCTGATGGTTCCAATTTTATTTACAATCTGGCCGGAGTGATCACTGCAGTACTCAGTGCCATCGCGTTGTTCATTGCGATTAAAGAAAAACCGTACATGGCTGAAATCCGTTATGTCTGGAAGCTTAAGCAGGAGCTGAATCGTATCTATCGCGCCAGTCAAAAACTTGAAGCTGCGCTGCAAGACGAGCAAAACAGCGAGGTTTTCCAAACGGCTTTGGTCATCCGCTATTTCAGTCTGCACGGTTCCAGGCATCTGTATCAACTGGAAGACAATACGTTGACCCTGGATGATCTGAATCAGCAGATTAACGAGTTTGATGAGCGATTGAGCCGTCTTGATGTCACCGTTAGCACCGATGATTACCGTCAGGAGCTGATTAAGCAGCTCTGATTGGCAGCGTGGAGCGCCGATATGGTGGATGCTTTATAACCGCTGTGCATGTAGAATACGCGCAATTTTCACAATGACTTTTTAACTTACCGGCTTTAAGACCATGATGAAGTACATATCCACCCGCGGTGATGCCCCGGAACTGACCTTTGAAGAAGTGCTATTAACTGGCCTGGCAGCGGATGGGGGCTTATATGTCCCGAAACAAGTTCCGACTTTTTCCAAAGAAGAAATTGCTTCCTGGCAGGACCTGTCTTACGTCGAATTGGCCCATAAAGTGGTTTTCCCTTTCGTTGAAGGATGCGTGGATTCTGATGCTCTGAAGACCATGATCGAAGAGATTTACTCCGGTTTTGGTCATAAGGCGGTCGCACCCCTGCAGCAGATCGATCATAACGAATATGTGCTTGAACTGTTTCAGGGCCCAACTCTGGCGTTCAAAGATTTCGCACTGCAGTTGCTGGGTCGTTTGCTGGACTATGTTCTTGAGCGTCGCGACGAGAAAGTTGTGATTATGGGGGCAACCTCCGGTGATACCGGTTCGGCAGCGATTGAAGGCACCAAAGCCTGTCGGAACGTTGATATTTTCATCCTGCATCCACACGGGAAGGTATCTGAAGTGCAGCGCCGTCAGATGACGACGGTTGTGGGCGATAACATTCATAACATTGCTATCGAAGGCAACTTTGATCAGGCACAGGATATGGTCAAAGCCAGCTTCGGAGACCAGCAGTTCCTGCGAGGCGAGCGCAAACTGGTTGCGGTAAACAGCATTAACTGGGCGCGAATCATGGCTCAGATCGTTTACTACTTCTATTCCGCACTGAATCTGGGTGGTCCGCTGCGTCCAATGGCCTATTCGGTGCCGACCGGTAACTTCGGAGATATCTTCGCCGGTTATATGGCAAAGAAGATGGGTCTGCCAATTGAACAGCTTATTATCGCTACCAACAGCAACGACGTACTGCATCGCTTCATGAGCAAAAATCAGTACGAAGTGCGTCCGCTGAAGCATACCATTACGCCATCCATGGATATTGCGGTATCCAGTAACTTCGAGCGTCTGTTGTTTGATCTGTATGATCACGATGGTGCTCAATTGGCTGATTTGATGGCACGTATGAATGCTAAAGAAGATATTGTGTCTCTGGACGAGTCCAAGCTGGCTAAAGCCCGTGAAGTGTTTGATAGCTACGCGGTTGATGAGCAAGCCACCATTGATGCCATGCAGGACGTTTATAAAGAAACCGGGTATCTACTGGATCCTCATACTGCTATCGGCGTGAAAGCGGCGCGTGAATGCCGTCGGAACAAGCGTATTCCAATGATTACTCTGGGCACGGCTCACCCGGTGAAATTTGCAGAGGCCGTAGAGCGCGCAGGCTTTGAATTACCGGCATTGCCGCACCACCTGAGTGATCTGATGGATCGTGACGAGAAGTTTGATGTGTTGCCTGCCGATTTGAACGATATCCAGGCATATATCGCGAAAAATACCTTTAACGATCAGGGTTGAGGCAGGGCTGGTTGGTACAACCAGCAGCCAATGTCCATATGAGGCCGTGTCAGTTTGCTGATACGGCCTTTTTTTTGCCTCTCATTGGCCGGGTCGCCATCAAGAAACAACAAAACAACAAAACAGGGGTCTCTCTGACTTTAGTTTGAATTATCTGGGCTATGCTTGTAAGTAATATGACTTATCGCACCTCGTGCTCTCCTCTAACTTTTCAGGTTACTTAAATGAGTTCGCAGTCAGCTTATATCGAACAGTGCTTTGATGCTTATAGCCAGTTGGTTATTGGGATATATCTGATTGATCTGAACGACGGCGCAATTCTCATGGCCAATCAGGCAGGCCTTGATCAGTTAAAGATGACGCTTCCCGAGATTCGCCAACAAACGGTTTTCAACTTACGCCAGGACATCACGGACCTGGCACACTGGCGTGAAATTATCCAAGCTATTCGGGCTGAATCTCCATACACGTCTCTTTGTCAGCATGTGAGAGGCGATGGCAGTGGTTTTCCGGTCGAGGTTGTCAGTCACCTGGTGGAATGGGGTGACAGCGAGTATCTGCTATCGGAAGTGTCCGATATTTCACGTCGCCAACAGCAGGAGGATGATCTTCGTCAGCGGGAGCCGTTACTGTCTTTCGCATTGAATGAAGCAACCGATGGCATGTGGGATTGGAATCTTGAGACCGATGAAGTTTTCTTCAGTCCGCGGCTGAAACAAATGCTGGAGTACGGTCCTTATGAAATGGCTCCGGTACTTGAAAGTTGGAAAGGTAAGCTGCATCCAGAAGATCTTGATCATGTTATGCATGCAATGGATCAACATCTACAAGGACACGCCTCTCGTTATGAAGCGCAATATCGCTTGGCTAACCGTAATGGCAAGTACCTGTGGATGGAAGACCGTGGCATGGTTTGCCGTACAGATGATCACGGACAACCGCTGCGTGTTGTTGGAATGGTGCACAACATCAATGAGCAAAAGGAGCTTGAGCAACGATTACGCAATCTGGCGACCACTGATGAACTGACCGGACTACTGAACCGACGTGCCGGCTATGCGGCATTTGAGCAGCTACTGAAACTGGCGGTACGACATAACAATGATTTGTGCATAGCAATTATTGATCTTGATAACTTTAAAACCATTAACGATAACCATGGGCATCAGGTTGGCGACAAGGTGCTGAAAAGTGCCGCGGATACGTTTGCCTCAAGGGTTCGTTCCAGTGACGTTCTGATGCGTTGGGGTGGAGAGGAATTTTTATTAGTAATGCCGCAAACCCGGCCTGAGGATGCCTTCCATGTATGTGAAGATCTGAGACACCAGCTGGCCGAGCAAATATTAAGAAGCAGTCGTGGAGATATTCAGTGCACGATATCGATTGGTATGCAGCACCTGACGCAACAAAATAACAGCATCAAAAAGCTGGTTAAAGACGCGGATGCGGCTTTGTATCGGGCCAAGTCTCTGGGCAAAAACCGAATCATCACGGCCTGACTCCTGACTGGCAGTGCATTATCCCTTTAGCCTCACTGGATGCGATGTTACCCTCTGGCCAAATTGAGAGGCTGATATGAACTATATTGCATTGCAAGATTACAAGCAGGGCTGGATATTCCGCCATAAAGACATGCCGGTGCCTGATGAGACCCTGTTACACATCAAACCTTTGGCAGACGATTCTGCCCAGCAATTCTGGCGTCAACAACTGAGCAAAGAGGCAACGCATGCCAGTCACTTCCTCGGTGATGACTGGCCCGCAAAAAATGGTATCTGGCTTGAAAAAGGGGAGTGGCAACCTCTTTGGGAGGCGGATGATAATCAGTTACCAGAATTGATTCAGCAGCACTGCCAATGGGACGATAATACAGTGGTGTATTTCTGCTATGACTTACATAATATTATCCAAACCACCTGGAAAATATTTAAACAGCATTGGAAGAATTTCTTATTTTATGATGATTCTGTTTTTTTATTGGCCAAAAAACGACATCAGGTAGTTCGATTTGAGTCCGATGGTTATTTTGAAATCGGTAATAAACCGAAATGATTTCTATTTGGTAACTTTATTCTTAAGAAATAGAAATATATCTCAGTTATATTTATGAATGCTTCCGCTTACGTTTTTTAATAGCCCGAATTATTTCGGGTTATTTGTGTTGAATATGGTTCTTTTATTGATTTTATGCAAATGAGAATAAGCCTGTTTTCTATTATATTTGGTATCTTCTCAATAAGCTTGCGTTCGTTATAAACGCTTTATACACTTGCTTAATATTAAAAGAGAGGAGGTCAGCTGATGAAAGGTGATGCGAAGGTAAATGAGTATCTTAATCAGATACTCAGTATTGAGTTAACGTCGATTAACCAGTATTTCCTGCACGCGCGGATGTTCAAAAACTGGGGGCTTGGTACCCTCAATGAAAAAGCCTATAAAAAATCCATTAAGGATATGAAGCAGGCTGATAATCTGATCGAACGTATTCTTTTCCTGGAAGGTTTACCAAATTTGCAGCGGTTAAACCGATTGCGTATCGGTGAAAATACCGAAGAAATGCTGCAATGCGATGTCGATCAGATTGAAGAACAGTTGGAAGTGCTGAAAGAAGCAACCGTATATTGTGAATCGGTAAAAGATTACGTAACCCGTGATCTGCTGCAGGATATTCAGGAATACGAAGAAGGATACCTTGACTGGCTGGAAACTCAGCAAGAGCTGGTTCGTCAGGTGGGTATTGAAAATTATTTACAGTCTATGATGTAAGGCATTTGAGGAGGCAATATTATGCGTGGTAATCAACAGGTAATCGACAAACTGAACGACTTGCTGGCGGGCGAACTCAGTGCCATGGACCAGTACTTCATCCATTCCCGTATGTACGACGATTGGGGTCTGAGCAAATTATTTGAACGTATCGATCACGAATTTGAAGATGAAAAAGGGCATGCTTCAAAGCTGGTAGAACGTATTTTATTCCTGGGTGGTACGCCGGACATGGTAACCCGCGAGCCACTGAATATCGGCCGGGACGTGCCAGCAATGTTACAAAGCGACCTGAATCTTGAGTACAAGGTAATTGGTGATTTGCGTGAAGTGATGGCACTGTGCGAACAGGTTCGTGATTTCCAGACCCGCGATATGCTGCAGGTGTTATTGGATGATACCGAAAATGATCACACCCATTGGCTGGAGCAACAGTTGGGTCTGATCGATAAAATTGGTTTGCAGAACTACTTGCAGTCGCAAATGTAATTTATCTGGTTTAATCAAAAAAAAGGGCTCTTCAGAGCCCTTCTTTACAGGTGAACATCTAGCTTCGGTTATCTTGATCAATTATCAAGGCTTAATCCAATCCGTAATAACTCAATGATTTTTGCCATATTTTTCAAGCAAAGTCCCATCACTCCTCGATAGCAGTGCACTAAAATACTCGACAAAAATTATCGGAATATTGCGCCAGAACTAAAGTTCGGCGTGTTTAGTGTGTCTGTTTAATATTCAGGAGAGGGCATTCGACATTAAGATGGCTATTTAACGGCTCAAGATACTGCAGAATGCGCAGTGTCTTTATTAAAATCAGATGAATACCCTTTATCGTTTCATATCACTTTTCTTTAGTTGGCTTCACCATAAGTTCTCTTGGTAAGACCGTTAGCGTAATGTGTGTGATCTGTAAATAACCGTTCAATTATTGGCTGGCTATTTGATATTATTGGCTTCAATATGAATTTGGAGCGAATCGGGATGCAACAGTTCAGTAAACAACCACGCATCGGTTTCATTGGTATGGGGCTGATGGGTGCGCCCATGAGCACTCGCCTGCATCAGGCAAATTTTGATGTCGCTGTGTGGAATCGCAGTCCGGATAAATGTCAGCCTTTGGCAGCTGCCGGTTTGACGGTTTGTGAATCATTGCAGCAGTTGGTTGAGTGCAGTGATATTCTGATGTTGTGCGTAACCGACACACATGCCGTCGATACTCTCGTGTTTGGTGATTCCGGAATCGCTGAGTTTGCCCGAGAAGGGCAACTGCTGATCGACTTCTCCAGTATTGACCCACAAAAGACGCGTGATATGGCGGCGCTACTGGAAAATTCGGGTGTTCGTTGGATTGATGCTCCGGTCTCCGGTGGCGTTGCCGGAGCCGAACAGGGTACGCTGGCAATTATGGCAGGTGGTCGTGAGCAGGACATTGACTCAGTTCGCAGCATACTTAAACCTTTGAGCCAACGCGTTACCCGAATGGGCCATGTAGGCTCTGGTCAGGTAACCAAGATATGCAATCAAATGCTGGTAAGCTGTAACGTTTTGGTAATGGCTGAGGTTATGGCACTGGCTGAAAAGTCTGGTGTGGATGCCGCACAGATACCGGATGCACTGAAAGGCGGGTTTGCCGACTCGATTCCGTTGCAACTGACTGGACCGCGTATGGCCAGCAGAGATTTTGAGCCGGTAAAGTGGCACGTTAAAACGCTACTAAAAGACCTGGACATGGCTAATACGTTGGCTAAATCCATGCAGAGTTCAGTTCCGATGGCTGGATTAGGCGCTGAACTTATGAGACTTCACGGCAGTCAGGGATATAACGAACACGACCCTTGTACTCTGGTGGAAATGTATACGGAGAAAACGATTGAAACTCACCGCCAATTTGTCGCTGATGTACCTTGAGCGACCTTTCCTAAAGCGCTTTGAAGCTGCTCGAAAAGATGGCTTTACAGCGGTTGAAATACAATTTCCATACGACACCCCGCTGGCTGATGTACAGCGGGCGTTGAATGATGCTGGGCAGCGTTGCGTTTTAATCAATGTTCCTGCCGGAGATCTGATGCAAGGCGGTGAGGGCCTGGCTGCTGTTCCCGGAAAGCAGGCTGAGTACGCTGCTTCGCTGGTCGAATGTCTGGCTTATGCCCGGGCGCTAAAAGTTTCTTGTGTGAATGTGCTTCCGGGGCGTTGCCATGACGACCGCCAACGTAATTTTTATCTCGATACTTTTAAGACAAACCTGGTTAAAACAGCTGAAACGCTTGCGCCATTTGGGATTACTACCACGTTTGAAGCAATTAATACCCGTGATATGCCCGGTTTTTTGATTTCCTCCAGTCAGCAAATGTTCGATATTATGCGACAGTTGGATAAGGCCGATATCATCAAGGCTCAATTTGATGTTTATCACATGGCGCAGATGGGAGAAGACGTTTGTGACGTGATTACCCGCAATGCGGAACATATTGGCCATATACAATTTGCCGATACTCCAAATCGCGGTGAACCCGGAACGGGTGATCTGGATTTTCAGGCAATATTTCAGGCAATAGAGACGTCCGGCTATAAAGGGTGGGTAGGAGCTGAATATAAGCCGACTGGGCTGACGTCTGACACATTAGGTTGGAAAAATGAACTGGCGAGTGCGGTGGCTCAGTGCTCGTGAGCAATGGATTGTGTTAATCCGTTAAAACAGATCAAACTGGTCTGGTGTCGTTTTCTTCTCCGGTTTTGCATTTTGATTTTGGGGTTGTTGGACCTCTGAGTGCCTAGCTTGTGATGATTCTGGTGCTGTTTTGGCCGGTCTATCGCTATCGGAAGCGGTGATATCCTCTGTAGCCAGCTTTTGATCTTCAGCACTGTCGTTACTGACGAACATATCGAGCTGTGGGATAACAACATCTTCATCAGGTAATCCATGTTTGGCTTGCCATTGGGCTTGTTGGCGAGCAGCGATGGCTTTGGCGCGACGGCGTCCACACAGGTTGACAATCAGCTGTTGCTGAAACGGTGAGAACTCATTCCAGTGAAATCGCTCTTCGCGTTTGCGTAAACACCCTTTGCAATAACCTTTGTTATTTACTTCGCAAATACCCCGGCACGGGTTTGCGATTTCAAACATTTCACCCTGATCAATCATGCCGTTGCAACTATCCGTCATACACACATTTCAGATTAACAGTTTACTGCTAAATAGCGAGTTGCAATCAGGATGAAAAGCCATTCGTAATAGGATTAAAAGACCGGGTGTACGGATTAGTGCTGAGCTGGATTATGGGGAGGTGGGGCAGGAGGCAAACCAGCAGCGAGAGCTGCTGGTTCGGGATAAGACTTATTCAGGCGTTACATTTTCTGCCTGAGGGCCTTTCTGGCCAGTAGTCACTTCCATAGTCACTTTCTGGCCTTCAGCCAGAGAACGACGACCAGTGCCATTGATAGCGCTGAAGTGAACAAATACGTCTTTACCAGATTCTTGCTCGATGAAGCCGAAGCCTTTTTCATCGTTGAACCACTTAACGGTGCCTTGAACTAATTCTGCCATGTTTCTTTCCTAACGGTTATGCCATATATCTGGCTTGGGTGTTTCATTTGGCCGACTTTGTCAACAGAGCTGGGCTGTTGAACAATGAGTCTTGCCTACTATCGACCAGTATCTAGCATATCCTTCAAAATATGGAGCACTCGCCAATCATGCTCGGGATCATTCCCTAAGCAAAGCCATAGTAGCTCAGTTATACAGACCGACCAAGTGTCAATTGGTATTTATCGCTACTATTTTTCACATATTGCTTGCAATCGGTCCTATTCGGCCGGACAAAACGATTGTTTATGTCATTCCTATTACTTTTGATCACGATTTAGCGGAAAATCGCGCCAATCTGAACCGAAGAGAGATTTTGCCGTGCTGGAAGTGATTCGTTGGCCAGAAAACAATGATGCACAGCGACTGTTTCATGGTCGGGGCCATGCTTATCCCGGGTATGAACATGTGAATATAGATTGGTATGCGCCGCTGGTTTTAATCACTCTGTACCGTGATGTCAGTGCCAGCTGGTTAGCGGAACTGGCTCAAAATATTTCCCAACAGTTACCTCAGGCACAGCAGATTGTTGCGCAACAACGGCACGTAAGAGACGGTCCGTTTACCTGGTTGCACGGTGACATGGTCGAAAAACTGCAAATTACAGAACATCAATTGACGTATTGGCTAACGCTGGGCCAGCAACAAAACACCGGTATTTTTCTTGATATGGCCAATGGTCGGCGTTGGTTGCAATCAGTTTGTTGTGGGAAGTCGGTGCTCAATCTGTTTGCGTATACTTGTGCATTTTCTGTTGCTGCCCATGCGGCGGGGGCAAAGAAGATTGTGAATGTCGATGTCAGCAAGACGTCGTTAACACGGGGTCGTGAAAATCACAGACTAAATGGTCAGGATTTAGGTCGGGTTGTTTTCGAGGGACTCGATATTTTTAAATCTTTCGGTCGCCTGAAAAAACACGGACCGTATGATGTGATCATCTGTGATCCACCGACGCGTCAAAAAGGCAGTGTTATTATCGAGCATGACTATCAGAAAATAATTCGTCGCATTCCTCAGCTGGCTGCCCCCGGTGCTCACTTACTGATGTGTTTAAATTCTACTAAGCTGGATGAACACTTTCTTAAGCAACAAATGATGCAGCACTGCCCGCAGTGTCAGTTTGTCGAGCGCCTGGCAAATCCGGAAGTATTCGTTGAAGCAGTGCCGGGTAAAGGATTAAAAGCCCTGTTGTACACCTACAACCCCTAATCCGGAGTGTAGGTATTAACGGAGGTTCGTTTTTGAGCAGGAATCCGCTTAATAGTTTGTTGCGTCCGCCATTTCCAGAATGCAGCTAATGCTGAGCCACTGATGTTGTGCCAGATACTGAATAATGCGCCGGGCAGCGTGGCCAGGGGGCCGTAGAATTTTAACGCCAAAGCAACCCCTAAACCGGAATTCTGCATACCGACTTCCAGAGCGATGGTACGTGCTTCCGCTTCGGTATGACCATTCCAGCGGGCAATGCCATAGCCGCCTGCAAGTCCAAGCAGATTATGTAATATCACAGCCGCTGCTGCACCGGCACCCAGCGTGGCAATTTCATCAGCATTTAATGCGACCACAATAGCAATGATGATGAGAATGGCGCTGCTGGCAATGTCTGGCAGATATTTGTTCAGACTTTTTCCCAGCTGCGGCACGTAGCGATTGGCCAGCAGCCCCAGTAAGACCGGTACAATCACCATTTTGGCGATGCTTAAAATCATACCCTGAATATCGACGTCGATTTCTGCGCCGGAGTAGAACCAAACCAGATAGGGCGTTAATACCACGCTCCATAGTGTTGACATCAACGTCATGCTGACGGATAGCGCAACGTCTCCGCCGGCAAGATAGGTCATGACATTGGAAGCGGTTCCGCCAGCACAAGCGCCGACCAGAATCAGACCTACGGTCAGCTCCTGTGACAGGCCAAAAGCCTGAGCCAGACCCCAGGCAAGGAGTGGCATTAACGCAAACTGCAACATGACACCGGTTGCGATGGGTTTGGGTTTATTCAGCACCCGTTGAAAATCCTGCAACCTGAGCGTCAGACCCATGCAGAACATAATCACCATCAGCAGCGGCAGGATGGCCCCTTTCCAGGAAATTAATGGTTGTGGCTCGTGCCATGCCAGCAGGCTGACGGCGATAGCTAGGAATGGAAAAAACCGATTTACAGAAAACATAATGGCACCGGGTTGATGTTCTTGAGCATCGGGTTATATCGGTTTTTATTCAGGGGCGCCAGCCTGAATGACCAATAAGCGTCTGAGACGGCTGCTGTTACCGGGATGCTGTTTTACGATGCCTGATTGTTATTACGCTTTTGTTGCCAGATTTCGTAACCGTTCACACCAATGTGCAGTAACAGAGCTAACGCTGCTGCAACGGCCAGCGGAATAAAACCTCGCCAATTGAGTAGAAAAAAACCGCTGGAAAATAATAAGAAGGTTGGATAAAACAACGTTCTCTTCAGGAGCAGGGGGAAATGTTTCATGATTAAACTCCGGTAAAATTCATTGAGATTGCAGCAGTAAGTTAGCCGGACTCTTTTCCAGCCTCTGTTTGCCGTTATCGGATTCATCTTTCAGGTTAACGCCCGACAGCTGGCGTCGATGCGCTTCCAAAATCAGATACATCAGTTTGTGTGTCGCTTCTTCGTAGCTCAGCCCTTCAAGCCGGATATTAGAAATACAATTACGGTGAGCATCGTTTTTGCCACTTTGTGGCTGCCAGGTGAAATAACATCCTAAGGAATCGGGTGAACTCAGGCCCGGACGTTCGCCAATTAACATCACTAACATACGTGCGTTTAACGCTTCTCCGATTGGATCACCAATGGCGACCCGTGCCTGTTCTGCCAGAACAACCGGACCGGCAGTTAACGATGTGGCGGCCAGTGCCGAGGTAATCGCCAACAACATATTGCTGGCATGATGACTGACAGCCGCCGATGACAAGCCATCAGCAATCACAAATGCGATATCAAACTCCGTTGGAGTTACCTGTTGCAGTTGCCGTTGATCCTCCTCATGCAACAGTCTGCCCAGATCCGGGCGTTGTAAATACATTGCACGATCTGATGCCTGGCTGCGTACCTTAAAAATGGATGACGAGCTTGTACCGCAATCCTCCAATTGTTGTTTTAATGCAGTAAAATCCAGCGGCAGGTGCACCGCATCTCTGGCTCTGGCATGAGCCAGCTGAAATTGCAGATGCACATCAGTAGTCAGACTGATGCCAGCCCGGCCTAAGCCAATACGGGCATCGGTGTAGCGACGCAGACTCTGCCAGGGGTTATCGTGAATAAAATCATTGGTCATCGAGTTGCTCCTGGTGATTTTTTACGCAGGCTGTCATTGAGCAAGTACGTGCTTAAAAGCGTCAGGCAGTTGTTGACCACCAAAAGCCAAATGATTGTGCTGATTAAAAATTCCAATTTGCTTCAGCCAGGCTTCAAATTCCGGCGCTGGTTTTAACCCCAGCAGTTCACGGGCGTACAACGCATCGTGGAAGGAGGTGGTTTGATAATTCAGCATAATGTCGTCAGAACCGGGGATTCCCATAATAAAAGTTCCTCCTGCGGCAGCAAACTGAGTCAGTAACATATCCATATCGTCCTGATCTGCCTCGGCGTGATTGGTGTAACAAATATCGCAGCCCATCGGCAGGCCTAACAATTTGCCACAAAAATGATCTTCTAATCCCGCACGAATAATCTGTTTGCCGTTATACAAATACTCCGGACCGATAAAGCCCACCACAGTGTTCACCAGCAAGGGATTAAACTTGCGTGCCACAGCATAGGCTCTGACTTCACAAGTCTGCTGATCAACACCGTGATGAGCGTTGGCGGAGAGGGCGCTTCCCTGGCCAGTTTCAAAATACATCAGGTTGTTACCCACTGTGCCGCGCTTGAGGCTCAGGCCAGCATCATAGGCTTCTTGCAGAATATTCAGGTTTACGCCAAATGAGTCATTGGCGCCCTGGGTGCCGGCAATGGACTGAAAAATCAGATCAACCGGCGCTCCGCGGTTAATGGCTTCAATATGGGTGGTGACGTGGGTTAATACACAGCTTTGAGTCGGAATCTGATAATGCTGAATAACGTCATCCAGCATGGTCATTAATGTAGTGACGGCTTCAATATTGTCACTGGCGGGGTTGATACCAATAACGGCATCGCCGTTGGCATATAACAACCCATCTAATACAGAGGCGGCGACGCCAGCAGGATCATCGGTCGGGTGATTGGGCTGAAGTCGGGTGGACAGGTGGCCTTTTAGCCCGATGGTATTGCGGAAGCGTGTGACCACTTCACATTTATTGGCAACCAGAATTAAATCCTGGATGCGCATTATTTTACTGACGGCGGCGACCATTTCTGGTGTCAGTCCGGGAGACAGCTGTTGCAGACTGGCTGTGGTGGCTTGTTCACTCAATAGCCAGTTACGGAAATCTCCTACCGTTAAATGACTCACTGGTTTAAACGCATCGGCGTCGTGTTCGTCGATAATCAGCCGTGTCACTTCATCGTCTTCGTAGGGAATCAGACATTCCTGCAGAAACGTTTTTAAAGGCACCTGAGCCAGAGTTAATTGTGCTGCTACCCGCTCTTGTTCGTCGCGGGCGGCAACTCCAGCCAGGCAGTCACCCGAGCGTAATGGTGTGGCTTTGGCCATCAACGTTTTCAGGTCATTAAAAACAAACTGCTGTTGTCCCAGGGAAATCTGATAACTCATGTATTATTTCTGCGTTTTTACTTTCTAAATTAAGCCATGCCTGTCACACACTGACAGGCATGGTCTAAGTGAGTTTTAGTGACTGTTACTCTTTGTGCTGATCGAAGCTTTCATTTTCGTGTTTGATAATGGCACCCATAAAACCACAAAAAATTGCAACGGCGCCAATACACATCGCGCCGATGACGACTGGATTATCGGCGAAGGTAAAATAGGCAGCAACGCCTTCCCAACTGGTTAACGGTGATGAATTCATACAGCTCTCCTGGCCCGCATCAGGCGCGGGCGGTAAAATTAAAAGACAAATAACGATGGTGTGGATCAGCCCGCTGCCGGAGTGAGCTTTTCCGTTGCCGGTGTGGTTTGCGTAACCACGTCCTGTGCCGGTACGGTTTCCGGATATGGCACCGCCGGAATTTCTACCAGGTCGAGACCTTTTGCCTCAACTTCCGGTGGTACACGCAACATGCCGAGTTTTTTCAGTGCCAGAGAAATCAGGTAACCCGGTACAAAGCCTAATGCCACCATAATTGCTGCGCTGGTTAACTGACCCGTGAAATTAATCTGCGGAGCACCTTCGATCACGTTCGGATAGCCGGATGCGAAAATACCAACGAAAACCACGCCCAACACACCACACCAGCCGTGCACCGCAACGGCACCTACAGCATCATCGATACCTTTGCTTTCCAGAAATTTACCAAACAACGGCATGGTGGCGCCGCCAAATACTGCCAGCATAAAGGTCAGGCCCGGGTAATACAGATCGAGACCTGCTGCAATGGTGATGATCCCAGCTAAGCCGCCGGACATGGTCATGAATGGTTCACGGGAAGTGAGGTATGCGCCAATAACGCCTCCGGCAAAACCCATCAGAGTATTAAAAGCGAAAGCAGATAAATTGGTTGGGTTGTTATAAATGGTTGTCCAGCCGGTATCGCCACCATTAAAAATAATGCAACCACCAAGGAAGCCGAAGAAACCAACAATAATCATCATCAGACCAATCAATGCCATTGGCATATTATGTGGCACAATCGCCATGGCTTGTCCGTCGACGTATTTACCGATACGTGGCCCCAGATTGATTAGAACACCAAGAGAGAAGAACCCGGCCACTGCATGAACCACACCGGATGCACCGACGTCGTGATACCCAAGAACGCCGGTTAGCCAACCATCCGGGTGCCAGCCCCAGGCAGCCGCCAGGATCCACAACACCGAACCCACGGCAATGGTCAAAATTAAATAAGCACTTAAGCGAATGCGCTCGATTACGGCGCCAGACATAATCGACCCGGTTGTTGCACCAAATAACGCAAATGCAGCCCAGAAAATACCGGTACCCAAATCTTTGGCATCAGGTCCCATACTGGTTGACCACGGCAATGCAGAAGTTGCATCGACAGGAATAAAGCCACCGGGAAAAGCGTTATAAATCCACCATCCGAAAAAGTAGAAAGTTGGGATAATAACGGCAAGGGTGAGGATATTTTTCATACCGGATGCCAACGCGTTTTTAACCCGTGAGGCACCAATTTCGTAGGCTAAAAAACCCGCATGAATCATAAACATAATGGCAGTACACCACCAATAGAACACCTCAATGTTCATTTGCTGATGCATTTCGAAAGCACTTTTCAGCGCTTCCAGTTCGGTAGGTGTCATAGATAATTCTCCTGATCTGATTGTAATAAACTGAAAAAACCGCGGTTAGTTGACCGGTTTGTTGCAGTTGTGATGCCAGAGTCTTGATACAAAAAATTACATTTTAATTGACCCCTTTGTCATCAGCTCCGGGTTGAGACTTGTTCGATTGGGTCATAATTTTTACAATTTTGACCGCTTTGTAATTTGGGCTGGTAAATCTGTTTTATTTACGCTGGCCAAACCCAGCGTCGCTAAGTGATTTTATTGAATAGGTGTTCAATGACGGTGCACGCCAGTCCCTCATGTGCGCCTTTGTTGATCGTATTTTCAGACAGCAGCGACCGGATTTATTAGCTTTATTAAAGGAAGCATTATTATGAAACTGAACCTGACCGAGTTATCACCTACTCAGATTTATCATCTGCTAGTACAGACTGTATTGCCGCGACCAGTGGCCTGGATTCTTTCCGAGCAGGCCAACGGCAAGCGGAATCTGGCGCCGTTTTCTTTTTTTGCTCCGGTTTGTTCCAATCCGCCAACGCTGGTGGTTTCGATTGGAAACAAGATGGCACGGCAACCCAAAGATACGTTTGCCAACCTGAAGCGCACTGGCCGCTGCGTGGTTCATATTGCTTCCTTAGCGCAGTTGGAGGCATTGAACCAGAGTGCGATGACGCTGGGCGATCATGAAAGTGAAGTGGAGCACCTGGGTCTGACGATCGAACCCTTTGCAGAACATGGCCTTGGGCGCATAGCAGAAGCACCGGTTGCTTTTGCGTGTAAGTTTCAGCAGGTGGTCGAGCTGGGCGATGCGCCGCAGCGCGTTGTCTTTCTCGAAATTGAGCAGGTCTATCTGGATGACGCGATTGCCAGCGAAGTTGACGGACGTTTAACTGTATCGGCGCAAGAGCTTGATCCCGTTGCGCGGTTAGGTGGCACGGAATACTCGGCATTGGGAGAACTGATCAGTAAGCCCAGGCCGCAATAGCCGACTGTGCATTAAAAACGGACTTTGGGCGTAACAGTCAGTAAGCTAACCTGGAAATAGACTTGTGCTTTCCTGGAATAAATTGTCGGCCATTGGGATGTTTGGTTACCCACAGCCCGCCTCTATGGCTTATGTCCGCTTTTTCTATCCACAGAGATCATGTCCGTGATCAGCCTGATACCACCGCGCAGCGGGATAAGGTATGATCTCATCACCTTCATTTGGATGTGATTACAACCGATCATGAACAATAACAATTCTCCCCAGCAACAAGGTAAGGCACCGTTGAACTGGGTGCCTGTGATTATGTTTACGCTAACCACACTGGTATCCGTTACTTTGGTGCCCTGGTATGGCATTGCCTATGGGTATGAAGCATCCGCCTGGGCCGCTTGTGTCATCATCACGTGGATGACTGGCATGGCAATTACAGGTGGCTACCATCGATTGTGGTCACATAATGCATACCAGGCTCACTGGTTACTGCGTTTGTGGTACGCCTTGTGGGGAGCAATGGCGTTTCAGAATAGCATCCTGTCCTGGAGTTCCGGCCACCGTGTTCATCATCGCCATTGTGATGATGTGGATCTTGATCCTTATTCGGCTAAGCGTGGTTTATGGTTCTCTCATATGGGTTGGATGTTACGCAAATACAAAAGCGGCGAAGTTAACTTCGACAATGTTAAAAATCTGATGAAAGACCCGATTGTGGTCTGGCAGCACAAATACTACGTCGTCATTGCTATGGGAATGAATATTGGTGTGCCACTCATGCTGGGACTATTGACGGACGATCTTTGGGGGATGTTGTTGCTGGCGGGATTCCTACGTATTGTGATGGCTCACCACATTACTTTCTTTATTAACTCCATCGCTCATAAATGGGGGTCGCAGCCTTACACAGACGAGAATACCGCTCGCGATAACGCTTTTTTCGCTTTTCTCACCCACGGTGAGGGTTACCACAACTATCACCATATTTTTCAGACAGATTACCGCAACGGTATTCGTTGGTTCCATTGGGACCCAACCAAATGGTTCATTAAAGTCTGCTCCTGGATAGGGCTGGCCTCCGATCTGAAAGTTGTACCGGATTTTAAGATTCGTCGCGCCATGGTAAAAATGCAGTTTAAACGTGCTCAGGAAAAACTGGCCGTTTCCAAGTCCAGCGATCCAGCAGTATTGGCGCAATGGTCGGTTCAACTGGAAAAAGAGTACGAAGAGTTTAAAGCCATGCTGAATGAATGGACCGATCTACAGGCTGGCAAGTATGAGCAGACCAAGCGTAATCTGTTCGTAAAATGGGAGAAAGCAGCGCTGCGTACCCGTTATAAAGAGCTGGAGTATTCACTGAAGATGCAGCATGAGCGTCTTCGACTGATGACGGCTCAATTTGCAGGTTAACGGTGATAACGACTGATGAAACCGTCAGGATGTTAACGTCCTGGCGGTTTTTTTTATGGCTCTGTTGTGAGAAATATCACAGAGATTGCGGACGCAGGTCTCAGACTTTGTTGATAACTTAGTTAAACTTTCAACTGTTGAGAATTTAGCTCAATACTCAGGATCATAACTTATTTAAGGACGAAACCATGAAACACCTTATTCCTCTAATGATGGCATCATCACTTCTGGTAGCGTGTGGAAGCGACTCAGACTCAGATGGTAGCTCTAATCCCAAATTACCAGCCTTCAGCTTTGCAAGTGGCCAGAATTCTCAAGCCAGTGCTTTCTCGGCGAAAGGCCAGGGTATTATGTCCGGTCTCCAGCAGGAACTTGATCAACTCGGTGATGCGAATTATGCCAAGTCTGGTGGCAAAGAAACCTGGACCTACCGCAATGGTAATGCCTTTCTCACCTTCGAATACGTTGATGGAAGTGGCCAGGATACCTGGAAGATTATCCTGGATGGCGAGGATGACGGTGAGTTTTACAACAATTGGGTTGTAACGAAAATAACTCAGAATGATGATGGCGATTCCGGTTCAATTGAGACTTATTATGATGGTAAGACACAAATAGAAAGCCGTCTGGAAATGTCAGAGGACCGATTATTGGTCGAGGAATATAATGAGGATGGCGGTACTTCTGAAAAAGCCCTGATATTGAGTGAATCTGAAACCAAAGGACGTATGTTAGTTCAAAGTGGATCAGAACCATTTTCCGGGGTGACCTGGGATAACGATCTGGTCGTCACCTACAGCAACTGCTCTGGTACTTTCAATGCGGCAGAAACCGCTGATCTCGCTGTTATTTGTGAGACCGCTCAGTAACTCTGCATTGATGAGCAAAAAACGACAAAGCCCAGTCTTTGTCGTTTTTTATTTTCCCGCCCTTGTGCTCCAATAACCATAAATAACAACTGATACTAAACGTTAATTATGGCCAGCTCTCAGCAAGCAACTCACTCTTCCACCAATGTGGTTATCCCCAACCGTTTTGTGTTTGCCGACGGTCATCGTACTTTTCGTGCGAGTAAGATTCGCTGGGGTTTTAAAATACTCTTTGGTCATAAACCCAACCCGGATGATGCGCTTATCCAGCGTTTTGCGGAATCGTATATGCAATCTGATACGGTTGCTGACGCAGTGGCGGAAGAGTTGTTCGCCAGCATGAAACCTCAGCAGGGGATGCAGCTATTAAAACAGGGTATTGAACAGGGGGCAGACGCCCTGATTTATGATGACGGTGAATGTCAGGCTCCGGCGTTATTCAATTTAATTAAAAAAGCTGAACACACGCCCGACTGGGTTGACCAGAGTAAGCTTGATCTGGCATGTCGCACCATTCACCGTTGTGGTCGCCACGCCATGTATGCGCTGGGAGATCTGGCGTTGTTAGGTGGCTACGCCAATGCTGATATCGCCAAACCACTGGCCTTTACCGGGGCATTAAATGGGAATAGTTCATTTGATCGGGTATCGGAGACCACATCATTCTGGTTTGACGTTACCACACCGGGTGGGTTGGATGTTCATGCCAAAGGTTACAACTCAGCGATTCGTGTGCGCATTATGCATGCGCTGGTGCGCCGGCGGTTATTAGCGCACCCTGATTGGAATTCCGCTGAGTGGGGGTTACCGATTAATCAGGGTGATTCGCTGGCAACCAACGTTGCCTTTTCGATGTTGATGATTCTCGGCTGTAAAATGTTGGGCTGGCGTTTTGACGATGAAGACATCGAAGCCGTGTTGCACCTCTGGCGTTACACCGGTTACCTGATGGGAGACAATTACCAGTTATTGCCACAAACCCGTCAGGACGGTGTGAACTGGTTGTACATGATCGCGATTGCCAGTCGCATCAATCCTGATGGCGACAGTTTGGAACTGGCCAGTTCCTATCTTGAAGCTTTTCGCGAAGTTCCTGGCAGCCCGCTTTACCAAACCTTTGTTTACTGGTTGCATCGGGCGTATGCCGGCTTTTTTATACCGCGGGATATTCGTAAAGCGCTGCATCTGCCGACAACATATGGTTTGAAGCTGCTGCCAGCATTACAGGCGCCGCTGATCTGGAGCCTCGACTGGCTGAGTCGCCGCTGGTCAATGCTTGATAAGACACTGATGAATGTTGGCCGCCGCGGCCAGGCCACTATTGTTTCAAGTCGACTGCAGGGGCGCGAAGTTGATTTTCGTGACAAACAAACCTTAACCCGCTGATCATTGTTTTTATTTATACCGTTATCTATTTGAGTTTACGGAAAAATAGACCGTTATTGGTTTGCTATAAGAAACAATGCGTTCTGAAAAGGTGCGTATTTCCCGCTTCAAATTCCGTTGATTGACATATAATCTGACGACTCGTCAAAAATGACGAGTCGTCAATAAGCCAGTTCGTGGCACAAATATGCCAGTGGCTGTCGCAATACGGGTATCAGTAATGTGAGTCAGTTCAGTAAAGCAGAGCAAAAACGTCACGCTCGGGAAGAAGAGTTAATTGATTTGGCGGTTGATATCATTGCAACCGATGGGCCGGGCTCGTTAACTCTGGAGAAGTTGACGTCCCGCTCTGCTTATTCCAAAGGCACCATCTACAACCACTTCAGCAGTAAAGAAGATTGTTTGATCGCACTGTGCTGTCGTGCGGTGTCGTCAATTATGGCGTTTTTCCAGCAAGCGGTTGAGTTCGATGGCAACTTACGTGAAAAAGCACTGGCGGTGCATTATTCCTATCAATTGTATTCACGTATTCATCCAACCTTGTTCCAGGTGGTATTGATCAGTAAATCGCCGGGCGTGCGCGACAAAACCTCCGAAAAACGCCTTGAATCAATGGACCTGCTTGAATATCAAATCAATGGCTTCAGCGATTCGATGCTGATGCACGCTCTACAGCAGGGCGCCATTAAAAATCCAAACGTGAATGTAGAATCTGCCAGCTTTGCCAATTGGGCAATGTCATTTGGCACATTAGCTTTGGCCAACTCTGCGGCAGAGGCAACCGCCGTATCCCGTTTAGACCAAGAGGATATTCTGCTCAATAACGTCAACTTACTGATGGATGGTATGGGTTGGCACCCGTTATCCGGCGATTGGAATTACAGCGATAGCTGGAAGCGTATCGCCGAATTTTTAAAGCCACTGACAGTTCAGCAAACAACCAAAAAGCACGATTAAAAACAACAATTTTATAACCCTCAACGGGAGGAAACGTTATGAGGCAGGTTTGGTTAAACAGTATTCTGCGCCACCCCTGGATCACCATTATGCTGGTATTTGTACTCGGCATTGGTGCAGCCGCAGGCGGCAAAAATCTGTATTTCCGTGGCGACTATAAGGTGTTCTTTGAAAAAGAATTCCCGCAGCTGGTTGCCTTCGAGGAAATGCAGCGTCTATTTAATAAAAACGATAATGTCTCCATCATTGTTGTCCCTAAAGAGGGTACGGTGTTTGAGCCGGATATGATCGCTCAGATTAAAGAGCTGACCGATGAAGCCTGGCAAACACCGTTTTCTAGCCGGGTTGATTCGATCACTAACTATCAACATACCTGGGCAGAAGAAGACGACTTAATTGTTGAAGATCTGATTCTCGAACTGGATATGATTGATGATCAATCGATTCAGCGAGCGAGACAGGTTTCGACATCGGAGCCTAACCTGCTGAATCGTCTGGTTTCTGCTGATGGTAAAGTAGCGGTGGTAAATATCACAATTCAGCTACCTGACCAGGAAAATAATACGCTTGAGGTTATTGAGGTTACTGAGTTTGCCAAGAACTTAAGTGAACAATTCTCTGAGAAATACAAAAGCGCTGACTTTTATCATACCGGCGTCATCCTGATGAACTACAGCTTTGCTACCGAGGGGCAGAAGGATATGGCGACGCTGATTCCTCTGATGTTCCTTGCAATCATCATTATGCTGGCCATTTTATTACGCAGTGTGATTGGTATGTTATCAACGCTGGTGGTGATTATTTTAACCATTGCCGCAACCATGGGCGTAGGGGGCTGGCTGGGATATTTCTTATCCACGGGTACCATTAACGTACCAATTGTGGTGATGACATTGGCGGTCGCTGATTGTGTGCATTTGGTGGCGTCGATGCAGTTTGCGATGCGTCAGGGGAAATCCCGTGAAGAAGCCGTGGCGTTTGCTATGGATCTGAATTTAATGCCTATTTTTATCACCAGTGCGACGACAGCCATTGGTTTCACCACTCTGATGTTTTCAGAATCACCGGTATTAGCCGACTTCGGAGAACTCAGTGCGATCGGCGTGATGATTGCCTTTGCATTATCTGTAACCGTTCTGCCTGCGTTATTGCGGGTACTACCAATGAAGGTAACGGTTGCACCGGAGCACCATGGGGGGATGGAAAAACTGGGCGATTGGGTGGTCAAGCACCATAAAATGCTGCTACCTATCACCGGTGCAGTGATGTTAGGGTTTGCTGCATTAGTGCCCCAGAATCAACTGAACGATGAAGCGACGAAATACTTTGATACCACCACCGACTTCCGTCAGTCAGTGGATAAACAGGAAGAATTAATCTCTGGTATGTCGTCAATCAACTGGGCGTTATACAGTAACGAGCCAAATGGCATTGCCAACCCGGAATTCCTGCAAGTGGTTGAAGACTTCAGTCAGTGGTTACGTCAGCAGCCGGAAGTCGACCATGTTGCAACCATCTCCGATACTATTAAGCGTCTGAATAAAAGCATGAACGCCGATAATGAAGAGTTTTATCGTTTACCGGGTGATCGTGAATTAACTGCGCAATACCTGCTGATGTACGAGATGTCTCTGCCTTATGGTCTGGATTTAAACAACCAACTGAATATTGACAAATCATCGACCCAGATAGTCAGTACTCTGCAAAATCTGGGTAGTAAAGAATACGTTGCCCTGGAAAAACGTGTACTTGACTGGTTCGCTGAGCGTGCTCCGCAGTACCGTATTGCAGGTTCCAGTCCAACGCTGATGTTTTCTCACATTGGTGAAACGAATATGGACAGCATGATCGTCAGTATGACGGCAGCGATGTTCCTGATTTCACTGCTGCTGATATTTGCTTTGCGCTCGCTACGTTTAGGTGTGATCAGTTTAATACCTAATATTATGCCTGCGGCAGTCGGTTTTGGGATATGGGCACTGATTTCCGGTGAAATAAATCTAGGTTTGTCGATCGTTGTTTCGATGACGTTGGGCATCATTGTTGATGATACCGTACACTTTTTATCCAAATATCAGCGCGCCCGTAACGAAGGTCGTGATGCCGAAGAAGCGGTACGTTATGCTTTCTCCAGTGTGGGACGGGCACTTGTGATCACCACTTTGGTATTATGCGTTGGTTTCTCACTGCTGGCACTATCTTCGTTCCGTATGAATGCAGATATGGGTACAGCGACGGCGCTGATTATCTTTATTGCGTTGGTGGTCGATTTCTTATTCCTGCCAGCCTTCCTGTTGGTGGCGGATAAACGTGACACTTCCGCAGGGGTGGCTATAAACGATAATATTCAATCTCAAGCGGCAAAATAAAAACTGAGGATAGCAATCATGAAATTTTTAAATACACTGGCAAGCTCGATTATTTTATTAACCGCAGCATCTTTTACTCAGGCATTGGAGCTGGAAGGCAAGACCCCGGAAGAGCAGGGTCTCGCCATTGCTCAGGAGCGTAAAACCCGCGATCTGGGTTGGGCGGATTCCCAGTCGGCCGTGACCATGATCTTACGCAATGCTCAGGGTGAGGAGAGTGTGCGCGAAATGCGTATGAAAAGCCTTGAGATTAACGACGACGGTGATAAGGGTTTAACCATCTTTGACAAGCCACGTGATGTAAAAGGTACTGCCTTTTTAAGTTTCTCTCATATCGAAAAAGCTGACGATCAGTGGTTGTACCTGCCAGCGCTGAAGCGGGTAAAGCGTATTTCTTCACGTAATAAGTCCGGTCCATTTATGGGCAGTGAATTCTCTTACGAAGATTTAAGCTCGTTTGAAGTGGAAAAATACAACTTCAAACTGCTGGGTGAAGAAACCGTAAACGGTGTGGACTGCTATAAAATTGAGCAGACTCCAACCGATAAGTATTCGGGTTATACCCGTCAGGTTGCCTGGTTAGATAAAGCTGAATTCCGTGCCCAGAAAATTGATTTCTACGATCGTAAAAAGTCGCTGTTAAAAACTCTGACCTTCAATGATTACAAGCAATACCTGGATCAGTACTGGCGTCCGATGGCGATGAATATGGTGAATCACCAGACTAAGAAAAGTACCGATCTGAAAACCAACAGCCTGGAATTTAAAACCGGTCTGAAAGACTCTGACTTTAACAAAGCCACGCTGAAGCGTGCCCGTTAAGTATTACGGAGCCAGAATCAGACATGAAATATTCCAAAACTATACTGCTGCCTGCGCTGTTCAGTGCAGCATCGGTTCAGGCGATTGATACATCAAGCATCGAAGTCAGTGGTAATATCGGTGCTGAATGGCGCGAGTTCATTGAAGCAGGGCAATGGAATAACGGCGAGGTTGAGCAGGCCCGCCATCAGTTCAGCATCAGTGCTGAACCGGAATTCGCCTGGGAATCAGAAAGTGGCGACCACGTTGTGGTATTTAAAGCCTTTGGTCGTTACGACAGTGAAGACGATGAACGTAGCCACGGCGATATCCGCGAAGCTTCCTGGTTAACTTACGGTGATGACTGGGAATTAAAAGCCGGTATCAGCAAAGTGTATTGGGGGGTGACTGAATCCCAGCATCTGGTGGATATTGTTAACCAGACTGACTTTGTAGAAGCACCGGACGGTGAAGATAAACTCGGTCAGCCAATGGTGAAATTGTCATTGGTACGAGATTGGGGCTTAGTAGATGCTTTTATTCTGCCAGGCTTTCGCGAGCGGACTTTCCCCGGAGAAGATGGTCGTTTTCGTCCGCAGCTGGTGGTAAAAGATGCGCAATACCAGGACGACGATAAAGATAAACACATCGACTATGCCTTACGCTGGAGCCATACCATTGATGATTACGATATTGGTTTATCGTATTTTAACGGTACCAGTCGCGATCCGTTATTAAAGCCGTCAGGTTTTAACGGTCCACAACCAACGGAATTCTCTGCCTTCTACGCGCAGATTAATCAGTTTGGTTTGGATTTTCAGGCGACGTTAGATTCCTGGTTATGGAAATTGGAAACTATTTATCGAACTTTTGATGAATCGGTCAAAGATTCTTTTCGCAGCCAGAAACTGGAAGATTACAGCGCGGCAACCGGTGGTTTTGAATATACCTTTTATGGCATTGCTGAAACCGACTGGGACTTAGGCGCGCTGATGGAATATCAGTACGATTCACGTGACCAGGCCAATATCAGTCTGACCCAGAACGATCTTTTTGTGGGTGGCCGCCTGGCGATGAATGATGCTGACTCCACTGAAATTCTGTTTGGTATGACTCAGGACCTTGATCACAGCAGTACCCGCAGCATGTTACTGGAAGCCGAAACCCGCCTGGGTGAAAGCGTTAAGCTGAATGTTGAAGGTTTGCTGTTCTCATCGGACGACGAAGATAACCTGAGCTATCAGTTCCGCCGTGACGATTATATTCAGGTTTCTTTGTATTATTACTACTGATACAAAACACTGAATTATTGATCAGACAAAAACGCCGCTATGGGTTTTCCGATAGCGGCGTTTTTTATTGTGTGTGATGTAAGGTTGGGTTATTGCAAATCGTGCTGTTGCTGCACACTTTTTCCCAGTGGCGTAATCGACCAGATTTCACCGTTCGAGCCTTTGGTGTTCATGGTAAATCCACGCAGCATTAATGCCTCCAGCGCTTTTTCAGTTTCCAGCTCTGGTTTTGATATTTCCCCGGCGATAGTCTTAGCGTATCGCCAGGTATAACCCGGCTTTTGCAAACGCTTCAGAATCTTTTTATCGGTACCGGATAAATTGTCTTTACGTTTGGCTTCTTCCTGTTGATCGGTGCTTGGTTCGGTCTGATTTTCGATCATGGTTTGTACCATCTTCATCTCGGCTTCGAACCCGGCGCCTTTAAAACGCGCGATTTTATCCAGGTTAGAGAATGCCAGACCAATTGCGCCTGCCAGAACCGCAACTCCCATCTCTGTGGTTAATCCCAGGAAGCCGTAAACACTGCTGACGCCCAGCAGCATGGTGTATGACGCAAATTGAAATGTCGTTTTGATGAGCGTTTCCTTTGTTTCTCGTTAGCTGAACGTTGTCAGAGAACAGCAGTGTTGTATAACGGCGGTTAGCTTGGAATAAAGCAGCGTAAAAAGCAATTCGGTGACCGCAGTTCAGTGGCGCTTACATCGTCTTTCAATGGGTAGCGTACCTGCTCAATGGTTGTAGTCATGGCAATACTTTCTGTTGTTTGAATGAGTTTGCCAGTGGATGTCATCAATCTGTACGGATGTTTGTATCCGACCCATGAATAGTACGGCGGCCCTCCTGACAACTGTTTGTCAGCAGAGGTTCGCGGTTTTGATTGTTTGACACGGCCAATACCCTATGCCATTCTAATTCTAAGAATGACATGTCATTCAGTTTTGAATGGCACTCACCACAACTCTGAACAGACCCAGTAGAACAAATAGAACAAATAGAAAACAGAGAGGTTGCTATGAATACACAAGGTAAAACCGTTATTAACCTGCCCGGTATTGTTTACGATCTGGCGCAATGGCTGATGTTTCCGCTGAATATGCTGATCAGCGGCTTATGTCACCTGCAACCGAAAGTGTCGGTATGGAACGAAGAGGGCAGCCAGAAGTTAAAGCTGGAAGGTTCGGGCAGATCTCTGGAAGAAATAAAAGCTGATATTCTGGCTGAGAAAGACGTCGCCTATAACGAAGAAGACCTGGTGCTGTTATATGACTCGCTGCCGAATGTGAACGCCAAAGAAGACCTGGTGGGTCGTGCCTGGAAAGGCAAAATTATGCGTACCAATGCCTCAGTGCTGGATATTGCCGAATGGGCAATTGTTCGTCCGCTGAGTTACCTGGGTGTTCGTTGGGGTAAGCGCTACCGCACTCAGCATCAGGGCGATCCACTGTTATTCCGCTGGATGGACAAAGTTTATCTGCCAATCCCGATCTGGGGTAATGTAGGTATGACGGATATTCGTTGGCGTGAAGATGCGACGGCAACCATGAATTACGACCATCAGCCGTGGAAAGATTATTTTAAGCTGGTGAATGATGAAGACGGCAAGGTTGTGTTGCTGGGTGTGTGGACTCACAAGCATATTGCCGGTGGTTGGTTCACGCTGACTTTGGAAGGTCCGGCTGGCTGATTTCATTACAATATCGCCACTATTTTGATCGGTAAATACGGCAGGCTTCAGCCTGCTGTTTCTTTTTTTAGCCAGATATTACTGATCGCGCAGGATTTCAAACTCCCAACGCTTGGCCTCAAATTATCTCCATATCGTTTTATTTGCTCAGTTCAGCTATCTCTTTGAAGGGTTTTTACGCGAAACTCTAAATCCATCCAAGGCTTCGCTAAGTGGTTACAGGTCATGATTATCATGGTGTCAGCTCCGTTGATATATGAGTTTCAGAGCAGGAGATTAGGGACCGTTTTATCTATGTTGACCGGCTGTTCTAGTGAGGAGTTTCGATACCTTTAAGTTACTTGAATGTGTCCAGATTATCGAGTAGCTAGTATTCGGTAACATCGTTTTGTTAGTTTTGAGCTCTGACAGTGTATTGTAGAGTCGTAGCTTCGATGCTTGAAATAACTTTTTCAAATTCAGTTGCACCTAATTCAAAAATAACTTTCCACTCAGCTGTGGATAAACCAAACTGTTCAAGATCAAAATTTGGTTTCAATTCATGGCTTAGAGAAATTGATATTCTGACCAAACTGTCTTCACTGGCAAGAAACTCAAACTCTAAACCAGGTTCTATAAAGCACAGTCTTGAATAACGCGGTAATTTTCGCTTGGCCAGACATCTGAACCATTCTAGAGTGCTTAACAGATCTGTAGTTTCCAGAGCCGGATCAATAGCTTCAAAAGCATTGTCACCTTGTTTAACTACCACTTTGACAAAACACCAGTCATCCGTAGGACTACCGGGGAATTGGTAGCCTTCGATTGAAAGAGCTAGCTCTACTTTATTTTCCACATTGAGTAACTTGAACATATATTTATCCATGAGAGGCTAACGCTTAAAGCCGCGGTTCATTTGGTGCCTTTGTTTGCTAAACTACGCCATCAAAGTAGGATAGTTATTATATCTGAGACTGCACATAGAACAGTGCCACTCTTAAGCATCGTGAGTTCCCAATCACCAAGCTTTCATTCCCCCTCAATTTCATTACTATGTTGGCCATCCAACACTTCCACCAAGCGGAGACAAAACATGGCAAATGTAGTGATTACCGGTGCTAACCGGGGTATTGGCCTGGAGCTGGCCAAGCTGTACGCCGCTCGTGGCGATTTAGTAACTGCGATCTGCCGTGAGGCAGGTGACGAGATCGAAGATATCGCTGATCAGACCATCAGCGGTATTGATGTAACCAACGAGCAGATTGGTCCGGGTCTGCAGACCATTCTTGCTGAGTTAGTAGAAGGTAAAATCGATCTGCTGATTAACAACGCTGGTCTGTTCAAAAACGAAACACTGGACGCGATGGATGCAGACAGCATCCGTGAGCAGTTCGAAGTGAACACCATCGCGCCACTGATGATTGCCCATGGCCTGGTGCCATTAATGGGTGAGGGCAGCAAGATCGCCAACATCACCAGCCGTATGGGCTCTATCGAGGACAACACGTCAGGTGCTTATTACGGCTATCGCGCATCGAAAGCGGCATTAAACGCAGTCGGCAAAAGCCTGGCGATGGATTTAAAGCCTCATGGTATTGCGGTGGCTCAGCTGCATCCGGGTTTTGTACAAACCCGTATGGTGGGCTTTAACGGGGATATCAGCCCGGCTGAAGCGGCGGCAGGTCTGGCGCAGCGTATCGACGAGCTGAATCTTGAGAATACCGGTGGCTTCTGGCACTCCAATGGCCAGCAACTGCCCTGGTAATAGCGCTATTTAATCGAAACAAGAGCGGAGCAGGGTAGGAATTATCTTGTTCCGTAATGCACAGAAATATAGGCTTAACCCTTAACGGATATTTTAGCAGCACCCATCGTAAGGCACGTCCATGTGCCTGCGATGGGCACGCGATAGTCCAATCGCTGCTTAAAAAACATCCGATAAGGGTTAATCTAAGCAAACAACTACAACCGAATGGGAAGGCTATGGCTAACCAACGTATTATTAAAAAGCGTCACACGACCTACTTAGGTGAATTTCTGGTTGATGCCAGCCAGGATGAATCCTGGAAAAAGAAACTTCAGGAATTAAAAATTGAAGACAAGCTGAATACATCTGAAATCGGTTTTCCTTCGGATTTTAATGCATTCTTCCCGGAGACCGTGGGTATGGAACTGCAATACTGTATCGAACGAGTGAACCTGGAAGATGTGCCTCGTGCGGCGTCTTGTTGGTGGCCGGTTGATGAATCGACGCATTTCTACATGGCTTACCCGGCAGGTTTTCCACAAACCTCTATTTTTATGGCCATCGATTTTGAAGAGCATAGCGACTGCTGCGCCTAATGGTTGCTGTGGATTTTGGATAGCATCAGAAATATTTAGCACCGAGGAATGTACTTGATGACAACACAAACTGAATTATCGTTTGCAGTGCTGAAACAGCGGTTACGTGATCAGCGCGATTTGTTTAATCAATTACATTCTACTCGCTTGCACCGAGCACTCAGTTGGCTACAGGCGGCTGAAAATCAGTCTGACGATAAAGATATGCAGTTTATCTCGGCCTGGATCAGTTTCTCTGCTTGTAGTTTTTCCAGCGCCGACACTTCTGGCAGTGCGTATTCTTTAGCCGAACAGAAGGACTTTCAGCATTTTATTCAGCAGCTGGTTGAGCTGGATAAACAGCAGAAAATTTATCATTGTTTGTGGCATCAATACTCCGGTCCGGTAAAGGCGCTTATTAAAAATCCGTACGTGTTCGCACCGTTTTGGCAATCTTTGCGCGAGAATAACGAAGACTGGAACGCCAAATTTGATCGTTCTTCTGTCGATGCGCTGAATTACCTCAGCCGTAAAAAGATTCCGGAACTACTCGGTATTGTGTTAGACCGACTGCAGGTATTGCACAACCAGGTTGTCGGGGGCGGAGCGACCTATCAGAGCCAAATTAACCGTGAGCAGGTTGAAGATGGTGCGCGACTGCTGATGACCCTGATGCCTATTATTATCGATATTATGCTGGAATCATCGGATCATGATTGGGGTGAACTAGCCTATCCGGTGATTACCTGATGTTCCTGAATCTGCTTATCGCATTAACGTTCGCCTGC
Organism: Saccharospirillaceae bacterium; assembly: GCA_022448365.1. NCBI lineage: Bacteria > Pseudomonadati > Pseudomonadota > Gammaproteobacteria > Oceanospirillales > Saccharospirillaceae > Saccharospirillaceae bacterium. The sequence continues at coordinate 928,599 of JAKVCS010000003.1, read as the reverse complement.
GGAGTGCTTTAAAGCTCCGAAAAAACCTGCTTTAGCCAGTTATACAATTGCTGGTATCGTTTTTCTTTCTGGTCGTTAGGCTTAGTGATCAGATAAAATTTTTCTTCTGATGCAAAACGTTTGTCTCTCAGCGTTTGTAGCTCGCCACTGCGAATATCCATTTCAGAAATCGGAAAGCTTGCCAGCATTAATCCCAGACCATTTTTACTGGCTTGTATCGCACTTTCATAACTATCGAACCACAAATTCTGCCTCGCATTTAGCGGATAACCGAGCGCTTGTTCCACCCGTTGCCAGTCATTGATGCTGCGTCGGGCGTGAATTAGCGTTTGTTTTTGCCAACACAGTCGGCTATTTATTGGGTGCTGCTGCAGATAGCTAGGCGAGCCAACCGCCGCAATATCGACTTCAGACAGCAATCGGGCCTGATGGTCAGGCCAGGGTGGCGTGCCAAAGCGAATAGCCGCATCCAGTGTGGTTGCTTGTAAATCCTGATAGCCCGAGCTGGTGTGAATATCCAGCTGAATACCGGTCTGCTCAACAAACTTCGCCAGGCGCGGAATCACAATCCGGTTGGCGACATAATCCGTCATGCTGATGCGAATGTGTTTGGCGATGTACAAATCCGCGAAGCCTCGCCAGCCCTTTTGGTAATGCGTCAGGGTGGTTGCAGCAAACTGATAAAAACGTTCTCCGGCCTGAGTCAGCTTTAATTCTTTACCTTGACGACTGAACAGGGTTAAACCGATGCGGGTTTCCAGACTTTTAATCTGTTGGCTGACCGCTGACGGTGTGATGTTCAGCTGCTCTGCCGCCAGCTTAAAGCTGTTATGTTCGGCGGCAGCAACAAAGGCGGGTAAATACTGAATCGGCGGACTGGGGAAGACAGGCTGGTTCATAGGATTAGCTTTGGTTGAATTAGAAAATCTAACTTATGATCAAGATATTATCGTTTGTGCTACACGCATAACAAGTGAAATATACCCCTTAATTACGCAGACGATTACAGATCAGTTAAGGAACTCTAATGTCATTTGAAACTATCAGCCTGGAGCAGGCAATCAGCGCAAGTGGACTACGTATGGTGGTGCCGCAGGGCATTCCCAGCCCGTGGAGTGAGGCGGTTAAAGGATTCTTCCATCTGCGTGGCATTTCATGGCAGGCGTTGTACCTCGATCAGCGTAACGATGCGATGAAGCAGTGGACCGGCAAGCGCAGTGCACCGGTATTAATGGTCGACAATCAGCCGCCTGTTCACCACTGGCAGGATATTCTGACGTTTGTTCACTCTCAGGGAGAGGGTGCTGAATTATTGCCGCAGAATTTACAAAAAAAGCAACAAGTGATGGCGCTGTGTGGCTCCCTGATGGATAAAAACGGTTTGGCCTGGAATCGTCGCCTGGTGTGTATCGATAAAGGCCTTAAACAACAGCAGGGCGGCTATCCCGAGTTTATTGCCAAGTACCTGGGCAAAAAATACGGTTACGATGAGTCGCACAGTAGTCACTATGTGTCGCAGGTGTGTGTTCAGTTGCAGCAGTTAAGCCAACAGTTGTTGCAGCAGAGTCAAGTGGGCAGTCGCTTCCTGGTCGGTGAACAGTTGTCGGCAGCCGATATTTATTGTGCTTGCGTGATGGCCTTCTTTAAACCGCTGGAACACGAGCTTTGTGCTATGTCACCCGTGATTCGCGAAGTATTTGAGTCGTTAAGTGAAGCAGAGCAGCAAGCTTTGGACCCAATATTAATTCAGCACCGGGATTTTATTTATCATCAGTATCTGGAATTGCCGCTGAGCCTTTAAAAATGCAGGGCCTGTTAACAGGCCCTGGCAGAGCGAATAAAAAACCAGGCTGAAGTGCCTGGTTTTTTATTGGTTGGGATATTGCTGAAATCAGGCTGTTTTCAGATGGGCTTCCAGCCGTTTGCCAATGGCCGCCAACATCGAGATATGTTGCTGGTTGGATTCATCAACAAAACCTCCCGCCGGGTCAAAAATTACTTTCAGTGAATCGGCGATGTTGGCCAGGTCACCACCTTGCTGCAACAAGGCACTGCTTAACCGGGCAATTGCGGTTGTCCAGGAATAATCTTCTGCCTTATTCGTGTGAATCAGAATCTCATAGGGTCGGTTGGAGCCGTCAGCCAGGGTCTGATCGTTAATGGTTAATAGCAATTGTTGTTGCTGGTTTTTGATCTCGTAGGTTTTACCATGTAATGCCGCTGGTCGGCCTTGTGTCTCAGCGCCGTTCGCCGCCAGGTCGCTGTCTTGGCTGCTATCCAGAGTTTTGTCTTGAGTGTTATCTGGAGTGTTTTCATCACTGTTAACCAGCTCGAATTTAACAATGCCGTTATTAATTTTAATAGTCATATTCTTCTCCGTCGTTCGGAATTCTTTTAATACAAATCAGGCTTATTTCGGGTTTTGGTATTATTTATAGTTTTCCGTAATAGCCTTCTTTCAGCGCATCAAATAAGTTGGCGGCGCTGTGTGTTTCCCCTTCGTATTCGATCATGTCGTTGCCTTTGGCTTCGACCACTTCGCCGTTATCCAGCGTGAAACGGTAGGTGGTGTTTTCCAGATCCTGCTCTTTAACCAATACGCCCTGGAATACTTCTGGATTAAATCGGAAGGTGGTGCAGCCTTTTAAACCCTGTTCGTAGGCGTAGCGATAGATATCTTTGAATTCATCAAACGGAAAGTCAGTGGGTACATTGGCCGTTTTTGAGATGGCTGAGTCGACCCATTTTTGTGCCGCAGCCTGGATGTTGACGTGTTGCTTGGGGGTCACCGAATCCGAGGTAATAAAATACTCCGGCAGAGGCTGATCTTCGCTGAAGGGCATTGCTTGTGGATTAACCAGCTTACGATAGGCCAACAGCTCGTATGAAAAAACATCGACTTTATCCTTGGTTTTACGTCCTGGCTTAATAATATTTCGGGCGTAGTGATGGGCAAAGCTGGGTTCAATACCATTGCTGACATTATTTCCCAACGACAGACTGATGGTACCCGTTGGCGCAATGGACATATGATGACTGAAGCGACTACCAACTTTGGCCAGTTCGTTGACCAGTTTGGGTTCCTGTTCATGAATCCGTTGCATATAACGGCTGTATTTCGCGTGTAACACTTTACCCGGCAACTGATCGCCTATCTGATAGCCATCCTTCTTCAATTCCGGACGCTGTGCGAAATGGATTGCAGTCAGAGTGAACATTTCGTCCATCATCGGCGCGGGCCCTTTTTCTCTTGCCAGTTCTAATCCTTGCTGCCAGCCAGTAATGGCCATTTGTCGTGTGACTTCTTCAGTAAAGCCTTGGGATTCACTGTCTCCGTACTTCATACCCAGCATCGTAATGGCTGAGCCTAGACCGAGATAACCCATTCCATGACGCCGTGTGCGTATCAGTTCTTGTTGCTGATCTGGTAGTGGCAGTCCGTTAATTTCTATGACATTGTCCAACATACGGGTAAATATCGTAATAACGTCTTTGAACAGTGACCAATCAAAGCTGGCCTGATTGGTAAATGGTTGTCGGACAAAGCGTGTGAGATTAACGGAACCTAAAATACAGCCGCCATATGGTGGTAGAGGTTGTTCACCGCAGGAGTTGGTTGCTCGGATATTTTCGCTGAACCAGTTGTTATTCATCTCGTTGACCCGGTCAATCAGAATAAAGCCTGGTTCAGCATAATCGTAAGTGGATGTCATAATCACGTTCCACAAACTGGCAGCAGAAATAGTTCGGTAAATACGGCAGGCAACTTCACCGTATTCGTTATAAAAGTAGTCACCCGCCACAGGCCAGTATTTCCATAACACCTGTGTGTCATCATTGAGATCTAACGGCGTGATTTGCTGTTCTTGTTGGCTTACAGGAAAAATTAATGGCCATTGTGAATCGCTGGCAACAGCATTCATAAATTCATCGGTAATTAATAACGATAAATTAAAATGGCGCAACTGTCCGTCTTCACGTTTGGCTTTGATAAATCCAAGAACATCCGGATGGCTGACATCCAGTGTTGCCATCTGTGCACCGCGTTTTCCTCCTGCGGAAGAAATATTCCCGCATAATTTATCGAATATTCCCATGCTGGCTACCGGCCCAGCCGATTGGGCGCCACTGCCGTATACAAAACTACCACTTGGTCGCAGGGTAGAAAATTCGTAACCAATACCGGCACCTGACTTCAGGGTTAAACCCGCTTCCTGAACTTTCTCCAGCACTTGCTCCATGGAATCTTCCAGGTGATCGGATACGGTAGTATTGACGGTTGAGGTTGCTGCTTTATATTGGTTAACACCGGCATTCGCAATAATACGGCCTGCTGGAGTCGCTCCGTGGTTCAGTGCCCATAAAAATTTTTTCTGCCAGAATTTTTGTGATTCGGGTGTTTTTTCTACAGCGGCAACTGCTGCAGCAACACGCTCATATGTGTTGCTGATGCTATCTTCCTGAATATCTCCATGAATATCTTTTAAGCGATATTTCTGATCCCAGATTTCAATGGATGTCTCTTGAAGTGGAACGCATAGATCCGCAGTTTTACCGGTAATACGATTATTTTCAGATGTGACAACATCTTCAGTTAACACTTTATCTTTCATAATATCCCCCGACTGTGTTTCCATCCGAACGAGATGGCTACGTACTGCAGGAGCATGAAAAATGCCAATTAATTACTTTTCATAATTGACAATAGATGAGCCGTTTTTAATTACAGTTGATCCGATTTTCAGATCCTGAAAGATCGAATACAGACAAGGCAGGACAATGAGTACCAAAACAGTGGATGCCAAAAGACCAAAACTAATACTTATTACTAATGGAATCAGTACCTGTGCCTGTAAACTCGTCTCAAACAATAAAGGCAACATTCCGGCAATCGTTGTGCTTGTAGTCAATAAAATGGCGCGAAGTCGATCCTGACTCGCCTGACGAACGGCACTGTGCAGCTCCATTCCTGCCGAAACATGATGTTTTACGAACTCGACTAATAAAATAGCATTATTCACAACGATGCCTGCCAGAGATACGAATCCCACCATGCTTGGCATACTCAGGTCGTATCCCATGATCAGGTGGCCCCAGATGACACCAATCAGCGCCAGCGGAATCGACAGCATCACCAGCATTGGTTCCGAATAGTTACGAAACTGGAAACTCAGCAAGGCAAATACGCCAAATAAACCAATGATTAATCCGGTTTTTAACGAACCTTGTGTTTGTGCTGCATTACTTACTTCACCTTCAATGGCGATGTCTAACCCGGGGTATTGTTGTGTTAAGTCCGGGATAAATCGCGTAAACGTATCGTTAAGTATTTCCTGAGTATTGGCGATCTGAGTATTTACAGAACCAAATATCGTCACGGTAGGTTGGTTATTAATTCGTTGAATACGAGAGACATCCCGCTGCCATTCGATATCCGCCAGCGTTGCCAATGGTACTAGGGTCGTTCTCCCTTCTGATGTGGTTAACTGAATCGGAAAGTCGCGTAATTCATCCAGTGATTGGTCGTTTTGTTCAAGCTGAACCACAATTTCGATATTGTCGGAAGTAGAGCCCAATGACGGCAGGGAGGCATGAATCGGGCGATAAAATTCATCGATGACAATGCCGGCGTAAGCGCTGCGTACCTGATTGGCAACGTCATTGGCATTAATATTCAACGAGCGCGACTGGGGCTTAAAATGCAGTATCAATTGGGGTTTGCCTGGTCGATAGTCGTCCAGTAAGTTGTATGCCCCCTGGTATTGCTTCAGCCAGTTTTGCAGCTGATAAGAGGCTTGCGACAACTGATGACGATCAATACCGGATAAACGCAACTCAATGGCACGGCCAGCCGGCCCAAGTGAGGGTTCGGCAATGACCAGATGAGATGCCTCCGGCATGTCTGGCAGGTTGCTCAGCCAGGTTGACGTTAGCGTGTCTAGGTTGGTGTTGCGTTGCTCTGCGGGTAACAAATCAAGGCTGATGGTTGCCAGGTGGGGACCGCTGTCGAATGCGTCCTGATTTTCGTTAAAACGCACGCTGCTATGGCGAATTAAATCGCTGTTTTCGTTTTGTTGTAGCGGGATTATTGCGTGTTGTAAAGCATCAAGGATTACCTCAACTTGTTGCTCAGTTTTAACCAATGAGGTACCGGCAGGCATGATCAACCGGGCTTCCAATACATCGCCATCCATGTCCGGGAACGCTTTAAATTTAACAATTCCCCCAGCCATTAATGCGATACTGGCAAAGAATGATGCCATGGTGAAACCCACCACGGCATAGCGATAATAAATGGCTTTTTCGAGAAAGCTTCCGAGTTTACTGCGGCGAATCTCAAACCAGCCATCAACCAGTAATTGTACACGTCCGGGTTGTTGATTTATGCCGTGTTTCTGATTGTGTTCCAGTGTATGGCGCAGGTGAGACGGTAAAATCAAGAAGGCTTCAATCAGACTGATGCTGATTACGATCAGTAATACCAGTGGAATCACTCGTAATACCTGACCAAGGTCCCCCTGTAATCCAAGAATGGATCCAAACACAAATACCGTGGTTAAGAATGACGAGAACACTCCACGAGCGACTTTTTGAACACCTTGAGTGACCGCATCTAATGGCTTCAGGCCTTTTTTACTGTGTGCCGCAATACTCTCTGCAATGACAATGGCGTCATCCATCAGAATACCCAGTGCCAATAGCAGCGCCACCATACTTAACATATTTATGGTGATACCCAGCTGAACCATCACAAATAGAGCGCCAATGAAACTCACTGGTAAGCCCATAATCACCCAAAAGCTGTAGCGAAGACCAAAAAACATCAATAAGGTAATAAATACCAGAATCAAACCCTGCCAGGCATTCTTGAGTAACATGCTGAGACGGTCTTTAACAATGGTGGTGAAGTCCTGAGTCAGGGTGAAATTCACTCCTTGCGGTAAAACCAGTTGCTCACTTAAATTCTTCACCGCTTGTAGTACCGTCAGGCTGTCGTCATTGGAATTTTTTGAGACCTTCAATAACGCGGCACGCTGGTTATCAAAGACACTGTAATCTTCGACTTTATCAAAAGCATCGCGAATATCCGCTAATTCCGACAGGCGAATCTCAGCGCCGTTACTGCCGCTTAACAATGTGAGATTGGCTAATGTGCGAGCGCTCTGGCGTTCATCAACAAACCGCAATTCCCAGCTTTTGTCTGGGGTGGTTAAGTCACCCAGGGGTAAATTAATATTTTGCTTTTGTAGCAGCGTCGCAATCTGTTGCAAACTGACCTGATACTGACGCAGCTTTTCCGGACGCAGGCTGACAATTAACTGTCGCTGGCTGAAACCACTGAGTTCGACCAGTGGAATACCCGGGTCTTGTTGCATTTTTGCCTTAATCAGTTCCGCCAGATCTTTTAACTGATTGGTGGAAAACTGTGGGTCATCTACCGTCAGTGCCAGAGTAACCACAGGAGCGGTACGACCCGTCTCGGTAATAATCGGTAATTTGCTGTTAGCGGGAAAATTATCGATGCGATCGACAGCCGAACGAACATCATCGAGGAAAACATCGAAGTCGCCGTTCTGTAACATTTTTAACGTCATAAAACCAATGTTTGAGCGGGCTTCACAGCGCTTCTCATCAATAAAGCTAATACCGTCGGTGGCGTTTTCTAAGGGTAAACAAATACCTTGTTCAACTTCGGTGGGACCAGCACCGGGATAGGTGACCGACACTCTTACTTCGAATTTATCGATGTCAGGAAAGGTTTCTTTTTGCAGTAGAGATAAGCTGTTAATGCCAACCACCAAAAAGGCCAGCATCAGCAGATTAGCCGCGGTTGGGTGGCTGGCAAAGGTGCGTATCATATTACTGAGCATGACTGGACTCCTGCTCAGTACTTATCACTTTTCCTGTTTGCCCCTCCTGATACTGCTTCAGAGAGGGCGCAGCACTCAGCCGCATATCGGCAATTGCCGGAGTCAGATCGGTGGTGACCAGCTGGTAATTTTTATTGGCAAAAGGTTGCAGTTGTTGTTTGGAAAACAGTGCCTGATGATCGCTGATTAATAACGGGGTAACAGGCTGCTTTTTCAGACGAAAATACGCGGAGTTTTCATTTGCTTCAGGCGCAGCCAGATACAGCAACTGTTGCTTGTCGGTTCCGGCGTGTAATGCTGTTAACGGTACACTGATAAAGTCTGCCGGATTGCTTAACAATTCTGCCTTCACCTGAAGCCCTGCCAGTAATGGCGGTCTTTTCCCGGGAATTACACCGTCGTAATGTTTATTAACGCGGATGACCGCACCGAGTGTATGACTGGTTAGATCGAGGCTTTCACGCAAGGCGATCACGTCACCTTGCCAGAATTGCCCGGGTGCCAGCGGCACAGAAATACGTGCATGCAGTCCGGCTTGTTGCAACATTTTACTGAGGCTACGACCATTCGCTTGCAGCGCTGCTTGTGACGCTTCAGTCTGTGCTGGGCTTGCAGACTGGTCAGATCGAGGTACCCTATTGGCAAATGCCAGCTGAATAAACGGCCTCAGTTTGTCCAGCGAAAACTGGGCTTCGATCTCAACCTGATCAATACCAATCGCCTGGAATAAAGCCTGGCCCTGTTTAACGTATTCGCCGGTTTCAACATCAATCGAACGGATACGGCCATCAAACGGCATAAGGATTCTGGTTCTTGCGATATTTCGTTGTTGTTGATTTACCGCAGCAACAGCCGATTCTAACTGAGCTTGTAAACTCTGTTGTTGCGCAGGCAGCGCCTCAATTTGTTGTTGTAGCGACGCCGCTTCCTGTTGCAGGCCAATCAGTTTTTGTTGTTCGGCATCCAGTTGAGACGCCGATAACGATTGCACTTTTGCGAGGTCTTGTTTGCGTTTTAATTCCAGGCGCGCGAGCTGAATTTTTTCCTGCACCAGCGTCTGGCGCTGCAATAAACTGTGTTTATTACTGTTTAATTCACTGCGTTGGGCGTCAACGCTTTTTTGTTGTGCTTTGGCTTGCGCCAGAGCCAAACGGTAGTCTTTGTCATCCAGCTGAATCAGCTCAGCACCTTGTTTGATGGTGGCACCGGCAACTAATAAAGGATTCAGGTGAGTCACCCGAGCAGCAACTTCAGCGGTTTGATGTAATTCAACCGCCGCTTTCACTATGCCATAACCGGATACCGACGGTTTGATCGCTCTACTGGTTAATGGCATCAGGCTGACAGCAACAGCATCCTGCTTTACGACTCGCTGTTGTGGTGGCTCGGCGCTTTGTTTAGCAATGACCAGTGCAAGTATTCCGGCAATAACCAGTATGGGCAGGGCTTTTTTATCGGCTAACCGTTTAGCAAATGACATGGCTTTCTCCAGCTCAGTTATTTGTATGATCGTTGCTTGACTGATGGGTACTTGATTGATTTGCGCTTTAGCAATGGCTGTTGTGGTTGGTTGCCGGACTCAGCATCAGACCCTGGCTCAATACCTGAGTAACGTGTTGCTTCCAGGCATCACTGCGAATAACGTCGCGGTTGATATCGATGGCTTCGCTCATTACGGGTTCAGCCAACAACGGGAACATCAGATTGCTCATTAATGATGCTACTGCAAAGCGCGGATTCAGCTCTGGACGCAGAATCTTGTGTTGAATCAATATCTCAAGTAATTCAATTAATCCGCGAGACAGAGGCTTGGGAACGGCTTCGAGAAAAGCACTGCGCAGTTCAGATTGCTGAGTCAGAATTTCGTCCTGTAGCAACCTTACCAGCCAGGGCTCCGATGTAATCAGGTCAATCATATTATTGACCAGCAAGGCCAGCGCCTGATTCGGCTGTTGCAGAATCTCGGCGGCAAGCTGCTGGAAAATGTTCTGGCGGTGTTCGCCACTTTCCTCAAGCAGGCTGATAAACAGGCCCTGTTTGCTACCAAAGTAGTAACTCACCATCGCCGATTGCATACCAGCCTTTTGCGCCAACTCCCGAATACTGATGGAGCGGTAGGGCTTTTGTTGCAACAGATCACGTGCTGCCTGGCGTAAAGCTTGTTTGCTGAGCTGCTGCTTTGTCGGGTCCTGAGGTCTGCCACGGGTCATAAATGGAGAATCTGTTTTAATTCATTAATCAGTTGATTAATAAAATAGACTTAAGCGGAGTACGGTGCAAGCTTTGAGTTAATTTTTTAGGGTGAATTTGTTGTGTGTGCAGAGGTAAGGAGTGACAGCGCGGGCCATAATCGTTGACGATGGATTTTTGTAAGTCGTTGACCTCAACTGGCTCAGCCAACGACCAGCTTATGGTAAAACTCGCTGATGATGCAGCTGTAATCCAGCAGCGTGGCACTGCTACAGGGGAGCAAACTGCTGCCAGGTATTGTCAGTAATCGCGGCGCTTGTCGTTGTTTTCAGCGGATGTGGTTGTTAAAACTCCCTATCAATAACCCAGGTAGCGATTCTCATATTTCAGATGGAAAATTATGGCAGAAGCATTGAAAGATCAATACGGCCCGGAAGTCCCGCGGAAACTGGCAAACGATATTCTGCAGGTGTTTCCACAATTTGATGCAGCGGGCTTTCTGCAACAGGTTCTTCCAGGGTTTGAGCAGCTTGAGCTGATGCCAAGGGGCAAACACATTGCCCGTGTCTTACATGGCTTTTTGCCAGAACACTACCCGACCGCTATCGATATTCTTGTGAGTTCAATGGGGGCGCCACTGTCCGATAGTCGCAGCTTTGGCATGTCGTCGTTTTTCTATTTGCCACACAGCTATTTTATTGCTGAATTTGGTCTCGATCATTTTGATGAGTCCATGGCCGCACAATATCAATTAACGCAGCGTTTTACCGCCGAATTTTGCATTCGCCCCTTTTTATTAAAGTATCCGCAGCAAACGCTGGCTCGTTTAGCACAGTGGTTGGACGATCCAAATGAACATGTTCGTCGGTTAATTTCTGAAGGCACACGACCACGTCTGCCCTGGGCGATTGCCCTGAAACCCTTTAAACGGGATCCATCGCCGGTGCTGGAGTTATTGGAGCGGTTAAAAGACGATGCGTCTTTGTATGTGCGCCGTTCGGTGGCTAATAACCTCAATGATATTGGTAAAGATCACCTGGGAGTATTGTGCCAGACCTGCGAAAACTGGTTACAGGGTGCCAGTAAAGAGCGTCGCTGGCTGGTGAATCACGCATTGCGTTCCGCCGTCAAGCGGGCTGAGCCTGAAGCGCTGGCGGTGTTAGGTTATGGCCAGGATGTCGAGGTAAACGTAGGCGATATTCACCTTACTCCTGAACAGGCAACATTGGGTGATAACCTGAACATCACCTTTTGTATTACAAGCTGCGCTGCAACAACTCAGCCGTTACTGGTTGATTTAGTGATTCATTATGTCAAAGCCAATGGCAGTGCCGGTCCTAAAGTGTTCAAGCTGAAAACCGTGGAGCTTGAACCAGCGGGTAGTGCGCAATTCAGTAAAAAAGTGTCGTTGAAAAATATGAGCACGCGTAAGCATTATCCCGGCGTCCACAGAGTTGAAGCGTTGATTAACGGGGTCCGCTTTGCGCTGGGCGGGTTTGAACTGGCCCTGCCTTAATCAAAACCTTGTTGCCAGACGCGCTTATCGCGTTCTCTGAAACTCCGGTTTTTAGTGAGATAACGCCTCTTTGCTTAATGGCCTTTCTGTGTGATGCCTGGAATAGGGCAAGCTGGATTAGTTCAGCTAGACTGTTAAGACAGGTATCAACGGAGCTTGAGAATGCAGGCAGAGACCGCCCCATCAGAAGTTCAACATGTGGTTAAGCCAATTGTGCTGCTGGTGGATGATGAAGAAAATATCCTGAAGTCGTTAACCCGCACGCTGCGTAAATGCGCTGTTGACGTCATTACGGCAACCTCCGGTAAGGATGCGCTGTACATTATGGAGAATACCGAGGTTGATCTCATCATCTCGGATATGCGTATGCCTGGTATGAGCGGTGCCGAGTTTCTTGAAATTGCCGCGCGTGATTACCCCAAATCCATTCGCATTCTTCTTACCGGTTATGCTGACCTGGAATCCACCATTGCGGCGGTTAACAAAGGCAAAATTGCCTGTTACATGAATAAGCCCTGGAATGATGATGAAATCCGCCAGATTGTTAACGACAATCTTCGCTCAAAAATTTTAGAAGTTAAAAATCAACAGCTTAGCCGCGAATTGCTGGATAAGAACAGGCAATTAGAGGAGTTGAACGGCGACCTCGAAGTAAAGGTGGCTCAGCGCACTGAACAGCTTGATCAGGCTTTGAAAGAAATTAATCAGAGCTACCAGCATCTGGTGACACTGGCATCCAGTATCGCCGCCATGCGGGATGAAAAGGCTGCAAAAGCAGCGACTGTCAAAGCGGCGATGGCTGAGGAAGTTGCGCTAAAGCTGGGCATGCCTGACGACGAAGTGGCTGCTGTGCGCGATGCCATGCTGCTGTGTGATCTCGGTAAGATGTGTTTCTCTGATCGGATGTTGTCCAAACCCTATAGTGAGTTTGACAGTGAAGAGCTGAAGCTGTTTAAGCAATATCCCATTCTGGGTGAAGCTGCTCTATTGGGCATCCCTGATCTGTTCATGGCCGGGGTATACATTCGCAACCAGTTCGAGCGATTCGATGGCTCCGGTTTTCCGGACAAGCTGGCTGGCGAACATATTCCCAACGGCAGTCTGATTCTGGCGGTTGTTCGCGATTATGTTGATCTGGTTCTGGGCAAATATACCGGTTTTGAATACGAAGAAAACAAAGCCAAAAACGAAATTGTTCGTTTTTCCGGCATTCGTTATGACCCACGCATTGTTGATATTTTCATTGAGACTTATCAAGACTTTAATATCGATAAGCTGGAGGACGGGGAGAAGCTGATTCCGGTATCGGCATTGAGACCATCCATGATGCTCAGTCGTAACCTGTTATCTGGACGCGGAATGGTATTGCTGAAACGCGGTCATATCCTTGATGAAAACGTTATCAATAAGATTGTTAACTTGGAACATATGTCAGGTGATAAGTTAGATGTCTATGTGCTGATTGAAGAGATTGAGCCTGGTATACCCGAGGGATAGCGAATGAAAGGCATGGTATTCGATATGTTGCGTGACATGGTTGAAGAAAATTATGGCCTTGATGGCTGGCAGGCGGTTCTGGATGGTGCTGATTCAGATGGTATGTTTATTTCGACCGAAACCTATCAAGACCAGGCACTTATGGATTTGGTAGTCTCAGCCTCAAACGTTACCGGCATAGATAACAATGATCTTGTTTACGCTTTTGGGCAATATATGGTCAAGCAGTTTTATCAGCGTTTCCCACAGTTTTTTGATCATGATGGTTTATTCCCATTTTTACTTTCCGTGGATCACTTGATTCATGTCGAGGTCAGGAAGTTATTTCCCGACGCCGGTGTTCCACACTTTGAATATCACGAACAACTGCCTGACAGGCTGACGATGGTTTATCAATCACCGCGAAAATTATGCAAATTGGCGGAAGGTCTGATCGACGGCAGTGCTAAACATTTTAACCAGGCATATCATTTAACCCACGATGTGTGTATGCACAAAGGGGATGACTGCTGCCATTTGTTAGTGACGTTGCAGTAATTCTGCCAACCAGGAGCTGACATTGGCCGATTATAAAAAAGCCTACTTTCGCGAAAAAGAGCTCCGCAAACGTGCAGAGCAGTTACTTGAGGACAAATCGCGAGAATTGTATTCATCATTTTATGATTTACAAAAAGCTCACTATGATCTTAAACAACAACAAAAACAACTGGTGTCTTCTGATCGTATGGCATCACTCGGTCTGATGGCGGCAGGAATTGCGCATGAGATTAATAATCCGATTGGCTTTGTCAGCTCCAACCTGAATACTATAAAAGAAGCGTTTAATGATATTCACACATTTATTGAAGTGTTAGAACAGCAAGTGGATGTGAATCCTAACAATGAGATGGCACAAAAAATACGTGAATCCCTCGATAGATTCGACATTGCTTATTTATTGGAGGACTTTGGTGAATTATCAAAAGAGACGCAAGAAGGCCTTGATCGCGTGAAACAAATTATCATTGATCTTAAATCCTTTTCCCGTGAAGAGAGCGGTGAAATGCAGGAAATTGATGTTAATGATTGTCTTCGTGGTGCACTGAATATTCTTAATAATCAGTTAAAATACCACGCTGTTGTTGATGTTCGGTATGGGGAAATTCCGGTAATCAAGGGTTATTACGGCAAGTTGAGTCAGGTGTTTATTAACTTGATTGCCAATGCCAATCAGGCTGTTGAAGATCAGGGCAGTATTAACATAGAGACCTGTATCAAGAACGATAAAGTGCATATTTCGATTGAAGATGATGGTCCTGGTATCAGCCACGAAAATATCGATAAACTGTTCACGCCATTCTTTACCACTAAACCAGTTGGAGAGGGGACGGGTTTGGGACTTTCCATTTCTCTGGGAGTTATTGAAGAGCAGGGTGGTACTATCGAGGTACGCAGTACTTTAGGAGAAGGTGCCTGCTTTACCATCGTTCTGCCTGTCCCTCAGTCGTCGATCTAAAGACGCCTTATACACCAGACGACTCATATGATGTATCAGAGTTGTATGATTCCATTTGGGGTTGGGAACACTCTAAAAAGACAACCCTCTGACTTACCCATAACAAAAGCAGAACTCTGTTTGTGATCATGTTACAGTCGAATCCTGTTAACGTTATTGTCAGGAGTATTATTCGTGAGTATGGCAGAATCTGAAACGGTTATCTCTTTGCATGATTCGATTGAATCATCTGAGGTGGTTGAGTTATATCGTGCCAATCAGTGGTCTTCAGCGGATAAACCGCAACAACTTTTGGCCGCGTTACGTAACTCTCATTCCCTGGTAACAGCGCGATTAAATGGCAAGTTGGTGGGTATTGGTAACGCCATTTCTGACGGTCACCTTGTGGTGTATTACCCTCATATGCTGGTAGATCCCGCATACCATGGGCGGGGAATTGGCCGTTTGATGATGCAGTCGTTACAAACCGTTTATAGCAACTTTCATCAGCAAATGTTAACAGCCGATGGTGAGGCCGTTGATTTCTATCGGGCATTGGGTTTTGTCCGGGCAGGAAAAACCGAGCCAATGTGGGTATACGCCGGGACCGAACATTAAAGCCACTAACGATAGGACTTAAAAAAGAAGAATTGCCTGGTTGTCAGGATATTTCAGTGTTCGGCATCGACAAGAAAATTTGAGGTCAGGCTGCTATGTTGCGATATTTTTCAAGAATACTGAACGCAAAAGATATGGCCTGACCCTGATACCGACCTGCTTAGGTTATTTATTTTAATTTTTGTCAGGGTTAAAAACATCCTCTTTGGTTTCAATCGGAATAACCTTTACGACCAGGCCTAACATCGGGTGATCCACATAATGCAGTTCTTTACTGCGCATTCGGCGGCTCTGTTGAATTTTAGCGGAACGAACTGGTATCAGTTGAGGTTCGCTTAACGATATCTCACTATCCCCTAATAAACTGACACGATAATCTGATTTTTCATTATGGGAAGCGGCTAGTGTCAGCGCTGCTAATTCATTCGGCTCCATCAGTTCATAATGTTGGATCTGAAGATCGGTATTGATGTGCAGATAGCGGCTAACATGCAGCTGTACAGTCCCACGCAGCTGGATATTCAATTTGTCTTGCAGAGAGACGTCAATTGGATGCTGGATGGCCTGATCTTCATTCTGGATGGGTTCGATCCATGCCTGATGCCAGATCACTTGCATATCGCTACGGCGATTGATCTTGGTGGCCTTGTCGGCAAAGATCAGATCTTCCAGTTGGGTTAACGGTTGCAGGAACTGACTGTCTGGCGTCTCTTCTACGCCAAACTTTGACCAAAGTTGCGACGGGTCATTGGTTGTTGCCTGTACGTCGCCAGCTTCTGGTTTTAGCCACCACTCGTAGCTGTGCTGGGCTTTATCAATTTTATCGGTAATTTCAACAGCGGGCGGTTCGCTGACAATGGCATCTGGCCATAGCTCGTGGTCGATGGTTTCTTCGTCCTGGTAGGCAACCAGCATCACCTCGACGCGATACCAGGGGTTCGCCTGTACCGCATGAGATAACAGCAGTATTGATGAAACTGCGGCAATTCGTCTCAGAGAAGCGAAAAAACTCACGAGTTAGGTTCCTTTTGCAATTCGGTGACCACTTGTTCGATCATATTAAAACGTTGATCCATGGTGCGCATATTAAAGAAGAAGCGCAATGTATGGCCGCCTTCGAGTTTATAGCTGCCGGGTTTAGTTTGCACCAGTTTAACCAGAGTAAATGGATCGATGCTGGTTTGTGCGGCGAATTCGATACGACCGGCTTCGTCACTGGCATCCAGTTTGGCTATGCCCAGTGGTGTCAGCTTTAGCTTTAATGCAGTCTGGCGAAACAGATTTTTTACGGCATCGGGTAATAAACCAAAACGATCAATCATTTCTATCTGAAGGTCTTTTAAATCTGCTTCATCTTTTGCACTGGCGATGCGTTTATACAGGGTCAGACGTCCGTTAACATCAGGCAGGTAATCTGCAGGTATCAGCGCTGGTACATGCAGATTTACTTCGGTGCCCTGATTCAGTACCAGATCATCTCCGGGTTGTTTTCCGGATTTAATTGCATTAACTGCCTGCTCCAGCATCTCCATGTACAGGGTGAAACCAATTGTTTCTATCTGACCACTTTGCTCGTCGCCCAATAATTCACCCGCACCACGAATCTCTAAATCGTGGGTGGCAAGCATAAAACCGGCACCCAGGTCCTGAGCGGAGGAGATGGCCTCTAAGCGCTTTTCCGCATCTTTGGTCATGGTTTTCGGTGGTGGTGTTAATAAATAAGCATAAGCCTGGTGATGTGAACGGCCCACTCGGCCCCTTAACTGGTGCAGCTGTGCCAAACCGAATTTATCAGCTCGTTCGATAATCATTGTGTTTGCCGATGGAATATCGATACCGGTTTCAACAATGGTGGTACACACCAATACGTTGGCACGCTTGTGATAGAAGTCGCCCATCACACCTTCTAATTCGCGCTCAGTCATCTGGCCATGAGCATATGTGACGCGTGCCTCAGGAATGGCTTCGCTTAATTCACGTGCCACTTTTTCGATACTTTTGACTTCATTGTGCAGGTAATACACCTGACCACCACGTAAAATTTCCCGCAGAATCGCTTCTTTAATGGTGGCGTCGTCATGCTGGCGAACAAACGTTTTAACACTTAAACGTTTGGCTGGTGGTGTGGCAATAATCGATAAATCACGAATACTCGCCATGGCCATATTTAACGTACGCGGAATAGGCGTCGCGGTTAAGGTCAGAATATCAACGTTAGCCCGTAGCGATTTAATCCGCTCTTTTTGTGTCACGCCAAAGCGGTGTTCTTCATCGATAATTAATAACCCAAGCTGGTCGAACTTAACATCTTTCTGCAGCAGCTTATGGGTACCAACCACGATATCGGTTTTACCCTCAAGCATTTTATCCAACGATGCCTGGGTTTCTTTCGCCGATTTAAAACGCGATAACACGTCCACTTTGACTGGCCATTCGGCAAAACGGTCAGCGAAGTTCTGATAGTGTTGTTGCGCCAGCAGGGTTGTGGGTACTAACACTGCGACCTGCTTACCGCTTTGTACCGCCATAAAGGCTGCACGCATGGCAACTTCCGTTTTACCAAAACCCACATCACCGCACACCAGACGATCCATTGGCCGTTTGCCGGTCATGTCTCCGATGACGGCCTCAATTGCTGCTTGTTGATCCGGGGTTTCTTCAAACGGGAAACCGGCAGAAAAACGATGATAGTCATCGTCGGGTTTATCAAAGGCGAAACCTTTTTTCGCTTCACGGCGGGCGTAAATATCCAACAGTTCAGCGGCGGTATCGCGGATTTTTTCTGCCGCTTTACGTTTCGCTGCGGCCCATTTTTCACTGCCGAGTTTATTCAGTGGTGCGGTACTTTCATCACCACCGCCATAACGGGAAATTAAATGCAGTGATAATACCGGTACGTATAATTTTGAACCGGTGGCGTATTCCAGCATTAAAAATTCGTTGGTCTGACCACCGGCTTCTAACGTTTCCAGGCCTAAATAACGGCCAACACCGTGATCCAAGTGCACGACCGGGGAACCCGGTTGTAATTCAGATAGATCCCGGATCATTAAATCCGTATCGGTGGTTTTCTTCGTACGGCGACGGCGCTGCTGAATACGCTGGCCGAATAATTCGTTTTCGGTGATGATGACCAGCTGATCTTCGGTTAGCTGAACGCTGCGCTCAATCGGGCCGATAATGATACCCAGTGGGTCATTTCCGGTTGCAAAGTCATCCCAACTATCGATTTCCCGTGGACGAACCTCTATACGACGTAATAAATCCTTTAATGCTTCGCGACGCCCAGCGGACTCAGCGCAGAATAACACTCGTTGATTGCCGCCCTGATCAGCGGCATTCTCTTTAAGCCAGAATTCCAGTCGTTGTGATGGCTGTTCCAGACGGGAGTCAACGCTGATATCAGCGATCTTCTCTGCCGCAAAAGCAATGGCGCCGGCACGATCCGGTAAGTCGTTATCGTGCCATTGCGCGCGTGGGAATTCGTTTAAGCGGCTGAATAACTGATCGGCTGCCAGGAATAAGTGACTGGGGGCCAGAATCGGGCGTTGAATATCGTAGCGTCGGCTTTCGTAACGTTGTTCCACATCGTTGCGGAAATGTTCAACAGAAGCTTCTAATTCGCTGTCGTGAATCACCAGAGTATTTTTTGGAAGGTGATCAAAGAAGTTGCCTAAATCATCGTCAAAAAACAGCGGCAGATAATATTCAATGCCGGCTGGCGCAATACCATCGGCAATATCGGTATAAATTGGACATTGCTTACCGTCTTGTTCAAAAAAGTCGTACCAGCGACCTTTAAAAGTACGGATGGCGGTGGTGTTTAGTGGAAATTCCCGTGCTGGTAAAATACGAATGGAATCGACTTTATCAACTGTTCGCTGGCTGTCTGGATCGAATGTGCGCAAGGTTTCAATTTCGTCATCGAATAACTCGATACGGAATGGCATCTCCTGGCCCATTGGGAAAATATCCATAATCGAGCCGCGTACCGCAAATTCACCGTGTTCGTATACCGTATCGACGCAATGATAACCGGCTGCTTCCAGCTTCAAACGTGTCGCGTCAACGTCAAAATTCGCGCCGATATCCAACGCAAAACTCTGGCCCTGATAGAAATTAGCCGGTGGTAAACGATGCAATAGGGTGCTGATCGGCAGAATTAATACACCTTGTTGCAAATCGCTCAGCTGGCTCAGTGTTGCAATACGCTGTGAGACGATATCCTGGTGCGGCGAAAATACATCGTAGGGCAGGATCTCCCAATCCGGGAAGTGCAGCACTGGTAGGTCGCTGGCGAAGAAACGAATTTCGTCTTCCAGCCGCAGAGCCGTGTTCGGATCGCAGGTAACGACCAACGTCAGCCCTTTTTGATTGCTCGCTGCACTGGCAATGGCCAATGCCTGGCTGGCACCGTGCAGATCTCCCCAGAAGCGGCGTTCTGCGGCTTTACTTGGGCAATTGGGCTGTAACGGGCTGACCATGCAATGACTCCATCAATGTATCCGAAAAGTACAAATAAAACAGCGCGCTAGTTTAGCGAATTGAAGCTGGAAAGTTGAGCGTCTGATTATTAAAAGTCTGCGATGGAACCGTGGCTACCGACGGCGGCTGACAGCAGGGGAGGATTCGCTTGAGGTGAAGCAAAGACGGCCGCGACGGAAGCCAGACAATGGCGGATGAAAAAAAGCTCACGGATAGCAACCTGCCACCACAACAGGTTTGCTATCGGTGAGCCGAAGGGAAAAGGATTACGTCGTCAGTCGTGCTCAGTGAAAGCTGGAAACCGGCCCTGAGGTCACTTCACCATCCTGAACCAGATGCACACCATCGCCGTGTAAGACCGCCCGGCTGTAGCGTTCGTAGGATTGCTCGCCACCATTGGCGTAAACATGGTCGGTCACCAGGTTCATCGATTTGCTGAGTTTATTGATATCGATTATGCGCAGGTGGTTAATGCGAGCGCCGTTCCAATGGCTCCAGGTAAAGGCAACGCGGGTGGTTTGTTGATCTGCGCTGTCGAGAAAGTTCACAGCCTTGTGATCGTAAAGGTAGGCTGCGTGGGAATCATCATCAGCAAACAGCTGTGAGCTGATTTCGGTTGGAGTAGCGGGGTTGCTGACATCAAATAAGGTCGCTTTTAAACCCTGCGTGCGACCGGCACTGTTCGCATCAATGCCGAGGCCAAGCAATAACGTATCCGATAGCGGATGCAGATACTGTGAAAATCCTTCAATTTCCAGTTCGCCTTCAACAAACGGTTTATCGGCCTGGCTGAGATTAATCACGTACAAGGGGTCTGTCTGGCGGAAAGTAACGATATAGGCTCTATCGCCACGGAAACGCACCGATTTCACTTGCTCGCCGGGTTTTCCAATGATGGTGGTTTGTTGGCGATTAGGAATGACGGCAATCTGATCAAACTGCTGCTGCGCATTGGCTTTTAGCACGTATAACCGGTGGTGCGCTTCTGCCCAGGAGGGTGGGGTGTTGTCACCGTTTGATACCGTGTCTGATGCTAATGTAACCGGACTATCGATAGGCTCAGGCAGTGCGCTGAAGTTGCGGTTAGAAACCAGAACCCGGAGATAACCGTCTTTTTCACTCATCCGCAAGGCGGGCATTGGCCACTGTAAAAAGCCGGGAATCCGACCACTGGCCTGCAGCGCCAAATCGTCCATTGAGAACTGATCGATGCGTGTCCCGTTGTGGTAATAACCGGCGGCCAAAAATAAGCTATTTTCCGATGCATAGACATCATTTACCCGGCCACTGCTGCACTTGGCTTGCCAGCTGGCTGGATTGGATAAATCGATTTTCAGCAGGGTGACGATATTGTGATAGCCACCTTGCTGTTGGAGATCAGGCAGGTAGCAGCCGGAACCATCGAATAGTGTGCCTTTTAGCTCGCCATTAACCCAATAACGTGGCAGCAGTTTTTCGAGAGGTGTATCGATGACTTTGCGGATCCATTGTTGTTGATCGCGGTAATCATCCTGAGTGCGTAACACCAATGGCTGGAAACGATTCACCACATAAAGAAAGTTGCCCACGCGCCGGCTGGCGACGATTTCACCTTCAAATTCCAGCTGGGACTGTTTTTCGGGCTGTGCGGGGTTATCGAGATTGAGGAATGTCAGTGATGCTTTAAGTGCTTGCTCAGCGGTTGGCACCGGGTTGATGTTTGCAAGATCGGCGCTCCCTGATACGGGTTCGACCGTCGCATCAATGGCAACAGCAGGGCCGTGATAAATTGAAACAGTGCCTTGCTGGGATAAAGTGATCAGTCCCTGATCATGCAGGAACATGCCATGAAATTCGTAAAAGTGCTGCGGTAATTCATAGTCGCCAGCCAGAGTGCTGCGCAGCGGGTTAGTGTGCGTTCTATAAACTCGGATAGCTTGTTGGTTATCGACGGTTTCGTTTTGGGAAGCTGAGAAATGACGGGGTGAATAGGCGTACAAATAATCTCCGTTTTGCTTCACCAGATCCGCTTCATCGACCTTATCTTCCTGGGTGTTGGTGGTTGAGCTGTTGTTACCAAAATTGGGTTGGCTTGTTCCACTGGTGGAATCTTGAGCGATCTCTACGGCCGTATCATCGAATTCGCGCCATTGACCATCCATATCGTCAATCAGGCCCTTTTTAAGGTAGGTCTCCAGTTGTGTGCTGTTTTTCAGGGCTTTGTCGACATCAATTTTATCTGAATCTCTATCATCCGACATGCAAGCGACTAAACCCAGGCTGGACACCAAAATCGCGCTGATCATGTAATTGTGCATAATATTCTCCAATCCATATATGGGAAAAATTACCATTTATTGATCGGATAATAAGTGGGAAAAATTTCCATATCAAGTCAGTGGTGTGTAAACCCATGCGTTCGAGCTTCTGGAACAAAAACACTGCTGAGCTGATACAATCAGCGCCTTTTAATTGCCGGATATCAGGGATCGTGGTGCGTTATTGGTTTGTGATGATATGGGCTGGATTATTAAGCGGCACAGGTACTTTGGTGCACGCCAGTGGATCGAAGACGGATGGTCTGCAGTTCAGCGTTACTCAGCTGGGCGTTCACTACGGTGAGGGCGATGACATCCGCTCGGATGCCTGGGGTCAGGCCAGCTTCAGTGGCAGCTGGCGACTGCAGCATTGGCGTTTAAAAGCCGGCTCCGGTTGGTTACGTTACCGCGACGGTAAACAAGGAATCACTGACAGCTGGTTATCAGCCACGTACCTGGTCCAGCGATCCTGGTTATCACATTGGTGGGACGTCCGTTTTCGTCTGAAATTACCAACTGCCGAAGCGCAGGATTCATTGGGTACCGGCAGTGTTGATCAGGGTATTCGGGCACAACTGTTACAGCAATGGCAGCACGGGATTTACTGGTCGTATCTTGGCTATCGCCAGCGTGGTAAAAGTCGCGAGTTTGATTTACAGAACAGCTGGCGCTGGGGAGCAGGCATTAAATTGGCCGGCTATTCTTTCTCTTATGACGGCAGTGAAGCCAGTCAGCCCAGACGTGATAACACGCATGCTTTCACGATGATGGTTGGTTTTGACGGCCAGGAAGGTCACTGGTCACCCTATGCCAGTGTTGCATTGGACGGTGACTGGAACGTGGGTTTAAGCTGGCGTTTCTGAATTCCTGGCTGGCATTCAATCAGTATTGAATTATCGGCGTAGATCGCCGGCTGGCGGCTCACTGGCGTCATCAGATATTTCACCGGTATCCGGGCGTATGATTTCAGGACGCAATGTTTCTGGACGGTGCGGTCTTTCCAGTACCGGCAATTCCAACGTTTCAGGACGCTGCAAGAACTCCGGGCGCTGAGTATCCTCTGATTTACCGGTGCCACCAAAGCCATCCTCGCCTGGCCGTTGACCGGTTCCACCAATGCCTTCTATTTCAGTACCTGCCTGAGCGCTCATAATGGCTAACAGCAGCATAGGAAATATCGCGATGTTAATCTTCATTATTTTCCTCATTGCGCTCCTGGCAATAATAAACGCCGGCATTCATTCGACAGTGACCGGGCGAGGTTTGTTTTAACTCGCGGGCTTTTTCATTCACTTTTTTCAGCAGTTCCATACTCTGCTCGCGATAGAATTGATGCAATTCTTCGACGGCTTCAGCCGATAAACTGCCGTAATATACACTGCGTTCCAGCCACGGATTGTTGTTGGGCATTAAATTGTGGCTGCTGGTTTTAATGTGATCAGACAAATTTCGTCCGAAGTAAAATAATTTTTCGTCCTCGCCGTCGCGTGGAATGAATGCTTCATTGCACAACTCGATGTGATCGTCACTGTCGCTTCTCTCTATCACCCGCACAACGCCGAGACGCAGCCATTCATCCAAGACCGCGCGTGGGCGAATATCCTGACGACCAACGGTTTCTACCAGAGTTTCAAAACTGATGTCCCCCGGTGTTTGTGACTGGCGTAATAGCGGTTGAGGTTTGCCTTTCTTCTGATAGCCCGGAGTGCTGAGCCAATAGGCCACCATCTGACCTCCGAGTGAGACTGAGACCGGCACTTCAATATGCTCTGCAGCCTGCTGGCGTAAGCGTTTAACATCTTTACGGTGAATGCCAGTCAGAAGGCTCAGACGGCTTTCTGTCTGCTTTTTACCGTCGATAGGGAAGTCATGTTCTGCCACATCCACGTATAGCTGCTTGAGAATTGGCATGAGCACAGGAAACGTTACCTGATAGCGGAGTAACAAATGGACCAGTGGTCGCAAAATGGTGCGAACCACGGATAACAAACGGGAAGGAGTCTGCAGCTGATTCATTCTTTTATTATGCAATAAATGGGAAATTTTGCCATTGTATGATTGCGATGTTTAATCCGTCTTTACCAAGCTTGTCAGAATACGGTGGTTGATCAATATTGGATCGCCATTCTCATGTCAGAAAGCCACTACTGTTTGTTTGAATACTGACGGCGCTGACTGTTCGTCTGGTCAATAAACTTTTACACTGTAGGGAATATTGATTGCCAGTATCGGACGGTAAATCTATGAAATTGCTGTTAGTTCTTATGTCTCTGACGTTGGCTGCCTGTAGTCCTTCCCCGGATGAAATAGCCCAGGACTATCTTGAACGAATCGCGCGGGTGACTTCCGAAAATGTGCCGGATATCCCCGAATTTCTTAACACCCCACCGCCACTGACTCAGGTGAAGCAACAAAGTTACCTTATCGAATCCGGAAAGGTCTCGTTGTTGGATTTTCTGAAGCTGCAATCTTGCGAACTGGCGCAGTCTCTGGGTTACAAAAACAGTCAGTTAGGGAAGCTGGCACCCGCCAGTCAGAAAATGCATCTGGAACGGGATTTCATGTTGCTGGCACCGGCCTGCATCGAAACATTGCAAAGCAGTAATGCTGATCTGGCGCAATTATTGGATCAGGCACTGCAACAAAAACGTCAGCAGGCATTAAAAATCTGGTGGAACGCCTGGTTTGCGGAGGCTGAGTGGCAAGCGTATATTTCCGGCAGTCGAGATTTGATGGAGCTGGGCGGGGCGACACCGGGTCATATTCGACCGGGATTGGTAGCGTTAGATTATGCATTGGATCAGGGAGCTAACTGGCAACAGCAGGCCTATGACTATTCCGATTCTGATATGGAGCAGCAACTGCAGCAGTTACATCTGGCTGAATCGTTAAGTCGTTGGCGCAACAGTCTGAGAGTTATGACGCTGAGCTTATACCGTGTTGCCTCGATGCTTGAGCAGAGTCAGCAAAAGAAAACTCTGTGTAGCGACGGTGTTGAGAAGAAACAGGCTGAATATTTGCGTAATGTTTTTAATCAGTTTTATGTGGCTCAGATTCAGCCGTACCTGGGTCGTATTTATAATTTCGGTAACGAACTATGGCCGCGATTAAATGCGGTTAAATCATTAGCAAAAGAACTCAATAGCGAGCAGACGGCTCACCCATTATTTTTGTTATGGTACGAGTCGCTGAAGCTTGAGAAACAGCAGTTTGAGCAAATGAATCTTCGCCATGTTAAGGCCTGGCAGACCTTGCTGGAGGAGTGTGGCCAGTCACCGGGCCGCAATGACGCAAAGTAACCGGCCCATGGCTATCAGGTATAAAAGGAAGTTAATAGCAATGAATTACACAGTTACCCTGCTGCTCAGTTTTTGGCTGACAGCAGGAGTTGTCGAGGCTCAGGTATACAAATGGGTTGACGATAATGGCAAAGTGCATTTTGGCGATCAGCCGCCTCGTAACAAACCTGTAGCGGCTGAGAAAGTAGAGTTAAAAATTGCACCTCGTCCTACGAACGAACCATTAGCAAGCGAAGCAGAGCGTGTCCGGCGCCAGCAACAACTGCTGCAAACACTGTCGCAAGAGCGTCAACAGCGTGAAGAAAAACGCGCTAAGGCCAAAGTTGCGAAAGAGCGAAAGGCGGCTTTGTGCAAACGTCTGGCTGCGAAACGCGATGAGATGTTGCGTGCTAATGCCATTTACACCACCAATGAGAACGGTGAGCGAGAATATATGGATGAATCCAAAGGTACCGCCTATCGCAAAGATCTGGTGGCACTGTACAAAAAGGAGTGTGCTAACGGTGGTTGATACGCATTCGCAAAAATTATCAACCACACGTCTGGCTAAAAAAGCGGGTATCGATAGCCGCTTATTATTTGAACGGCTGATCGAAAGGCAATGGCTGACTCGTGAGAAAGGCAACGATGGTAAACATCATTACCAGCTGACAGCTAAAGGCGAATTTGAGGGCGGAGAATATCTGCAATCGGATAAATTCGGGCGTTACATTGTCTGGCCACAATCGCTTTTGCAGCATCGCTTACTGGCAACCCTGGAAGCGAAACAGCTGAGTGCCACCGCTTTGGCGAAACCGGTTGGTGCTCCGGCAAGATTGGTAAATCTTCTGCTGGCTGAACTGGGCTGGATAGAAGCGGTCGCATCGGGCTGGCAACTGACCCCCACGGGACACTCGCTAGGTGGTGTCAAAAAAGAAACTGAGCAAGGCGTCACCTACGTCAGCTGGCCTCAGGCCATCGAACAGCGTTCCGATTGGCTGGCTGCGATTGCGCAGCTTGACCCAGACAACTCTGACTGCCGCAGTCTTGATGGGCGGCTATGTCGCAACCCCGGCGAGCGACTGATTGCCAACTGGTGTTATCTGCATCGTATCAGCTACGCCTGTGAGCGCGTTGTTGACGCTGGGCAGATCGTTGGTGATTCGACAGCACAAACGGTAACGGTTGATTTTTATCTGCCGCAATCGGGACTGATCATAGAATTCTGGGGCTACCCCAACGGCCATCAAAGCGCAGATTATCTGCGACGTAAGATGCAGCGATTGGAATCTTTAGCCGCCGCAGGGTTGGTCGTATCCGAGATACGCGAGCAAGACCTCGCACAGCTCGATAATCTGCTGACGAAAGCGTTGTTAAAGCTTGGAATCCGAGTTTATTAACACCGTCCGACAGCGTTGCTGCAGAGACTACGATATTTTGGCACATCCGTTTGATTGTTTTCTAATCTGTTGTTTTTCAAGCTTTTTTCTAATTGCGTAAAAATGCATCAATTTGTCGTGAACCCTCTGAAACCGGGCGCTTAACGCGGTTTTCTATAGTTTTTGCACAAACTTATCAACAGAAACTGTGAAGAAGTATGTACTTACCCAATAAACCACTCTGAATAGCAATCCGCGATGCAATGGATTTCCACCTGACTGAGTTCCTGGTTATTGCATATTGATGGCACTACTTTTGCGCAGTCAGTAATTCTTATGCACATTGGCGAAGCAGTGCCGCAAAGCCGAGAGATTTTCTTTCAATTTTTCTTTAAAGCGCTATTGCAATTCATAAGCTATTGAAAAATATAGAAATTATTCTGCTGGTTAAAAAATGAACAATTTAACCCGGGGTTAGGCGCTATCACGCTTTGCGAGCTTTTTATGATGGTTAAGCACAGAACTATCCACAGAAACTGTGGGCAACCCAATGGCACAAAAGCACACCATAAAGAATTCGTATGGTTTTCAGATAAGGAAAATTAAGGAATCAAAGTCAATAGCCCAAAATCGACAAAAACGGCCTTATGCACAGGAAATTTAAATTGATATTGATAATTATTTGTATTTTTGTGTATCGTCGCAAGTTTGACGTTTTTCTTAAGTGATTGAAAATATTAAAGAAAAATTTAATCGCCATTTTGCACATTTGGCTGCAGGGCGCGTGATTATTGGGCTGCAGTGGTTTGCAAAAAAACTATCCAGATTTTTATCCACAGTCAGTTATTCGCCGCCACTGGAAGCTTTGGATCATTGTTCATTCTGGCAGCGAAAATTGAAGACCTACTGCCAGGTTGTTACGGGGGAGTTGGACCTATCCCGCCAGCGGCGGAGGCGGTGGAATATCGGATACTGCCGTCGGTTCGTCGCGCTCGACAAAAAAGTCGTCCATACAAGGATCAACTTCACCACTGAAATCCCGCAGTGGTTTCGGTAGCTGTTGTTGCCAGTCAAAACGCTTCACCAGGCGGCGAAATACATTATCCAGTTCGGCGGTCAATACCAGTTCTGCACCCGTGACCGGATGCTCCATGGTCAGCTGCCAGGCATGAAGTAATAGTCGTGGCGCTTCAAAGTGATCGCGAAAATAGCGACTGTGTTTACCTTTGCCGTACCGGGCATCTCCAATAATCGGATGCGCCAGGTGCTTCAGGTGGCGACGGATCTGATGCTTACGGCCAGTTTTCGGGATAGCCTCCACCAGCGAGTAGCGAGACTGCGGATACTTATCAATGGCAATCGGTAATTCGATTTGTGCCAGGCGGTGGAAATCCGTGATGGCTTCTTGCGGTGGCTTTATGGTTTCGTGTTTGGCGTATTTATCGACGGGTGGTGACATCGCTTTATCGAGGTGAACCGATTCCGGTAAATAGCCCCGTGTTAATGCCAGGTAGCGTTTCTCAACCGCTCGTTCTCGCCACTGATCCACAACAATGCTGGCGATCTCTGAACGCTTGGCAAACAACAATACACCGGAAGTGGGTTTATCCAGCCGATGTACCGGAAATACATGGTGACCGAGCATATTGCGCACCAACTGCAGTGCGAACCGGGTTTCATGGCGATCAATTTCACTGCGATGAACCAATAACCCACTGGGTTTGTTGATAGCGATCAGATGCTCGTCCTGATAAATCACCGGTAACGACATAATGAATTCCCGACTGAAAAAAGGCGTGCACTTTACCTTAAATAGCGTCATAGCTCACCCGCTTAGGGTGATTGAGATAATTCGGCGTCGGTTGCCTTAACAGGTGTTCCGTTCTTTGTTAGTGTGCGCGCAGTTAACAAAAATAAGAAGGATGCCGGATGTTTGCTCGTTGGTTGATGTTCATCGTTATATTACTGGTTATCGGATTTACCGGGGTACGTTATACCTATTTTACCGGCGGTCAGTTTCCTGATTTGACCTCAACACCCATGCTGCCCTCAACGGAATTGGAACTGGTGGCGGAGTTACCATCGCCTCCGGGAAACATCGCCGTCGCTGAAAATGGTCGTATCTTCTTTACCTTTCACCCGGAAGCCGGGCCTGAGTTTAATGTTGCAGAATGGCGTGATGGCGTTGCCCGTGCTTTTCCGGGGGCGCAATGGCAACCCGGCGGTGAACACGAAAAAGCACTGAATGAGGTGTTGTCACTGCGCCTCCATAATAATGAACTGTGGCTGCTTGATAACGGTCGTCATGGTCTCAGCCGTGTACGCCTTCTGGCTTTCGATATTAATTCTGGCGAGTTACTGCAGGAATATCGCTTTCCACGCAACGTTTTCCCATTAGGTTCCCACGCTAACGATTTTCGCATCAGCCCGGACGGACGTTTCTTTTATATCACCGATGCCAGCCTGATTGCCCGCACTCCGGCGCTGGTTGTGTTTGATCGCCAACAGCAGGACAGCTGGCGCCATCTGCATGACAGTCATACCGTTTCCGCAGGTGATTACCAGCCTGTGGTTCAGGGACGTGCTATGACGTTGTTTAACGCTTTTACCGTCAACCCTGGTGTGGATGGCATTGCATTGGATCAGCAGGGGCAGTGGTTGTACTTTGCTGGTATCAGTGCTGAAAACTTGTATCGGGTTAAAACGGCCGACCTGCAGGATAAGCAATTACCCTATGCCACGCTGGAGTCACGGGTTGAGGTATTGGGCGAAAAAACCATGACGGATGGCATGGCGATCGACGCCAGTGGTAACCTGTATTTATCCGATCTGGAGCATTCTGCCATTGTTCGGCGTACCCCAGATGGTGAGCTACAGACATTACTTCGGACAGTCGATTTGCGCTGGCCGGACGGTTTCAGCTTAGCGGCAGATGGTTATCTTTATATTACCTGCTCTGCATTACATCAGGTGCTTGGTGTGTCGCGGGATGAGATGCAAGCACAGGGACCGTTTCAGATATACCGTTTCCATCTGGGTCGTGCTGAACAGATTGTCGCGGGGCATCTATAATGAGAATTCGGTAATACAATAAGAATCGCGTATGAAGTGTGTCTACAATGCGGCCGATATGCTTGAGGCTCATGTGATCGTGGGCATGATGCAACAACACCGCATCAGTGCGTTTATCGAAGGTGAATATCTGACCGGTGCCATCGGCGACTTGTCGGCACAGAATTACGTGCGCGTGATGGTCAATAACGACGATTACGATAAGGGCCGGGAATTGGTTCAGCAATACGATAAAGCGAATGCAGTTGAGCCTTCGGCTTTGCCCGAACCCATCTTCCGCCATTGGCATTGGGTTGCGTTAGCTATAGCAGGGATTGTGGCTGCGGAATTGATGCGTTTTCTCTGACGGGTTTCTGCCCCAGCGCCATTAGCCCATTACGCAGTCGCTGGCGTGCCAGGCTATTCATCATCTAAGGGAGCAAACAGTAAGTCGGTTGAGCCAAAATCGACCTGCAGTACACTGAGCGCCGCGCTGATCTGGCCGCGATGGTGTGTTTGGTGATTAAACAGGTGTTGTAGCACCTGATCGAGTGTTTTGGCGTAATCGTCGCCCGCTGTGGAGCGGTATTCAATCACTGCAGTGGCGTCATTCTGGCGCAGTAAATCACACCAGCGTATCAACACATCATCAATGGTTTCCCTCAATGCCCACAGTTGTCGAATATCATCGCTGATGTGACCATCGAGTTTGTGCGGAAACTCAATATGGCGGAGCTCTTCGAGAATTGGATAAGCATTGCTCATTCGTTTTAGCCACAATAAGTCGGTAATGACCAGATGATTCCAGCAACCATTGATAGAACCGAAGAACAATCCTACATTCCGGTTTAGCTGCTGATCATCCAGGGCCATACAGGCCTGGTACAACGAATGGTTGATCCAGCGGTTGTAGCGTGCGGCACGACGGTGATGGTCTGACCAGGGCATATCAACCTCCTGAGAGCGGTCTGTGAATGAGCCGTGAAAAGAAAATCGTATGACAGACAATTTACACGCGCAAGCTGTTCGCGGTCGTTGAGTTGTTTATCATAGGTGCCCCTATGGATAATTCTGACAGGCTGTTTTGTATGCACGTGTGGTTGTTTCTGGTATCGCGAATTCTGACTGGCGTTGCAGCCTGGTTTGGTTTTGTGGTGATGATTTCCAGTGAGGCAGTAGCGCTGCCGGTTGCCTGGGACTTGGATCGTGAGCCGGAGCCGTCCGGTTGGTTAAGCAAGCGCTCGGAAAATTTTGAGATTTTTTATCAGCCAGAACTGGCGGCGATGGCTCAGCGTTCATTATTGCTGGCCGAAGATGTGCACAAAGAACTGGTGCCATTTTTTACCAGCCCTGCCGGAAAAGTCACGTTACCGTCGGAACCGACACGCATGGTGCTGGTGGATGAATTTGATTTATCCAATGGTTGGGCAACGCCCATTCCTTTCGCTCAGATGCGGCTATACAGTTCACCGCCGCAAGATGTCAACAGCCTCGAAAGCAGCGATGATTGGTTACACGGTTTAATCCGACATGAATACGTTCACGTGTTACACACTGAGATGGCACGCGGGTCGGTAAAAATAAGTCGTAATATTTTTGGCCGTACACCATTACTACCCGTATTAGTGCCACTTTCACCATTTCCTCACGCATTAACGCCTTCGATGTTACTGGAAGGCCTGGCGGTTTATCTGGAGACGGATAAAAAGGCAGGCTATGGTCGCTTGCAAAGCAGTTTTTACAGCATGTTAATGCGGTCGGAGGTAGCCAGTGGCGAACTGCTGTCGTTGGGTGAGGTGGTCGTCACCGGACGTCATTTTCCAACGAATCGGGCTTATCTGTACGGCGCCTTTTTTATCGAATTTCTAGTGTCTGAATACGGCGAGGATGCCGTACGAAATTACCTGCAGCATTACAGCGGCCAGGTTATTGCGTTTTTTATGCAGCAGTCCAGCGCTAGGCGAATTTTCCGTAAAGATTTTTATCAATTGTGGTCTGATTATCAACAGTATCTGATTGCCCGATTCTCCCCCGAGATACAGCGTCTACAGCAGCAACAGCCGCGCCGTGAAAGCATTGAAATTCTGGCTCAGAAAATTCCGGTGATGCCAGTTTTCAGTCATTATGATCAGCAATTGCTGATGTTGCGTAATAATCGTGAAGATCGCCAGGCGTTGGAGGTTGTCCCCTCTGATTCTGCCGCCGGGGCGCAACTGTTAACGCCGGAAAAAGGCATTCGTTACATTGACGTAGCGGATGACCGTACCCTGGTTGCAGCGCGTTTATTAACCCGTGCCAGCGGCCGCATGTGGAGTGATTTATTTATCTGGCGTGAACACGATGGTTGGCAACAGATTACCTTTGATCAGCGTTTTCGTAAGGCACGTTGGCTTAATAATCGTCAGCTGCTTGCCTCTCGTAATATCGCCGGTATCAGTGAATTGATGTTGTTGACGCTGGGTAGTAATTTTCAGCTGATATCGCAGCAGTTAATCTGGCGTGGTCAGGATGGAGACGTGTTGGGTGATTTTGATGTTAATGACAATGCCGATATCGTGGCGGCGATCAAGCGACGTGGTCAGGGCTGGAATCTGGAACTGAGTCGTCTTGGCTCCGAACAGCAACGATTAATTCCGGGCTGGCAAAAAATTACCGATACCCGTGCGGTGGAAAATTCTCCGGAGTTTTTAGCCAATGGCGATATTATCTTCAGTGCGGACTACCATCGGATTTTCAATATTTATCAGCTGACACCAGCCAACGGCGAATTACGACAATTAACCCATACACTGAGCGGCGTATTTAACCCTCAGATCATCGTTGATAAGTCTGGCCAATGGCTGCAATACGCGCGTTACTCGGATGACGGTTATCAAATCGTGCAGCAGCGACCAGCGCCCATTGCCGCAGGGAATGTTGCCGATTTTTCTGGCCGATACAATTACCGTTATATTGGTCTTGAGAATAATGAACATGCAGATGTTGGCGCTTCGTCAGGAAAATTCTATAACCTGCGCAGCCGTGCTTTCTGGCACAGTATTCGTCCTCATACCTGGTTGCCGGTGGCCATCTCAAGTGATGACCAAAATCGTTTGGGAGTCATTACGGCAGGGACCGATGCGTTGGGTCGCCATCGCTACAGTGTGATGGTGAATCACGACAGCGAACAAAAACAGTGGAATACTCAGTTGTTGTATCAGTACGACAATCGCTGGACGTTTGCATTCAGTCGTGATCACGACACCGTCAGCAGTTACACCACAGAGAATGGTGAGTTGGTGCGTAATATTCAGCGTGATGATTTATGGCTGTTGCAACGCAATATGATCTCGCCAGTGTGGCAGGATCAGCTGCGATTCCACTTAGGTCTGGTACGTGAGCATAAAGAAATTATCGATTTTCCGGTGGATCGCGATGAATCTCTGGTAGGGGTTGCAGCGACATTTGATAATCGTCAGAGTTTTCTTGATGTTCCAGGCGTTGGCTGGGGAAGTTATGCCGATCTGATTATCGAAACTAACGATATGGTTGCCTCAGAGTTCGACGGCCATATCTATCAGGGACGATTTGTCCACACCTTTGATTTACCAGGACGCGCCGCCTTGAGTTACGACCTCGCCGGTGGTGTTGCTGATCGGGGTGCCGAATCTTTTGTACTCGGCAGCAACAGTGGTGAAGAAAGCCGTTTATTTGCACGCAATAAATACCGTTTGCGTGGCTACAGCAGTGGTGTTCAGGAAGGTCACCGGGTGTTTCGTCAGAGCCTGAGTCTGGCGTTTCCATTAGCAAGAATTGAAGATAACTGGGGATTAAACCCGTTAGGGTTGGCTGATGTTTCTGCCAGGATATTTGTCGATCACGGCAGCGCTTGGTTTCGATATCAGCAGGCGACACCCTTAACCGGTGTCGGTGTCGAAATTACGACTGAAATCGTGCTGGGATACCGGGCATTACTGCCAATTAAAATTGGCTACGCCCGAGGATTGGATGACGCCCATGGTTCAACAACTCAAACCTACCTGTCGGTAGGGTTGTCGCTGTAATGCTTCTGCGGTAAGTTGACGCTGAATACATAGGAGTCTTGGTATGTCTGCTGGTGCAGAAAAACCCCGCTTGGCCGTTATAGGCAGCGGGATTGCCGGATTATCCAGCGCCTGGTTATTAAAACAGAAATATCAGGTGACCCTGCTGGAGAGTCATGAACGAGTGGGTATGGGGGTGTATACCATTGATTACGATGCAGATGGTATTCGTAACCGGATTGATATCCCGTTACGGGTGTTTTGCGAAGGCTATTACCCCAATCTGATGGCGTTGTACCGATATATCGGCGTAGAGGTTGAGTTGGGTGATCACTCGGGTGTATTCCTTGATGCCAGCGGCAATGAGATTCTGCATTACGGCAATATTCAGTTTGCCGGTCGACATATTTCTTATCCGAAGCTGCGTTCCTTGTTTCGTCCTAAAGCCTGGCAGTTAATTCTTCAATACAAAAAATTCACACGGTTGGCGCAGCGCGCGCTCAGGCAAAGCAGCGATATCAGGCAGCAGACGCTTGGGCAGTTTCTGGCACAGCATCAGGTGTCAGAGGATTTTACTGAAACCGTGTTGTTACCTGTGTTGTCGGTCACGTGCACTTGCGATTATCAGAGCTTGCTGAATTATCCGGCGGAGATCATTCTGGTTTACCTCACCAGTGGTATCTGGAAGTTTGGGATCACCAATGCCCGCAAGGGCGTCGACGATATTGTGCCGCGATTAACTGACGGTATTCAGGTGCAAACCGGGAAACGGGTAAAGACGGTTCGTTGTGCTGAACAAGGTATCGAAGTTCACAGCGCCGATGGCGATGTACAGGTGTTTGATCAGGTAGTGATTGCCTCTCAGGCTCAGCAAGCCGCGAACATGTTGCAAGGCTTTGAACAGCAAAAGCAGTTGCTGAATACGGTGGCTTTTGAGCGCTCAGATATGATGATTCATACCGACAGCAGCTTTTTGCCGCAGCAGGGCACAGGTTTTTCGGCGGTGAGTTATTGTTTGCCAAAACAGGGACAGCAGCGTCCGCAGGTGAGCGTCGATCTGACCAAAGCCATTGATAAATATCGCCAGCAAAGCACGATTTTTCAGACCTGGCATCCAGCCTTTGAACCGGATGACGATAAACTGTTGGCCCGGATTGAATTTACCCGGCCAGTGGTGACTTTGGAAAGTCGTGAAGCGATGCAGCAATTGCGACAATCGCAGCAGAACAACCCGACCGGAGTGTGGTTTTGTGGCTCGTATCTGGCGGATAAAATACCGCTGCTGGATGCGGCGGTCGATT
Source organism: Saccharospirillaceae bacterium (assembly GCA_022448365.1). Classification (NCBI taxonomy): domain Bacteria; kingdom Pseudomonadati; phylum Pseudomonadota; class Gammaproteobacteria; order Oceanospirillales; family Saccharospirillaceae; species Saccharospirillaceae bacterium. The sequence continues at coordinate 893,620 of JAKVCS010000003.1, read as the reverse complement.
CTTCGGTTAATATTGCCCAAGCGCTGGGAGTCGATATTCCCTGGCACTCGGCGTAACTCAATATCCAGTGACACTAAGCCATGGCGCGACAGGAATTTCATAACCTGGCTGAGCAGTATCTGAATCCGCCTGGCCGTTATTGGGGGAATCTGGGGTTGTGGTCGCGATCGACTGACGACCCGGTGAATTTGCTTTCGGACTCCGCTGATATGCTGCATGGGGAGCCACAACAATATGCCGATGCCTGTTGTGCGCTGGCAACAACCCTGGCGCAACAGTCAAAGTTAAATGCGCAATCCCGCGTGTTGGATATTGGTTTTGGTTGCGGCGATCAGCTGCTATTTTGGCTGCAGCACTACCGGATCGAATCGCTTCACGGTTTTAATAAATCCCACAGTCAGACAAAACTGGCGCAGCAGCGACTGCGAAAGCAGGGCTATGATTGCGCAGCAAACCAGTGTTGTTACGGTGATATTGCAGAACTCAGTGAATTGCAATGGCGACAATTAGGATCTCAGTGTATTGATCGGGTGATGGCGCTCGATTGCATCTACCATTTCTCTCACCGTCAGTCGTTTTTGCAACGCAGTCAGCAGTTATTAATATCGGGTGGATGCCTGGGGTTCACGGATCTGGTGTTGCTCAAACCGTTCTCAGCGATGACCCTAAAGCAGCGACTGTTGTTGCGTTTGATGTTGGCTGCTTCGCGTATTCCACAACACAATCTTAAGACGCTTGAGCAGCAACAACAGTCGTTGCAAAGTGCCGGGTTCCAACAGATTCGTTACCACGACTTATCCCAAAATGTGATGCTGGGCTTTGCCAACTGGCTGACGGCTTTTAAGTCGCGTTATCAGTCACGTCATGGCCGTTTTTTCTGGTTCAAATATCAGGTGACGGCCAGTTTTCTGACATGGGCCTGGGAGCAAAGGCTACTGGGTTACGGCGTTCTTGTTGCTTATAAAACGGATTAACTGCTCACTGCGTCGAATCAGCCAATGGACTGCTGTGTTCGCTGTCTTAGACTCCGTCTCATGCTTGTGTGTGAGAAATGTATCGTATGAATCTGTTTGGACGTCTGTTGTGGGTGCTGTTGGCTTCCTGGGGCACTACTAAGAAACCGCTGCAACATGTGTTTAGCCTGCAGTTTCGCGTCTGGCTGCACGATCTTGGCTGGCGTGATCATTTACCGAATTACCGTTTTTACAGCTTTATGGAACTCGGTCGTTTTAATTTCTGGCATGGCACGCGACTGGCGCAATCGGGTCGTTATCAGGTGCGTATGATCGCCGCCCAGGATTTTACCTATCTGCGCCCGGTTTCACCGCTGGCAAAATTCCGTTGCGATACGCAATTGATCAGTTGGGATCATAAGTACTTTTATTTCCGTCATAACTTCTATGTTAAGGGCAAGCTGGTGGGCATTGGCCTGGTAAAAGAAGCCTGTTTGAATAAAGGCAGGGTAATCAATCCGGCATTGATGATCGGCAATGAAAATGGACAACATCCGGTGATTGATGCCTGGCAAACATTGCAGCAACGGTTGAAGGATTAGCCATTAAACTACCAATCGATATCATGACCATCAAAACTGGCGAAGCGCCCGCTGTCCGTGGCTGAAGAGTCGTCAATCAAATCCAGCAGTGCATGGGCGGTGACGTCTGCAGAATGCAATTGCCCTGCGGGCAGGTTTTTCTGAAACGGTTTGGAGAAACCGGTGTCGGTGGTTCCCGGATGAAATAATAAAACACAGCAGTTCGGCAGAGTGCGTTGCCATTCAATAGCGATGGTTTTCATGGCCATATTTAATGCGGCTTTGCTGCAGCGGTAACTTAACCAGCCACCGGTAAGATTGTCGCTAATGCTGCCGATCCGCGCCGATAAAGAAACGAAGACGCTTTTACTGTCAGATTTCAGTGCGGCTGAAAAATGCTTTGCTAATAGTATGCTGGGAAGGGTGTTGCTGTTTATATTCTGCTGAAAGAAATCGGCATCAAATTGTTTTAAGGCTTTCTCTGGTCGTTTTTCGCGACTGTGTAAAAAACCAATGGTGTTGATTAAGATATCTATTTTGCCTAACTTTGTCGCCAGGTCAGCCAGTGACTGCTCTCTATCACTACCGTTGTTAATATCAATGTCGAGTAAATGCCACTGTACCCTTGGATGATCCAATACTGGCTGGGTTGTTCGGTAGCTGGCGTGAATCTGTGCGTCCGGGTAACGTTGCAGGCAGGCATGTATGGTTGCTAAGCCAATACCGCCGGAACCTCCGGCTATTAAAATCTTCATATCAGCACCTCAAACTTATGGGATACACAGAACGTTGCCAACGATTTTCTGCCAGGGCACTTTGTTATGACACCTCTGAACAAACGTCCTCAGTTTAGTGTCAGGTTCAGGCAGCATTTTGGGTCAGATTCGCCAATTTTATAGTAGGCTTGAACGACTGTCAGTGGTTAATCGGAGGATTCACTCAAGTCGGGAATCATTAGGCTGATTTAGCCATTTCCTTTTGCACCGATTTCGCCAACACTGTTATGAAACCGTTTGATGAAGTAATCACAGATTTTATACCTGCTGATTCGTACAAATTTATAATCCCCTGATTGAGAGAACACCGATGAGCAATACTGAATCCAGTCAGCCATTCCCGGCACCGCAAGCCGGACTGTTTCATGAGTCGAGCGTCCATGCACATTATCTGGAAATGACGCTACGAGACGGTATCGCCACTGCGGATATAAAGCGTGCTCTGGCGCTGGCGTTACTGCAGGATCTTGATACTCACATTGCGCTGGCGTTTGGCAGCCAGTGTTGGGATAAGTTACAAGGCGATTGGCGACCGGCGGACTTACAGTCTTTTACTACATTGGAGGCGAAACGCGAGATGCCTGCAACCCAGGCTGATCTGCTGTTCTGGATTCATGGCGAAGACCGCGGCGAAATCATGGCGGCGGTGATACATATTGGTCAGTGCATGGCGTCTGTGGCTGATATCCAATTGGACATCAGTGGTTTTAAAAATCGAGAGTCGCGCGATTTAACGGGCTTTGTCGACGGTACCGCCAATCCCAAAGCAGACAAACGTATTCTTGCGGCACAAATTCCGGTGGGCCAGACAGGAGCCGGGGGGTCGTATGTGTTCACTCAGCAATGGCGTCATAACTTGCAGGGTTTTCAACAATTAAGCGTCGGGCAGCAGGAAGCGGTGATTGGTCGGACTAAAGTCGAGAATGTTGAATTGGAAGGTGATGAGATGCCCGCCGATTCTCACGTCAGCCGGACCGATGTTAAGGTTAATGGTGTTGGTATGAAAATTTATCGTCGCAGTATGCCTTACTACAGCAGTGTGGAAGATCGCGGCCTGTATTTTATTTCATTCGCCTGTGAGCTGGAACGGATCAGTATTCAATTGCAGCGTATGGTTGGTGCGACCGATGATGGTATTTCTGATCATGTTATGGAGTATTCACAACCGCTGACCGGCAGTTACTGGTTTATGCCAGCTCAGGCAGATCTGATGCAATTGCTGAAAGCGCAGGGTGCAGATATCAGCTGATTAAAAGGCAAATTGGGGTTTTAATCAGGCGCAATAGAATTCGTTGTCACAGGAGTACATGACATGCTGGAAATCGATAATACAGGTTTAATCCTGGTGGATGTTCAGGGCAAACTGGCCGATCAGATGGTCGATGCTCCACAATTATTTCAGCGCTTACGCACCCTCATTTCCGGTGCTGACTTACTGCAGATTCCGATTGTCTGGCTGGAACAATTGCCAGAGAAACTGGGTGAAACTCGCGAAGAAATTCGAGATTTATTGACAGGAAAGCCGTTGATTAAAAAAACATTCTCCGGTTTAGATGACCGCGACATTGTTGCTCGGATACAGCAATACGAGCGCAGCCACTGGCTAGTCGCCGGCATCGAGGCTCATATTTGTGTGTATCAGACCGCCGCTCAGTTGTTGGAGCAGAATTATCAGGTACAGCTGGTGACTGATGCGGTCAGCTCTCGCACCGAAGCAAACAGAAATCTCGCCATCGGTACACTGGAAACGCTGGGTGCACAGTTAACCTCGGTAGAGATGGCTTTGTTCGAATTGCAGCGCATCGCCGAAGGCGAGCGCTTTAAACAACTCATTAAACTGATCAAATAGATCGTCTAATTATCTGCGCCATCGTGCTGCAGAATTTCCATCATCAGCGCTTCACTTTGCTGAATATAATTGTGTCCGAACAACAGCGCATGGTTGAGCAAATGATAAAGCTGATATACCCGTACACGTTGCGGATAGCCATCACTGACAGGGTTTATACTTTGGTAGCCGTCATAAAATTTTTTTGGAAAGCGACCAAAAAGTTCCGTCATAGCCAGATCACTTTCGGCATCGCCATAATAACTGGCCGGATCAAAAATCATGGGGTATGACAAATATCGATCCGGATTAAAACCAATGTTACCGGACCATAAATCGCCATGTAACAGCGATGCTTGAGGTTGATGTTCACTCAGTATGGCGGCACAACGAATCAGGCATAATCGACTAACACTGAAGCGTATGCCTCTGGTCGCCAATTGATCGATTAATGGTTTTAATCGTTGTTGTATAAAAAAGTCGCTCCAGCTGTTATTCCAGCGGTTATCCTGGGCGGTTTCGCCACAATAGGTTGTGCGTGGGAAGCCATATCCCAGGTCACAGTGATGTTGGTGCATCTGTGCCAGCTGTTGACCAGCACTGAACCAATCACCGTGCACTGCTAAGGGCAGGTGTTGCAGAATTATGTAGCTGAAGTGGTCACATTGTCCCACTGCCAGAGGCGCACAGGTGGCGATGGTCTGGGTTGCCATCAGGGCTTTCAGGCTGGCGTCTTCAGCCTCGAAATGATCGGCGTACTCACTTTGCTGACATTTGATAAAGTAAGCTCCGGCAGCCGTTTGTACGCTGTATTGCATCTGGTTTTTATTGTTGTGATGGCTGAATCCCTGAATTTCGCAAGCGCTCGGTAACAGCTTTCCTTCAGCAATGGCATGATTCAGAAGGGTGAGCAAAGTGGCAGGGTAATGTTGCTGATTCAAAGCGGCGGCTGAGTTCATAGTTACCTCACGGGGTGCAAAAAGCCTGATCGTCTAAAAGTGCATCAATCCATATTAGAGCAGCCGGCTTGGTGAAAGTGAGGGCTGTTTAACAGTTAATGGCGACAGGCCGCTTTAGTCCGCCGAGGCTTACCGGAAAGAGCGGGATGGTAACGTGCAGCGACGCTTTGTTAACAGAGAGTTACGCGTCAAAGCGGTAGCGGCTTTGTCACTGAACAACCTTGGATGCTTTTCTGAAACGAATCGGTTGCGGTTGTTATGTGAGGGAGTTCAGTCTCGGCAATTACAGAGTTTGCTGAAGCTGCATCCAATGCACCAGCTGCGGAAAATGGTCATCAACACATTCTGGTGCCGTCAGCATATTAATGTGGTCGTAATCGAGTGCATGACCGGTATCCTGTGATAACAAACGGTATTCGCTGCTGTGGGGGCCAGATTCCGCCATAAAACGTTTTACGTCGTAACGGTGGCCAAGGCTGTAATCCCGTTGGCCAGCATAATATAAGGTGTTGGGTAAGCGTGTGTACTCTGCCGCAGCACCATAATCAAACCCATCATCTGTATCGATCCATTCATCATGCATCACCCAATCGACGCACTGCTGATGGGTTTTACGAGTTTCGTTGTCTGAGCCGAGTTTGTATCTGACCGCCGGCAAGTAACCATTGCGGCGGGTCAGAAACGGCGATAGGCGATTCCAGACAATTTCGATACGGAAATAACGATCCAGAGTATTCGCTCGCACGCTTCGTTTGGAACCAAAATACACCGATGAAATCACCGATGGCACCAGACCTGGCGAGCGTAATAGGGCTGAATTGAGATAGACCCCGCCCCAGGAGTGGGCCACCAGATGCAGACGTGGTTGATCACTGGTTTGTAGCACAAATCGAATCAGCGCTGGCAGATCATCCCGAATGGTTTCAGTCTGTCCATGCTGACTGTGCTTGTTAATCTTTGGTGTGCTTTTGCCAATGCCGCGCAAGTCAGCAACATATACATCGTAACCCTGCTGCGCCAGATAATGACCCAGACCTTTACCACTGGGGTGATAAAAAATTCGTCCGTCTTCAACCATGCCATGCACCATCAGTACTGGAATGCCCTGATGGCCAGGTTGGCTTATATGCATCAGATGCAATTTATGATCATGATTTACATCGAGAAAAACGGATTGAAAGCGCACAAAAAGCTGCCAGCAGAAAAACGGACGCTAAGTTTAGGGATATCAGGGTATTTATCAATGGCCCGAATGGTACAGATGTATGACATTTCGTTTGGCTCGATGGGTTACAAAAAGGTCCAAAATAGTACGCGTGTCGGCAAGATATAATTTCCAGATTGGAAATAGTCGATGTGCTTTGTGTGGTTGGGTAACCCGGTATAAATCAGAGTTATTTGTGAATTTTACGCATAAGTTGATGCTTTTGGGGTATGTGCTTACTAACTAACTGTTCTTGGTGGCGTGTGGGTTAAGACAAAATCATTACTTTTCATTCAATAATATCGATTGGACTTCAGCGCACTCTCTGGGTAAAAAACACAAAAATAGTATCAACCGTTTGATGACCCGGGACCGCCATGAGCATATCCGATGTTGCCATAAAAGGCCGAAGTTCACTGCGTCAGAGTTTCGCCTGGCGCTGGCTGGCTGACAGTCTGACTCAGCAGCAACAGTTCAGTGATTACGCCGAACCGCTGATGCAGATGATTACGCCGAACTGGAGTAGCGTGTACAGTCGTGCTCGTATTCTGATGGTACGCCCTGAATCCGATGATGTATTTTCTTTGATTATCCGTCCGCAAAAAAACTGGGCAAGGCACACATTCACTGGCGGTCAACACCTGGAGCTGATCACGGAGAGAGATGGCGCTCGTCATCATCGTACCTTCAGCATTTCCTCTTCCCCGGATTATTTCCGTAAAACCGGATTGATCGAGCTGACCATCCGTGTTCAACCCGAGGGTAAGATTACCCCCTGGCTGCGAACGCATTTTGCTGATGGTGGGCTGGCGAATATTTCCGCAGCCAAGGGCGACTTCCGCTTAGCCGCCAGTGACGACAATAAACCTTTACTGATGATTGCCGGTGGCAGTGGGATCACACCGTTCCGCTCAATGCTGCAGCAGCTACGAGACCGTCAGTCTGATCGTGCGGTTCATCTGTTGTATTACGCCAGAAATAAAGAGCAGTTTTTATTCCCACAGGAATTTCTGCGTCTGCAAAACGAACTGGCCGATTTTCGCGTCAGTCTGATGGATAGTTCGCAGCTGGGTACCATCACTGACAGTCACTTATCGCGTTGTGACTTTGATCTCAGTGATGACGATACTCGGGTCATGATTTGTGGACCAACGCCAATGATTCAGGCGGCCAAAGAGGTGGTTGCTGGTTTGGGAGCCAGCGAAGATCGGGTGATGTTTGAGTATTTTGGTGCCGCGCCCATTGATCAGATCCAGGGAGTTGAGGGCCGCCAATATATTTCCTGTCAGAGCAGCAGCACACAATTCATCAGTGACTCTGAAAAGCCGCAAACCTTACTGGATCTGGCTGAGCAAGCCGGACTCAAACCGGTCAGCGGTTGTCGAATTGGTGTTTGTCATCAATGTATTTGTAAGAAACAAAGCGGCGTGGTCTACAACACCAAAACCGGACAGACTTCAGACACCGGTCCCGGGGAAATTCAATTGTGTGTCTCGGTTGCTGTATCTGATGTAGCACTGGATTTATAAGGACGATTTTAAGGATATTATTATGACAATTTCTCTTTCTTCTGCACGTCCCGACCCGGATACGCTCAATGCCTTTCAGCAAGACTTGGACGCTATTCGAGATGAGGCGCTGGCCCGCCGTGGTCAGCAGGATGCTGATTATATTCGTAAGATTATTCGCATTCAGCGCGGCTGCGAAATTGTTGGTCGCATTGTTTTAGTGGCTGGATTTATTCCACCATTGCTATCTGTTTGGTGGTTATTTTTATTGGCAGGGATCGCGCTATTATCGCTGGCAAAAATCCTCGATAATATGGAAATCGGGCACAACGTGATGCATGGTCAATACGATTGGATGAACGATCCCCATATCAACTCACGTAATTTTAACTGGGATATTGCTGCTGATAGCGATTCCTGGAAGCGCTATCACAATTACGAACATCACACTTACACCAATATTATTGGTAAAGACCGCGATTTTGGTTACGGCTTATTACGGTTGAGTGATGACCTTCCATGGCGTCCGAAAAATCGCTTTCAGTTTATTACGTACGTTCTACTGAGTGTCCTGTTTCAGTGGGGGGTGGCGTACCACGAGGTTGCAGCCGAGCGTATATTCATGGGTAAACGCCGCTTAAACAGCTCACTGCCGATCAGTCGTCAGCAATTGAAAAAAGACTTTTTTGCCAAAATCAATAAGCAGGTATTCAAAGACTATATCTTCTACCCATTGTTGGCGTTGCCGATTGGTTTATTGGCGGGTGCAGGCTGGGCAATCTTTGGCTGGGTATTGTTGGCGAATCTTATGGCGAATCTGATTCGTAATTTATGGACTTCGACGATTATTTTCTGTGGCCACTTTACCGAGGAGGTACATACTTTTGATGAAAAAGAATGCCAGAACGAAACCCGAGGGCAGTGGTATTACCGCCAGATTCTGGGTTCTTCTAACCTGGAGGGTAAGCGCTGGTTCCATATTCTTACCGGGCACTTGAGCTGTCAGATAGAGCACCATTTATTTCCAGACGTGCCAGCACCGCATTACGTCTGGATGGCCAAGCGAGTGGCGGCAGTGTGTGAAAAATATGATATCCCTTATAACGTTGGCAGCTTTGGTCATCAGTATCTGACTGTGGTTAAGCGGGTATGGAAATATTCCTGGCCGGATAAAAAAGATCGTCCGCGTGGTTCTTTAGCCGCGGGATAATTCATGGCCTTTTTATTGATACCGTTGATTTGGGCAACCGTTTGGTTGCCCATTTTTATGGCGCACAGTTTAAATGCAGCGCTTTCCGGACAAAACTAAAATCCGGATGTATGCGGTGGACGTTTAAAATAACTTAAAACCTGAGCCATTCGCCCTCACGATCTTCCGATAGTGATTCGTTCCATTCCCGCACCAGATCAGCCAGAGCGTGTGTTTGCTGATGCAGTGCCTGTAATTCTTCTTCCGTGTTTTTCGGCGCACTGATCAGGGGGATTTTGCGCAGGCTTGCGACCAGTGGATGGTCTGGCATCTGCATCTTGTTGCGCTCTAATGTCCAACGCAGATTGTTAGCCAGCATCCGGAAGAAACTGATTTTCGTTTCCATTGAAAATAAGCTGAAGTCTTCGATATCTGAAAAGTGCTGAAAGTCGATTCCCACCAGCAGAGCATTTTTGCTGTTTACTTTGATCGATGCAGAGCGCTTAAAATTCAGCAGCATAGCCATTACGCCAAACATTTCACCTGGATTAATTTCGCCAATCACTTCGCTGCGTTCGTCGCCCGATAGCACCGTTAGCTGACCTTTCAGCAGGAAATACAGAATGTTGGCGTTTTCGCCTTTTTTGATGATTACTTCTTCATTGTCGGCGGTGACAAACTGCGTGACACTCATCAACAGTTCAAACTGGGCGCTGTCGTGGTGAATCAGATCTTTGAAAAATGTGACACTATTCACAGCACGCTGCAAAGTTTCCAGAGGGTATTCTTCGCGGGTCACACGGCGCATATTTTGCCCTTGTTCAGTATTTACAACAGGCTGCAATATAGCATGCCAGGCACAGTAATAAAGCTTCAGAAACAGCTTCTGTGAGGTGGATTGTTGTATTTTTGTTGGTGGTTGTCGTGATCTGGCTGCCGCGGCGCTGACAGTGGAAGTGAGCGGGTGTCGCTACTACCGGTTATTGAAGGGAAATAAAAACGGCTCTCAGGCCGTTTTTATTCGTGTGATGTGTCATGCAATAAACCAATGCAAGGCTATTGCGCGTCCAGGGCTTGTTGCATCGATTGCTCAGCCACGCGTGCCAGCCAATCGAAATCCATCTCTTTATGCGCTTCGCAGATAAACCATGGCTCGCGAGAGTCCGGTTCCAGCATAACGCCGTGTCTAATCAGGTTGTGTGCAAACTCGGTATACAGATCGCTGTTGGTTTGTTTCCAGTCGCGGTAGTTCTGCGGCACGATCGTGCCCAGGTGAATACCAAACATGGAATCCGGACCAGCAAAGCGGTGATCAACGCCAAACTTATCGAACACGTTCGCCAGAATGCCCTGAATCTTTTTACCGGTGGCGTTGATGCTGTCTAACGCATCGGTGTCACGTAATGTGCTCAGGGTCGCTTTGGCAGCGCTGAGAGCAATGAGGTTTGCTGTGTAGGTTCCGCCGTGGGTAACGCCATCTTTCCCAAAGCTGATTTTATCCATAATGGCGGCTTTTCCACCAAAGGCTGCAACCGGGTAGCCGTTACCCATGGCTTTGGCGTAGGTGGTCAGATCGGCGTAAATTCCGTATAGCTGCTGTGCGCCCCCTTTGGCAACACGGAAACCGGTTTTTACCTCATCAATGATCAGCAGTGAGCCGTTCTGATCACAGATATCGCGCAGTTTCTGCATGTAATGCGGCGTTGAGGCTATCGAACCACAGTTTCCCATAATTGGCTCAATCACGATGGCCGCAATATCATCTCCAACACGGGAGAAGACCTCATCCAGGGCATCGCCGTCGTTCAGAGAAACAGTTTCCAGATGTTCACGACTGGCCTCTGGAATTCCTCCTCCGAATGATTTGATCTCCGGAACTGTGCCTGACTCCGGGTTCCAGCTGTCTACGTCAGGTTTCCACATCATTTCATCGTATAGACCGTGGAAACCACCTTCGACCACAACCACTTTATTGCGGCCGGTATAACCGCGCGCGGTGCGGATAGCTCCCAACACGGCTTCGGTGCCTGAGTTAGCGAAACGCATTTTCTCGATCTGAGGGCACATGGATTTCACCAGCTCGATCACGTCGGAATCCATCTTAGTGGAGAAGCCCGTCATGGTGCCGATATTCCGGATGCTGTCGATCACCGCATTGTCGATGCGCTCGTCGCGGTACCCCAGAATGATTGGGCCATAAGCCAGACGGAAATCCACGAAGGTTTGCTCATCTTCATCAGTGATGGTGCAGCCTTTCATGTTCTTAACGAATACGGTGTTTTCGTCGCCCCAATAGCGGTAGCTGTCGGCAACGCCCATTGGCATATGAGTGTGAGCGGTAGCCAGCAGGGCATCGCGATTGGGTTTATTACTCATGTCAGATCCTGAAATTTCGGTCCATCTTAAGGGAAGACGCGATTATAACGTGGGATCAGCGAAATATAAGGGGTTTGCAATACGCCGCAACATCAGCCGCGGACAGAGCGTTCGACCTGAATATTCAAACGTTTCGCCATTCGCGATAAATTGGCCCGATCCATATCCAGCTGACGGGCTGCAGCGGCCCAGTTCCCCTTGCTGAACTCCAACGCCTGAAGAATACACTGGCGCTGAAATTGTTCCGTCGCATGCTTCAGGTTATTGACCGGTTCGATAGCATGATTGGCCTGCGCAGTCGGACTAGCAGACGCAGCGCTGAGTTGCGCCGATACGCTTTCGCTCTGCAGGCCCGTATCTGGCAGCATTTCGTGATCCGTCTGCAATACGCCAATATCACCTTGGGTAATGGCGATAATGGCTTCGTTTACCGCGCTGCGGCTGCGTGCTTTCAGCGCCGCTCGATTGATGCAATGTTCCAGTTCGCGGATGTTGCCAGGCCAGTCGTAACGACTGAGGTAGGGCATCACTTTCGCCGCAAATTTGATTTGTTGTAAGCCCAGCTTACGACGCATCAACTCAACAAAATATCCGCTCAGCAATACGATATCTTGCCTCCGCAGACGCAGTGGTGGCACCGTGAGTGGGTAGACACTCAAGCGATGGTATAAGTCGGCGCGGAACTCTCCGTTTTCAACTTCTTGCTGCAAATCACGATTCGTCGCTGCAATGATACGGACATCCACTTTGTGCGTTTTATCCTGTCCTACCGGCTGAATTTCCTGACTCTGAAGCGCACGTAACAATTTGCTTTGAACCTGCAGCGGCATTTCACCGATTTCGTCGAGAAATAAGGTGCCGTTGTTCGCAATGGTGAACTTGCCTGAGCGGTTTTGACTGGCACCGGTAAATGCGCCTTTCACATGGCCAAATAATTCACTTTCGATCAGGTTTTCCGGCAGTGCGGCGCAGTTAACGTAAACCAGGGGGCCGTTATTCCGGTTTGATTGCTGATGAATGGTGCGGGCAACCAGTTCTTTACCCACGCCGGTTTCTCCCTGAATCAGTGCCGTGAAGTCAGACCCTGCAACAATCTGTATTTCCTGCTTCAGGCGCAGCATTGGCTCACTATCGCCAATCAGTTCACCACCGTCTTTGGTCAATGCTGTCTGGGTCAATTCCTCGACCACAGCTCTGGCATGACTGGCATCGCGCTGATACAGCTCCAGCGTCAGGGCATTCTTTAATGCCGCTGAAGAAATGGCAGAAATAATATCCAGCGTGCGGGCGGGAATATCGTCAAATTCGTTGGGTGTCAGGCTGTCGAGGGTTAGTACACCAATTAAATTGCCTGCAAACAGCAATGGCAGCCCCATACAGGAATGCACCGGCAAATCGCCTTCCGTGGCCAGTAACAAGCCATCGTAGGGGTCGGGCAGTTCGGACTCACTGTCGAATCGAACTGGCATTTTAGCCTGACAAATTTCGATAAAGCGTGGGTGTTGCTGGATGTCGAAACGACGGCCCAGTACTTCAGTCGTCAACCCCTGTTGCGCCAGCGGTTTGAGGAAATCGCCTTGCAGCGTTAATAGCACCACAGCATCGCAGTTAATGGCTTTGCGGATATGCGTAAGCAGGCGTTCGAAGCGATCGTCATCCACCAGGCTATGACTCAAATCGATAGCCAGTTCAATCAGGGCGTTCAGGGATATCGGACTCATAACAGTTCACCGGGTGTTGATAGTTATGAGTCTATATAACATATTGAAGTCAAAATGACTCATAAATTATGTAGTCAAAATGACTGCGATAGAGGGGATTTTTCTTTTAAGTTATTGAAATGTATGGGGTAAATTTGGTTGGCATGGTCTTCGCTAAAGACAATACATAAGCAGTTAACTTGCACTGATATGTTGAGGTTTATGTATGTATTCACATTTTCACCTGGGTGGCCAACGTCCCGATATTCACAATGCTCGTCAGTTTCACTGTCTGTTGGTGATCGGCAACTGGGGCATGATATTGGGTCTGACCTTGACCGTGTTGTCGGTGTTAGTCAGCTATACCTATGCGCACTGGTTTTCCATGTCGACTCAGGTGCTCGCCCATATCGGCACGTTATTGTTCGCCACCGTGGTGAAGTTTGGCTACATCATGCGCTCCATCGCATTAAACCGCTTTGCCGGGCTGAAGGCGCTCGCGTCTCCTGAATCAGCGGTGCAGGAGCCATACTGAGATGAGCCAACGCAGCCCCCCTTTGTCCGCAACCAAGACAGCGTCTGGCGGACATTTTGTAATGAATTCATCTGCACCAATCTGGGACCTTGCATTCAGGCCGTTGTTTTTATTGGCCAGTGGTTTTTCTGTGATCGCCGTTTTGTTATGGGCGGCATTGTTAAATTCGGCTACCAGCTGGCAGCCGAACTTCAATCCGGTGTTGTGGCATATCCATGAGATGGTATTCGGTTTTGTATTGACGATTGCGGCGGGGTTTTTATTAACCGCTGTTCAAACCTGGACCAATTTACGCAGTATGCACGGTAAGGCATTGATGTGGCTAACTACAATCTGGCTTGTGTTGCGGTTATTGATCTGGCAATCGTGGTGGCCGTTCAGTCAAACGCTGATGCTGATTGTCCTGCTGTTGCAATTCAGTTGGTGGGCGCTGGTGATTGGCTTTTTCGCCCAGCTGATAATACGTGCGCGTAGCCGGCGTAATTATCTATTTTTGCCTTTGCTAAGCGTCATTGGCTGTTTAAATCTCCTGTTTATTTTTCTGGCCTACGGTAACGTTTTTAGTCATGCGCTACATATCGGCCAGAGTGCTATTTTATTTTTTGGTGTCATTGTTTCGGTAGTGGCGGGGCGTGTAATACCAATGTTTACCCGCAATGGCTGTCGCATGGTTGGCATTGATGCCAATGTGCGCAGCAATCAAAAGCTGGATGCTGGTTTGCTACTTGTTTCGTTGGTCGCGGGACTCTGTTTTTTATTCGATGGCTGGCTGGAAATCTTTCGCAACGATTTCTTTAAGCCCGAGTGGTTATTGGCTCTGGTTGGTGTTTTGCATTTATACCGACAATCGCATTGGGCGCCGTTCAGTACGATTAAGATTCCATTGTTGTGGTCATTACACGCTTCGTATTTCTGCCTTGGTGTCGGACTGGTGCTGGTTGGTGTTAGCCAGGAAACTCATTTGATCGGTCGTAGTGATGCTTTTCATCTTATTACCATTGGCACGCTGGGTGGAATGATTCTGGCAATGATTAGTCGAGTTTCCCTCGGTCATACCGGGCGAGCCCTGAGTGTCGGAAAATGGATGACAGCAGCTTTTTTACTGATTTTTATCGCGGCCTCAGTACGTTTCATTTTTCCGCTTATTCAACTGTCTTTATGGGGGTGGAATATTTCAGCGTTATGCTGGGCAATTGCCTTTTTAGTGTTCTGTTATATCTATTATCCGATATTGAGGCAGTGAAAAAAACTGTATTAATACGAAATTTATTTGAATTTTTTACTCAGAAAAATGGAGATTATATGTTATCTCAACATCATATCGATCTTGTTAAAAGTACCGTGCCAATATTGGAAAGTGCAGGTCCGGCGGTAACCGAGTATTTTTATCAGCGTATGTTTCGCGATAATCCGGAAGTTAAGCATATCTTTAATATGAGTAACCAACACTCCGGACGTCAGCAGTTTGCTTTGTTTTCTGCCATCGCTGTCTATGCCAAACACCTGGATACGCCAGAAACTCTGTTGGCTATGGTGGAGCGGATTGCGCAAAAACACAGCAGTATGAACATTCTTGCTGAACATTATCCCATTGTTGGTCATCACTTATTGGAAACCTTACGTGAACTGGTCCCGGACCAGTTTACTGCCGAAATCGAAGAAGCCTGGAAATATGCTTACCAGCAATTGGCTGATATTTTTATCGGCCGAGAGCAACAAATTTACCAACAAAATTCGGAGCGACAAGGCGGCTGGAAAAATGGTCGGGAGTTTTTTTTAAGCGGGAAACGCATCGAATCGGAGCTGGTAAAGACACTGGTATTTGAGCCGGTCGATGGCGGTGACGTTGCAGCATACTTGCCAGGCCAGTATGTCGGCATTGAAGTTCAACCAGAGGGTAGTAAATACCGGGAAATACGCCAATATTCGTTATCATCCGCAGCACAAACTGACCGCTATCAGATTTCTGTTAAGCGTGAAATTTTAGGGCGTCCGGGTGTGGTTTCGAACTTTCTGCACGATAATTTACGCTTGGGGGAGCGGGTTACTTTGTACGCTCCTGCAGGAGAATTTTATTTAAAGAGCGATGATAACCCCTTAGTCCTGATTTCAGCCGGTGTGGGTTTAACACCTATGCAGGCCATGTTGGAAACCGTTGCGGCAGAACAACCGCAACGCCTGGTTTATTACCTTCATGCGTGCGAAAACCCAGGGCAACACAGCTTTCGTAAAACCAATCGAAATCTGGCGAAGGACGTGAATCTGACAGTCTATAGCTGGTATCAGACAGAGGCGCCGAAAGCGGAGAATACGTTCCACGGATATATGGATATTTCTTTGATTGATGATTTGCCATTGGCTGACGGCGACTTTTATTTGTGTGGCCCAACCGGCTTTATGAGTTTCGCCAAGCAGCAATTGCTGGCGCTAAAGGTGGATGAATCACGCATCCATTATGAAGTATTCGGGCCTCATGAAGATCTGTAATTGGTCACCTGATAAAACCCGGGTAGGGCGGTGCATCCATTGGATGCGCCTCAGCTCTTTTGAACTCAAAAATATACAGCACTAAGTAATTGTTTCCAGGTTGTGTTCCGTCAAAAACTTAGTGCTCTAATTAGGTTGTCTTGGTTGAATGGCCATTCAATCAATATTTCAGGGTTGTGATTTTGTATTGATTTGAAAAAATACTTAGGGTTGTAAATAATATTGGGCGCGGTATTATATTTAGAACACTAAGCAAATTTGAGGGCGTAACGGTATTCCCGGTAAGCGTCGCTCTGTATTCCATGGACTCTGTGAGCCCAACATCCGATCTTTCTTTACCCAGTAAAACCGCCCAATCTGTCACTACTTCTGAGTACCACTTTCGTTCTCCGCAGCCCTCCGACGGCAGCCAGGTATTTCGCTTGGTTCAACGTTGCAAACCGCTCGATGAGAATTCTATGTACTGCAATCTGCTGCAGTGCAGCCATTTCAGTGACACCAGTATTGTTGCAGAAGTGGCTGGAGAGATGGTGGGATTTATCTCCGGTTACCGGTTGCCGCAGCAAGCCAATACCCTGTTTATCTGGCAAGTTGCCGTAGACAGCCGTCAGCGTGGCAAAGGCCTAGCCAGTCAGATGCTGGAGCAATTGGTGCGTCGTGTGGGTGGTGTGACGTATTTGCACACCACCATCACCGCCGACAATACCGCCTCCTGGAGCACCTTCAGGCGCTTCGCTCTGAATCTCGGTGCGCCGCTAATTCACAAGACGTTTTTTGATGAACAGCAACATTTTGCTGGTGAACACAACAGTGAAGAACTGGTGGTGATTGGCCCCTTCACACTTTTTTAAAACACTCTCATGAAGAGGTTTAAGATGGAAATTTTTGAGCAACTGGAATCAAATGTCCGGGGCTATTGTCGCGCTTTTCCGGTAGTATTTACCAAAGCACAGAATGCATTATTGACGGACAGTGAAGGGAAGGAATACATCGATTTTCTCGGTGGTGCCGGAACGTTGAACTATGGCCACAATAATCCGAAATTTAAGCAAGCCCTGGTTGATTATATTAACTCGGACGGTATGACGCATGGATTGGACATGCATACTGATGCAAAACAGGCATTTCTCGAATCCTTTCAACAGCGCATTCTTAAGCCCCGTAAAATGGACTATCGCATTCAGTTTACAGGTCCTACCGGCACCAATGCGGTGGAAGCGGCGTTAAAAATTGCGCGTAAAAATACCGGACGTCATACCATTGTGTCTTTTACTAACGGCTTTCATGGTGTGACGCAGGGATCGGTGGCGGTTACTGCTAATCAGAAATATAAAGAATCGGTGGGTATGCCTCTGCCAGGGGTCCAGTTTATGCCGTATGACGGTTATCTGGGTGACCTCGACACGCTGGAATATTTTGAAAAAGCACTGGTAGATCAGTCATCTGGTCTGGGTCATCCTGCCGGCGTTATTGTTGAGTGTATTCAAGGTGAAGGTGGTTTAAACGTTGCCAGTAAAGCCTGGATGTTACGCCTTCAGGAAATCTGCCGCCGTCACAGTATGGTATTAATTGTCGACGATATTCAGGCTGGTTGTGGACGAAGTGGCACCTTTTTCAGCTTTGAAGAATTTGGTATCAAGCCGGATGTAATTACTTTGTCGAAATCGCTTGGTGGTTACGGTTTGCCAATGGCCATCGTTCTATTAAAAGAGCAGCTCGATAGCTGGAATCCGGGCGAACACAACGGTACTTTTCGGGGCAACAACCACGCCTTTATTACTGCGCGACAGGCGCTGGAACACTATTGGTCTGATGATCATTTCTCCCACGAGGTTCAGAAAAAAGCAGCCCATTTACAGGCGCGATTAAAGGAGATTCAGGCGAAGCACGGCGGTCAGCTGAAACACAAGGGGAAAGGGATTATGCAAGGCCTGGAGTTTAAATCCGGGAATATGGCCGATGCGGTGACGACGTTAGCCTTTAAACGTAATCTGGTTATTGAAACCAGTGGTTCTGAGGGTCAGGTGGTTAAGGTGTTAGCGCCACTTACGATTGAAAATGAGCTGCTGGATCGTGGCCTGGACATCTTATCCGGCTGTATCGCAGATGCCTTATCAAAAAACGTTTCCCGAGCCAGTTAAATCGGCTAATAAATAACAGTGTGATTGGGGTTTTATTGTGATTGTTCGTACGTTAGATGAGTGTAAAAGTACCAACCGTGCCATTGATGGTGGCACCTGGGAATCGGTTCGTATGTTGTTGAAAGATGACAATATGGGCTTTTCATTTCATATCACCACCATTTTTGCGGGCACTGAAACCCCCATCTGGTATCAGAACCACCTTGAATCGGTTTACTGCATCAGTGGAACCGGTGAGGTTGAAACCTGTGACGATGGCAAAATTTATAAAATCGCACCGGGTACACTGTATATTCTCGATAAACACGATAAACACCTGCTGCGGGCTACTGAAGATATGCAGATGGCGTGTGTTTTCAACCCGCCGCTGATGGGCAAAGAAGTTCATGATGAAAATGGTGTGTATGCATTGGAGGCAGACACCATCGATTGAATCGGATAGTGATTGGATGGGTTGAGAGAAGCGAACGCAACGAGCCATTATGCCGCTCGTTGCTGATCTGATTGTTGACACGTCAACTGCCGCCTAAGCTCAGCAAAAATAAAGTCGCTGCAGTCAACGAACTCACTGCACGAATATGATTCCAGATGGTCCATTGGCGTAAATACTGGCCCCATATTGTGCTCAGTTGTTGCGCCGTTGCGTCTCGTAGTTGGTTATTCAGCGGCACGTTAAATACTGCAGTAACAACGAACATACCCAGCAGGTAGACTGCAGCAGCAAGCTGTGCCAGAACGTCCCCTATTATCAATAGCGTCAGGCTCAGCAGGCTGGAGCCAAAAAACAACGGCATAAACGTCGAGGTCAGAATCACTCGGTTGATACTGATCATGGTGTTGGCGCCCTGATGGTTCGGCTGTGTCTTCAGGGCGGCCATCACAAACGCAGAGAACGTGAAATAGACACCGGTCATCAGGCCGATGCTTATCAATGCTGACCCGGTCAGCCATTGCAATAATGAATACTCCATTTTTGTTCCTCTTATCTCGTTAGTCATACTGACCAGTATCTTCGCGAAATATTGGATTTTTAATGTCCTAACGTCTCTTTTATTTGACCGTCCGTCCATTTTTTACGGTTCTGGGGTTTGCAATAATATATTTATATACATATAGTTTGGCGATCTTATGAATCCGGTAAACCTGATGACTGACAGTATCGATCTGAGAGCCCTGGACAAGCGGGTTGAGCCTTGTTTTAACTTACGCTTGCGCCAGGCCAGCCGGGTGCTGACCAGTCACTACGACGGTTATCTGCGTGATTTGGGTATTACCATCGCGCAATTTTCTGTCTTGAGAGCGCTGTGGTACCTGAAAGCGACATCACAAAAGGATCTGCAGGGTGTGTTGGTGTTGCAGCAAACCACCCTGACACGGAACCTCAAGCTGTTGCTGAAGGCTGGTTACATCGAAACTCAGCCAGGCGAAGAGGATCGACGGGTCTCGGTCGTGTCCCTGACTGACGACGGTGAAATGATCTTTAAACAAGCCAGGGAGCGCTGGCGTCAGGCGCAAAAAGAGGTCAGCAACCATCTGGGTGAAGCGTACAATCAGCAGTTGGTTGAATTGACTGAGGCGATTATAGCGATGTAAAAATTTATCCAAAAGCATGTATATACATGTTTATTGGTTGAATGACTTAATATCCCTTGAGGACAATAATAATGAACACCCTGCAGTTATTGCGAAGTAAGAACAAAATCCTGGGGCGATTGATGCCACGGAAAACTGCGCAGCAGAGCGTGAAGCTATTTTTATCACCGCGAACGTTTCCTATCAAAGATTGGGAGTACCAGGCGGAGTGTGAAGCAAAAAGAGTGTGCTTTGGGCCTGTTCATGGGCATCAGCTCAGTGCGCTGAAATGGGACGGGACAGGGCAACGGATTCTGTTGATGCATGGGTGGGAAAGTCGCGCGACCCAAATGAGTGTTATTGCTGAGTCGTTATCTCGCCAGGGTTATGAAGTGATAGCCATTGATGCTCCGATGCACGGCAATTCAGGAGGATCGGCAGCCAACCCGGTGGCGTTTGCTGATGCCATTTGTGCAGCCAGTGAAGAGTTTGGTCCTTTTTCCGCAGCAGTGGGGCACTCGATGGGCTGTGTTGGCTTAGCCATTGCTTGCGATTTTGGTGTTGAAATTCCGTGTTATGCATTAATCGCCTCCCCGGCGAACATGCAGGAGACGTTACAGGCATTCGCAGATTTCACTTGCTTACCAAAACAACCAGCTGAGCTCTTTATTCGCGGCGTTGGCGAACAGGTGGGTCGAGCAGCTGTCGAACTCGATGTTGGTGATTTGTTGTCGCAGCATCAACCGAATGTGCTGTTGCTTCATTCGGAAGATGATCTTGAAGTACCATTCAATGCAGCAGAAACCATTCAGCGAAAGCTACCGGGAACCGATATCTTCAGAGCATCTGGTGTGGGTCATCGCAGGATTATTCGAGACCCTGAAGTGATTTCGGTGGTGAGTCATTTTCTATTGAACAGTTTAGAGAAAGTGCCTGGCGAGTGATTTGAAAATAATATCCAATCTCAAGCCGTTGCCGCTGTTCGGTTGAATGCAGATGCTAAAGCCTGAAATCCGGCTGTTGTGGTGCTGCTGTTCGGGAAGCATCAAAATGGTCGGGTAGCGTGATTTGTCATATTATCGACTCAGGCGTTTACCTTTTTATCATTAGCCTGGTCGGTTGAGTCGGGTTCTTAGTAACGCAGTTTCGTAAAACTAAAAATACGGTGGCAACTTCTAAAAAACTATGTTTTTAGATTTCTTTATTGTAATGGAAGCACGTTCATTCATTGCGGTATGCTTGAGAGTGATGATGTTGCTGAAAAAAGTTGTTTTTTATGGATTTATATACGATCAGAAAGCACCAATTATCAAGACTAACAGTAATGTTTTTTATCTATCAAAATTTTTTATTAATAGTTATTTAAATTAATCCGTGGCCTTATATTCTTGTTTAAGAATTCCTGTCAGTCAGTCATTGGCTTTAATTTCAAGAGCAATAGAAAACAATAACAGGATGACTGCAGCACCAAACCCTACAATACCGATATTTATGTCGAAAACAGTCTTTTCGCTACCATCAAGATACTTCATGGAACCACCATATATATCTTTAATAGCAAAGGATAAGAGGAAGCCGCTGGTTACTAACGAACTGATAATCGCTCCCAATATTACCTGGTTTCCTCTCCAGATGAGCCATAGGCTCAAAATACCAAAAGCCGAATTTGTGATTAATTGCCAGACGATGTGAACCTTGGTATGAGGTGGCCAAAATGGGTTAAAAACGTGTGTTGTATTAACTTCGAGTAAGGGAACAACCAATGCATAGAGAATTATACAAAACGTGATAATGAGTCTTTGAGTCATTTTTATACCAAATCTCCATTCAAATAACTGATAGTACTAAGCGATCAAGAGCAAGAACTGCAATAGTGTGATTAGTAACAATAACAAAGCACCAGCAGCAAATGACCAGAAGCGATAAGGTACATAGTTACTACTAATGTGAATGTATGTATGCAAATACCTGCTAGCGACAAAGCATCCCATCAATGCAAGCATAAAATTATCGGTGTTCTCCGTAAGGTAAGCGATAAAGGTAAGTGCATAAAATAGCATTGGTATTTGGAATTGGTTATCAATATTATTGGATACCTTGATTACAGCTTCTGGCCAAACGCGGTTGTCTAATGCCGCTGCGGCCCGATCTACGCTTCTCTCTCTGATAGCTTTCCCTTTCAAAATCCCAAGTTTTAAATACAAATAAAAGACCAGCAATATATGAAAGAGCAGGGGGATAAAGATAAGTGGTTGTTCGGCTGTCATTTTTTACCTCGGCTTTGCGGGTTCGTGTTAACGATATACTTTATGTTAATATGGACACTGTCAACTTTAACAGATATATGGACGGTGTCAACATTGAGGAATACTGCGAATTATCACCACGGAAACTTGAGAAACGAGCTAATTTTAAGTGCTTTGAAATTACTCGATGAAAAGGGTATTGAGGGTGTAGGTATTCGCCAGGTTGCCAGGGAGGCCGGTGTTGCGCACTCTGCTCCCGCTAATCACTTTAAGAATAAGCAGGCATTGTATACGGCCCTCGCGATAGAAGTCGTCTCAGGCCTTTTGCCTAAACTTCAAAGAAAAGTTGAATCCAGCTGTGGAATAGATGTGGCGATTCACGGTTTATGTCAATCTCTTCTCGACTTTGCTTTGATGCATCCAAATCGCTATAGCCTTCTTTGGCGAAAAGACTGTGTTGATTCTGATGATCCTGATCTTACTGCAGTTATGGAATCGCTTTATACGCTTCTGTTGGATGTGTGTAACGCTCAAGCAGCAGAAAAGAGGCTCGATGTAGAATCCTTGGCCATTGCTGTTTGGTCAATGTTACACGGCTATGTATCGCTGCGCCTTGACGGTAATCTTGCACAAGGCTTTGATGCGCTGACTGGAGCAGACCGTTCGAAAGCTGTCGTTGATGTAATGCTAAAAGGACTATTGTAGTGATAGCTCAGATCAGAGATAACAGCGGTAATACAATCTGAGCGTTACTGAAGATCAGCAGTTAATAAATACTTTGCAACGATATGCTTTTCTATTCACTGATGTATTGTAACGTTGAGGAGGATTTAACCCCAATACGCTTTGTATTTAGTCCGTACGAATACCAGGGTGAGGAAGAAGGATTGTCATGGCCTCTTCCTCGTCTCAGATCTCCGCGCTGTAAAATTCAAACTCAACAGGTCCAGTAGATCTTGTTTTCCAAATCCACGACTTCAGGTCCATCCGAGCAACCGCCGACTTCTTGAGCTTTTCGATCTTCGGGGGATGTAACAATAATCCATTGTTTGGTTGGTTTGTGCCACGCTATTTCCCCTTGAGCGATGATTCCAAACGGGAAGACACTGTTGTTATCACTGTTAGTGATTTTTACCTTGGGCCATTCGATATTTGCATGTAATTGAATGCTTTTGATTGTCGGGTGCTCTGCGAATCTGTGCGTAAAATTGTGTTCGCCATCAGGAATAGGCGCATTCTCCGCCCATGACACCGATGATAATACTATAGAGAGAAAAACCAATGTTCTAATCATCGAACTGCTCCGAATGCTGTATTTTGATATGAAATTCAGGCTAGTAGGGTCGATATGTGAAATCAAGTCTGTTCCAAAAATCGTTATGACCTTGGAATTATTTATACTGGATATTCGATTCATTGATGAGGGTTTTTCTTATTATTTATCAATGTATAAGGTAATAAATTGTGGTGTTAAACCATAATTTCAAGAGATATCTGAACTCACCATATTTGAAAGACCAAATTTAACTAAAGAATTTTGCGAGTTGGGAACGCGTGCGAATAGGATTTTTATAGAATACAGAGTGTGTCTATTAATTGTTTGCGAGATTTCCTTCTATTGATTCTATGTTTCTTCATTAGTCAGCCAAAATAGACTGCGGTGATAAGTTAACATGCAAATCGGCCTTTAAGTTGCGTATTGATTCAACGGTCTTCCTATCGACCGGTCCAACCCCAAGCGCCATTGTCATAAAAACTTCATCGAATCAGCATTGCTCAAGCGATATTACCTCCTTATAGTTGCTCCTGTCTTCTGGTCTAGACCAATAGTATCGAGATAACTGAATTATTTCGAAGGCCAGCATCATAAGTTAAGAGAATAAGTCATGAGCAACCCATACCTGCTGTTAACTCCTGGGCCGCTGAGCACCAGTGATACCGTAAAACAAACCATGATGCGCGACTGGTGTACCTGGGATGACGATTACAATCTGGGTGTGGTACAGCCGATTCGTCAGCAGCTGGTCGCGTTGGCACACTGTAATACCAGCGAATACACCAGTGTGTTAATGCAAGGCAGTGGCAGTTTCGCGGTGGAGAGTGCCATCGGAACGCTGATGCCGAAAGAAGGCTGTGAGAAAAAAGCTGGCAAATTACTGGTGCTGGTTAACGGTGCGTATGGTCAGCGCATCGCTCAGATTGCACAGTACCTGAATATCGAAACGGTGACACTGCATGCGGCTGAAAGTGATTGGGTCAGTAGCGAAGCCTTACGCCAGTTGCTGAATGAAGATGGCGCGATTTCTCATGTGGCTATGGTTCATTGCGAAACCACCTCCGGTATCTTAAATCCGATCGAGCATTATGCCGGGGTGGTAAAAGATGCAGGTAAAGTACTCATTGTTGATGCCATGAGTTCGTTTGGCGGTATCGATATTGATGTCGCCGGGTTAAACATCGATTGCATCATCAGCAGCGCTAATAAGTGCATTCAGGGTGTACCCGGTATGGGTTTTGTGATTGTGAGAACCGCGTTGTTGGCACAGTGTGAAGGCAATGCACGCTCGCTCAGTCTGGATTTATATGACCAATGGAAAATCATGGAGCATGGCCTGGGTAAATGGCGTTTTACTTCTCCAACGCATGTGGTGCGGGCCTTCCAGCAAGCGATAAAAGAACTCCATGAAGAGGGTGGTATTAACACCCGCGCCAAACGTTATGCCGACAACCATACAACGCTGGTATGCGGGATGAAAAAGCTGGGTTTCGAGTGCGTGGTTGACGATGAAAAACAATCACCATTTATCACCACCTTTAAATACCCGCAATCCAACCAGTTCGATTTTAAAATTCTTTATGATCGCCTGAAAAAATCGGGGTTTGTTATTTATCCGGGTAAGGTGACCGATACACCATGTTTCCGTATCGGGCATATTGGTGAGGTTTATCCGCAGGATATGGAGAACCTGTTGAGCGCGCTGGAAGCCAATCTTTTCTGGAAATAATTCGCTGCTTTTGAGTGAGAAGGAATCGATATGAGATTACGCACGCAGGCACGCAAAAAAGTCGATGCGGTATTAGAGCCGTTTAAAGAGTTTGGCCATATGAAACTGGGTGAAGACATTACTCAGATGCAGCATGCTTTGCAGTGTGCCTGGTTCGCTGAACAAGACGCTGCGCCAGAATACATTATTCTGGCTGCGTTGCTGCACGATGTTGGGCATTTAATTACCTGGCAGCAGCGTGAAGTTCATCCGGAAGCACATCTTGAAAACGGTTATCACGAAAAAGTGGGCGCACAGTTTTTAGCAAATTACTTTGATGACGATATTGTTAAACCGGTGCGCTTGCACGTTGCAGCCAAGCGTTATTTATTTTCCACCGATTCCTCTTATCGCGACACCCTATCGAGCGCCTCTGAGGAGAGTCTGATGTTGCAAGGCGGCTTTATGGATACAAGCACTTGTCGGGCATTTGAGTCGTCTCCCTGGTTTCAGGACGCATTATTAATCCGTAAATACGATGAATTGGGCAAACACGTGCATTTGGTTGTACCTGATTTGTCTCACTATCAAGAACGTTTAATTCAACACACCCGTGTTGTGAAGGAGAAACAGCAATATGCTTAAGTCGCAGCGTTATTTTGCCGGTCCGGTTGAGGCCATTATTCTAGATTGGGCTGGAACCACCATCGATTTTGGTTCTCTGGCGCCGGTGTATGCCTTTATGGAGTTATTTCAAACTGAAGGCATTACAGTGACTCAGGCAGAGGCACGCGAGCCAATGGGCACAGAAAAGCGTGTGCATATCTGTCGTATGCTGGCGAACCCCCGTATTGCCCAGGCTTGGTTGGATGTTAAAGGCAATGAACCAACGGACGCAGAAATTGACCGTTTGTACCACGACTTTGCCCCCATTCAGACGCGTATCGTTGGTGAGCGCAGTCAGTTAATTCCTGGATGGAAAGGTGCCTTAGATGTATTGCTGGAACAAGGTATTAAAATTGGCAGCAATACCGGTTATGGACCGGGGATGATGCAACCCGCGTTAGTGGCGGCAAAGGAACAGGGTTACGAACCGGCTTCCTGTGTGTTTGCTACCGACGTGGAGCGTGGTCGTCCGTATCCGGACATGGCGTTAGCGGTGGCGATGGAATTACAAGCGAGTCACGTACAGGGATGTATAAAAGTTGACGATACCATTCCGGGAATCGAAGAGGGTCTGCGAGCGGGCATGTGGACGGTTGCTGTGAGTGTGTCGGGTAATGAGGTTGGCCTGGATCGTGGTGATTGGCAATCTTTGCCTGTTACAGAACAACAGCAGCGTCGCCTCGATGCAGAGCAACGTTTATACGCTGCCGGCGCTCATTACGTGATTGATAGTGTGGCAGAACTGCCAGCCATTGTTGATGAAATATCAGCGCGGCTATCAGCCGGTGATAAGCCTTAATTTGTCAATCTGGAAGACAATATAAGATGATTAAAAATCGGCCTGCACAACACAACTGCAGGCCGTTTTTAATGGCGTAATGATCAGCGTTTATCGTTTAACAAAATTGCTGATAAACCTGAGCCGTTCCCCACAGCAATCGCAGTACTTAAGCTGCCCGCGGCCACTTCAACGGCGTCCGTTCCCGGAACCGCTGCAGCGGTTGTGCCGTCGGCGGCAATAACGACGGTATAGGTTGCCGCTGCCAGAGAAACGTAATCGGTATTTTCTCCCAGTTCGACATCACCAAAGCTCGGGGTTGCCGGTTGAGTACCATTTTGTTCATAAACAAAAATGTCGACCGGATCAGCCGCAGAAGCTGACGAAGCATGCACCAGTCGGACACTACCGTTGGTGGCTGAACTGTTGCTACGAGTGTCGTTCAGCGTAATCAATTCAGCCGCAGACAGATCACCGGTGTCACCGGCGGCGATCACGGTGTAAGACATTCCACGCTCCAGCGTCAGTGTCGCACTGAGATTCGTCAGCGCGTTTTCAATGCCTTGATTTGCCGCTGCGATGGCAACTGGTAGCGCGCCTGCGGCGACTTTGACGTAACCACTGGCGTTGCTATCACTGACGGTGGTGTCCTTAAAGTTGAAATCGCCTAACAGTTCCGCTCCGCCGGCAAATACGTCAACGCTGACTGAATCAACCGCGTGCACAATCCGGACTTCTGCCGTGTTGTCGAGTACTGCCGTCACCGGGCTGGCACTGTCTGCCCATACCAACAGGGAGACGGGCGAAGCACCTTGGGTGCTGTTGACGGCAACGGCGGTTACGTCGGAGGCGATAGCCAGTGCGCCTGAATCGTAAACAACTGTGGTGTTGTCAGCAGCCGTTGCACGCACCTGATAGTCGCCAGCCGCAGTATTTGGCAGTGTTGCATTTACATCAAACGCAACATTGTCGAGCGTTGCTGTATCTGGCAGCGCTGCACCGTTGGCGGTGACATACAGATCGACAGTACCGGCAGCTGGGGAAGCATGCACAACCGTGACGTCAATGCTGTCGTTGTCACGACGGGCGGTATCGTCGAGTACTTCCAGCTCCAGTGATGCAACATTATTTTGCGCAATGACGGAGTAGTAGCCGTTAGCGTCCAATGTCAGAGTTTGTTCCAGTGCAATGGTGGAAGTGCCGTTGACTCTCAGGGCAACGGTATTTTCACCTTCATTCAATTTCAGATAGCCTGAACCTTGCTGAAAGGTGACACCCGTCAGGGCAGCACTGCCATTCACCAAAACGTCTACGGCAGGTGCATCAGGCGATGCATGCAATACCCGCACGTAAGATGAAGCTTTTGTGTCGTTATCATTATCGTCATCACTACCACACCCGATTAAGGACAGTGCCAGTGCAGGAATCAGTACTAACGGTTGAGCGAACTGCTGAATATTCATATTAACCTCCTCTGGTTATAAGGCCCGGACAAACGCACTTATTGGGTTATACGTCGTGTACAGGGTGTGTATAGGAATGAGGGCGTTCGATAAAGTTCACAGAAAATTCATGAAATGTCGCAAGTTGTCACGAAAAACATGAAAGTTGGCACAATTGGGCTGGTTTATTGCGTCAATCAGGCTGTGGAATCTCTCAGGATTCAGCGCTGTAGCAGCGGTATTTGTGATTGAGTTGTTGGCAATTTGCGCCAAAAAGAATACAGTGTCTCATTCAGATTTGATCCCCGCTGCACATTGGTGGGGGTTGCAATAAATACAATAAAAACAACATCTTGTTTGAGGTCAGTTCATGAAAAAGCTAATCGCTACGGCCGTAATGGGCCTGTTCTCACTATCCACCCACGCAGACATCGCTGAAGGTCGTTGGGTAACCATCGATGATGAAGACGGTTCCAGAGCATCTGTGGTGGAAATCTCCATCGCTGAAGACGGCAAACTTCAAGGCACAATCGTTGAGTTATTACGCGAAGACGATAAAGGCAAAAGCTGTGAAGAATGTCCGGACGAATTCCATAATAAACCCATCAAAGGTCTGACGTTTATGTGGGGTCTTGAGCGTGAGGAGGAAGGTGTTTGGGAAAGCGGTCGTATTCTTGATCCCAAATCCGGCTCGATTTACAAGTCTCAGCTGGAAGTCGCCGAAGACGGTCAAACCATCGAAGTGCGGGGTTACATCGGCGTATCCTGGATTGGTCGTAGCCAGGAGTGGTTGCGTTATGAAGAACCGGCTGAGCCTGTTGTGCTTCCTGCAGCCGCCGAACCGACTGAAGCGGTAGCGGCGGAATAAATCATTTAATCGGCTCATGTGTTGAGCCATTAGTAGTAACAGCTAACGGCGACTTTGAATTTCGGGCTTGTAACCTGAAATCGGTCGCCGTATCATTTTCAGCGAATTCTGTCGGGGTGCTCTTGCTGCAATGCAGAGCTGAGATCGCATAAGCGGATCCCGTTGAACCTGATCTGGTTAAAGCCAGCGTAGGAAACAGAAAAGCCGTTGTTAATCCCGCGTAATATATCGGCCGGGTATTAACAACTCTCCTGGATGCGTCGCGTATTGTGCTGTGCGGCACGCCGTCTTTTTCTTTCTTGCTGCTGTCTGCCTGATCGTTTTTCTGTGATTACTTGATAAACGAGATTCAGCATGACAAATGATAATAACTCTCATAAAGATGACTCACTGACTTCAGGTGCTTTAAAAGACGCCATTAAAGTTGATGAATTATCGACACAGCCATTTCCAGCTTCCAGTAAGTTTTACGTAGAAGGCAGTCGCGATGATATTCGTGTGGGTTTGCGTCAAATTGAATTGACGCCAACCCAGCTTGCAGAAGGGAAGACCGAATACAATGCACCGGTTCGCGTTTATGACACTTCCGGTCCGTACACCGACCCTGACGTCATTATTGATGTACGCAAAGGTTTAGATCCACTGCGTGAAAACTGGATCGAAGAACGTAACGATGTTGAAGAGTTAACCGGCTTCAGCTCTGATTACGCTAAGATCCGTGAGATGAATATTGCATTAGAGGATTTGCGTTTTGAGTTAAAGCGAAATCCTAAGAGAGCCAAGGCCGGTCAGAATGTGACCCAGCTCTATTATGCTAAAAAAGGCATTATTACGCCGGAGATGGAATACATTGCCATTCGTGAAAATCTGGCGTTAGCGGAAGCAGAGTTAGAAAAAGCACTGGAAACACAGCATCCGGGTGAAAGCTTTGGTGCCAATATTCCAAAAATGATCACCCCGGAATTCGTTCGTGATGAGGTAGCTCGCGGACGTGCCGTTATCCCGAATAATATTAACCACCCGGAAACTGAGCCGATGATTATTGGCCGTAATTTCCGCACCAAAGTGAATGCTAATATCGGTAACTCGGCAGTAACGTCGTCTATCGAAGAAGAAGTGGAAAAAATGGTATGGGCTACCCGTTGGGGCGCTGATACCGTTATGGATTTATCCACCGGTAAAAATATTCACGAAACCCGTGAGTGGATTATCCGTAATTCGCCGGTGCCAATCGGAACGGTGCCTTTGTATCAGGCATTGGAAAAATGTGGTGGTATTGCAGAAGACCTGACCTGGGAACTGTATCGCGACACGTTAATTGAGCAGGCCGAACAAGGGGTTGATTATTTCACCATTCACGCTGGTGTGCGGCTACAGCATATTCCGTTAACGGCTGAACGGGTAACCGGCATTGTTTCCCGCGGTGGCTCCATCATGGCTAAATGGTGTTTGGCGCATCATAAAGAAAATTTCCTCTACACCCACTTTGAGGAAATTTGTGAAATCATGAAAGCTTACGATGTGTGTTTTTCTTTGGGTGATGGGTTACGTCCGGGTTCGGTGGCAGATGCTAATGACGAAGCGCAGTTTGCAGAACTACGTACCCTGGGTGAATTGACCAAAGTTGCCTGGAAGCACGAAGTTCAGACGTTTATTGAAGGTCCGGGTCATGTGCCTATGCATATGATTAAAGCTAATATGGATGAGCAATTAAAACATTGTCATGAAGCACCGTTTTATACCTTAGGGCCACTCACCACTGATATTGCGCCGGGTTATGATCACTTTACTTCGGGCATTGGCGCGGCACTGATTGGTTGGTATGGCTGTGCCATGTTGTGTTACGTCACCCCAAAAGAACATTTGGGTTTACCGAATAAAGACGATGTTAAACAAGGTTTAATTGCTTATAAAATTGCTGCTCATGCAGCGGATCTGGCGAAAGGTCATCCGGCGGCACAATTACACGACGATGCGATGTCGAAAGCGCGTTTCGAATTTCGCTGGATCGACCAGTTTAATCTGGCGCTGGACCCCGATACAGCGCGTGCCTATCACGATGAAACGTTGCCAAAAGACGGTCATAAAGTGGCTCACTTCTGTTCTATGTGCGGACCTAAATTCTGTTCAATGAAGATTTCTCAGGAAGTACGTGACGTATCTTCAGAAAATCCA
The DNA here is from genome assembly GCA_022448365.1 of Saccharospirillaceae bacterium. Lineage (NCBI taxonomy): Bacteria > Pseudomonadati > Pseudomonadota > Gammaproteobacteria > Oceanospirillales > Saccharospirillaceae > Saccharospirillaceae bacterium. Next base: position 862,652 of record JAKVCS010000003.1, on the reverse strand, counting down.
AACTGGGCGGAAGAGGCGCAGTCAAAACTGGACGAAGCTGAGAAAGGCATGGCGGAAATGTCGGAGCAATTCCGTGATCAGGGCAGTGAAATCTATCATGTTGCTGAAAGCTGATTCTCAGGCAATCGTTATTGTTGGTGCGGGTTTGCTGGGCAGTTTGGCTGCCTGGCGCCTTGCCAGACAAAATCCGCAACTGGCGGGTCATATTTACGTGCTGGAAAAATCATCACGCGATCAGTTACAAAGTGCAGCCAATACGGCAGCAGCAATGGTGGCGCCCTTCGCCGAGCGTAATGTTTGTGATAACGAATTATTTGAGCTGGGGAAAACCAGTTTAACGCTTTGGCCACAATTATTGCTTCAGTTAAAAGAAGGCAGCGGTAAATCGATTCCTTATGGTCGCAACGGTTCTCTGGTGGTGGCCCATCAGGCGGATCAATCTGAATTACGTCAGTTCCAGCAGGAGATGTCGGCGTTTGGCTTATTGGGCGATGATACCGCACACGCGGTTAATCATTCGCAAATTCAGCAGCTCGAACCCGGCGTTAACCGCGAATTCCAGCAAGGCTTTTTCCTGCCGCAGGAAATGCACTTAGATAATCGTGCGTTACTGCCACTACTGCACTCTGAAGCCGAAAAACTGGGTGTCGAGTTTCGGTTTGATTGTGAGGTTTCTGACGAAACTCTATTGCAGCAGGCTGAACAGTGTCTGGTGCTGGATTGTCGTGGTGTGGGTGCGAAAAAGGCTCTGTGCAATGATGATCTTCAGCTGCGGGGTGTTCGTGGCGAAGTGTGCTGGATCGAGACAGCGGAAGTAAAAATTTCTCGCCCGATTCGGTTATTACATCCCCGATATCACTTGTACCTGGTGCCAAAGGGACAAACTGAGGCCGGCGTATATCGCTATATGCTGGGTGCAACTGAAATTGAATCGGAGGATAAATCACCGGTCAGTGTTCGCTCTCAGTTGGAAATGTTAAGCGCCTTATATTGTTTAAGTCCGGCATTAGCGGAAGCGCGCATCACCGAAACCGATGTGAATTTACGGCCGGCGTTTCCAAATCATAAACCTCAGGTGGTTCGCAGTGGTGAAAACCTGTATCGATTGAATGGTTTGTTTCGTCACGGCTATTTATTGGCACCGGCTTTTTTACAGCGGTTTGAGTCACAGTTATTAGCCAGCCATAAGCTGGGGCTTGGTCTAACCACAATAGAAGGAGCATGATGTGAATCTTGCAATAAACGGTGAGCAGAAACGTTTCGAAAATATTGAGACGTTGCTACAGCTGTTGGTTGTTCTGGAATATGGGGCAGACGAAGGTGTGATTAACAGTAATATTGTAGTTGCGCTGAATCAGGCGATTGTTCCGGCATCGCAGTACGCTGAGACCATCCTTAACGATAACGATAGGTTAGATATTCTTGGTGCAATAACCGGCGGTTAGCTATGACAACTGAAAAAACGATACGTATCGCAGGCGAAGAAATACATGGCCGCTTGTGGTTGGGAACCTCTATGTACCCGTCGCCGGAAATTATGCGTGATAGCCTGATTGCCGGAAAGCCCGGATTTGTCACCTTGTCGTTGCGCCGTCAAACCGCACAGCAGGTTGCTGACAACGGCCATTGGCAGTATGTACAACACTTTATCGATCAGAGTGGCTGTAAAATCCTGCCAAACACCGCTGGTTGTCATACCGCTGAAGAAGCGGTGCTGTTAGCGAATATGGCGCGGGAACTGTTTAAAACCGACTGGATCAAGCTGGAAGTAATCGGGGACGATTACACTCTTCAGCCACATACGACTCAGTTGGTAAAAGCGGCCGAAACATTGGTTCAGCAGGGTTTCAAAGTGCTGCCGTATTGCACCGATGACTTGGTGTTATGCAAGGAATTATTAGCCGTTGGTTGCCCGGCGGTGATGCCTTGGGGCGCTCCGATTGGTACTGGCAAAGGTTTGTTAAACCGCCATCAGCTCACTACGTTACGTGAACGCCTCGCTGATGAAGTATTAATTATTGATGCTGGCCTGGGCAAACCTTCCCAGGCAATGGATGCGATGGAACTGGGCTTTGATGCAGTGTTATTAAATACTGCAGTGGCTAAAGCTCATGATCCGGTGCTGATGGCTAAGGCTTTTTATGATGCGGTTAATGCCGGTCGTATGGCTTACGAAGCTGGCATGATGCAGGAACGCCAGGCGGCCAGTGCATCTACACCGACATTAGGCATGCCATTTTGGCATCAGAGTTAATAGCTTTTTAAAATGGCGCAGCAGAAAATAAACACAGTGTTATTTTTTGCCGCCCGCGCCGAAGGGCCATCCCTGGCTCTGCCGCGCGGACGTGACATCCTGTCGCTGCTCTCAAAAACAACACTGTATTTATTTGACGTTCCCGAATGATTGATTCGACTATGAATGAAACCAACCGCAAAAAAATCTGGGCGATCAGTGCATCGGACACTTGTGCCGGAGCCGGACTTCAAGCCGATTTGAAAATGACACACGCACTCGATGTCGAGTGTGGCACTCTGGTCAGTGCACTCACCGCACAAAGCAGCTTTGGTGTTGATGCTGTTGAAACGGTATCTGTCGAATTTCTGCAGCAACAGTGGCTGTCATTAAAAAAAGATGGTTTGCCGCAGGCTATTAAAATTGGTTGGTTTCCTAAAGACGAAGCTTTTATCAATTGGTTGGCCGACAAGCTGAGCGAATATAAAAATGAGTTACCAGGCGGTTGGGTAATCTGGGACCCGGTGTTATCTGCGTCGCAGGGTGGTTTGACCTCTGGCGAATTATTCCTGGTAAAGCAACTGCTGCCGTTGGTTGATGTGGTGACTCCGAATCAATCGGAAGCTCGGCTGCTTACAGGTTGTAAAACCCCTGTTGAAGCCGGAAAAGCTTTGCAGCAGGCCGGTGTTCTTTATGTAGTGATCAGCGGCGGTGATTCTGATATCGATTCAAATGCTGTTCAGAGTTTGTGTTTTGGCGGTTCTGATTTATCCGAACCAGAACAAGCCGTGTTGACTCAGTTTATTATTCAGCAGCGACGTATCGATAAAAAAGTACATGGTACGGGTTGTCATTTTGCCTCTGCTATTGCAACTTATCTGGCAAATGGTGAGCGTATTTATGATGCGTTATTGTTAGCGTCGGCCACCATGAGTCAGATTATTCAACAAGCATCAGATACACCTTCCGGTTATTTAAATGCCTGGGCCACAGCAATCGATAAAAACGGTTTGGGTAATCTACCGGCGGAACAGTGGCCTCTCGTTTTACCTTTATCTGAACAGTCCGAAACTAACTTTCCAAACGTAGCCCAGCCTCTGGGATTATATGGTCTGGTTGATAATCTTGAATGGCTGAATACTCTGCTGGAGCTGGGGGTAGATACCTTGCAGTGGCGGGTAAAGTCACCGGACTTGTATGAACAACAATATGGCGCTGGTAGTTATGCCCGTGATATGAAAACTGCTATCGAGTTGTGTCAGCAACACAATATTCCACTGTATATTAATGACGACTGGCCGATGGCCATTGAGCTTGGTGCTTACGGTGTGCATTTGGGTCAGGAAGATATGCTGGAGGCTAACCTGTTGGCGATTTCACAAGCGGAGTTGGCTTTGGGAGTCAGTACTCATACCGAATGGGAAATTGCCCGTGCCCGTGCATTTAAGCCGTCTTATATTGCTTTTGGCCCGGTTCATCCACCGTTATCGAAAAAGTTGAAATATCCACCGCTGGGATACACTAACTTAACTAACTGGTGCGCGCGGGTAGGGCAGGAATTTCCACTGACCTGCATTGGAGGCATCACCACGGGAAATATCGCCAATATTAAAAACTGTGGAATGCCATCAGCTGCTATTGTGACTGACTTGATGCCAGACGATGCTCTGGCTGAGAGGCATCGGTGTTTGCGGGAATTCTACTGATGTACAAAACTTAACTGGCTAAGCGGTCAGAAAGTCGTTAATCTCCGCGTTTTGATTATCAGGTCAATATGAATCAGAGTCATCCTTCAAATGATTCAAACCGCGGAGCACTGTTCGCTGTTTTAGCCTTCGCCTGGTGGGGGCTGTCTCCTCTGTATTTTAAATGGGTTTCCCATGTTGCACCGCTCGAAATTCTGGCTAATCGGGTGGTGTGGTCGTTTTTTCTTGTTTCAGCCTTGGTGTGGTTCAGTTATAAAGCCACCGGCATTGCCGATATTCTTAAAAGCCGAAAAAAGCTGTTGGCGATGCTTGGCAGTTCATTATTGATCGCACTCAATTGGCTGACGTTTATTTGGGCTGTGAGCGAAGACAAAGTACTCGAAGCCAGTATGGGTTATTACATTAACCCGCTGGTTTCCATTTTTCTTGGCATGCTGTTCCTGAAGGAAAGATTAATAAAGGTTCAATGGATTGCACTCTCCATGGCTGCCGTTGGCGTGGCAATTCAGGTGGTTGCGTTAGGTTATTTGCCTTGGGTGACTTTGATGCTGGCATTTACCTTTGGTTTCTATGGTTTATTGCGTAAGTTGGCACCCACAGATGCTTATACTGGCTTGTGGTTTGAAACCGCTATGGTTACACCTGTTGCATTAGGTTATCTGTTGTGGATAGAGGGTGGAGTGTTAACGACCAGTAATCTGGAATTGGGTAAGTTATTTTTGTCGGGGGTCGTAACCACAGCACCTCTGATCTGGTTTGCGATTGCCGCTAAACATCTACCGTTAACCACGCTTGGTTTTATTCAGTACCTGGCACCAACCATTGCATTGATTCTGGCTACTCAGGTATTTGGTGAAGAGTTGAATTGGATTAAAGCATTGACCTTCATATTCATCTGGCTGGCATTGCTGCTGTTAATTATTCATGGGGTGGTGCAACGCGGTAAAACGTAGCCGTGGTGACTTTTACCTACATCACTTTCTTTGGCGCATCAGAACCTCATCAGGACAACTTTTCGCCATAAACGTCCGCCATAAGCTGGCGAATTTTTTGCGCTGTGTGCAATGTCACAAAGGGTGCAGAGGTTCCCGCTAACATGCTTTTTTTAATAAAATTCCATTTTCGCACCAGTGCGTTGTAATCGCGGTTTTTATTGCGAGTCTGTTCCAGTAGTTGGGAATATTTGGCCACACTTTCTTCGATGGTTTCATCGCTGTGGTACACGCCCATTGAGGTGGAGGTATAGCCGATATACTGGGCGATTACTTTTTCAAATTGCAGACGGGTTTCCAGGTAGCCACTGCTCAATCCCCTTGGCTGGGTTTCCAGGGCAGTTCTGATGCGACGATACAGCTCGTTCATATAAACCGCTAAGGAAGTATCAAGGCGACGATCGGTGCCATCGCCAGCAGCTTCTTCATTGTCGTTAATAAAATCAGCAGCCAGTTGCCACTGTTGTTTCACTTCAGGGAAACGGTTCAGCGCCGCAACCCGGTTATTTTGTTGTTGAATGGCCTGCTTCAGCTGCTTGCGGAATTTCGGCTCTCCCTCAAAGAAGACATAAGCAGAGAACGCGGTAGAAACCTGATAGCCACCAATTTCTGTACTCAGCAAGTCATTGCGATCATTGGCGTGCGAGCAGATTGCATAAAGAAATAACGGCAGGAAACTGGTCAGACGTACTACAAATTGCATGGCTGAATCTCTCTGGGTTGAGACGTATCCTGCCCTGGAATATGTAATTTATAGAAGCATGTTACTCATGGACTGTTCGATCAGGCAAACCTGAGCGAGGAATCTGGCTTGATTAGATACTTTATGTCTGCCGTTGGCCCCTGATCTGGACGCTTTTAGCAAAGAACGTTTTATAAAGTGGCATTATAAAATTGTGAAGTTATAACAAATGCGCCATGACGATTGGCAAGGTCGCACCTGAGACACCTTGATGGCGCTTAAAAGCCTGTTAATAGCCTTTAAGCGCTCAGAAAGATCCGTCAGCGGCCTAAACCCCGCTCTTACTTCGACCAGTGGTCAATACAGGAAGTACCAATAACAGCAACCAGAGTATCGCGCCTCCGGAAGAGTCGTTGTCATCTTTTCCGGGTGTTGGGTTCGGTTCTGGCTGAGGTTCAGGTTCAGGTTCAGGTTCTGGCTCAGGATTCGTTGGCGCAGTAATAATTTGTGGCCAGGTATCACTGCTACCATCGGTATCTCTGTCGCCATACAAATGTCCCATGAGTAACACTTGTGGTGCTTCAGTGTTACTGCCAAATTGCCACAACGTTTCTCCAGCATCATTGGTGGCTGTTTTGAAGCTGCCAAATTGCAGGCCATTGCAATTCACATCGGCCGTTGCGCATTGAATATCGCTGGCCAGAACTGTACTGGTGCCAGCTGGATCATTGCCGATACGTTGATTGCTGTTGGTCAGGTCGGTCGCCCAGTAAGCGCCACTGAACAGGGCGCTTTTATAACGGCTGTCAGAGCGAATTAATCCGGCGGCAGAAATTTCTTCCGGTACGTGCAGCAGGCTAATGGCATTGCTGATTTCTACAGTATCCTGCATAGATTCGCTGTAATCGCTGCCAATAATTCCAGCGGCTGAGGAAGCGCTGGTCACTTTGCCGGTAACCAGCAAGTTCTTCAGTTTATCTTTATTCGCTACTCCGATTATGCCACCAACACCGGCCGCAACATCGCTGCTAATGTCGGTATATATCGCCTGATAATTGCTGGTATCACTCCAGCCGGTGATTGCGCCCATATTGCGCCAACCGGGTGCGTCATTGGTGGTTGAGAAGTTGGTAAAGCTGCTTTTGGCGGCAATATCCGACAGTTCAACGGCACTGGTGCGGCCGACGACGCCACCGGTACGGAAGTTGGTGTGCATCTCGGCGTCAATGATTACGTTTTTGATCGATGAGCCTTCTTCAAGAATACCAACTAAGCCGCCAACCTGGTCATCGGCGCTGCTGACTTTGACTGATGCTTTGATGTTTTCAACGCGTGTTTGCCAGCCGTGCCCCAACAGTGATCCACTGTGCATGCCACCGATAATTTCGGCCTGTAGCGTCAGATCGTGGATATACGACATTTCGTTATAACTGAACAAACCGACAAAACGTTGATCAGGGTAATTCATATAAAGGTGGCGAATGGTAAAGCCATTGCCGTGGAATTCAGCGCCGAATTTTGGGGAATACTGGCCAAATGGAGCAAAGCCTTTTCCGTCGTTCCAAAAGCTGTCGCCCTCATCGAATTGGCCATTATTGTTGGTATCAAATGACAGGTCGCTGGTCAGCTCATAACCATGGCAACCGTTCCTTTCTTCTGTAACGGGGCAGCCATCGTTCTTTCCGTAAAGATGTGTACCTTTTATCAGGCGCGTCGCAGTATCGAATTCGTTACGGATCTGATTGAGATCCTCTAGGGTATTAATTTCGATCAGGCCGTCATCATCAATGTCATAATCGATGCGTTGTTCAGCCAGGGTCTGGTTGGTCAGCGTGATCGCTGCCAGCGATAGTATTATCCTTGCTTGTTTGAGAAGTTCCATAGTGAGTCCGGTGTAAATCAGCATTAACAAGAGAACGGATGTTAACGGGATACAGTTGTTAATAAAAGTACCAAAAGCGGGATAAATTGTTATGGCTCTGAAACAATCAGATGTGCCAGAGAGTTAAGGTCTTGAATTCTGAATTGCGGCCCCCAGATACTTGGTCAGAACAAATGGCACTTAAGATTCAGCTAGTGAAAGGAGCAATACATGACCGCTGCCAGTAAAGAAACACTGGGCTTTAAGACCGAAGTGAAGCAGTTGTTACATCTGATGATTCACTCTTTGTACTCCAACAAAGAAATCTTCCTGCGAGAGTTGGTATCCAACGCTTCGGATGCCTGTGACAAGTTGCGTTTTGAAGCGCTTCAGAACGATGGCCTGTTCGAGGGCAGCAGTGAGCTGGCGGTGCACATCGACTTTGATGCCGAAGCGAAAACCGTCACCATCGACGACAACGGCATCGGTATGAATCGCGATGATGTGGTGAATCACCTCGGCACCATTGCTAAGTCCGGGACTGCAGAGTTCCTGAGCCAGTTGAGTGGTGATCAGGCGAAAGATTCGCAGCTTATCGGCCAGTTTGGTGTGGGTTTCTATTCGGCTTTTATTGTTGCTGACCGAGTGACGGTTGAAACCCGTCGTGCTGGCGAAGCAGCCGACTCGGGTACGCGTTGGGAATCGGCAGGTGAAGGTGACTTCACGCTGGAAAGCATCGACAAAGCCGAACGCGGTACACGCATTACTCTGCACCTGAAAGACGGTGAAGAGGAGTTTGCTGATAACTTCCGTCTGCGTTCACTGATCAAGAAATATTCTGACCACATTGCGGTACCGGTATTTCTACCACAAGAAGTGTCTTCCGAAGAGGAAGACGGTGATAACAAGCAGATTCCGGAAGCAGTGAATGAAGCAAAAGCGCTTTGGACGGTACCGAAGTCGGACCTCAGTGACGAAGACTACAAAGAATTCTACAAGCACGTTTCCCATGACTGGAATGAGCCGCTGACCTGGATGCACAACCGTGTAGAAGGCAAACTGGATTACACCAGCCTGCTGTATATCCCGGCCAAAGCTCCGTTTGACATGTGGAACCGCGAAGTAACCCGTGGCCTAAAGTTGTACGTACAGCGTGTCTTTATCATGGACGACGCCGAGCAGTTCCTGCCGATGTACCTGCGTTTCGTCAAAGGTGTTTTAGACTCCAACGATCTTTCGCTGAACGTGTCCCGTGAAATTCTGCAGCAGGATAAACAGGTTGATTCCATGCGCAGTGCGCTGGTGAAACGTGTACTGGACACACTGACTAAGATGGCAAAAAACAAGCCGGAACAGTATCAGGAATTCTGGAGCCAGTTTGGTGAAGTACTGAAAGAAGGCCCGGCGGAAGATTTTGCTAACAAAGAAAAAATTGCCAAACTGTTCCGTTTTGCGACCACTCAGAGTGAAAGTTCCACTCAGACTGTCGGTCTGGAAGACTATGTTGCGCGCATGCGCGAAGGACAGAAGAAAGTGTATTTCATCACCGGTGATAACCACGCTGCTGCATCGACCAGCCCTCACCTGGAGTACTTTAAAAACAAAGGTGTTGAAGTATTACTGTTAACTGATCGGGTTGACGAGTGGATGGTAAGTCACCTGAACGAGTTTGATGGCAAAGTGTTCCAGGACGTAACCAAAGGCGAACTGGATCTGGATGAGCTGGCCGACGAATCTGAAAAGACCCAGCAAAAAGAGCTGGAAGAGAGCCACAAAGATCTGGTTGAACGCCTGCAAAAAGCTCTTGAAGGTGATGTGAAAGAAGTGCGTGTTACTTCCCGTCTGACCGATTCCCCGGCGTGCCTGGTGGTGGGTCAATACGATATGGGTGGTCATATGCGCCGCATGATGGAAGCGGCTGGCCAACAAATGCCGGAAGTGGAAGTTGCTCTGGAAGTCAATCCAACTCACCCACTGATTGAACGTTTGGATGCTGAGCAGGATGAAGATCGCTTCAATGAATTAACCCAGATTATTCATGCTCAGGCGCAACTGGCGGAAGGCAGTCAGCTGAAGCAACCTGGCGACTATGTGGCTAAGTTGAACAAGCTATTACTGGATCTGATGAAGTAAACTGCTGAACAACTAGCCACCTGATATGGGTGGTTGATGCCATTAAGTACCCTGTCTTTTCAGCGATGAAACGACGGGGTATTTTTTTATCGCAAGGTGTTCCGGTATTGGCATCGTCGGGAATAACGCATGGGTTGGGAAAGTCAGTTTTACGTTTCTTTTGGTTCCGGCAGGGTGCCATTGTTTCACCGGCAAGCCTGCGCTGTTATGATCCACAGCAATAATAAAGTGTTGGCGATACGTTTTTGTGTATCGTTTTTTCGATTTGGGGAATGTGTATGTCTCAGTTAAAAAAAATGACTGCAGCAACGTTACTGGTTACTGCGGCTGGTGTTAATGCCGGTGGTTCGCTGGATTTAAGTTTATCGAACGAAGTAGTTCGTGCTGCCTACGACGCAACCAAAGTTGGCTCAGGGTTGCACGTTAGCGCCGATGTTTTGCATCACACTGACGATGGTGATATCGCCTCGTTGGGTGTGCACGTGGTGGATGTGCGTAATTCCGACAGTGATCTGTACATCGGTGTTGGCGGAAAGTTATACGGCTTTGCTACTCGCGGTGCGGAAGATTACACCGGAGGTGGTCTCGGTTTGGGTGGTTTCTTCCGTTACCGTCTGCCTCAGCTTCAGGAGATCAGCATTGCCGGTTATGCTTATTACGCGCCACCGGTGGTTTCGATTTCCGATGCTGAAAACCTGACCGACGCCGATATTCGTGTGCAGTATTCTCTGATTCCGACGGCTCGCGTGTATGTCGGTTACCGTTATACTGGTATTCGTCTGGAAGATGTGAAAGATCGTTTAGAACTGGGCGACGGAGTTCATCTGGGTCTGAAGATCGATTTTTGAAGCTGTTATTAACCTGATAATGAGATTGCGATGGCCAGCTGGTTGAGCTTTACCAATCATAAGCTGTATCAATGTCGCCTGTTATTGCAGCAGGCACAACAGACAACTGAACCTGTAGTACTGAAAGATGCGTTGCAGGACAGTGCACTTCATCTGCTGCATGATGCTTATTTGTCTTATCTGCACGAGCTGGCTGAGCTGGCCACTTATCGGCAATCTGTTGAATCGTTAGCTCAGCTGTTGCAAGTGACGCCACTCGTAACCGGTGAAATGCTTGAATTGGAGCATCTGGAAAAAGACAGTTTTTCCTGGTTAAGACAGTTTTTAAACGCGGTCGATGCGGTGGCTCAGCCGAATAATATTTCAGTACCTGTCACTCCTGTACAGCCGGGTATGATCTCTTTGGTTGATAACAGTACTCCTGACATTTCACTGTGGTACGAGCGCCTGACGCAACTGATTGATCTGCAAAGAGAAAACCGTCAAGAGTGTTAACCTGGAAGGCAGCTGCCGAATTTTCGGTATTCTGTGAGGGCATTCGGTCGACCGAATTATTCTGATTTACATTGATTTTTGGGGTCAATTCCTGCCCCTAAAGCACCGGCGCTGTGTTACACTTCCGCGCCCTGATTTGAGAGGCGGATATGGCACGCTTTTTTGAGATTGTAGAACTGTCGAATGGTGATATTGCTCTGCGTCGTGCAGACGAGCAGGACGGCGATGCACTGGTGAGTATTCATTTTTCCGATGACGCAAAAGCAAGTCTGCAGGCGCATCATATGGACATTGCCCGCGTGATGATTGAAGCCGGCGTACGTAAGGTCGGAGAGTTATCCGGCATGGAAGTCGAGCGTGAAGATTTTGAGCAGCCGGAGTATCAGCAGCAACTGCATTAATCATTTGATTGTACCTGATTAATAAAAAAAGCCTTGCGAGATTTCCCTCGCAAGGCTTTTTTATTTCTGCATCAGGCAAGAGGCAGTCGGGTTGTTTACCGCGGCATAATAACTTGCCGCAGTAAACTTAGCGGGCTGAATATCTCAGCGCCGCTGGATAAGCACAACATGGCTACCGGAGAGATGAGCTTGTTGTTCAATTTTCTGGCGTTGTGGTTCTGTGAGAGGACCTTGCCATTCCATGATCAGGTGGCTGTTGGCCGCTTGTAATGCTTTTTCAACCAGAGCTTGTTGCGTGTGCTCACAAACATCCAGGTGGATGACCGGAGAATTCTGTAACCCCAGGCTGTCCAGATAATGTTTATTCATGGGCATTTCCGGACTCAACCACATCAACCAACGCTGCTGTGCAGAACATTGAGCCAATAATGGTAACAAGTGCATTGGCTGGATGGCGCTGCCTTCGCTCAGAATCATCTCCGTCAGGCTGCCAGTGCTTACCTGAGGTTGTTGCAGAGAGCGGCTGCTTAAGCTGAGTCCGCCCTGTTCCATACCAAGTGGTTCCATTCCTAGAGTTAACTGACGCATATCTTCACCCTGAATAACAATTTTCAATCTGTTTAGCTGCGGCGCACCACGCCTACGTACAAACCTTCAATCGCAAAGTCGGACTCCTTCAGGTCGACTTCAATTGGGCTGTAGTCTTTGTTTTCCGGAAAGAGCGTGATCTTGTTGCGTTTCTTCTCGTAACGTTTGACGGTCACTTCGTTGTCGACCCTGGCTACGACAACTTCTCCGTTACGAGCCGTATCCATTCGATGAACTGCAATGTAGTCACCGTCGAGTATCCCCATCTCCATCATCGAATCGCCGTGAACTTCCAGCAGATAATTTGCTTCTGGTTTGAAAAAACTTGGCGGAATTTCGCAATAATCGTCTATGTGCTCCTGCGCCAGAATGGGTTCACCTGCGGCAACACGACCAACAATCGGCAAACCATTGGGAGTGTCATCAATAACACGTATACCGCGAGACGCTCCTGCCATCATTTCAATGGCACCTTTGCGCGCCAGCGCTTTCAGATGCTCTTCTGCGGCGTTGGGGCTGCGGAAGCCCAGCTCTGTCGCAATTTCGGCACGAGTCGGCGGAAAGCCGGTTTCTTCCAGGGAAGCTTTAATGCAATCGAGAACCTGTTGTTGACGCGCGGTCAGCTTGATCATGATTATTTATCCAAACTGGTGATCCATACAGTGACTGTAAATGTATACAGTATTTTTATGAGTGTAAACCCTTTTGTTGGATTGTCTTGTAAGCCCTGAGGAGGCAGTGACGTGCACAGTAACGGGATAAAAGAGCTGCATAGTGATCATGGAGGGAGATGTGTATACAACAGGGAAATGGCTGCAGGGCGCGCAGGGCTTGCCATTCCCATGTTTTAAACGTATGTTTGAAACACTTGTTTTCATAGGTTGTGCGCAATGGCGAACAAAGATACGGCCAAATCGATATTAAATGCCGCGGAAGAGCTATTTTCTGAAAAAGGCTTTGCCGAAACATCATTGCGAAACATCACAACCAAAGCTGGCGTTAACTTGGCGGCGGTGAACTATCACTTCGGCTCCAAAAAGGAACTCATCCAAGCGGTGTTCGCGCGCTTTCTTGACAGTTTCTGTCAGCAGCTGGAAACCCGCCTGGATCATTATTCTGCCCAGCAGGGTGATCAGGCGCCTGATCTAAATACCGTATTAATGTTGTTGCCAGCAACGGCTCTGCAATCTGACGGTGCTGTTCAAGGGGATCACGGGCAGCGTCGCCTTGGAATGTTTATGCGTTTACTGGGTCTGGCCTATGCCCAGGGTCAGGGCCACGTGCGTAAGTTTTTGAAACAGGAATATGGCACGGTATTTACCCGCTATATGGCGTTGGTGACTGCAGCATCACCGGAATTAAATGATATTGAGCGTTTCTGGCGTATCCATTTTATGCTTGGCGCTACGGTGTTTACCTTGTCTGGTGCCGATGCACTGATGGCGATGGCAGAGCATGAGTACGGTGCCAATACCGATATCGGTCAGGTGTTTGATAAGTTAATTCCTTTCCTTGGTGCAGGTTTGAAAGCCTGACGTTAATGTTGTTCAATCCGAGTGGAGAGATTCTGTACGCTGATCGCTTCTGTTAAGCTATTTGGTCAATTTAAATCGTACTATTGGCATCTCAATGACGGACAATCTGATCGAAATTTCCATCGCCGATCAGGCTTTGCGGCTTTCCACGACCGGCTCCTGCCATTTCTATTCTGTTTCAACTGCAGTCAACGGTATTGGCGAACAGTCCGGCTCTGGCAAAACGCCGCGGGGGTGGCATCGTATTGCTGCAAAAGTCGGCGCTGCTGAGCCTGAGAATGCAGTCTTCGTTGGACGCAGGCCCAGCGGCGAAATTTATTCGGAAACACTTGCTGAAAAATACCCCCAGCGAGACTGGATTTTGAGTCGCATTCTTTGGTTGCAGGGATTGGAAGTCGGGCGCAACAGGCTGGGGAATGTCGATACGATGCGACGTTTTATTTATATTCACGGTACGCCGGATTCGGAACCGATGGGCGTCGCAAAATCCCACGGTTGTATTCGCATGCGTAATAAAGACCTTCTGGAGTTATTCGACCTGGTTGAGGCGGATACGCCAGTATGGATTCAGGCCCACAGTTTTTCGAGAATTCCATGCAAAAGTCTGTAACAACTGCCGAGTGTCTGCAATCAGGTGTTGGGGTGGTCGTTGATATCGCCGGAACCGAGTTAACCGCTTCTGATCGGGATTTTTTACTGCAGCCGGAAATTGCCGGATTAATTCTTTTCAGCCGTAATTACGAAAACCCGATGCAACTCAGGCAGCTGACACAATCAATTTCCGATGTGCGACCTGATGTACTGATTTGCGTTGACCAGGAAGGCGGTCGGGTACAACGCTTTCGCGAGGGTTTTACCCGGTTACCCGCTATGCTATCGCTTGAGTTGCTTTATCTCGATGATGCTGTTCAGGCTTCAAGCCTGGCTGAAGATCTTGGTTGGTTAATGGCGTTGGAGTTAATTGAGCAGGGAGTGCATCTGAGTTTCGCTCCTGTTTTGGATATAGAGCGCGATTATTCCAAGGTTATTGGCGACCGCGCTTTCGGTCATGATGCTGATACGGTAACCAGATTAGCGGGGGCTTTCATCACGGGTATGCAGTCTCTGCAGATGGCGGCAGTGGGTAAACATTTTCCGGGCCATGGCGCTGTTGAAGCCGATTCCCACCTGGATTTGCCGGTAGATGAACGTGAACTGGAGCAGATTGAATACGATATGCAGCCATTTGCTGAGCTTATGGCGCAACAGAAGCTCGCTGGTGTGATGCCGGCACATGTTATTTACTCTCAAGTGGATAGCACGACCACGGCCGGCTTTTCTGAAATTTGGCTACAGCAAATCTTACGTCAGCAACTAACATTCTCTGGCATCATCTTCAGTGATGATTTATCCATGGCTGGTGCAGCCGCCGCCGGCAGTTACAGTGAGCGCAGTACCAGGGCTATCGGTGCAGGTTGCAACGCGCTGCTGGCATGCAATAACCGTGATGCGGCGGTTGAAGTGGTGGCGGCAGTGCGCCGTGCCAGGCAACAAGATCCGCAGTTATCGGCGCTTGATTTATCGGCGCTGATTCCACCTGCCATAGAGATAAATGAACAACAACGGCAGCGGCGACAACGAATCCAGCAGCGCATTAACGACGTATTCAATTAGTATGAAAGCAAAGAAGATAGGCATTATTGGCGGTACCGGTCTGACTCAGTTACCGGAGTTAGAGGTTATTTCAGAGCAGCTGGCAGACACGCCTCTGGGGCCGACATCGGGTCTGTTGACTGAGGGTAACTGGCTGGGAAAAGATATCGTTTTTCTTGCCCGTCACGGCCATCCGCACTCAATACCTCCGCATAAAATTAATTACCGGGCCAATCTGCTGGCGTTGCAGCAATGCGGTGTAGACACCATTATTGCCGTTAATGCGGTGGGGGGAATTCACCCGTTAATGGAATCCGGTGTGATTGCCGTACCTCATCAGATTGTTGATTATACCTGGGGCCGGGAAAGCACCTTTTTCGATGGCGAATTTAAACCGCTTGACCATATCGATCTGACTCACCCTTACGACAATTGTTTGCGCCAAGTGCTGATCGACAGTGCTGGAGATGTCGAGTTTTCTGTTCAGGACTTTGGAGTTTATGGCGCTACTCAGGGACCACGACTTGAGACCATTGCTGAGGTTCGTCGAATGGAGCGTGATGGATGTGATCTGGTGGGGATGACGGGCATGCCGGAAGCGGCGTTGGCGCGAGAGCTGAATATTGCTTATGCCAGTATTTGTTTGGTAGTGAACCCGGCAGCGGGTAAAAGTGATGATGACATTACGATGGACGAGATTCGGGCTGTGCTCGCAGGTGGGATGGATCATGTCAAACAATTGTTGGCTGTGGCGATCAAGCGCTTGCAGTAACAGCCAAGCCTGAGACTGGCGGCGGCATTATCATTGTATTATTTCAGGCGCTGAATAAATTGGGCGAGATCGGGCAATAATTGCAGGTAAACCCCCAGTCGACTGGTATACAGCAAGCCGTCTTTTTTCAATATTTGCTGCTCGGCATTACGAACGCTTTGCAGCAGCAGTTTTCTCGCTCTGAGTCTGTTGATGCCCCATTCTAAGCCTGGTGCAATAACCGGCGATAACAACATTGCACTGATCACACCGACACTGGCACCCGCAACCGTTACCCAGCCGGGTACACCCATCCAGCCTAACCACAGTCCGGTGAGGTAGCCTTGTTGGCTAATGTACCCGGATGTTGCCAGTGTACCACCGATACTGGCAGCACTGGAGAGGATTGCTTTATCGCCGAGAATGCGGCCACTGATCATCAGGGTAAAGGCCAATAACCCCTCGCGCAGACCTTCATTTGTCAGCTGCAGGCGATCAATCTGGTGGCTTACATATTGTTTGAATTGCAGGCGCTGAGCGTCACTGAGTTCGGAATGTTGTTCAATTTCCTGCTGGTATTGGCCAATCGCTTGTCGCAGGTATTGCTCAAGCTTGGTTTCCAGCCCCGGTAAATCGAGCAGATCATGGTAAACCAGATCATACACCTCCCGTTGTTTGCCACTGCGGTCATCATCAGGTTTGTTCACTGACCGGTGCGTTAGCCTTTTCCCCAATGTTAATAAGGAACGCGGCAGTGCCATCAGGTCTGCGGGGATGTCTCTTTTGTGACGCCAGTGACGAGACAGAATGGCCCGACCACTGGCGAAATGTTGCCGATACACGATATCGACGCGCTGCTCTGCTTCACTGAAGTGGTTTTTGATTAAATCATGCAGCTGCGGCGGTACTGCACCAGTGCTTTTTGAGGTGTTCATCGCGTCCCGCTGTATCCTGTTCTTGGCATGTATTAACCTTTTTAATCGACAAGAATCCACCTATTTTGCCCGACATTGACCTTAACGTCGCAACGATGGTGACAATTAAGCCAAGCAAGTGACCGAGACTCAAGGTACACTTTGCTGCAAAGGGTCATGGGAATGGAAATTCCCGACACAATAACAACAATACTCATCAAAAAAATGTGGGGTCTCCATGTCAATTCTGACGCGCTTTGCGCTGCTGTCTGTTGCACTGATTTCTATGTCTGGCTGTAGCATGGTTTATAAAACAACCGGCTGGTTCGCTTACGACTTTACCGAGGAATATGCCATTCCTTACAGCCTGAAAACTGATGATCCGCAGATGGCCTGTGCCATGACTGAAGGGTTAACCGGTGGTCTGCTGGCGTTCAGTGAAGTAGCCCACACACCAGACCGCCCGGCAATTACCATGTATATGATGGCCGGTGCTTGTGCGGAAGATCGTGCTCAGGAGGAGGGGTTAGCCTATCTGCGTGCTTTCCGTGTACAAAACATCGGCGAAGCCAAGGACGCTCGTATTCGTGAAAAGCGTCAATTTGCTCTGGCTGCCAACCGACAGTACACCGCGTATCGTCACTTGATGAGTCAGTTTGGTGAGCCGGGCAAAGAGTGCCCGGATATGAGTGAAGATGAAGAGCTGTTCTGGGTAATGGGACTGTTAGCCGGCGTGCAGGCGGTTATGAATGATGTACGTGCCCAGGGTGCGGTGAACGTTCCCAAAGATATCGCCATGAAAGCAACTCGTGGTATTCAGTGTGTTGACAATGAGCGCTGGTGGGGTATTCCACAAGCCACATCCGCGGCGGTTAATATCATGCTGCCAGATGCCGAAAGTGATAGCGATCCGTGGGCTGAAATGCACGCTGCAAGCCGCGTTGCCTCAGCATCCGGTGTTCGTCTGGCCCATGCGGTTGAGATTACCGTTGCCGACGGTTCCGGCAATCAGCAACAACTACGAGATGCTATCCGGCGTCATGCCGCCTCTGTTAAAACAACGCCGAGCAATCGTCAGTTCCGCATGATGGATATTATGGCGACTCGCCAGATTCAGGCGATTTCTGATCGGCTTTGGACCGAGGCAACCGGTGCCCGCACGCCAATTGGTGGTTTGGGAACCTTCTGGGACGACGCTCGCACTCAGGCACCGGCCCTCGATATTGACGATCTGCTGGAGGACTGAGTTATGCGTTTAGTGGTATTGGCTGTAATTAGCCTGTTAGCGCAACTTGGGTTGACCAGTATGCAAGTGGCTGCTGCGCCAGCGGCACTTGAAAAGCGGATGTTCTGTGTGTTCGATCCACTGGGTGCCAATGGTTCATTGTTCGGAACGGCCAAAGACTTTGCTACTAAGGCCCTGGAGTGGGGGTATGACCTGAAGCTGCGGCCGTATACCGACGAGAAGATTGCGACTGACGATTTTAAAGCCGGCCAGTGCGATTCCGTATTGGTAACCGGTGCCCGTGCCCGACCGTTCAATAAATTTGCTTCCACCGTTGAGGCCATTGGCGCTATCCCGTCTGAATCGGTTATGCGCAATCTGGTGAATATGCTGGCAACGCCAAAAGCGGCTAAGTACATGAGCGAGGGTCGTTACGAAGTTGTTGGTATTATGCCTGCAGGTCCGATCTATCTGTTTCTGCGCGATCGCACTGTCGACAGCATTGAGGAATTGTCGGGTAAACGCATTGCCACGATTGATTATGATGAACCGTCTAAACGTCTGGTACGCCACGTCGGTGCGTCTATTGTTCCAGCCAATTCCGCCAACTTCTCCGGTAAATTTAACAATGGCAGTGTTGATGTTGCTTATGCGCCAGCCGTGGCTTACAAGCCATTGGAACTGTACAAAGGTATTGGCGAAAAGGGCGGTATCGTGCGCTATAACCTGGCCTATCTGGATTTCCAGATTTTGGTTCATAAAGACCGCTTCACTCCGGAATTTGGAATTCAATCACGTAAAACCGTTGCCGAGGCTTACGATAAGGTTGCTGAATTTGTCAATCGTGACACTCAGGCCATTCCTGAAAAGTACTGGGTCGACTTGAACCCGGCGGACGTGGATAAATACAACCTGATGCTGCGCGATGTGCGCATCGCCTTGCGCGACGAAGGTGTTTATCATCCGACAATGCTGAAAATTCTGCGCAAATTGCGCTGTCGCGAGAACCCGGCTAATGCCGAGTGTGTTGAAAAATTAGAATAATGACGAACGGGCGGCCGCCGCAGCCCGATTACCATAATAATTAAAGCTCATCAGGGCTAATGCTCTGGCTCCGGTGCCACACCCGGAGGCAATCACGGCCGAATATCGGCTACTACAGGGGAAATCACTATGGAGCAAGCTATCCGCGTAGGCAATCGCACGGCCTATGAATGGCTCGCCGCGTTACCAGCCTTTCTGGTGCTGGTATTTGTTGTCATTCTAAATACCAGTCATGCGATACACGCTCAGCTGTTGCAGGTGGGTGAGGGCATTTGGGATGGCTATTTCATGCTTCGCAGCGATCCGGTTGAACCCAGCTGCGATATCAACATGAACATCGATACTCAGTTGGCCACTCTGGTTGCGGAGGCAGCTGACGAAGACGAGTGGGATTTGTTTGACGCTGAACCGGTTGATGAAGTTGCAATGCGACAGTCGTTAGTGGCCGCCAAACAGCAATGTGAGGTGAAGCATCAACAATATCAGGAAACAGTCGAGCGCATCACGCCGGGGGTTGAAGTATTTCGCGCAATCGAGTTGGGCGTGGCTTCCTTTGGTGAGTTAGGTTTAAGCGCACAACGCATTATGCTTGCGGTATTGGTGTTAATTTGTGGTCTGACGGCGTTATTCCGTCGCCATCACATTGCGTTGCGCCCCATGGAAACCGCAATGGATTATCGCGTGGCCTCGGGTGCTCAGCTGATTGCGTCGGGGATTCTATTTTATTCGGTATACAGCTTCCGCGATGTGGCCTTTTCTGCTGGCGTGGAAGTGAGTGATCAGCACAATATTTTGCATCATTTATGGATCATTGGCTTTGCTGCAATATTCCTGCTGAGTGTTTATCAATTGCTGTTTATTCCGAAAGACGCCAAACCGGGCGGTAGCTTTCTGAAAGCGCAGTTGTCTGTGCCTCTGTACGCCACCATGAGCATGATATCCGGTTTCTATTTTATTTCGTCGGGTCACAGCGCTGGAATTGGTATTTACCTGAACCAGATGATGGAACTGTCGCAGCTGTTTCTGAATGTTGGTTTGTACGTCTGGATCGGAATGTTGCTGAAGCGTACTTTACTCGCCAAAGTCGTGTTTGATCTGTTTCGCCCATTTAAATTACCACCTGAGATTCTGGCGGTTGCCGTGGTTGCGCTGGCGGCAATTCCAACGGCTTACACTGGTGGCTCTGGTATTTTCGTGATCGCGGTAGGGGGGCTGATTTACTCGGAGTTACGTCGTGCCGGTGCTCGTCGCCAGTTGGCGTTAGCGGCCACCGCTATGTCAGGCTCTTTGGGGGTGGTCTTACGCCCTTGTTTGTTGGTTGTCATTGTTGCGGCGCTGAACAACGAAGTGACCACTGACCAGTTGTTTGGCTGGGGGATCAAAGTATTCCTGCTGACGACCCTGTTATTCGGTGGAATGGCGTTGCTGACCAGTCAGGACTCCATTCGTATCCATTTACCAGATAACGTTTGGGCAGAATTCCGCAAGGCACTGAAGCCGCTGATGCCCTATGTCTTTATTATCGGCGGCACTCTGTTGGTATACAGCCTCGCATTAAATGCCTACCTGGACGAATTCTCTGCTCCTTTTATTCTTCCGGTGCTGTTGTTGGTTATTTTGCTTTACGAACGTGTTGCCCAGGAAAAAGGCATTCTTGCACGTGAAAATATGAATGTTGAGTACGTTGAAGAACGTGTCGAAAAAGGTATTAATGATCTGGTTCAGGGTCGTGACTCACTGGAAAAAACCTTGCGTGAAGCAACGACCGAAACCACGGGGCACATCGGTGCGCTGTTAATGCTGATGGGGATGTCGGTCAGTATCGGTGGTGTTATTGAGCGCGCTGAGTTAATGACTATGTTCCCGACTGATTTCGAATCGGTCTGGCTGGCGATGGCGTTGCTGGTTGCCATTCTGGTGGTGATTGGCATGGTAATGGACCCGTATGGGGCGGTCATTCTGGTGAGTGCCACCATTGCCACGGTCGCTTATGACAGTGGGATTCACCCGGTGCATTTCTGGATGGTGACACTGGTCGCATTTGAGCTGGGTTACCTCAGTCCACCGGTTGCTCTGAATCACCTGTTAACCCGGCAGGTTGTGGGGGAGAAGGAAGTGGCACTTGCCAGTCAGGAAGGTCACAATTTCTGGTATCGCCACGAGAAAATTCTCCTGCCGCTGGTGACTATGGCGATTGCGTTAATACTGGTTGCTTTTGTACCACTCGCGATCGGTTACAGCTGACATCCGAGTCATTGACCGATAAAAAAAACCGGAGCATGCTCCGGTTTTTTTATCTCTTAATACTTATCAGCGTAATGTTAATTGGCGGCGAGCTGGTGCGCATAAGGGTTGGAATAGCTGACTTCCAGTATCTGAGGCTCAAACGTTCCGTAGTTCAGTAAGATGCTGACCTTGCCGGAAGGCACGTTCATTTCGCGTTCAATGTTAACCGCCTGGCCAGCGCGAGCGCCGGCCGGGATTATGACCTCTCCGATCTGTTTGTTGTTGTCAAAGATGGTGACGACCAGCGTATCGTTTGTGCGATTGTGCAGGCTCAGGTGATAGCGGTTAAGCACGGTATCGTTAGGTGTCAGCTCGTAAAGAGAAACACGATCCCGCTGAATGCTGGCGGTCAGCGGATCGTGATTGAATGTGCTGAACAGTGTTAATCCGGCGGTCATGCAAATTGCCATGCCATAACCCCAAAGACGCCAGCGTTGCCCGACGGAGCGTTGAAGTTCCGGCTCGTAGGTAATCAGTCCTGTTGGTTTGCCCAATTTCTGCATTACCTGATCACAGGCATCGATACAGGCTCCACAGTCGACACAGGCGATTTGCAAACCGTCGCGGATATCAATGTTGGTCGGACAAACATGAACACACAGATTGCAGTCAACGCAGTCGCCGGTTTTGTTGCCTGGGTTGCCTTTGCCACGAGGTTCACCGCGCTGCTCATCGTAGCGCACCGTCTGGGTATAAGAGTCAAACATCACAGATTGAAAACGCGAATACGGGCAGGCATGGGTACAGAAACTCTCCCGCAGCCAGCCAGCGTTAATAAAAGTCAGTCCGGCAATGATGATGACCCAGGCACTTGCCGCACCAGAAATATCGCCCTGTACGAGGTCGGCTGCCCACATTTCAAGTGGGTAGAAGTAAGCCAGTGCGGTGACGGCAGTGGCCAATGAGATGGCACCCCACAGCAAAAATTTAACGCCACGCCGTACTTTTTGCTCCAGGGTTGCGTGGCCGCGATCGTGTTTCCGGCGCGAGTTACGCGAACCTTCAATCTTTTCTTCCAGCCAGACAAACATAAATGTCCAGGTGGTCTGTGGACAGGCATAACCGCACCAGAGTCGGCCTGCGTACATAGAAACAAAGAACAGGGCGAAGGCACCGCCCACTAATAAACCAGTAATGATAGTCAAATCTTCTGGCCACAGAACCCAGTTCCACAGCTGAAATTTTTTCTGAACCAGATTGAAGTGCACTGCTGGATTGTCGTTCCAGGTTAACCAAGGAGTGATAAAGAATGCTGCCATCAACGGCCAGGTGCTAATGCGCCGCCAATTACGGAAGCGGCCATGGGTCAGCTTCACCCGATGGGGGTACTCATCAATGGGCTGGGCATCAATACGTCTCGCTTGCCAGTCGATCTCGCTCGTATTCGCCATAGTGCTCTCTCATGCTTTCTAATTAATCTGAGAAAGCCATGGCAACCCTTGTACCAATGTTGAAAGCCCGTAACCACGGGCTTTGTTCATGCTATTGATGCCTAATGGGTGAAATGTCGTGGCGATATATCGTGTCTGGCGAAATGTCGTGGCTTATGGTGTACACCCGCTGCGGGCACTCAACGCCCAATTTTCAGCTTTTTCATACGTGAACGCAGGGTGGACGGGGGTAAATCGAGCAGTTCGGCAGCGCCTCCTCTGCCAGCAATCAGGCCGTTACAGTAACTCAGTGCCTGACTGATATGACGCCGCTCCGCCTCTGCCATTGAGAGCGGTCTGGTTTGCTGTTCGCCGCTGATATCCGGGGTATTGAGCGTTGGAAGAAGCAGCTGGTGGTCGCTGACTATCAACGCATGTTCCAACACATTTCCCAGTTCACGCACATTGCCCGGCCAATGATGTTGCATCAGTTGCTGAAGGGTTGCGGGTGACAGTTCAGGCTCTCGTTTCCCCAACCGCTGGCTAAGTGTGCGCAAAAAGTGCCTGACCAAGAGTGGGATGTCGGCTTTACGTTCTCTCAGTGGCGGAATGGTGAGTGGAAATACTCTCAACCGAAAATACAGATCGGCGCGAAATTCGCCTTGCTCGACCATTTGCTCCAGGTTGCGATGAGTGGCAGCAATTACCCGAACATCAACACGAATGGTCTGACTGCTGCCAAGGCGTTGAATCTCGCCCTCTTGCAGAACACGAAGCAGTTTCACCTGGGCTGCAGTGGATAGTTCAGCCACTTCATCCAGAAACAGGGTGCTGCCACTCGCTTGTTCAAAGCGCCCGATGCGACGCTGATGGGCACCGGTGAAAGCGCCACGCTCATGACCAAACAGCTCACTTTCTAATAAATTATCAGCGATGGCACCGCAGTTTACTTTCACCATCGAACTCTGATGGCGTTGACTGTGGCGATGCAAAGCTTCAGCGACCAGCTCTTTACCCGTGCCACTTTCTCCCTGCACCAGCACGCAACTCGGGGTTGGTGCCACTTGTTCGATGGCGTGCTGAAGTTGTTGCATGGCATCACTCTGGCCGATCAGATCTCTGTGGTTCTGATGTTCGCGCAATGCCTGCTGCAAATAGCGGTTTTCATCCTGCAGCTTCTGCTTTAACTGTTCCACTTGAGCCAATGCCGCTTGCAGTGACCTTTGATGTTCCAGTCGTTCGCTGATGTCTTTAAAGACAACCACGGCTCCGGTGATTTCACCGTTTTCAATGATTGCGCTGCTGGAATATTCCACAGCAAAGAAGCTGCCGTCTTTACGCCAGAACACTTCGCGATCGCTGTGAGCGCTTTTGCCAGTTTGTAAGGTGTGATAGATGGGGCATTCGCACTGTGGATAATGACTACCATCGGCGTGGCTATGGTGGTGAAACTGGTGGATACTTTTGCCGCGAATTTCATCCTGGGTCCAGCCCGTCAGTTGCTCTGCAGCTGAATTGACAAAAGTGGCATGGCCTTCGGCGTTCAGGCCATAGACACCCTCGGACATAGCTTCGAGAATACGCTGATAACGGTGGGTGAGTTCACTGTGAGTCAGATTCATGGTGGTCATCGTGGGGACTTCGGAGCGATGAGTATATCAGTTCTTGTTCCTCATGCGCTTGGCGAGTACGCTTGGCACCTCAACCACAAGCAAACAGATTTTAAAGGAAACAGGATAATGGGTGGTCAGTTGCAAGATCGCATGCTGGATATCAAAGAAAGAGTACAGGACTGGTGGGCCGATGGTGGCTTTGCGCGGGGCGGTCTGATAGTTGTTTTCATGATTTACTTGCTGGTCGCGCTGGTTCTGGGGGTGTTCTGGAGTGACGAGCCGGAAACATTTGCGGTCCAAAATAATGCCGCGGTGCAGGCTGAAGCGATGGGTGTTAACACCGTAACCGGCTTTACAACCACAGCCACTTTGATGAAAGTGACGGATACCTTGCTGAATAAGTCTGGTGGCTATCTCACCAATGATATTTTTCCTCCGGGTTTGTGGTTGGATAATATCCCAAGCTGGGAATACGGTGTTTTAGTGCAGGTGCGAGACTTCTCTCGTGCGCTGCGAAAAGACTTCAGTCGTTCCCAGAGCCAATCAACCGAGGACAAAGATCTGGCGATTGCTGAGCCTCAGCTTCACTTTGATAACAAGAGCTGGGCGGTTCCCTCGACTGAGGCTGAGTATGAACGCGGTCTGAGAGCACTGGAAAACTACCTGGTGCGGCTGTCTGATCCAAATGAACCTACGGCACAATTTTATGCGCGTGCCGACAACCTGCGGCAATGGTTGTTTGATGTCGAAACTCGTCTTGGCAGTCTATCTCAGCGGCTGAGTGCGTCGGTTGGTAAACGTCGTTTGAATACTGACCTGGCAGGTGACAGTGCCGCCACTCAGTCGACGCCGGCGGATTACGATCAGGAAGTTAAAACACCGTGGACACAGATTGATGATGTGTTCTACGAGGCGCGAGGCACTGCTTGGGCGCTGGTGCATATCCTGAGTGCCATTGAAGTTGACTTCCGCGATGTGCTGCAGAAGAAGAACGCACTGGTGAGCCTGCGTCAGATTATTCGTGAACTGGAATCCACCCAGGAAGAGATTTGGGCGCCAGTCATCCTGAATGGTAGCGGATTCGGCCTGTTTGCTAACCACTCCCTGGTTATGGCCTCTTACATTTCACGGGCAAATGCTGCCATTCTCGACCTGCGTGAGTTACTGTCTCAGGGTTAATTCGCCGTCATTTTATACGCTTGAAAAGCGCTCTCATCAGAGCGCTTTTTTTGTACCCTCTCGTCGCCCCGGCTTTACAATCGATCATTAAAATTTACATAACGTTTATTAACAATCTAGTTATCTGATTTATATAGAAAAAAGTCAGTAAAGGTAGTGTCAAATCGGAACATTAGTACAGCTTTCTATAGTACTCGCGGACCATATCTGGTAACTTGCACGACCGTATCATCAATAATCCGTTCGCATAACAATTATAAGAACAGGGGAGTAGGAAGATGGCTGCAAAACGCTATCTCGCGTTGGCTGGGGTTGTCGCTCAGATCAGTTCGCTACAGGCGCTTGAGGCTCTTGACGAAGCTGCGATGTCTGCTGTCACTGGTCAGGCTCAGGGAATTCGCTTCACATCTGAGTTCGATGCAACGACAAGCTCTATCACCTATCACGATGATAACGGTTACTACCGCGCCGTTGATGCGAATGGCATTAGCCAGGATGCAGGCTCGATTGAGTTGAGCCAGGTGAACATCAAGACACCGACAAACCGACCCATGGTTGTTGACGTTGTAGTCGGTGACTATGCAGCCGGTACCGGTGAGCCTTCCCGTAAAGGTCTGTTCTTCTACAACCGCGATCTGCCGTTAGACATCAGTATTGAATCCATTGCAATCAACGGTAATTCCCTGGGCAGTTATGGGCAGGGAGATTTTCGTATTGCCGATGGAGATGCGATGGTTACCCGATTATTTCCCGGCGGTGCGGATGGTGAGGAGGGGATAACCATTGATCTTGAAATCCCTAAATCGATGTCATTTGAAACCTATTATGAGGATGACGGTGCACGATTCTCCAGTCGTGTGGACTTCAGTGATCCGAGGGATCCCAATGCCGGAGGATTGACTCTTCGTGGTCTGACATTTGACTTAGTGAGTGAGGGGCTGAAGGTCGGTTTGCCAACCACTAATGGCGGAAATATTAACGTATACAACGCGGCGGTTGATGGTGATGTGCTGAATAGTGCGGCCTACCGCAACATCAAGCTGAAAGGCGGCTATGTTTTGGTTAAAAACGCTAAAAACAGCGGTGATGTGGGTGTGGAGTTTGATGTTAACTTAAACGCATATGCGGCAGATGACACCGGTAAAACCGGGGAAACCGCATCTTTGGACTTTGTTTACCTTGCCGGTACGGTTGACGAAAATTATCCGAATCCGGTGCCTGACCCGAATGATCCTGATGCCGATCCGGCATACGTTTATGAAGCTTCTGTCAGTTTCAGATTGCTAGATGACCTGAAAGTCGATGGCTTACGAATGAATGTTGATCGTGAGCGAGGTCTTGTTCTGGATTTCGACCGCAGTGGAAGTCAGAAAGAGACCGTCATATCAACACGTTTGTTGGCAGAAAATATCACCCTTCAACGCAGTGATCAGGTTAAATTGCCAACCGATGCGAACTATCAGCGCCCGGTCAGTCTGGGAACCATTGATGCAAATATAAACCTCACGAACCACACTTATCTGCAAGTTGAGGGGCACTGATATGAATGCATATTTTTTGGGTGTATTTGCAGTTTTTCCTACTTTGGCCGTTGCGCTTCAGCCAATTTCGGATGTTGATTTGCAGCAAGTCTCTGGGCAGGCGGGGTTAACCATTGAGACCACCATCAACAATCCAGATGATCCAGGGACTTTTGTAACAACCGGAGCGATTCGATTCACAGAAAACGACTTGGATGGTGAAGGGGAGGAGTACTTCGAGACAGAAAGCCTGAAGATCCAAATGGTAGAACTCGATGGCAGTGGCAATGTAATAGGCCCTGGCGATTTTACGACGACCATCGATGTTCTTGCTGATGGAACACTTAGCTTGAAAACAACCGATATCAGCGCTCTTAATATTTCTCTGGGTGCAGTCAACTTCAGTGGCAGGACTGTTGGCCAGGTCGACATCAATAAGTGGAAATTCGGAAGTGGTAGTTTTCTGGAAACAGGCGTTGTGCCGGATGCTTCCACCGTGAAGTTGCGTATGCGCACGCTGATGACGGCCGGCAGCGAGCTGGATTTTCGCTATACCGAAGATAATCTGACCTTGGCTACCGATGTTAAATTCGAATCCACCTCAAGCGGGGAAGCGTTCGAATCTGAATTCTTTCTTTCGGCCGTCGACAATGAACTCCGCCTGGAGTTTGGTAAAACAGTGGGTACGCTTGAGCTGAATAACCTCCGCCTGTTGGATGATGGCGGTAACAACTTATTCGGTAACCGCTCTTTTGGTGATGTCGGATTTGGCGATGTTACTGTAAATGATGGATATTTTTCGCTTAAAACTAATCCAGATGGTGAAGGCCTGGCAGGCTCATTCAGTCTTGATCAAACGATAGGCAATCTATTCTATCGGACCAACGGCAATCGCCTGGCAGTCCGGAACTTCAATCTCAATACAAACGGTTTAGCCAATTATACATTCGAGTTAAGCGGCAGTAATACTGATTATGCCAGGGGTTTTACGACCACTATTTCCGGGTTAACCAATCTGGACTTAACGTTTTCATCAATTGGTTTCGAAGACGGTGATGGTACCAATCCAACACCGAGTATTGGTTCGTACGCTCTCAAGAATTTTTCTCAACTGGGCACCACCATGACTATTGATGTGCTGGCGCTATCTGGTGCTGGAAACGAAGGGCTGCAGGTTAATACTGAAATTCCCAAAGCAAAGTTCGATGTCACTATCTGTGATAAGCCTAGTCGCTGTTCTGACAGCGACCCAAAGATAACCGCTGCTACAGAAATAACCAATCTATCTATATCCAATAAATTCGATCTGACAGAGAAAGGGTTGCATATCAGTATCGATGACCTGAGTGTTTCCAGTATCGATATCAGCTCGATAAAACTGGGTGATAACCAAACTTACCAAGGCCAGACGGGCCGAGTGGTTGTGAGTGATTTAACACTGGCCCCCGGTAGTTATATGCGCGCCGAACCAATCTCAATTCCATAATAAATGACGCGAACTTATGAATTTTAAAAATATAACAATATTCGTATTTCTCACTGCTTTGTATGGATTGAAGTCCTTCGCAATTGATAATCCAAATCGTGCCGGAGGCGATATTGCAGCACCGGTCTATTACGATATTCGTGATAACTGTAATTCGGAACGCTCAGGACCATTCACTGATTACGAAACCGGTGGTAATAACGTTTCATTAGCAGATGCGAGGGTCAATAACTCCGGTGCGTTAGATTTCTGGAACGTACTCGGTACATCACTTTTTGTTTGCGGGCTTGAGGCTCGACCTGAGCCAAACAATTCCGGTGATTGTGCCTATCTTTTTACCCAGAATAACGGCGACCGTCAGGATATTGGTAATTGGGACGACACCAGTTGCAGCCAACAGAAAAAAGTAGCGTGCTTTAACGGCTATGAGTGGGCGATTTCAGCCAACGCCGTGTCGTTCGACGGGGGAAGTGGTGAAAGCATGGAGAACCCACAAAATGCTTGTCGCGCGATTAGCCGCAATGGAGTTTCAGGCAATTTTAAATTTGCAGCGCCTGTTTCGGTAAAGGATAACCTGGATATTGTCGAACTGGGAAAGAATGAGGGTGGTACCGGTATCTGGATCAACTTGCAGGACAAAAAGCATGAAGACACCTGGAAGTTTAATAAAGATCTTGATGTTATTGCCCCTTTCTGGGGTAGTGGTCAGCCAGATAATTTTCAGGGAAACGAGCACTGTGCAGAAATTACTGGAACGGGTGATTGGAATGACATCAGCTGCAGCACCAGTCGGAAAGTAGCTTGCTATGATCCCTATGTTTCATCAAATGGACAGTGGAGAAAGACTGCGGGGTCTTATTCGTTCAGCACCATCGAAGCATTCAATCTGATTTGTCAAAATGAGTTTGGTGGACGCTATAAGTTCTATGCTCCGGTTACATTGTCACAAAATGATGATTTGAAAAATACCGCTGGCGGTAATGCATGGATCAATTCAAACGATAAAAAGAATGAGGGTTTTTGGGACTTAAACCTGGAGCTGAATAACTGGGAATCCGCTCAACCAGATGCAGTTGCTGCTAATCGCTGTGTTACAGCGAGTGCGGTGGATGCAACCTGGAGCGCTGCAAGCTGCTCGGCAAATCACAGCGTCGCCTGTAGCACGGGAGGTCGCTGGTATTTCACTACCACGAAGACTACGTTGGAAAATTTCTCCGATGGACAGCGGTTATGTGACGAGCTTGGCCAGGGATATCAATTCAGTGCACCAAAAAACTATGTGCAAATGCGTTCGTTGCAGTACTACGCAGAACAGGATAATCGTAATAACGAGCAGGTTTGGATTAATGGTAACCGGATGGATGATTTCTCCTCCTGGGTTTGGAATGTCCGTGATCTCTCTATTCCAAGTTGGGCAGCAGATGAGCCAAATGGCAGTGGTATAGAGAATTGTGCTGTCTTAACTCGTAACGGTCGTTGGGAAGACGTAAATTGCTCCACCTCTGATGATTTTAAGTTTTTGTGCAAAAATTCAAACTCAGGAAGCTGGGAACTATCAGGCAGTGTGACCGATGTTAGCGGAAATACCAATGCCGGGGACCTGGTTGCCCTTGGTGCTTCTGAATGCAGAAAAAAAGGCAGTGACTGGAATTTTGTTGCGCCTGCAACCTATAACGACAATATAACGGCAGCCACACTGTTGGCGGCCAATGAAAAAGTCTGGGTCAACGCAACGGATGAACTTGCCGATGGAACATGGCTTGTCAACGCAGCTAATATTACTGAGGCGGCTCCGTGGGGAAGTGCTCAGCCCGATAATGGTGGTATTTTAAAAGCCGCAGAAACACCCCTTGTGAAAGGTGAGGACTGCGTCGTCCAAGACCTTAATGGGGTTTGGTCTGATGTGTCCTGCACCTCTGGTGCAGAGTACCCATGGGCATGTACAAATGGCTCCGATTGGCGTGTTACGCGTGCTCAGGGTGTTATTGGCAACCTGTCATCGGGACACAAGCAATGCCTGTACGAATACGGCCCTGATTTTGTTTTTGCCACGCCACTGACGAAAGCCGACGCAATTCAATTAGATTTTGCCAGATTGCTTGCGGCTCAACAGCGTCGTTCTTCAATTGCGTCTGTTTGGATCAATATCACTGATGGTGGTGATGAAGATGAAATTACTGTCAGCAGCGATGGCGATCTTTTCCGTAAAAACCTCCCTTTTACCAATTGGCAGCTACCAGGGTATCCCGGTGAAGAGCCTTTAAATTCATGTGTTTTTAAAGCAAGTGTGGATGTTGGGCAAAATAGCTCTTGGTTGACGGCCGATTGCGTTACCCAGGCTGCACATTATGCCTGCTTTAACGGATCGACCTGGCGCATTGCGACAGGAAAGGGAAAAATTGTCAGTGGCTCATTGCAGATCGTCCCTAATGTGGGTGAAGACTACTGGTCATACGAGCGCGGCAACGATATGTGTAAGACTCAGTTTGGTCGGGATTATACGTTTTCAGCGCCTGTCACTGCGGCAGAAGAGCTGGCCCTGGACTCCGCTATTCGAAGCGCCAATGCTGAAGTAAGAAATACCTGGATCAACTATTACTATGTTTCGGAGGTAACGTCACAAAATGACCGATGGTTTGCAAATCGTTTGAATCTTGGAGTTTGGCAAAAGCCAGAATTCAACAACGTCAGGAGTGCTGACTGTGTTCTGTTGCATAAAGATGGCTCATGGACCGATGCCGAGTGTAGTGAATCTGATTATGGCTACGCTTGTTTTAACGGCAATTGGTCGGTCGTTGCGAAGAATAATAACGGTTGGAATGCTGGATTCAGTCAATGTGCTGCCGCTGCAAACGCTGTGTTTGCAGCGCCACGTACTCCTAATGAACTGGAGACACTGAAATTACAGATGGGTGTCGATCCGGTTTGGATAAACATGACGGATACCGAAGTCGAATCTCAGTGGATTGTTAATCGATTACGTTTCTCCTGGTGGAAAAACGAGGAACCCAGAAATAACGGTAATAAAGATTGCGCTGTCGCGTCCAGCGATGGTTGGTACGCTGAAAAATGTGCCTTAGAAGTGAAAGCATTTGCCTGTCGCTCTCGTGTAGGTACAACGATTAATTGGAATATCTCAACGGCAAAAGGTTTGTGGTCTCAAGGATTTTCTGTTTGTAAAAAAGAATTTCCTGAAAGTGATTTTTATTCGCCGGTTGGTTACGGCACGATTTCTGCCACAGCGTCTTATCAGACACTGGAAAGTCTGGTCAGTAGTAATGGGCAAGATGTGTGGATTAACCTGAGTGATCGCGAGATCGAAGGAGCATGGCGTGTGCGTCAGGCTTATCAGGATTGGGGTACAGACTCATTATTGAATGATGATCAGGATTGTGCATATTTTGATCGAATCAGTGTTGATAAACCAGGTACATGGCTCGCTGATCGCTGCAAAGAAACCCTCACCAGCCCGGATGCGAGGCAATTTGCCTGTACCAATGGTTACGAGTGGAAAATCGTCACGGCCAGCGATAGTAATAAGCAGCGCTGGTCAGAAGGTTTTGGTTTGTGTCGCGGTTTGATGCCACAGAATACCTGGAAATATTCAGCACCGGAAAATGCTGTTGATAATGCGCGTCTGAAATTAGCAATGGAGCTGGCTGATGTTAATCAGGTTTGGTTGAATGCGCATGATCGTATCGAGGAAGGTATCTGGCAAATTAATGGCCTTGAAACCAACTTCCCACCCGAAATCGATACTTCAGACGTTGCACTCGACGTGACAGAGCAGACAACGGCTATTCAATTGAAGGCAATACTGTCCGATGATGAAGAGCAAGGTGTTCAGTCCGCACAATGGACACTGGTTTCAGCCAATCCTACCGGTTTTGATATTAATCTGCGTTCGAATACCAAAGTGGATGGGGTGAATGGAACGGCTGTTGTAACCGCTGAATACGATACGCCAAGTTTGCTGCAACAGGATTTGGTCCTGGTTTTTCGTTTAACCACTACCGATGTTGGCTCGGGTACCGCTGCACCCGCAACGAGTTCGAAAGAAGTGACTGTCAGAGTAAAGGCGCCAATCCTTGCGCATTATGATTTTAACAATGCCGCTTTTCCTGAACGTGATATTTCCTCTAATAATAAAGATGCTGAAAATACGCTGGATGACCCTATGCCTCCGTTAGTTGACGGCGCTATTTCCGTTGGTCCAGGGGTACGTATGCGAATTAACGGAGAAGCGAAAGGTGGTCTGACAATTCCTGATGACAGTTACACTATTGCCATGCGCGTGTCTGTCGAAGAGGGCTTTGCTACCGGGAGTAACCCACCATGGAGGGGGTTATTGGTTAAAGGAAATGGCGGAATTGATGGGCGCCAGCCCGGGATCTTCTTCCACCCAGACTCGAATGAAATCCATACGGAGGTCAGTGTTTCCGGCACGCCGCGGGCAACACTGGATAATATCAGCCATCCATTGCAGCAATGGTTTAATCTCGTTCTAGTGCGTTCTGCCGATCGATATGAGCTGTATGTTGATGGGGTGAAATCAGAAAAAATTCATACAGGTCAGGCACCGGTCGCCAATGATGCGGATATTTTTATTGGCGCAATTCCTGGTGCTGCTGCATCGGTTGTTGCACTGGTTGATGATCTACAGATCTATAATCGTGCGTTGACATCGACTGAGCGTGAATCGATTTTGCCTGCTCCTCCGGTAGGCGAAGTCAATTTTGTTATCCCCGGCTCACAGGCTGATGAATTCGCTGCTCAGCCAAATAATAAGGTTGCCGTGAGCCTGGCGCGCTCCCGTGGATCGAACGGTCGGCTAACTGCGTATGTTGATTTCTTACCTAAAAATAATGCTACTGGTTTGACAGCAACACCCGGAGTATTCAGCGATCTTTCGGTGCCTTCTCAGGAAACGGATGTTGCGTTTAGTACTCAATATATTCCAGGTAGCGGTATGCCAGTGGTTTGGAATGAGGGGGATAAAACAACCAAAACTCTGGATATATATATCGACCAAGCCGATGACACTATTCAGGAGGGTACCGAGTTTACCCGCATCGAGGTTAAGTCAACTCAGGTGGCTGGTACACTGGTGCCCGGAACCGGCACTCCCGCAGGTATTATCGGTGATAATAACCAGTTTAAGCTCGGTTTACGTGACTTGACTCCGAACCCTGACGGGAACTTCTCTGTCGTTGCGCCTGACCCGAATGTTGTTCTGGAAACAAACAGTGCCACACAGCAGATATGTATCCGACGTGAAAGTGGCAATGAGGGTGCGGTTTCGCTGAATTATGCTATCTCCGGCGATGCTCAGCCAGGTTCGAATCAAGCCTCGGATGATTTTGAATATCTTCCTTCCGGACTAAGTTATACCGGTGCTACGGGTACCGTGACTTTCCCTGATGGTGACGGAGCCGATCAGTGTTTTGATATAAGGGTTTATAACAGTCCACAAGCTGGAGTGCAGCAGGATCGCAGTATTATCGTAGAGCTTACCGGAATTACTGCAGAGCCCGGTCGCACGCCATTGTTGACCGCCCAAAATCGCGCTGAGCTGATTATTCGCGATTATTCCCCAGGTGAGTTTGGTTTTGTAACCGATAGTTATACCTGTAAGGAACCGAATCAAGATCAAACCGTTCCAGATAATCTTCAGCCAACCGATGGCGAATTAACCTGTACGATTTCGGTCCAACGGATAAATACCGGCCTGTATTCGCCAGAAGCGGAAGTTACGATCTCGGTACTTGGTCCTCCAGATCCAAATAGCCCTGGTAATAATCTGCCGGCATCGCTGGATCTTTCGACCCCGGTAACTATCAGCTGGCCTGCCGTTACCAATACGACACCAAGAAGCTTGATCACTCTTCCACGCGAGGTTCAAGTGACGATTGTTAATGATGATGATCAGGAAATTGATGAGGCCTTCGTGTTCAGTCTCAACCCAACAACCGGAGATGATCTCACCGAAACCATCACAGCCGGCGGTGGCAGCGTCTACCCAACAACAACATTGACCGTGACAGATGTTACTTCACCTGCTCTGCTGACAATCGATTCCGGCAGTTCAACGGTATATGAAGGTCAGAAACTGTTTGTTGATTTGTCTCGTTCGGGTAATGCCAACACGGAATTTGACGTAAATCGCAATATCCAGATTATTGGAGGATTCGGCGCTGTAACGGATTATATTGATTTCAGCCTAAGCAATCGCAGCAGTGCCACCGGTACAGAGTCTTTTGCTAAAAATGGTCCTGTTGCAATTAATAACTTGCTGCAAATTCGGACCAAAGATCGTTCTGATTTGGGAGATGATTACACCATTCGCGTAACTCTCGATAGCCCCGATCCTTCCAGAGTGGTTGGTTTGGGTGTAATTGATAATGCGGGTAAAGCGGCAGGAGTAAACAGAACCAGCAGAGATTATGTGATTACTAACGATAATAATAGTTTGAATGACTTGTCTGAAGTTAGCGTCGATGCATCATCAGGACAGGATATAAAAATAGATTCCGTTAATTATTTGACGACGAGTGGAAAGTTGGCATCAAGAGGAAGGGTGCAGATAACGTTAAATATTCCGGCAAAATCAAGTTTTAATGATCAGAGAAACTTTTCGAATATTAATTATGTCTGGGATTTAAGTCAGTTGAATGGTGCCGTTAGAGTTTCAGGAGATACTTCAGGAGATATTAGTTACCCTGATGGAAAAGGCGCTAGTTCAGCTTCTCTGGTTCTTGATTTGCCGTTTGCTAAATTAACAAATGTAATATCCAGCATAAGCGTGAATTTATTTTCCGGGCCAGATTCAGTTCAGAATAATGCAGATGAAATAGTCCAGAAAAGCGTGACATTTACTACTCAACCACGTTGGAGGCGAATACGTAGCCGTGACGATACCGGTGATTGCTTGCGTTGGAACGGCAGTAACTTTGTAACGATTCCATGTAACGGTGATGATTTCGAATACTGGTCTTATGACCCAGTAGAGAGACGTATGGTTAATAAAGGCGATGGAGCTTTATATTGTGCAACAGGTAACGGAGACTTGGTAAGGACCACTTGTAGCAATGCTGATCGTTGGTCTCTTAGCAATTACAGCTCTGACTTTCGGGTGCGCCAGGAAGGTGGTAGTGAAGTATGGTGTCAGGTCGGTGGTGAGACTGTGAACGTCAGAGATGAAAATTTCTTCAACTGCACGTATGAAAATGAGAGGAGATGGTTTTGGGATTAAAAATAATAACCACAGCTACCAGTTTGTTGTTAGCTGGAATTAGCCAAACATCTTTTGCATTGAAAGCCCTGGATGAAGAACAATTATCTGAAATAACCGGTGTGGGTATTGGTGCAACGTTTGACAATGTCTCTTTACATGCTGCTGATTTGGGTAAGCCAGGTGAACTGAATATTCGTCTTAATCTGGAAGAGGGCAGTAACCCGGATTATTTGAATATCAGTGAATTACGTCTCTTCAAGTCTGGCACTGTTTCTGGTACTGCATCGTCAGGTGGTCGCTTCGGTACTTATGATGATCCTTTCTTTTTAGGAGACCTAAGAACCATTACCGAAAAATCAGGTGGCTTAAATGCGATCAGTCATACGGCTTTGTATACCGGCTTTCCGGCTGCGAGCTTAGAACAAATGGAGCGGAGCTTCGCCCGATACGCCAAATCGAGGGCTTCTTACAGCGACGACCCGGAATATGATTATAAAGGAGTGCCTCAGGGATTTTTCAGGTTTAACGCAGACAATGATGACCCGGCCATGGGTAACTTTTTTTCATTGGCGCAAGCTTACCAAGCCGGTTTAGCTAATTTTGAAAGCACGCTTGATCGGGCGACCGACAAGTTCGACCTCCATTTTCGTATTGATTCAATTAATGATTCAAACAGAAATTTATCTTCAGATGATCAATTACTGGCAAGTGTTGATATTGAGGGAATGCGTCTCTATGGCACAGAAGCGTATATCTGGGCGCACTCGGCTCAGGATCCGACAGGTGTCCGTCCTGATTACGGCCTTGCAATTTCCGGCGTCATTGGATTACGCGCTGATAGCATAGGAATTACCGCCGACATCGGTACCACATTAAGCCCTGCACCAGCTGCAAGTCGGCTATCCCTTGAGGGAGTGGACGCTTATATCCCACTTGGATCCTATGATCAGCCATTGACAATCAGCACCGTACAATTCCGACAGCAGGACCGCTATAACTGGACAACGAATGCTGCGGGTGAAAGAACCTTTAACGGCAGTAATGCGGATAACGTAGCAACCACTCAATTACGCGTTGAGATACGCGGTCTGCCGGAGGATGTTGGTCAGTCGCCGCAAGGTCACATTTTTATTCGCCAGCTTAATTTTGGCGACCCCGGAGACGATGAAGTGCTAACCGGTATTGAAGATATCTACTTACGTGATGAGACTGGTGACATTGTCGATACGATCGAAGACGTTCGTCATTATGCTTTTGTTCCGAAAACGGTAACTTACAATCAGGAAGTCAAAAACTATAACGAAACGAATGGAACAAATCTGCCCTTTATCCCAAATGAAAATGTTATCGAAATTCGTGGCCTGGAAATTCAGCGCTTAGTCATTACAACACAGGATCTTAACCGATGAGTCGAATGATATTATTAATGTTAAGTGTCAGTGCGATGAGTTGGGCAGAGATGAAACCCATCGGTGATGCAGAGCTTGAGAAGCTGAGTGGTCAGGCTGGCATTACGCTCAGTGCTAAAGTTGATTTTGCGGAGGGCACGCGCATCAGTTATACCAATAAAGACGCTGATTATAAGGATTCGACAGAGTACTGGTTGGTTATCGATGAGCTTACGGGGAGTCTCGAACTTCAGGATCTTCAGATTGATATTGTGAATGACTTTGGCCCAGCCAGAAACAAAGGTGCTGTTCAGATTACGCTGCCAACAAAAATTGTGGCGGATAATTTAGAAACAGAAGGAATTTACGTTGGTCCAGGCGAAACAAAGGGCAATAATCATCAGTTTATATTGGGTATTGAAATAGACGGAACTTTGGCAATGCCTGCTTCTGGTGGTATGCAGGTTAATTTATTCCCAACAGAGGGGAAGTGAATAATGATGATAATAAAACTACTTTCTGTTCTTCTTTTTGTATCAGGCGTTAGCCATGCAGGTCTCATCCCTATCGATGATACAGAACTTGGTGAAAATTATGGCCAGGCGATTTTTGAAGTTGTTGATCAAAAGGTTAGACAACCCAGTGGTGCTGATCTGGATATGGTTAAGTTGACGATTGGCGCGCGTGTCGAAATTAATGCCAATGTTGAGGAGCTCGCACTTGGGCGTTATTGGCGGCCAGCAGGTACCAATTGTACGGGTGGTGCTGGCGGCGATAAGTTGTGTTACAACAATATCGTGCCTGCTGGTTACAATGATCAGGTTAAATGGGCGTGTACAACGCAACCTTGTGGCTCGGTTGGGCTGCCCTCAGAAAACTATAAGTCGTCATTAATTACACATGATACTGGTGGTGAAAAGGATTTCTCTGATAAATCTGCCTTTCCCGGCGGTTTTGAACCTGATGGCGGAGTTGACGTAAAACTCCGTGATGTGACCATGGGGCAAGTAATAGCCAAAGACGGTGTGCTGACGTTATCGCCGTTGGTTCAGGAGAACCCATATTTAGAATTTGCATTTGATGAAAGCAGCGGTGCAAGAAAACTGGTCGGGTTCCGTCTGGGGTTCGAGGATAGTTTTGGTTATCAGGGCAACACAATTGATGTTATTTCTGGTTTTATCCGACCTACCATTGCTGCAAATGCGCGTTTAGGTGGGATTAACCTCGGAACCATTAATCTTGAAACTCAGCTTGGTGGTGTCCGCACAATCGGTTGGATTGACCCAAGAACAACGCGGGTCAATTCGGTCGAAGGTTTAGCATCAATTTTGGTAAGTGATCCAAGTTCGTTGTTATCTCTGGCGGCGCATGGCCAGTTATTTCCGGTTCAATCGAATTATCTGGATCATACAGCGGCCTTCTTTTTTAGTGTAGGTACCCGAGCTATCCAATGGAGCAGCCTGACTGCGAAAGGGGGGAAAGAGTTTGCTCCTGGGGTAACCGCACCAGGGTTCTGGCTTAATCTTGGTGGTGACGGTGGTTTGCGTGCTGAAACCCAAAAAGGGGATCACCCGATCAATTACTTTCCTGGACACCCGAAATATGAAGTTTTCAAGGACGGAACTAACTACAACAATGCTCGACCAAATTGGTCGGAGACTTATCAATAGTTGATATTCATGTTTGTCTGAAAACCACCTTTTGGGTGGTTTTTTTATTTATTCTCACACTAAAACCTTGGTCGATTGGGTTATCTGCAAGGCGAAAAGTCTATTCACTTGGGAAATAGTAGGTATACATACTATTGATTTCAATTATGAGGTCTAACTCACTAGTATTCTCCACAGTTACTATCACACCAGTCGGTTTCGGTGTGGTGTCTTCGCTAACTCACTTTGAAGGATTGACCTTATGTCAGCTTATCAAGACGACATCAAAGCGGTTGCAGCTCTGAAAGAAGCAGCTGGTAACCCTTGGGACGCTATCAACCCAGAATCTGCTGCACGTATGCGTGCTCAGAACCAATTCAAAACGGGTCTGGATATCGCTCGTTACACTGCCAAAATCATGCGTGAAGACATGGCAGCGTTCGACAAAGACAAGTCTCTGTACACTCAGTCTCTGGGCTGCTGGCACGGTTTCGTAGGTCAGCAAAAGCTGATCTCTATCAAAAAGCACTTTGGTACTACTAAGCGTCGTTACCTGTACCTGTCTGGTTGGATGGTTGCTGCTCTGCGTTCTGAGTTCGGTCCTCTGCCTGACCAATCTATGCACGAGAAGACTGCTGTTGCTGGTCTGGTAAATGAGCTGTACACCTTCCTGCGTCAAGCTGACGCTCGTGAGCTGGGTGGCTTGTTCCGTGCCGTTGACGCTGCTCGTGAAGCTGGCGATGCGGCTAAAGAAGCTGAACTGCAAGCTCAGATCGATAACTACGAGACTCACATCGTACCTATCGTTGCTGACATCGATGCTGGTTTCGGTAACGCTGAAGCGACTTACCTGATGGCTAAGCAAATGATCGAAGCGGGCGCTTGCTGTCTGCAGATCGAAAACCAGGTTGCTGACGAGAAGCAATGTGGTCACCAGGACGGTAAAGTTACTGTTCCTCACGCTGACTTCCACAACAAACTGCGCGCTCTGCGTTACGCTTTCCTGGAACTGGGCGTTGATGACGGTCTGATCGTTGCACGTACTGACTCTGAAGGCGCTGGCCTGACCAAAGAAATCGCTGTGGTTAAAGAGCCAGGCGACCAAGGTGACGTTTACAACTCCTTCCTGGATGTTGAAGAAGTTGACGTTGCTGACATGGCTGAAGGCGATGTTGTATTCAACCGTGGCGGTAAGCTGGTTCGTCCTAAGCGTCTGCCTTCTGGTCTGTACCAATTCCGTCAAGGCACTGGCCACGAGCGTTGTGTATTCGACTGTATCGAAGCTATCAATGCTGGTGCTGACCTGCTGTGGATCGAAACTGCTGTACCTACAGTACATGAGATCAAAGGCATGATGGACGAAGTACGTAAAGTTCACCCAGATGCGAAGCTGGTTTACAACAACTCTCCATCTTTCAACTGGACTCTGAACTTCCGTCAGCAGACTTTTGATGCTTGGGAAGCTGAAGGCAAAGACGTTTCTGCATACGATCGTAACAACCTGATGTCTGCTGAATACGACGATTCTGAGCTGTCTGCTGCTGCTGACGCTCGCGTTAAGACTTTCCAGGCTGATACTTCTCGCGAAGCGAACGTATTCCACCACCTGATCACTCTGCCTACTTATCACACGACTGCTCTGTCTGTTGATAACCTGGCTAAAGAATACTTCGGTGACCAAGGTATGCTGGGTTATGTTGAAGGCGTTCAGCGTAAAGAGATCCGTCAAGGCATCGCTTGCGTTAAGCACCAAAACATGGCTGGTTCCGACATGGGCGATGACCACAAAGAATACTTTGCTGGTGAGAATGCTCTGAAAGCGGGCGGCGCTAAGAACACTTCTAACCAGTTCTCTTAATTTGAAACTGATTAGTTAGTTCTGAAAAAGGCGACCTTCGGGTCGCTTTTTTTATGCCTGTTTACTGTGTTTCAGGTCAGGGTATCTCGCCTAATATGTGATGACTGAGCAGTAATTGCAGTTCGTCATTAAGCATGTTGTTATTACTGTGCTTGTTCAGTTTGTGAATCTGGGGCAGACTGGATGAAATTCCTTTTTCTGACTGCTGATGCCGGATAACACTCAAGTAGCCTGTCATGAATGCGATTTACCCGTGACATTGCCTGATGATGCCAGTGGGAAGCAATTGTGCCCGCGTTGTGGTTGTTTGTTAGCCAAGTTCAGTCGGGATGGTCAGGCATTGTTGGCCGTTTCTTTTACGGCATTGATACTATTGCTAGTGGCCAATGCCTTTCCTTTCATGGCTTTCAGTATACAAGGGCAGTATCAGGCCATTACTTTATTGCAGAGTGTCTTTGAATTGTGGGGGCAGGATTATAAAAGCCTAGCGATCATGGTTCTGATCTTTATTCTGTTGGCGCCACTATTATTCCTCAGTGGATTGATTTCTGTATTGTTACCACTTCAGCTGCGCCGACGTAACCGCTTTACTGTTTTCATTTTGCGATGGTTGTTTCGTATCACTCATTGGTCGATGGTTGAGGTATTTCTCATTGGCGTTTTGGTGAGTCTGATAAAAATAGCAGCCATGGCGGATGTGATCCCCGGTATTTCTTTCTGGGCTTATATTCTGTTCAGTATCGCTGTAACTTATGTGTTGTCACAGGTTGATCGGGTTCAGCTGTGGCGCTGGGTTAATCAGGGTCATTGCCATGACTGAGCATTCGCGCAATCCTTTTTCCCCAGGCAGTGCAGCAGAACAAGGGATAGCGAGTTGTCATTGCTGTGGGCTACTAAGTGCTGTTGAGGCTCGCAATTGTCCGCGCTGTGGTGAGTCTTTGCACCTGCGAAAGCCACACTCTTTGCAATATACCGCAGCGCTGGTGATTACCGCTTTTTTACTCTATGTTCCTGCCAATATTCTACCGATTATGACAACGACCCTGTTAGGCAGTAGCACCAACAGCACGATTATGGGCGGTGTTGCTGTGTTCTGGAGTCACGGTGATTATCCCATTGCGTTGATTATTTTTGTTGCCAGTGTGATTGTCCCGCTGGCTAAGTTGTTGGCGCTGAGTTGGCTTTGTATAACGGTCGCTCGTGGTCATCGGTATCGTCTTCAGCGGCGGACGGTTTTATTTCGTATGACGGAATTGGTTGGTCGCTGGTCTATGGTTGATGTTTTTGTGGTGGCAATTCTGGTAGCGCTGGTGCAGCTTGGAGGGATTATGACGATTTCTCCCGGGCCCGCTGCGTTGGCCTTTGCTGGTGTCGTGGTGGTTACTATGTTTGCGGCGATGAGTTTTGATCCGAGATTAATCTGGGACGCGTTGGAGAGCAGGAATGAACATGAATAATGTTGCTCAGCAGCAACCTGAAAATGGCTGGTCACCCATTTGGTTGCTGCCATTAGTTGCATTATTTCTAGGCGGTTGGATGTGGTATGACCATGTTGCCAGTCAGGGACCGCTGGTGACCATTTCATTTGCAACTGCAGAAGGGTTAGAGGCCGGTAAAACTCGAGTTAAAACCCGAAGTGTTGACGTTGGTTTAGTTGAATCAGTGTCGTTAGACCTTGATAGTAAAGGCATTACTGTTCGCGCCAGAGTTGATAAATCAGCGGCGTCCTTGTTAACCAGTGATGCTCGCTTTTGGGTTGTTCGCCCGAGGATTGGCAACGGTGGTATTTCCGGATTGGGTACCTTGTTGTCTGGTGCTTATATCGAGCTTGATCCCGGTAAAGCAACGGCTAAGGGCAAAGAGTTTGTTGGTCTTGAGGACGTACCTCTCACTTCGCCTGGAACGCCGGGTCTGGCGTTAACGTTGTACAGTAATGGTAATCATTCTTTGTCGGTCGCGGATCCTGTGCTTTATCGCGGCTTTAAAGTCGGGCAGGTCGAGAGTGTCTATTTCGATCCGAATAAAAAGCAAGCAGAGTACCGGATTTTCATCCATTCTCCGTACGATGT
Organism: Saccharospirillaceae bacterium; assembly: GCA_022448365.1. Taxonomy (NCBI): domain Bacteria; kingdom Pseudomonadati; phylum Pseudomonadota; class Gammaproteobacteria; order Oceanospirillales; family Saccharospirillaceae; species Saccharospirillaceae bacterium. The sequence continues at coordinate 819,960 of JAKVCS010000003.1, read as the reverse complement.
GCTGATCAGTGAAAATACTCAGTTCTGGAATGTGGGTGGGTTTGAACTGGATGCAAATGCTGAAGGCATTAATGTATCCGCCGGTTCGCTTGAAACCTTATTGGGTGGTGGCGTTACTTTTGCTGTCCCCCCGGACCTGCCGGTTGGTAAGGCTGTGGCTGAGGAGCATTCATTCCGTTTATACGATAATCGAAAAGCTGCGTTTAATCGTGAATATCGGTTTGTTGCGGAATATCTTGTGTTACTTGAGGACTCTGTTCGTGGTTTAAGTCATGGGGCTCCGGTTGAATACCGCGGGATACGCATCGGTACGGTTGCCAAAGTAAATGTTGAGGGTATCGAGCGCAGCGGTAAGTCCTGGTTGGATAAAATGATACCGGTGTTGATTCATCTTGAGCCGGGTCGTGTGGGTTATGGTGATACTCAGCAAGCATTGGACAAGTTCCGTAACGATCTTGTCTCCTGGGTGAAAGACGGTATGAGTGCGCGGCTGGAGACGGGTAACCTGATCAGCGGCAGTCAGTTTGTTAGTCTGAATTTCCATGATGATAAGCTTCTCGATTTTCCTGATTATTATGCTGGCTATCGTGTTGTGCCAACCTCTCAGGATGGCTTCGGTCAGATTACTGATCAGGTGGCGAATTTACTGGATAAATTTAATCAGTTGCCAATTGAGGATACGGTTTCACATGCTAATAAAGCGTTGGCGCAAATAGATCGTACGTTGAAGCAATTGGACCAGTTAGGCAGCAAAGCGAATACACTTCTCGATAGTGACAGTAGCCGGGAAATGCCCGAGCAACTATTGAGTGCTGTTAAGCAGTTGAACGAAACCCTGAGTGGTGTCAGCCCGGGCTCTGATAATTATCGTCAGGCGCGCCAGGTGATGACTGAATTGAATCATGTGTTGGGTGAAATACAACCGTTACTGCGTGAATTAAATAGTCGCCCGAGTGCGTTATTGTTCAGTCAGCCTAAAGCTGAAGATGCGCAGCCGGGTGGATCTCGCTAAGGACTTATTATGAAATTGATACTTGTTACTTTAGCGCTGGTGCTGACGTCCTGCAGCAGTTCAGTACCTAAAACCCATTATTATTTGCTCAGTCCGGATATGGGTCCTTATGAGCCGGTGGTTGCGTCACGAGCAGGGTACTTTATAGAAACAGTTGTGTTGCCTGATCACCTCAATCAGCAGGCATTAACTATGTTTTCAGGGGCGCATGAGGTACAGGTGGCCAGCTATCATTATTGGGCTCAGCCGTTGTCGCAAGGAATTGCTCAGGTTGCTGGCTATGAACTTAACCGGCGATGTGCGTGTGAGATTCGTAGTTCTCACCAGGGGGATCGGAAAATTGCAGAGGCTACCAATTTACGTTTGTTTATCGATCAGATGTCGGTTAGTGATTCTGGTAAAGTCGTGTTATCCGGGATGTTTGAGCTGGATTCAGAAAAGCGGCAACGTTTCTATTTTACCGAGCAATTGCAGCAACCCGGTTATGAGCAGGCGATTGCTGTTCAGAGGAAATTACTCGCAAAAATGACGCAGCAAGTTCTGAACATGGATTCAGAAAATAATTAACAACAGACTTATGCGACCATCGGCTTAGTAAAAGGGATCAGAGGTCGGAACGCATGGGATTCTTCGTTGAGTGGTATGATAATATGCGCCATCAGTAGAAACTCTCAGGACTTCGGAGTTTCAGGTCATCGGAGACTTTTGTGTGAGTAAGACGGTATTCTTTTTTCTGACCCATCTCCTTATGTTGCCATCTGCTGTATTGGCAAACGATGCCGACCGCGACGGTTTGTGTGCTGATAACATCAATCGCAGCTACTGTCTGGCAGGACCGGATCAGGATGATGCAAATCCGGATGTTAATAGCGATGGTATTTGTGACGGAATTCGCTCGGTATCGATTGGTGCTATACGTTGTATGCAAAAGCCAAATCCTGGTACAGATTCAGATGGTGACGGCACCTTCGACGACCAGGAGAGCGGTGATCTTGATGCCGATGGCATTCCTGATTATCTGGATCTTGATACGCCGGCTAACGGAGCGGGTGATTCCGACAATGACGGTATTGATGATCGCTTGGAATGTGGTGGTCAGCTGCCTTGCCTGAATTCTGATGGCGACAGTATTTTTGATTATCGTGACCCTGACTCTGATAACGACAGCGTGCCTGACAGTGAAGAGGCGGATCATATTGCCGGCAATCAGTCGGTAGACAATCCGTTGGATATTGACGGCGATGGCCAGCCTGATTTTCGTGATATTGATTCCGACGCGGACGGTCGCAGTGATCAGTCAGAGGGCAGTCTTGCCAATGATCAGGATATGGATGGAATACCCGATCGTTACGATGCCGACGACCGGGATGATGACTCCGGTCAGGGTGGCGATAGTGACAACGACGGGATCAGCGACAAGATTGAGTGCCCGCTTTTTCCGGTAGATTGTCCCGACAGTGATGTTCCAAAAGATGGCAAGCCGGACTATTTAGACAATAACCTCGATTCAGATGACGATGGTATTCCAGATGTCCATGAAGATCTGAATCTTGATGGTGATAATAATCCAGCGACGAATGCCACAGACACCGATCGTGACGGCGACGCGGACTACCTTGATGGTGATTCCGACAATGATGGTTTGTTGGATCGTGACGAGCGCAATAACCCATTTAATGCCGTTGAGCGTTTGGATACTGATACTGACGGCATTCCCGATGTACTGGATTTTGATGGGCGTTTAAATGGCAACAATCAGGGCGGTGACAGTGATTCCGATGGCGTTGCTGACCAGCAGGAATGCCCCCAGTGGCCAGTCTGTCCGGATACCGATAATGACGGCGTTTTCGATTATCTTGATGCTGATTCATCACCACCAAAACCCGATATGGGTGAGGTGCGTACTGGGGTTGATGGTGTTGGTGTATTTTGGTGGTTGTTGATTTTACTGCCTTTGTTGGCCGTTACAGGCAGAGGGCAGGCGGAAGAGTCTGTGCCGGTTGTATCAGGATTGATCAGTGAATCAAGGATGCCGGACTTGTATGTCAATATTGCTCTGGGACGTTCGCAGTTAGAGCCGGACACATCCGCAAGTTTGTATTCGCTTGATCGCAAGGGTGATTGGGCTTATCGCTTGTCTGGCGGTTGGGATCTGAGCCAATATTGGTCTGTTGAAGGGTATTACGCCAACCTTGGGAAGGCTATCCTCAAGCCGGAAGGTGATGTGAGTTATCAGGTTTTCGGGGGTTCAGTTATTGGTCATTATTGGTTATTGGGTGGTGAGCGACTCCCCGGCGCTCTGGCTTTAACCGGACGAGCAGGGTTAGCGTCATTATCGACCGATGCCAGTGGTGTGCGACTGCAGCAGAAAAACGCCTTGCAGCTTAGCGTAGCGGCTGGCCTTGAGCTCTATTTTGACAATAACTACAGCCTTCGTTTTGAAGTAGATAGCTTTGCTGCCGATGCCACGCTGATGTCACTTGGTGTCTCCAAGCGCTTCGGTTTGCAGCAACAACTTGTATACGCCATTCCGCAAGACGATTCTCTGACGATGCTCAATAATCTTCCGCCGACTTCTGCGGGAATTCGGCGTGCCATTATTAAACCGTTAGTGATCGATGCGGACGAAGATGGTTTGTTGGACGATGTGGACCTATGCCTCAATTCACCGCCACAAAGTGCGCAGGTTCAGATTGACGAACGCGGCTGTGCGCCATTCCAGGGAGTAATTGATGGCGTTGATTTTGTTTCGGGGCTAGAGCAATTGACGGAGTCTGGCAAGTCGCGTTTGCGACAACTGTTGCCAATACTGGCTCAGCAGTTGAAAAAGATTGAAAAATTACGTCTGCAAATTCTCGCACACACCGACAGTCAGGGTGCCGCAGGTTATAATAAAAAACTGTCTCAACAGCGAGCAAACGAAGTTGCCCGTTACCTGCTGGATTTTGGTATTGAGCCTGGCAGATTGGATGTGCGTGGAATGGGGGAGGCAATCCCGAGAGCCGATAATGCGACTGCGCAAGGACGAGCATTAAATCGTCGGGTAGAATTTATTCTGATTTCTGAACGCAACTAGGGGTGAACAGTGTTAATAGCCTATCTGGAAGATGACATGGACCAGGCGCGTACGGTGACTGGATGGTTTGATGAGTTCGGTTTTGAATACGAGCACTTCAGTCAGGCCCAGGCTTTGTTAAAGCGCTTAAAAGACAGGAACTTTGATGCGGCGGTTCTTGACTGGGAATTACCGGACATGCCAGGTACAGAAGCACTTCGCCAGATTCGTGAGAAGTTTCACCAGGAGTTACCTGTCTTGTTCTGCTCTATGCGTGATAGTGAAGAGGATGTTGTCACAGCGCTTGAACTCGGTGCTGACGACTATATGCGCAAGCCACTGTTAAAAACGGAATTAAAAGCACGACTATCGGCGTTGTTGCGTCGAATCCAGGGCCCGCAGCAAGGCGATGGTCGCGTAATTGAGCATGGTGCATACCGATTCGATCTCAAGTCGCGCGAAGCCTATTGTGACGGAATCATGGTCGAAATGACCGATAAAGATTTTGAACTGGCCACATGTTTGTTCGATAACATTGGCCGGATTATGTCACGAGGCTTTTTGTTGGATGCCGTCTGGGGGGTCTCGACTGATTTAAACACCCGTACAGTGGATGTACATATTAGCCGTATCCGTAAAGCATTAGGCATCACTCCTGCCAGTGGTTATCGTATCAAAACGATTTATCAACACGGCTATCGTTTAGAGCGAATTGATCAGGGATAAATTATGTTGCGCAGGCAGGTTTTCATTTTCTTAATTGCCTTTGTTTCTGTAGCGATGGCTGAGACTGATAGTAGTGGTGATTGGCAATACGAAGTAAAGCGTGATGATACAGTTTGGGATATCTGTAAGAACTACGTTGCTGGTAATCAGTGTTGGCGCAAGCTGGTCAAATATAACAACATCAAAACGCCGAAATACCTCCCGCCCGGAACCGTATTAAATATCCCAAAGGCCTGGCTGAAGCCTTCTGTGGCTCAGGCACTGGTCATTTCGGTACGCGGTGACGTGATTGTCAGTCGCGCTGGTGAAGACGGTCAAAAGCCAGTTATCAAGGGCGATAAGCTGGATCAGATGGATACCGTTACTGCGAAAAATGGCAGTGCGATGATTGAGTTCGCTGATCAATCGCGATTGTTACTGAAACCTAATAGCGCAGTTCGTCTGCAGGGGCTGCGTTATTACCAGCGAGGTGGCATTGCTGAAACTCAGATTCGCTTGCTAAAAGGACGTGTGAGGGCCAATGTTGAAAAACTGAAAGGGTTGGGCAGTCGATTCGATATTGCCACGCCAGCTGCAGTTGCAGCCGTACGCGGCACTGAATTTCGGGTCGGTTTTTCCCCGGCGGATGGCGACAATAAAGCAATAATGACGACCGAACTGCTGGAAGGCAGTGTTAAGGTAGCAAATGATCAGGGCGAGCAAACGCTTGCCGCAGGTGAGGCCGTTCGTGCTGTCGAGGGTGAAGAAGTCGCTGCCCCCGTGGCCTTGCTACCTCGTCCACGATTGGATTTGACCAAAGAGCAGGAAGTTCGATTGCCACATCGGGTGGTTTGGTATGAGGTCAAAGGTGCTGATTATTATCGTGTTACGCTGAGCCGGGATGGTATTTTGCTTTGGGAAGTGACAACGCAAATACCAGAGCTAGAGGTTGATGTTGCCGATGATGGCGAGTATGAACTCATCATCAGTGCTGTTGATTCTCAAGGCTTTGAAGGAAAAGGGCGGCGCCTGCGTATCTCCAGCAGAAAATAATCCGGGTAAAATGATTCAGTGAGCCATGTCTAAAAATAATAAATTATTGTCGGATGGACCGCTGGTTATTCTGATAATCATTCTGGCGCTGTTGGTAAACTCTAATCAGATCAAGAACTGGTCGTATGCGACTGATCGTTATTTGTACGATCATCTAATTTCTTTCATCCAGACCGACGCCGAAGGCGATGTTGTTATTATCGAAATTGATGATCAGAGTTTGTCTCTGATCGGCAGTTGGCCGTGGGATCGAGCTTATCACGCTGAACTGATTGATATCCTGACGCTTGCTGACGCACAGTTCGTTGCTTATAACCTGACGTTTTCCTCCAGCCATTTGCCGCTTACTGCCAGTGACTATTTGTTGGCAGACTCAATTTTGCGCAATAGGCGGGTAATTCTGCCGATTTACTTTGATCAAATTCTCAACAACGGCCCTTTGGAAGAAATACTGCCACATTCAATTTTTACTGAGGGTGCTCAACTCGGCCACGTTAATGTGTATCTTGATGACGATGGGGTTTATCGCAGTGTCCGGTTGATTGATTATTACCAGCAGCATGAATGGCCACACTTCTCCTTAGCGGCTTATGATGTTGCGCATAATACGCTCTCGCCATCGGCCGATGAGCTGGCTTATATTCGGTTTGTGAATCGCGGTACTGGTTTTAAACGTTATTCCTTCGTTGATGTAATCACCGGAGAAATCGACCTCGCCGAATTTTATCGAAAGAATGTATTTGTCGGGGTAACGGCAACTTCAATTGGTGACCCGCTGATTACATCCGTCAGTCAGAATGGCATGCAAATGGCTGCCGTTGATATCAATGCCAATATCTATCAGATGCTGAATCAGAGGCAATCAATCACGATTTTGCCACTTTGGTTAAGTATGTTGATTAACACACTGGCCATTGCGTTGATGGTATTTCTGGTACCGCGATTATCGATGGTCAGGCAGGTCTTAGTATCATTGTTTGCGGTTGCGTTAGCAATTATCGCCTTTTGGTCTGTTATTCAATTCAGCTACTGGTATCAAATCGCCGGCTTAATATTTGCACTAATTATTATTCCCTTTGCCTGGAATACGTTGCGCTTGAGTCTGCTGTTTAACTATTTTCGTACTGAGGCACGACGGCTTGAGCAGCAACAAAAAGACGAGCAATTTCATTTCCCCGAGCAGCTTTTGTTTCATTCAACCCAGCAACTTGAGAAACTTTTGCAGTTGCTTGGGATCGGCGCTTATCATCTTGAGAAGAGTCCGTGGGTAGTAAGTCCGTTGAACTCGCAGGCATCAGAGATTGAGAAAACGTTCCCGATGTCAATCAATGGCGAAAACTACAATCTCGTTCTGAATTTTGGCGAGTATGCCGATCGCGAGCAGCGTCAGGTTGGTTTGTTGCGGCGTCTCTTATACACAGTGACAGACAATGATACAGATGCGATCGAAAGCAGTGATATTTTCTCGCGGCAGTTGAATCTGATTCAGAACTTTCAGGATTATATTGATTCCAGTCAGCATTTATTTGAATCCAGCATTCAGGGGCTGAGTTCAGCAGTGCTGGTGGCTGATTTGAATGGTGATGTACTGTTCCGAAACGAACAGGTTAGTCGTTTTGTGCAGTGCGACAGTCGTAATGTGTTTGAGTTATTGCAGTCATGCAGGCTGAGTGGCAATGACACATGGGAACAGGTGATTCAGACTGCGGTACTGTCTGCAGATGCCATTACCGTTGAAGCAAAATCCTGTGATTTTGATTTATCCATCAGTATTCGCTGTTTGGAGGATCAAAGCACACGCTCTCCCCTGTTAGTGCTCAACATGTCAGATATCTCTCAAGTCAAGCACGCGCAGCGAGCCAGAAACGAAATGATTGACTTTATTTCTCACGATATGCGATCACCAATGGCGTCATTGCAGGCTCTGGTCAGGCAACTGCAGCAAGCTCCGCAGTCAATCAGCATCGATGAGCTGTTAAAAAAGGTTGAATTTCATAGCCAGCGAGGGCTTAGTTTTGCCGAAGAGTTTCTGAGTTTGGCCAAGGTGGAGAGTGAGGAGAGTATTCAGCAGTATGAAGTGGATATGTACGCTGTATCGCAAAACGCGATCGATACTCTGTATGAGCAGGCCGAAGCAAAACATATCGCGATTGAGTTGAAAGCCGACGACGACTGTTGGGTAATGGGTAACGGCGATATGTTGGAGCGCGTCATTCTGAATCTGGTAAGTAATGCGATTAAATACAGTCCAGCAGAAACCCGCGTGATAGTGCTTGTGAAAGTATCTGATAGCTGGATTGATTTATCCGTGTCTGACCAGGGAGAGGGGATTGATGAGCAATTATTGCCTGACCTCTTTAAATCCTTTCAACGCGGTACTGGTGAACGCGAAGTAAAAAGTAAAGGGCTTGGATTGGGACTGCGCTTTGTTGATGTAGCACTCAAGCGTCATGATAGTCAGATACAGGTTCAATCCGGTGCACAGGGTACCTGCTTTTATTTTCGTTTGGCCCGACTGCAATTTTAACAGGTATAATCGCCACCCTGTTTATTTGGTTGGAGAAGGCTGTGCTTACGGCGCCTTTTATTCTTATTATTTTTAACCCGGCTTCGGGTGTCGGCAACCGCGCGAAAGTAGATGCAGTCATACAAGTATTAGAAGCCGCGGGGGCAACGGTTGAGCTCTATCTCACCCAGTGTGCTGGTGACGCCAGTCGGTTTCTTTCGGAGTACCGGGGAGTGTTCGATATTGTCGCTGCGGCTGGTGGTGACGGAACCGTTAATGAAGTGGTTAATGGCTTAAAAGATCGACAAGTAGGCAGTTATCGTCTGGCTATCATTCCAACAGGCACAACGAATGTGTTGGCTTCAGAGCTAAGGTTTCCGAAAAAACCGAAAGCGCTGGCGGATATTATTCTGGGCAATCAGCAAAAGGATATCTTTTTGGGTCAGGTTAATCAGCGGCGTTTTGTCTTGATGGTGGGAGTTGGATTTGATGCCTGGGTTGTCGATAAGGTTAATCTGAACTTGAAGAAAAAAGTCGGCAAACTGGCTTACGTATTGTCAATGCTGAAGGAAATCCGGAATTTTGGTTCCAAGACCTATCGTCTGACCATTGATGGTGAAGAACATCTGGCAAATTCGGTTGTGATCACCAATGGCCGCTACTATGGCGGCTCGTTTACCTTATCTCGTCAAGCGGATTTATCTCGCGATACTACCCAGGTCATGATGATTTCAGGTAGCAGTCCATGGAAGTTTGTCGGTATTTTACTGGGTTTGCCGCTGGGGATTATGGAAAAAATGCCCGGAATGCGATCAATGCCCGCGAAGCACATGTTGATTGAACAGGTAGAGGAGAATAGCCAGCGGGAGCCAGTGCAAGCTGACGGTGACTCCGTATCGCAGCTACCCTTAGAGCTCTCTATGGAGCCGGAGTCAGTGCCTTTATTGGTACCTTGATCGGGGCGTGATGCTGATCACTTAAACCGAGCGGCTTCTGTTAAGGTCAAAAGGTCGTGAATTGTTGTGATCCGTGGATATTACAGAGGCTTATAGCCGCTATTCGCCTGCTCAATTGTCGTCTGGTGTAAAAAACGGCATACTACGCACCCCAAAATTTGCCACTCACTTTATATATTGGAAGGTGTCACCGTGAGCCAAGACATGCGCGAAGCCTGTTTGCAGGACTGGATGGATCGTGAAGCCATTGCTGAAGCAATGATTCCTCTGATTGGTACTCTTTACCGTAAAAACAACGTTGTCACTGCGTTGTACGGACGTCCTATCATTAACCGTTCTGTGATCGAACTGCTGAAAGCCCATCGCTTTGTTCGTCATATGGAATCTCAGGAACTGTCAGTTCATGATACCTTCCCAATCCTGAAAGCTCTGAGCGAACTTGACGTTGCCCGTGCCCACGTTGACTTGGGTAAGATGGCGGTTAAATTCCGCAATGAAGGCAATGGCCGAGATGTCAACGAGTTCGTTGCTGAGGAATTGAAAGACGTTGCTGGTCAGTCTCCTGCGGAAGGTGAAAACCGTGACGTTGTTTTGTATGGTTTTGGTCGTATTGGCCGCCTGCTGGCGCGCATTCTGATCGAAAAATCCGGTGGCGGTAATGGCCTGCGCCTTCGTGCCATCGTTGTTCGTCGTGGTAAAGGTGATGACCTGGTCAAGCGCGCCTCCTTGCTGCGTCGTGACTCGATTCACGGAACTTTCCGTGGCACTCTGACGGTTGATCACGAAAACGAAGCGCTGATTGCCAACGGTAACTACATTAAAATCATTTATGCCAATAATCCGGCTGAAATCGATTACAGCCAATACGGTATCAATAACGCCCTGGTTATCGATAATACGGGTGTTTGGCGCGACGAAGCTGGCCTGGGTCAGCATTTGGAAGCCAAAGGTACTGCTCGTGTTCTGCTGACTGCACCGGGCAAAGGTGATCTGAAAAACGTTGTGTACGGCATCAACAACAACGTAATTGAAGCGCAAGACAAGATTTTGTCTGCTGCATCCTGTACCACTAACGCCATCACTCCGGTTCTGAAGGTAATGAACGATGCCTATGGTATCGATAACGGTCACGTTGAGACGGTTCACTCGTACACCAATGACCAGAACCTGATCGACAACTACCACAAAGGTGATCGTCGTGGTCGTTCTGCACCGCTGAACATGGTTATTACTGAAACTGGCGCTGCGTCTGCTGTTGCAAAAGCATTACCAGAGCTGAAAGGTAAGCTGACTGGTAACGCGATCCGCGTGCCGACGCCGAACGTGTCCATGGCGATTCTGTCCCTGAATCTGAAGAAAGACGTGACTGCGGAAGAAGTCAACGACTTCCTGCGTGAACAGTCGCTGCATTCAGAAGTTCAGAAGCAAATCGATTGGGTGAACTCTCCGGAAGTTGTTTCTACCGACTTTGTAGGAAACAGCCATGCAGGCATCGTTGATGCTAAGGCGACCATTGCTAATGGTAATCGTGTAAATCTGTATGTTTGGTACGATAACGAGTACGGTTACAGCCGCCAGGTTGTGCGCATTGCGCAGCAGGTATGTGGTGTTGACTACCCGGTATTCCCCGCTCGCGGCTAATTCCCTCAGTTAGCTGGGAATTCTGAAATAAACAAGCCATTGCATGTGCAATGGCTTTTTTTTTGGTTAAAATTTAAACATCTGTACAGCTGCACCCGATGAGAGATGACGGATTCATGCCAGATAACTGAGGCTAAGCCAAAAGCGGTAGTGAATTGGCCTCAAGATCGGTGGATTAATCATGGTGCGATCTTTATACTTAGCGCGATTTTTTACTGGGAAATGGGTCCAAGTACTTGTTTCCAAATACAAAATTAGATCGAACAGAGTGATTTTGTTCGTTTTGCGTACAGCAACCTTGGTGAGAGGGAATGTGTTGTACGTGTTTTTGTGCATTTGGAAGCCAGTAACTATGGGTCAACTGTGATTAGGCGAGGCGTATGATCAATATCAAGAAGGGTCTCGACTTACCAATCACCGGTACACCTGAGCAAGTCATTTCGGCATCAGCCAAAGTAACGGAAGTTGCTTTGGTTGGTCCGGATTACGTGGGGATGAAACCCACGATGGCAGTTCAGGTCGGTGATCGAGTCAAGAAAGGCCAGGTGATTTTCACCGACAAGAAAACTGAAGGAGTGCGTTATACCGCACCCGCTGCGGGTACAGTGAAAGCTGTCAACCGTGGTGAGCGTCGTGTGTTCCAATCGATCGTGATTGAGATCGATGGTAATGACGAAGAAACCTTCAATTCCTACCCGGCGGATCAGCTGGGTTCACTGTCTGCTGCAGATGTTCAGAGCAATCTGGTCAACTCCGGTTTATGGACGGCTCTGCGTACCCGACCATATTCGCGTGTTCCGGCACTGAATAGCAAGCCAGAAGCGATTTTTGTGACGGCAATGGATACCAATCCATTGGCGGCAAACCCTGAACTGGTTGTTAATGAGCAGGCTGATAATTTTAAAGCTGGCTTGCAGGTACTGAAGCACCTGACGGAAGGCACTCTGTATGTTTGTAAAGCAGCCGGTGCCAATATCCCAAGCGCGGGTGTTGAACAAGTTGAAGAATTTGGCGGCAAGCATCCTGCCGGCTTGGCTGGTACGCACATTCACTTCCTGCATCCGGTAAGTGAAAACCGTACGGTATGGACCATTGGCTATCAGGATGTGATCGCGTTTGGCGCGCTGTTCCTGACCGGGAAAATTCACAGCGACCGCGTTATTGCACTGGCAGGGCCGCAGGTTAATAACCCACGCTTGGTTCGTGTTCCTCAGGGCGCCAATCTGGATCAAGTGACTGCAGGTGAAACCAAAGACGGTGAGAACCGAGTAGTCTCCGGTTCGGTATTTGGCGGTCGCACGGCAGCTGACGGTCACCAATTCCTGGGTCGTTTTCACAATCAGGCAACGGTTTTGATTGAAGGCCGTGATCGCCCGATGTTGCACTACCTGACTGCTGGTACCGAGCGCTTCTCTGTGATGCCGATTTATTTGTCGAAGCTCATGAACAAGGCATTCCCGTTCACCACCACCACTAACGGCAGTGAGCGTGCCATGGTACCGGTCGGTGCATACGAAAAAGTAATGCCTCTGGATATTCTGCCAACTCAGCTGCTGCGCGCACTGATTGTAGAAGACATGGAAACCGCAATTAATCTAGGCGCATTGGAATTGGATGAAGACGATATTGCACTGTGCAGCTTTGTCTGTCCGGGCAAATACGAATACGGTCCGATCCTGCGTAAAAACTTAACTCGCATCCAGGCGGAGGGTTAATCATGCTGCGTTCTATGCTCGATAAACTTGAGCCCCACTTCGTAAGGGGCGGCAAGTACGAAAAAATGTACCCGCTTTACGAAGCCATTGATACTGGCTTGTATTCTCCACCGAGTGTGACCAATAACACGGCTCACGTTCGTGATGGTATCGACCTGAAGCGTATCATGATCACAGTGTGGATCTGTACCTTCCCGGCTTTGTTCTTTGGTATGTACAACATTGGTTTGCAGGCGAATGAAGCCATTGCAGCTGGTGCCGGTACGGCTATAGAAGGATGGCGCGAAACTCTGATCGCTGTGCTCGGGGGTGGTGCGCATAATGCCGCCAGTGTTTGGGATAATATGGTGTTTGGAGCGGCCTACTTCTTGCCAGTCTATGCCACGGTATTTATCGTGGGTGGCTTCTGGGAAGTATTGTTCGCGACCGTTCGCAAACACGAAGTCAACGAAGGATTCTTCGTAACCTCGGTGTTGTTTGCGCTGATTCTGCCGCCAAGCATTCCGCTGTGGCAAGTCGCTCTGGGCATCACCTTCGGTGTTGTAATTGGTAAGGAAATCTTCGGTGGTACCGGTAAGAACTTCCTTAACCCGGCACTTACTGGGCGTGCCTTCCTGTTTTTTGCGTATCCTGCAGATATGTCTGGTAACTCCGTTTGGACCGCGGTTGACGGTTTCTCGGGCGCAACACCTTTGGGTACTGCGGCTGAACAAGGTGTTGTAAACGGTCAGATTGGTGATATTACCTGGTTTGATGCGTTCTTCGGCCTGATTCAGGGTTCTATGGGCGAAACCTCAACGCTCGCGATTCTGATTGGCGGTGCCGTTCTGATGACCATGGGCATCGCTTCGTGGCGTATTGTTCTTGGTGTGTTCCTGGGCATGGTAGCGACCACGCTGCTATTTAACGGCATCGGTTCAGATACTAACCCAATGATGGCTCTGCCGTGGTATTGGCATTTGGTTGTTGGTGGTTTCGCCTTCGGTATGATCTTTATGGCAACCGATCCGGTTTCCTCTTCAATGACCAATACGGGTAAGTTCATTTTTGGTGCGCTGATTGGCTTTATGGTGGTTATGATCCGTGTGATCAATCCAGCATTTCCGGAAGGCATGATGCTGGCAATTCTGTTTGCCAACCTGTTTTCCCCACTGATTGACCACTTCGTGGTTCAGGCCAATATCAAGCGGAGGACTGCTCGTGTCAGCTAATAACGACAGCATTCAAAAGACCTTAATGGTCGCTATCCTGCTGTGTCTGGTGTGTTCGATTATCGTGGCAGGTGCTGCGGTATCACTGAAGCCAATTCAGTTAGCGAACAAGCAGCTCGATAAAAATTACAACATTTTGCTGGCGGCGGGTTTAGCCAGTAAGGAAAAGATGGGTCGCGAGCAGATTGAAACGGCTTTCAAGCAGATCACGACTCGTATTGTTAATCTGGAAGCCGGTCGCTATGCGACCGACGCTGAGTTGGAAACGATTAAAGCGGCGGGTTACAACCCATCAGCTTATGACCAACTTAAAGCATCTAAAGATCCTGCATTGTCAGCATCGCTGCCAAGCGATAAAGATCTTGCGAATATCCGACGCTTAGAGAAATTTGCAGCCGTTTATACCGTCGAAAGTAACGGTGTCGTCGAGAAGATGGTCCTGCCAGTACACGGTTATGGCCTATGGTCAACGCTCTACGGCTTCCTGGCTTTGGAGGGGGATCTGCAAACGGTGGTTGGTTTAGGTTTCTATTCTCATGGTGAAACACCGGGACTGGGTGGTGAAGTTGATAATCCGGCCTGGAAAGCTCTTTGGAATGGTAAGAAGCTCTACAACGACAGCGGTGATTTAGCGATTCAGGTCGTTAAGGGTAAAGCTGCAGCTGATGATATGAACAGTGTCGATGGCTTGTCGGGTGCAACACTGACAAGTAATGGTGTGTCGAACCTGGTGCAATTCTGGGTCGGTGAGAACGGCTTCGGCAAGTTCCTGACGACCGTCAAAGGAGGTGCTTAATGTCTGTTAAGTCCGTTTTAACCGAACCTTTATTCTCTCAGAACCCAATTGCGGTTCAGATTCTGGGTGTCTGTTCTGCTCTGGCGGTAACCACCAGCCTGCAGGTTACACTGGTGATGTGTCTGGCGCTGACCTCGGTCACAGCATTCTCCAATGTGGGTATTGCATTAATCCGTAACCATATTCCGAACAACATTCGGATCATCGTACAGATGATTATCATCGCCTCGTTGGTAATTGTTGTTGATCAGATCCTGAAGGCCTACGCTTACGAAATCAGCAAACAGTTGTCGGTATTCGTCGGTCTGATTATTACAAACTGCATCGTGATGGGACGTGCTGAAGCCTTTGCAATGAAGAATGGCCCGGTACTGAGTTTCTTCGATGGTATTGGTAACGGTCTGGGCTACTCCGTAGTGTTGATTGTTGTTGCTGTGGTACGTGAGCTGTTTGGTGCGGGTTCCCTGATGGGTATTGAAATCCTGCCGTTGATCACTAACGGTGGCTGGTATCAATCGAATGGTTTACTGCTTTTACCACCAAGTGCTTTCTTCATTATTGGCTTATTCATTTGGGCATTGCGCAGCTGGAAAACCGAACAAGTGGAAGCGGCTGACTTCAAAATTCTGCCGAACACTGAGAGCGGAGGTCACCACTAATGGAACATTACATCAGCTTATTCGTTAAGGCGGTGTTTGTTGAAAACATGGCGTTAGCGTTTTTCTTGGGAATGTGTACGTTCCTGGCTATCTCTAAGAAGATTCAAACGGCTCTGGGTTTGGGCGTCGCGGTTATCGTGGTGTTAGCCATCACGGTACCGGTCAACAACCTGATTTATACCTATGTACTGAAAGAGGGCGCATGGGCATGGATGGGAGCTGAATACGCTTCTGTTGATCTGAGCTTCTTAGGATTGCTGACTTACATCGGTGTGATTGCAGCGATGGTTCAGATTCTGGAAATGGTTCTGGATAAATACGTACCGGCGTTATACAACGCTTTGGGTGTTTTCCTGCCTTTAATTACTGTGAACTGCGCCATTATGGGTGCGTCTTTGTTCATGGTTCAGCGTGATTATAACTTTGCAGAATCTACGGTTTACGGCATTGGCGCTGGCGTTGGTTGGGCATTAGCAATTACCGCGTTGGCAGGTATTCGTGAAAAACTGAAGTACAGCGATGTACCGGCAGGACTACAAGGGTTAGGTATTACCTTTATGACTGTTGGCCTGATGTCATTGGGCTTTATGTCTTTCTCCGGCGTTTCACTGTAAGAGGTCTGTGCTATGGATTTAGATATTATCCTCGGCGTTGTGATGTTCACGGTCATTGTACTTTCTTTAGTAGCGGTGATCCTGAGTGCACGTGCCAAACTGGTAAGTACCGGTAAAGTAAAAATTCTGATTAACGGTGAAACCACCGTTGAAACAGAGGCTGGTGGTAAGCTGCTGCAAACTCTGGCGGCTAACAACATCTTTCTGTCATCTGCTTGTGGTGGTGGTGGTACTTGCGCGCAATGTAAGTGTCAGGTTACTGAAGGCGGTGGTTCTATGCTGCCAACGGAAGAATCTCATTTCACCAAAGGTGAAGCTCGCGAAGGCTGGCGTTTGTCTTGTCAGGTGCCGGTTAAGCAAAATATGGTTGTCGGCGTTGATGAGGAAGTCTTCGGTGTTAAGAAGTGGGAGACCACGGTTGAATCCAACCCGAACATGGCTACTTTCATTAAAGAGTTGACTTTGCGTCTTCCTGAAGGCGAAAACGTTGACTTCCGTGCTGGCGGTTATGTTCAGCTGGAGTGTCCTCCTTTTGAAATTAACTTCTCTGACTTCGATATCGAAGAACAGTACCGGGGCGACTGGGAGCACTTTGGCTTCTTCGATCTGAAGACAGTAAACAAAGAAAACGTTATCCGTGCATACTCCATGGCTAACTATCCGGAAGAGAAGGGTGTGGTTAAGTTCAATATCCGTATTGCAACGCCACCTCCGGGCACAACCGGTATTAATCCGGGTATCATGTCGTCTTACGTGTTCAACATGAAGCCGGGTGACAAAGTCACTGTTTACGGTCCATTCGGTGAGTTCTTCGCCAAAGATACCGATGCAGAAATGGTCTTTATCGGTGGTGGTGCTGGTATGGCGCCAATGCGTTCTCACATTTTTGATCAGCTGAAGCGTTTACGTTCTGATCGTAAGATCAGCTTCTGGTATGGCGCTCGCTCTCTGAAAGAATTGTTCTATCAGGACGAGTACGATGCACTGGCGGCAGAATTCCCGAATTTCGAATGGCACGTGGCGATGTCTGATCCACAGCCGGAAGATAATTGGGAAGGCCTTACAGGTTTCATTCACAACGTATTGTTGGAAAATTACCTGAAAGATCATCCGGCTCCGGAAGATTGTGAGTTCTACATGTGCGGGCCGCCGATTATGAACCAATCGGTGATTAAGATGTTAGAAAATCTGGGTGTAGAGCCAGAAAACATCTTACTGGATGACTTCGGTGGTTAATTGAAACAGCAGGAATAGGTCCAACAAAAAAACCCGGCTTTGCCGGGTTTTTTTATGGCCGAGATTGATGTCGGCGATCTGCTTGGTAGTGATTCAAAATACTACGTATTGGCTGCTGTCATACCTCGTTTGCTCTGACGTTCTCAGGTAATGCTGCGCTGATAGTCACCGGGCGTCATACCTGTCCAGCGTTTGAACGCTTTGTGGAACGCGCTACTGTCATTGAATCCAAGTTGGAAGGCCACCTGACTGATCGGCGCATTGTTGATGTCCAGCAGGCTTTTCGCCAGCATGGCTTTGTAATGTTTGATTTCATCCTGAAAACTTGTGCCTTCTTGCTTCAGGTGGCGCTGCAAGGTTCTGGCTGTGAGGTTGAAGTGGCTTGCGGTACGTTCAATGTCTGGCTGATTGTCGGCCGCCTGTGTCTGAAAGTAGCGCCACATGCGCATTGCCAGGCTGTCATGGGTTTCAATGCGATCAAGCAGGTTATTCAGCTCAGACTGCAACAGACCTGCGATGCGAGGGCTGGGATTGTAAGTGCGGGTTTGCAGAATCGATTGCGGAAAAATAGCCTGATTGTATTCCTGATGAAACTTCACTGGACAGCGCAGTGCTCTCTCGTATTCGCTCGCCAGACCTTGCGGTGCGTGGCGAAAATGAACTTCGATTGGGCGGTTATCCTGTGTGTAATCACGATTCATGATAAACACACCGATGTTTATTAACGCTGAGATGTCCTGTTCGGCAACATGGCGCATTTGCTCCGGACCATATTGGTGGCAAAAAATTCGGTTGATGACCCTATTACCCTCCAGGATAACCTGAGACGCAAAGGCGTTATTCAGGACGAATTCAACCGACAGAATGCGCTGAAGCGCTTCTTCGATGGTGTTGCAATTCATCATCAGCTGACCCAGCAGGCCATAGTCCATCGGATGAATGCGTTCGCCAACATGGAGTGCGATCAGTGGATCTTGACTGCCTTGTTCAGCTTGACGCCAGATATCAAATAACACCTCAACCGGTACCCGGTTAAAGTAATAATCGTCTTCGGTTAACCCCTCTGTGCGGCATTCAATGTCGTGATTCGGGTAACCCATACGACTGAGTGTGTTGGCGATGATGTTCAGGTAATGAACACTGACGGACGGTATTCTCAGAGACTGCTTCATATACGTGGTGCTTATGTTTTTAAGCCGAGTATACAAACTGTGTGCGCAAAGGGAACGAAGTGACCCATCTTGGCTCACTTAGTGGCATTTCAATTTATACCCAGGGTTGTGTCGTAAAATGGCAGTCTTGCGTCTTAGCGGGATTCCTCCTTCTTAGATTTTGTTTCTTGATGTGAAGTCTGGCAGCCCATTGTGTGCACTAAGGTTGATCAATTCAGACGTTATTTTTCTGAGAAAAAGCCTCTTTAATAAATTCTTCAGAAACTAAGTCTTACTCCAACACTGTTGATCCACTGATTATAATTAAAGTTGTCATCGCTATCGGAAATATTCGATAAGTTGGTGGTATATTCCGAACTTATGTAGAGATCCACCTGATCATAAATATAAAAGTTATGACCGTAATTCAGCGAGTATTGCTGGTCGTTGCGGATCTTATCGTATAGTGGGTCTTCATTATATTGCGTATTTTTATATCGTGCTGCCAAACGCCAGCTATGGCCGGTATAGTACTGGTTGAAACTGGTTTGTAGATAATATCCCTGGGTTGCAATAAATTCGTCGCTATAGTCATTATTAAAGATGTCAATATCGAGTTGGGTACGGTGGTCAACACGGCGTAATTGCAGATACAGTTTTAGGTCGGCAGAATTACCTTTGTATCCTTCGTAGCGTTCATCTTTGGGAGTTTTATTGGTCATTGAAACGCGGGCACCGAGGCGGTTATCTCCCAAGCGTTTGGTTAATTCAAAGCGACCAGTGTTGTACAGTAGAATTTCCTGTGACGCCAATTCATAACGGCTTTGAGAATATGTACTGCGAAAACGATATTCACCCATGTAGTAATTGTAAGGTAATGAAAACGTGAATATCTGCGTTTCCAGATCGTTTTCTTCAAAACTCTCCTGAAAATAGTCCAGTATAATGCTGGCGTCACTATTGCTTTGGTCGAGAAATTCGTGCGCTACCATTAGACCAAACTGTGTTTGAATATCATCACTTTTTTGGTCCATGCCATCGTTGGCATTGCGTAAGATATCATCTGATTCAAGAAATACGTTGTTATTTAATCCACGGTTTATATCTACTTCAACATTCAATGCCTGACTCGTATGAATCCACAGCATTGTTGCTGTAATCAGCGCCGTTAATACATAATTTTTCATGACCGGCCTCGGTAAAATGTTTTTTATATACTAATTTTTATCGATATTTATTTTTTCAATTAATAATGAGCGCATTTGAATCAGGTCGCTGCTGCTTAAGGAAGAATTATAAAAGCGCTGTTAACCAGCGCTTTTAACCGGGAGATCCGATTTAGCTACCGAAACGCTCTTTCAGCAGATTGCGACGCTCCTCTCGGCTCAGATCTTTCAGTTCATCACGCAATGTGCTGCGTTCATCTTCACTTAATTCCGCAATTTGTGTGCGTATGGCCTGACGCTCAGTGCGACGTTCTTCTCGCAGCTCCTGGCGCGCCTCTTTAAATGCCTCCATGCCTTCTTCTGTGGTGATGTCAAAACCCATCTCTGCTGCTTTGGCAATGCGGCGTTCTTCACGCATTTCTTTGTGCACTTCCCGGAATGCGGCTTTTCCTTCCTCGGTGCTTAAGTCTATTCCCAGTTCTGCAGCTTTAGCTTCGCGTTGCTGCTGACGATACTCTTTAAAACCAGTACGACCTTCTTCGGTTTGCAGGTCGAAGCCCAGATCCGCGGCTTTAGCCTCAATGCGGTGTTTGCGGACCTCCGACATATTCCAGCGATCTGCAGCGTCTCCGGCGATTGCTGCAGAAGCTGCCATTGTCATAGCCAGTGTCATAGCCAGTGTCATAGCCAGTGTCAGGGCGGAAATGAACTTAGTTTGAATTTTCATAATGTATCTCCAGAATTTTTAGATTTTTGCGATGTGCGTCGCTTAGCACATAGGATTACAACGGGAGGAGACTGAAAAGGTTGACGAGATGCCCTTAAAAAAGTCATAAAAAACTCTAAGTAACTGTTTTATATCGCAGAAATAATTTTGAATTTAGTGACAGCTGAGCTCCACTGAATGATTTGATATGCTGTAAACCACTGACACAGGAATAACAGAGTGACATTCAACCGATGAAATACGCTGCCATATATTTACTGTTCTTTTGTGGTTGTTGTCAGATCACCATTGCAGAGGACGTCACAGAGCAATGGAGTGGCCACTCGTTGATGATTGGCTTTAATCGTGTAGGGCAGCCATTTAGTTTTGAGCAGAATGATATAGAGGTCGTTCTGGTCGGCCGAATGCTGCAATATCAGTACTTCAGTGGCGATTGGAGTGGCGGTCTCAGTGTGTCGGAGTCACCGGGGGGACAAATCGGCTGCCGACAGCACCGCATATCAGCTTGATCTTGAAGGTGAGTCACTGGCCGTATTTCTTGAACACAGACTCAGGCAGTTTGGTAACGGCACCGCCTGGCTATGCACAGGCGTGGGTTCCGCTGTCGATGAACAATCTTTATCCGCTCAACGTTTTGTGAATCAGCGCCCTGTTGGTCGCGGCGAAATCGGTGTTGAATCACGCTTTCGCAGCTTCAGTATTGATGGTGGTTATAGCTTTGTGCTGGAATCATCCAGTATCAGTGCCAGTGTCGGATTGACACAGCAATGGTTACATGAAAAACAGCGTGCTCTGGTTCAGCCCGTTGATGCTACTGACGTTATGCAACAACAAAATATCGATGAACAAACCTTAATTGCCGGACTGTCTGTCGGTTATGAAAAATACTGGCAGATAAATACAGAACTTGAGTGGTCAGTCTTCACTGGGGTGCGTTATCAATACACGGTAGGTGGTAGTGGTAAAATTTACCAATCGCAGTTTCGTCGTGGGGCAAGAGGTGTGCAGCAGGGGCAGCGCAGTGAGTCTTTTCAGCAGGAAAATGATTCAACCAGCGCTGTATCGTTGCGCCTGGCAGCGTATTTTCAACAATTTAACCTGGCCTTTGACGTGGATAAACTGAGTGATCAGTCCATCGGTGACGCCTATTATGGCGCCACAGCCGGACTGAATTTTTAGTCTCAGCAAATACTACTTACGCGAGCCGTTTATCGGCGACCTGGGCGCAGCTGTCGCTGTTGGCGGTATTGTTGCTTTAACGCTTTCTGTTGTTTCTGGTTTAATTTTCTGAACTTCTTATATTGCTTCTGCAGCTTTTGCTGTTTCTGTGGCGTCATTTTCTGATAACGCTGGATCTTCCTTTTCGCTTGCAGCCTCTGTTCTGGGGTCAGTTTTTTGAATTTCTGGAAACGGCGTTTGGCATTCTGTTGCTGTTCCGGGGTAAAGTTGTTCCAGCGTTTGGCGCCATTAATCAATTTTTGCTGTTTGCCGCTGTCAAAGTCCGACCATTGGTCTTTAAAAGGCTCCAGAGTGGTCCGGATATCTGTAGGTAATGTGGCAAAATCCTGAGCCTGAAGCGGTGTTGCAATCAACACAATGGCCAGCCACAGGGTAATGGTCAGCAGGGTACGACGGTTACTCATGGCTGTCCTCCTGTTGTGTGTTCATTTGTGTCGTCTTTATCTGGGGTTTACTGATCTGGACGTTCGCTGTTGCATCGTTTTGTTGGTTATTGGCAGATTGCTTTGTTGCCGTACCGGTATTTTCCACAGCGTGCGGTTCAGCCATGCTCAAGGCATCCAGCAGTTGTCCGTTTTGTTCAACACTGTCTGCCAGAAAGAATAAAAACTCGGCGTCGTCCACGGCACTCGGTTGGCTGTGACTGAGATTACACATCGTCATACCACTAACCGTTAACAGCGTCGTCATAAGTGTGGCTGCCCTGTGGGGCTCCTTCCTGATCGACCAGCCATAAGGCAAAATCGAGGTCATCGACCATATCCAGTTCATCGTCGTCCAGTTCAGCATACGTTGTGATTAAGTCTAACGCATTCAACTGAGATTCTTCACTGTATGCTAACGGAATTGTGTCCGGTAGCGCATTTTCAGCGGGTTGAGGCAGGTTGCTGACGCTGAAATACCACAAAGGTGCGGCCAGTAATAAACTTGCGGCCAGACTGAGGGATGTTCTCGGCCATTCACGTACGCTGCTTAGCAAAACAACGTTGTCATGGCGTTTGTCTTTCGAACCCGCTGCCTGAAGAGCTTTTAATCTCGCTGCTTTCAGCTTATCGGCAGTCGCTTCATCGATATCGTCCAGACTGTTGTCGAGCTGCTGTGAAACTATATTTTCTATATCATCAGGCCTTGTCATAAATCACCTGCTGGAGTTTTTGTAAGGCACGAAAGTGATGGGTTTTAACGCTGCCTATGGTGATTTTCATCATGTCTGCGGTCTCCTGTAGCGAAAAGCCTTCCCAGCTGCGCAACATAAAACATTGTTGCTGTTGCAGTGGTAGTGCTTCGATGGCCTCAAGTGCCTGTTGCCCCAACTGCTCTGTGTGCAGATACTGCTCCGGACTGAATTCGTGTTGGTTGCTATATTCTGCCATGGCTAATTCGCCTTCTTCGTCTTTGTCCGATTGGCCAGCGGATAACAACCGCTCTGGAACAAACCATTTGCGCCAACGAGTCTGACTGCGGTGGAAGTCCATGATGCAGTTTTGCAAAATCGTGTAGAACAGCGGTCGCCACTGGCTGATTTCATCCGCGGCCTGATAATGGCCGTAACTGCGCGCCAGTTTAATCATGCTGTCCTGCACAATATCCAGTGCATCGGCATCGCTCTTAACCGCCATGATCGCCATGCGATAGGCTTTTCGTTCAACCGACGCCAGAAACTGGTCAAGTGTCTCTGGCGAATCCGTTTTTTCTGCCATGTCAGTGGTCATCTGTTTAGCGGTTTCTGCTGCATCGTGTTTCCTGAGTTACGTCAAACGGTGTTATAGGGTCATAACGTGTGTCGTGTATTAAGGTTGACAGCATAGTGAAAAAAAAATGACTTTGTCCAAACTCACACCTGATTTTTCCAGGGTAACTCAAGAGAAACAATCACTTCGCACCGACAATATTGTGTTGCAAACGCCGTTACTGATTACGCCGGGAAACTGACTGATCAGCGTCAGTCGTGTCTGAATTTGTCGTTATCAGGACATGAACTGACGCCACGCAGCACTGCCTGTCAGCGTCTCGCGATTTAGACTGAAGCAGTAAAATAACAAGAGAAACTCCCATGCAATTGCTGAACCTTAAATCCATTCTCATCTGTCTGTGGTTGATTGCCTGCAATCCGGCACTGGCAGAAAGCTACATTTATCTGACCAATAACACCAATCAGACTCTGACGCTCGATATTGAGCAAAGTGGCTCTCCACTGGTTAAGGGGGAGCACTGGTGGCAACTGGCCACAACTGTTGCGCCTTATGCCACGGTGCGCTTCCTGGAGACCAATCGCGACCGCGGCATCAAATGGGGGAAAACGTACTATTACAATACGACGGTGACGGCGGAAGACGGTAGCACGGCGTTATTGCAGCAACGTCTCAAAGGTACTTGGAATTTCAGCAATATCTGGCATGGCACCCGTCAATCATCATGGTATGACGATCGTGGATTGTATTCTGTGCGCCAGGACTTTAGTGGTCAGCCATCAACGATTGCTTTTAAAGCAGAACGTGCGCGGGTTAACGGTGACGATATTTATTATGTGATCCACCCGGATCGTCAGGCACCACAGTTGGGATTATCGAATCAGCTTAATGTGCTGGCTTACAACGTTTGGGCTCTGTTGCCTGGCCTTGTGGCAAAAGATACCAGTGAGCGTTTGACTGAAATCAGTAAACAGCTGGATGGTTATGACGTCATTGTTTTCTCGGAGTTGTTTGAAAATAATCGCCGAGAGACATTTCTGAATCGCATTCGTAGCGAATACCCTTACCAGACGCGTGTTGTTGATCGCAGTGGTGCAATTGAAGACGGCGGGGTATTGATTGTCAGCCGCTGGCCCATCGAGTATGAGGATCAAATAACGTTCTCCGACTGCGATGCAGATGACTGCCTGGCGGCTAAAGGTGTGATGTATGCACGCATTATCAAGGGAGAGCAAAAATATCATGTATTTGGCTCTCATACTCAGGCGTGGACGGCCGCCGAGAATCAGGCAACCCGGGCGCAACAATTCTCAGAAATGAAATCTTTCATCGATCAGCAAAATATTCCCGCCAGTGAAGCTGTGATAATTGCCGGTGATTTAAATGTGGATAAAACCAATTTCCCGGCAGAACATCTTGAAATGTTGAATACGCTCAACGCCTCAGAGGTACCACAATTACCGGGTAGTTACGCTTACACCGCGGACGGTAATGTCAATGCCTGGACGGATGGACGACCTGAATTTCTCGATTATGTACTGATCTCTAATGCCCATTTGCAGCCACAGCAAGCCAGCACTGACGTACTTGTGCCACGCAGCATTGATGCAAGTGTATTTACCAAATATGACCTGTCTGATCACTTTGCGATTGCAGCAGAAATGACGTTTGCAACTCCGGCGATGAATCCAACAAGTGGGTTGTTTCGAGAATTAAAAGACGCCCGCAGTGGGAAGTGCCTTGATTTTCCTGGCGCTGTGCCCTCGAACGGTTCGGTAGCTGTGATTTATGACTGTGCCGACGTTGTCTGGCAAAAATGGCAGTACGATGCCAGTAGCGGCTTACTCCGTAATAAGGCTAACCCGGATTATTGTCTGGACAATAAAGGTGAGCGCTATGCTGGGGGCAGTGTGCATCTGTGGCAGTGCTTGCCCGGCAGTGTAAATCAGCAATGGCAATTCGTTAATGGCTCATTGCGCCCGCGCGCCAATCAGGCTGTTGCTCTGGATGCCTTTGGCGTTGATAACAACAGTCAGGTTGGTCAGTGGACGGTCCATGGCGGTGCCAATCAACAGTGGTCGTGGGGACGTTAATGCCCATTCGTGTGAGCCACGTAAACATCGAATAACAATAAAAATTGTAATCACAGGAAGATTTTAATGAATAAAAAGCTACTTTCTCTGCTTTCCGGGTTAATTCTATCCGCTCAGGGGCATGCCATGAGCGGTGCCCCGGCGACGGCTGAAATCGACAATACATCGATAGGTAATCATCAGCAAAGCTGGGAATACCGGGCATTAATGCATCAGAACCTGCTGGATAATGCCACACCGTTATCTCAGGGGTTTCAGGTAATGGGGCACAACGCCTACAACAGCAGTGCTTACAGTTCGATTGTACATATCGATCCGAATCACTCGTTATCGATTACCGAAATGCTCGATCTGGGGGTACGCACCATCGAGATGGATTACCACTGGGTTTGGCAGACCAAAGACCTGCCGGGTGGTCATGCTTTGTTAATGTGCCACGCGGGCAGTAATGATATCGGTTGCAGCGGCTTAGAGCGTTATTTGCACGAAGGGGTAGAGGAGGTCAACCGCTGGTTGCGTAAACATCCGAAAGAAGTGCTGGTGCTCTACTTTCAGGATGATGCCGAGGGGAATAATGATGAGTTGGTTAAGGCCGTCGCATCAATCGATGATCTGATTTACAAGCAGCCAGCAGGCCAGTGCGATAGTTTCACTAATATGGTGCAAACGACATCGGAGGAAGATGTGTTAAGCGCTGGCAAGCAAGTCATTATCATGGGCAGTAGTTGTGCCAACCGCGGGCCGTGGACCGGTTACTCGTGGAGCAGTATTCACAACTGGGTATCGGGTGGTGGCCAGGCAATCCTTGATCGCAGTGAGGCTGATTGTCTTGCTGACACCGGGAAACAAGACGGAGCTCACCGCATCTGGGAGGATGCGACCAACTTGAGTGCTGCCTTTGGCGATCCGGGTCCGCGTATTGACGCTGCGCTGGCAGCGAAAGCGGCGCGTTGCGGCATTGGTGCATTATCACTGGATGAGATCACCATTGGCGATTCGCGTTTGCGAGCCTCTGTCTGGAGTTGGGACAACAACCAGCCGGATAATTCTAACGAAGAAGATTGTGCTGAATCCTGGGGGAATGGCCATTTTAACGACCGCTCCTGTGCTGATAGTTTGCCTTTCGCCTGCAAAACCCTTGATGGAAAAAACTGGCTGATTTCTAATACAGTCGGTTCAAACACTGCAACAGACGGCCAGTCGGCTTGCCAGTCTATGGGCGCGCAGTGGTCGTTTGCAGTCCCAACCAACAGTCAGCAGAACGAATGGCTAAAGCAAGCAAAAATTGCTGCAGGAATTGAGCGTGTTTGGCTGAATTATCGTGATACGGCAGTGGAAGGTGTTTGGACGACCCCAAACCATTCGGTGAACTACAGCGACGGCACGATCTCTCTCAGCGCCATCGAGCCGGGCTCTGGCTACGACTTTTATATGAAAGCTGTTGCCAATGGTTGTGAGCTGCAATGGCAGGGTGGCAATGCGGGGAGTGGTGAGCGCAATGCTAAGTTTGATTGTGTCTCTAAGGGAGACAAAATCGTATTTATTCCCGACTCATGGCCAACAACCGCGGCAGACGGCAGTGTCAGCGTGCATGGAGTGATTAAGGCCCAGGCCGGTGGTCATCAGTGTGGTTTGGAGTGGGACGGTTCTGAATCCGGTGGCGAGCGCAATGCAAAATTCGATTGCAGTGATCGTGCTGATCCACTGACCATCACCAGTCGTTCAGACGGCACCACTGCGCGCGTTATTATCCGCACCGACAACAATTGTGGTCTGGAGTGGGATAGCTCTCTTGATGGCAACAACGAACGCAATGCTAAGTTTGACTGCCATCCACGCTTTGATGAATTCACCTTGTATGGGTCCAGCTGGGCGGATTAACTGCACCGAGTCAGAATCAAAGCCTTTTTGCAGTCGTGTCACTTAGGCCTGAAGCAATGGATATCCCAGTGGCATCGGAGGTGGCAATCAAAAACGGGCAGACATCACTGCCCATTTCTGATTCTGGCAAACTTGGCCGAAATAGGCGTTGCTTGCCCAGCAGGGGTATTAATCTTTGATCAGTTCGGGATGAATCATGGGGGCAACAAACGGTTTATGCTGTTTGATTTCTTCCTGAGTTAAACCATTCAACTCGTAGGGAAACACCAACCAATCGTTGGTTTGATGCAAACAGAAGTCAGGTTGTAACTCTGTTCGGTTGAAATTCGGGCGCTGCCACAAGGTGGCTACTCTGACCTGAGATGGCATGTTGCGCTTAAGCTTATTGCGTAAGCGATTAATCACCGCCTGGATATTGTGTCCAGTACTGAATACATCATCAACAATCAGCAAACCATCATCGACATTCAGATTCTCCACCAGATACTGAGTGCCATGCACACGTATTTCTTCGGGTGATTCCATGATGTCCTGGTAAGCCGTCTGGCCACGATATGACGTGCGCAGGGCAATATGGTCGGTTTTTACTCCCAGCGTCTGCAAGCACTCCTGTACATAGATACCCACCGAACTTCCGCCACGCCACAGACCAACAATGAAGGTCGGCCGGAAGCCACTTTCAAAGATGGATACTCCTAACCGGAAAGCATCCTGAATCAGTTCTTCCTCATTAAGAAAACGTTTAGGCAATGAAGCCGGGGCATGTTGAGCAGACGACATAGGGGAGTTAGTCCGTGATTCGTAATAGCAGTTTGATAACTGGGAAGGTATGATACACGACTGACCATCCGGTCAGCTAATAGTTTTTGAGATGGGTTGTCGCTATGTCTGCGGCCGTAACAGAGAGCAACATAACATGAGTGAAAAACTCTACCTGACAGGACAAAGCTTACTGGAAGATTCATACCGGTTAGCGGAAAAAGTACTGTTAAGTGGCTTTCGTCCGACCTTTATGATTGCCGTATGGCGTGGTGGCGCTCCCATGGGTATTGCGGTTCAGGAATACCTGGCGTACCACGGTATTGAGACTGACAATATTTCAATACGTACTGCCTCATATGCTGCTGGCATTGACCAGCAGGCGAAGACGGTACAGGTATTCGGGCTGAACTACCTGGTTAAGAACATTCGCCACGAAGACAGCTTGCTGATTGTCGACGATGTGTTCGACACCGGTAAGTCGATCGATGCAATCATCAACGAGTTAAGTCGTCGTGCGCGTTTAAATACACCGCATGATATTCGTGTCGCTGTGCCTTATTACAAACCCGAGCGTAATAAGACTGATCGTGTGCCGGATTATTACATTCATGAAACCAGTTCCTGGTTGAAGTATCCGCATTCTCTCGAGGGTCTGTCTGCTGCAGAGATCGAACAAGGTCGCCCTGAGTTGTTTGAAATAATTAAGAATCACTTGCCGGCAGAGTAAACCGGTTATTCCCGCCTGAGCCAATCGCGGATATTGTTCCAACGATTGGCCAGTAAAGACGCGAAAATTAACCCACAGCCCATCACCTGTATGTCAGTCATTCTCTCGCCAAACCAGGCTGCAGCGATAAACGCTGTCCATATTGGTTCGAGTACCATAATCACCGCAGCATGCGACGGTGATGTCAGTCCCTGAGCATAAGTCTGTAGTAGAAAGCGCGCCGCAGTACCTATCACCACGCTGAGGGTCAGCCACCAAAGCATGTCGCCACGGATTTCGTTGGGCCACGATTCTGTTGCGACCGAAATCGGTAGGGCGACAAGGCCCACAATACACAATTGAATAGCGCTCAACGCCAGTGCCGGGATGCGCGCAGCAGCGCGACCATTGAGAATAAACGTCAGAGAAAACAACACGGCTGCGCAAAAAAAGAACAGTTGGCTGGACTCCGGTTGGAATCCTTGTTGTAGCCCCAGTAATGCCATACCAGCAATGGCCAGTGGCAGTGCTACCCAGGTGGAGGCACTGATTGTTTCGCGAAAAAACAATGCGCTCATTGGTGGTACCAGTACAACGGCCATACTGGTGATAAACGCGCCCTCTCCCAGATTATCTGCATGGAACAAACCCATAATCCAGAAGCTCATAGCGCAGCCGAACACGGTACCAACCGCCACAGCCCTGCGCCATTGGTCAGATGAAAGGGTGCGTAGCAATGTAAAGCCAAACGCAGCAAGAATCAGCCCGGCTAATAAGAAACGACTACCAACAAAGAGAAGCGGCGGGAATCCTGACAGCGCCTCTTTGGAGAACATCCAGCTGACGGCGGCTATGAGTGTGACGATTATCAATAAAACGTCGGCTTTTGTTGAATATTGCGGCACTATGAAATCGACTCGGTTACTATGTGCGGGTTAATCGGGTGATAACCGCTGAATAAATACAGAGGCCATTATGTTCGAAAATCGTTTTAAATGTCTGCCATTTACTTGTCTGCTTTTGCTTCCACTCAGCATGCTTTCGGGATGTGGCGATTCAGACAACACTGAGTCATCCAGTGATTTTGCCACCAGTGGTATTTCTGCGTATTACGAAGTGGAAGCAAAAGAAAATGCCGCCCGCGAGGGTTATGAGTATCGCTTACAGGCTCGTTTCCGACATGGTGATGACATCCTTAAACTGGATGGTGGTGATCAAGTTTCTGTTTCGGGTCCAGGCGAATACAGTTTGGCTGAAACAGCGGTGTTTGGTGATGTGATTTACAATCTGACCGTGGATATTGAAGATCCACTGCGTACCAGTTTTACCTTTAAGTTAGAACGTAACAGTCAACAGGATGCAGACCAGTCCAGTGTAACTGTGCCTCGGGCATTTGAAGCGAATGAACCGGTTGCCGGGGCAGTGGTTGAACTGAGTAGCTCTAAGCTGTTGACCGTACGTTGGTCGAATAATGATGATGATTCTGAGGGAATGACGGTTACCCAGGATTACCGTTGCTTTACCTCCGCGCAGGGAGAGGTCTTGCGTCGTGAAGAGAGTAACACGTTCAGCGAAGCTGGCGGAGAGACATCCGGTGTCATTGATGTTGCTGAAGCGACCCTAAATGGCAGTTACGCCTATTGTACGGTTGATCTGACATTCAGCCGCGCACGCCAGGGGATTCTTGATCCCGAACTGAAATCGGGCGCGACCAATGGGTATTTTGTTGATTCTGTAACTGATGTTCGCATTAACTTCTGAGGATATTCGCGATATCGGTCCAGGTTGACTGATATTGCGATTCTTATTCTTAACGTAACACTATGGCATGATCCTTCCTATTTTTGGCGCGATTAAACGCGATTGGCGTATTTTTTGGTGCTAGTATTCCGCCCTCACCACGAAGACTGAACACGTAACCTTTTGAAATATTGATAAGAAAAGAAAGATTGCTTGCTAGTGATCAGTCGAAAATAAAACGGCAGCAAAGACTGCTGTGGATAGCCTGGATAAAAAAACGCGAGGCTCAGGGATGAAATGGGTTAAAACAATAGCTCTGTTTACAGGGTTATTATGGATACCGACGGCGATGACGGAAATCTACCGTTGTCTGGATAACCGGGGTCAGGTTCTGTTTACTGATCGGGTTGAATTGTGTCCTGCCGAGCGCAGCAGTGTTCGCGCCCAGCAAAAGCGTCGTCGCGTTAATCGTCAGTTTATTTCTCAGATTCCGGATTTATTGCAAACTCATCCTCTGGCTGACTTCCTGAAGGGCGGCCAAAATTACTGTGCCCCGGCGGCCGTTGCCAACTCATTATCCTGGCTGTCGGGTAAAAAAAGCGTCGATGATCAGATTCATCTTGCCGGTCGCCTGGCGAATCCCCGCTATATGAATTCTGCTGAAAAGGGTACAACGCCGTCGGCATTGCTTAATGGCGTTGACACTTATTTTAAAGATCATGGACAACGTCCGAAAAAACTTGCGTTTCAGGGCTGGCGATCAGTGCCGGCAAAGTACCGTCGAGCGGCAGGCAGTCAGATTGATCTCAACTGGCTGGCCGATGG
Source organism: Saccharospirillaceae bacterium (assembly GCA_022448365.1). Taxonomy (NCBI): domain Bacteria; kingdom Pseudomonadati; phylum Pseudomonadota; class Gammaproteobacteria; order Oceanospirillales; family Saccharospirillaceae; species Saccharospirillaceae bacterium. The sequence goes on along the minus strand of JAKVCS010000003.1, from coordinate 788,820 downwards.
TATCAGTGAATCAAGTGCGGTCTGGCTGAATGTTGGTTGGTACAAGCAGACCAGTGTTGGTAATCACTTTGAGCGCATAGGAGGCCATTGGGTAACGCTGGTGGGGTACGAACTTAACAATGCAGATGGTCCTGAAAACCGCCTGATCGTTCACGACCCAGCACCGCGCTCCGGTGTCGAGTTTGCCAATGAATACGTGACTCTGGAGCAACAACGTAACGGCTTTCTGGTAGACAAAGATCACCAGCGCAAACAACGGCTCAGCGGTTTGTATCGTATGAGCGGTGGCATGCACGTCAGCGAGCGAGCGGACTTTGCTCTGCTGGATGGTGCTGTTCGCCTCGATATGTAATCGCCACCACATTTACAGCTATCAGAGTTATACTGGCGCTGAATTACTCTGATATCCGATGATTATGTCTGAACCACCTCAGTTGTCTGTTTATTATTATCACGATAATTTTTTGCATTTAATCTGCCAGACGGACCGTTTGTATCGTGATCTGTTATCGACCTCTGAGAGAGATTTTATTGACGACTTTCTGCAATTATCCGATGCGGCGCAACAGCTTTATATTCGCTTATTGTGTCGTAAAGGTGATGTGTTTCGCTTCGATAAACTCAACTACCCGGAAATTACCGACCTCAGACTTGCAGCAAACAGTCTTGCAAGTAATCAGTTTGCCTGTTGGTTAACACCGGAGCATGTTGATGAATTCTCTGTGCAGGCTTTGCTCACACTTTTTACGAAACCCGATCTTGTACAATTGTTGCTGACGTCGCACATGGCAGGCGATGAGGCAGTGCCAGACATTCCGTTCATTGAAAAAGCGGCACTGAATAAACTAACTCGATCAGCACTTGAGGAGTTATGCCAGGAATACTGGCCAAACATCCGTACCGAGTTATTTAATTATCCGCTGTTGGGAGTTTACGGCGAACTTGAATTAACGACGTTTAAGTTGCTGTATTTTGGCAATTTACGTCAGGATTTTACCGATTTCGTATTGCGTGATCTGGGTATTTATCAATATGAAGAGTATCAGATTGGCCAGCAGTCGCGTGGCTTTAGTGACCGTCATCAAATCGATGCCTATCTTGACTATTACCAGCGGCTCGATTCTCAGGAATCACTGAAAACCTATGATTCGTCGCAGTTGCTGGAGCTGGATCAACAATGGCAACAGGTCAGTGCTGCTGCTCAGTCATATAAACGGTTATTACAACGTATCAGCCGTCGTCGATTGGAAATTGCCCGGCAATTGGAGCGTCTGGGAGATGTTAGCGCAGCGCTACCGATTTACTCTGAATGTCAGTTACACCCTGCGCGTGAGCGTCAGTGCCGGATTCTGTTTAATCAGGGCGAATTTTTGCACTGTGCCAGGCTTTGTTTACAGATTTGGAAATCTCCCTGGATTGAGGAGGAACGTCAGTTTGTGTTGGCTTTTATCGCCCGTCTTAATAAAAGACTGAAGATCGACGCGGAGTCGACAACTGATATTACGTTAATCGAGATGTGTCAGTCGATTCAGCGACACAAGCAGGCAGTGAAAGAATATTTCCTCACGGCTGAGCGTGATCAATACTGGCAGGATAACGGTGTTGAAAAAGCTGCTTTAAAGGCCTTTTTACTGTTTAAACAACACAAGGAGGCACTCAATGGTGAAGGATTTTATGTTGAAAATAGTTTAGTTAATTCAGTCTTTGGTTTGTTCTTCTGGCCAGTGATCTTTGCAGAAGTTCCCGGTGCTTTTTACCATGCCTTCCAGTCACGGCCTGATGATTTGTTCGAACCTGAATTTCTCAAAAATCGTCAGAATCAATATGCCGTTCTTAATCAATTGTTAACCGATGAAGCGAATAAACCCGAGTTTAAACGACGGGTTAATCAGGCTATCCAAGAAAAGGACGCTATTGCGAATCCATTTGTTTTTTGGGGATTAATGAGTGCTGATTATATAGCGATGCTTAACAAAGCCATTGATGTGATTCCGTTGCAACACTGGAATCTATTATTCGATTACATCTGGCGTGATACTAAGAACCATCGCAGTGGTTTACCGGACCTGATCTGGCTAACAGAAGATACCTATGAACTAGTGGAAGTGAAGGGGCCGGGGGATACCTTGCAAAAAAATCAGCTCGCTTGGCTGGAGTACTTCTCTCAAAAAGGTATTCCAGCTGCGGTTCTGTATCTCAAAGAGTCTGAACAGTTTTAATCGCTAACTGGCCTGGTCCAGATTCTCTGCATGCCAGATATCAACCATCACCCGCGTACCCGGTTGTATGTTGGCTAACTCGGCCACGTCGTCGAGAGCATCGCCCCAGATATTGCAATTACAGGCCAGCCGGGCTTCGCCATAGCGGGATATCGGGGTTGCGCCATAGGCAATCGTGATACAGCTGCCGTCAGGCCAAAACCCGATATCTCCGGGTTTTACGATGTTCGTGGCATCCCACTCAAATGGTACCCGTATCGGACAATCAAAAATGACCTCGCGCCCCCAGGTTTGAATCGTTGCTTCAAACGGAATGGCGTTGATGATGGCCTGAGCGGTTTCGGTTCGGCGCAGCACTATTCGGATATTGGTGTTGTTAAAGCTCAGATTTAATATCGTCATAACCGTGCCTTCCGAAACCATTTGGGTAAAAAAAAGTTAGCAAATCCAGAGCGTGTTGGGCGCATTTTTTTGTGTAAGATTTTGCGTTACAAATTTGCTACAGAGTGGTTGTATCAAGCCTGTGCGACAGACGAGGAATAAAAATGATCCGCCAGTCTGAATACTGGCGGATATAGTTGAGGTAGTACGTTAACTGCAGTTACAAATCAGGCAGCAACCTGTTGGTTTTTTACCGCCTTATTTAAACAGGACAAAACGGCATTGAGGCTGGCGGCGACTATATCGGAATCCTGAGAAACAGCGGTATAGCGCTGTCCCCGGATGTTTACCTGCATCAACGCCATCGCACTTGCATCGGCACCTTCACCCATGGAATGTTCGTCGAACTGTACCACCTGTATTTCGGTACCAGTGGCCTTGTGGATGCCATCTATAAAAGCACTGATGGCACCACTGCCCTGGCCATGGATCAGCGTCATATCACTCTCATCGCTGATTGCAGCCTGGATATGATGTTGTTTGCCCTGCCGATCAATCTGATAGCTCGATAACTGGTATTGGCCATCGAGGTTCATAAAGTGATTACGGAAGCAGTCCAGTACTTGATTGGGTTCAACTTCACCTTGTTGCTGTTCAGCCAAGGCCTGTACCGGTTCAGCGAACTCAACCTGTAACCAGCGTGGCAATATCACTCCCAGTTGTTGTTCTAACAAATACGCGGCACCACCTTTGCCGGACTGGCTGTTAACCCGGATAACCGATTGATAACTGCGGCCCAGATCCGCCGGGTTAATGGGCAAGTAGGCCACATCCCAGGGTTCGTTATCGTTTTGCTGGCTCAGACACTTGCGGATAGCATCCTGATGGCTACCGGAAAAGGCGGTATACACCAGCTCACCTAACCAGGGGTGTCGCGGGTGAGTTTTGATACTGGTACAGGCTTCAACCGTGGCGATGATATCGTCAGCGATGCTGATATCCAGCTGTGGATCAATGCCCTGGCTGTAGAGGTTCATAGCCATAGTGACAATATCCATATTTCCGGTACGTTCACCATTGCCCAATAACGTGCCTTCGATACGGTCGGCACCGGCCAGAATGGCCAATTCGGCAGCAGCAACCGCACAGCCTCTGTCATTATGGGTATGAATGCTGACAGTAATGGCATTACGGTTGTGTACGTGGTCGCAAAAGTATTCAACCTGATCGGCAAACACATTCGGCATGGCCGATTCAACGGTCGCTGGCAAGTTAATAATGGCTTTTTTCTCGGTTGTCGGCTGCCATTGGTCAATTACGGCATTACAGACTTCGACGGCAAAATCGACTTCGGTACTCGAAAAACTCTCTGGAGAATACTGAAAAATCCACTCGGTACGGGGGTATTTTTTTGCTTCACTTTGAACTTTAGCGGCGCCATGTCGAGCGATATCGATAATGCCTTGTTTATCCAAACCAAAAACTTTCTTCCGCTGTACTGGGGAGGTGGAGTTGTAAACGTGAACGATGGCTTTCCGGGCTCCGACTAACGCTTCGTAGGTGCGTTCGATTAATTCATCGCGGGCCTGCACCAATACCTGAATGGTGACATCCTCCGGAATCTGATCCGCTTCAATTAACCAGCGTACAAAATCGAAATCCGGTTGGGACGCAGCGGGAAAACCCACTTCAATTTCTTTAAAGCCCATATCCAGCAATAAGCGCCACATGCGCTGCTTCTGTTCAACACTCATAGGTTCAATCAGCGCCTGGTTGCCGTCACGCAAATCAACGGAACACCAGCCCGGTGCCTGGCTAATCGTCTGCGCTGGCCAGCGCCGATCGGCTTTCTGTATCGCTGGGAAAGGGCGATAGTTTTGGTGATTAAATGTTCCGGTTGATTGATTCATGGTGAAACCTTGCGTGATATTCTGAATTGTCGAAAAGTATAAGTACTGTTTGGCGCTATTACTTTGCTAATTAACCTTTTTTGATGGTATTTTGTGGTGAAAAGTTGCTTGTTTTAATGATTTTTGGATATTAATTGCCCGGTACTGGCTTTAAGGAGAAAAACTATGGCGCTGAAGCAAAAGATGAAGGCGGTAGCACTGGATCGAACCGACCGGCGGATTCTTGAGTTGCTGCAACACGATGGTAGCCTCAGCAACCTCGAACTGGCCGAAAGAATCGGTTTGTCCGCGTCGCCCTGTTCGCGTCGGGTCAAAGCGCTGGAAGATTGCGGCGTTATTGAGGGCTATCGTGCGCATCTGGATGCCAAAAAGCTTGGCTTGAATCTGATGGCACTGATCAGCGTCAGTATGGACCGCCATACACCGGAGCGGTTTGAGACTTTTGAACAGCTTCTGCAGCAATGCCCTCAAGTACTGGAATGTTATCTGATCACCGGACAGTCAGCTGATTATGTTATTAAAGTGGTGGTGGAAGACATGGAAGATTTTCAGCAGTTCTTACTGGGAACCCTAACCCGTATCGATGGCGTTACCGGCGTGCACTCCAGCTTTGTAATGCGTAAAGTGCTGGATCGAAGTGCGATCGCACTTTAGAGAACCATCACTGCAACATTTGTGAAAACAGCCCGAGCTGTTACCTCCGCTAACGGCGCCAGTGTGTCTATACTGTAGCGTAATGATCCATCGCCGCCGTTGATACGCTCTAAGGAAAGTCGGACTTTGAAGATACGGTTTAAGTCAATCGAAAGCAGGCTCACACTCTATGTCGTGATCTTCAGCGTACTGCTGGGGGTGATCTTCAGTGCCATTCAGATTGGCTTTGACTACGTTGGGGATGAGCAGCGGGTGCAGGTTCAAACCCGCGAAATGCTGCGTCGTCAGCAACCAAGTACCGCCCTGGCTTTGTTCAATTATGACGAAAGCTCGTTACAGACGGCACTCGATAGCATGCGTATGAATCTTGGTATCGTTGCTGTTGAAGTCGTTGAATTTGGCAGTGATTTCCGGGTGCACTCTGGCTGGGACGCAGAGCAACGCATTACCCCGGATAATCGTGGCCAGCTGCTGGTTTTCCGAATTGATTTGATGAAACCGTTGGATTCAGTCGCGGGTGAAGACGAGTTAGGGGTGTTATCGGTTTGGGTTGATCGACGTCTGCTGCACAAGGGCTTTGAACAACGCGCCGGATTGACGCTGGTTCTGGATGTATTGCGCAACATGGTACTGGCGGTAGTGCTGATCATGGTGTTTCGTGCGCGCCTGACGGGCCCGGTGAAGCGGCTGACGGAAAAGGTATTACAAATCGACCCGCAGTCACCAATGCGCATTCCACTGAAAGTTGAGTCGCAGCTGGAACAAAGTGAATTGGATGATCTGGTGGCTAAAACCAATGCGCTGCTGGCGTCCATGGATGAGGAAATGAGTCATCGCTATGTGGCTGAGAAACAGGTGCGTTTTCTCAATGAAAAGCTGGAAGAGAAAGTACGCGACAGAACCCGCGAACTTCACGATACCAATCAACAGTTGCAGGCCAGTATTACCGAACTCACGGAAACCCAGAGCCTGCTGGTCAAAGCACAACATATGGCTGCGCTCGGGCAATTAGCATCGGGTATGGCGCATGAAATTAACAATCCGATTGCGGTGGTATCCAGCAACCTGAGCACCCTGAATGACTACCTGACGGATCTGATAGATCTCGCCAGTCAGGCCAGCCGGATTGAGCAACAAATCCCGGATGACATCATTAAGGCTCAGTTGAAGAAAATTCGGGACAGCGTTGACCTTAAGTTTGTTGAAGAGGACGCACCAGATTTGTTACGCGCATGCAGTGATGGTATTGAGCGGGTCAAGCTCATCGTTAAAGAGTTGCAGACTTTCGTTGGCGGAGAAGATGACGACGTTAAGGAATTAAACGATCTCAGCGAATTATTCTGGAAGGCGGCGCACGAGAGTCATGTGGATAGTAGTGAGGATGTTCGTATCAGTCACAACTTTGACCTGGTGGTTGACCCGGTAATGTGCAATAGCCAACAAGTGATTATGGTATTGAGTAAGATTTTACATAACGCGCAGGAGGCCATGCCGCGTGGCGGAACCATTGAGGTAGGGCTTGTCGAGGACAGTCATCACCTGATCTTGGCGATCAAGGATAACGGCGTGGGTATGACCGAGGAAGATTTGCAGTTTGCCACCAACCCATTCTTCACCCGCAAAGAAGTCGGCCAGGGCATGGGCATGGGCCTGACGGTTGCATATAACGTCATGGCCAATCATAACGGCTCACTGGAAATCGACAGTGCTCCCGACGCCGGTACCTGCGTCACGCTGCGTTTCCCGAGGCAACCAGTCTGATCGATCAGGATCAATCGTTTCAATCACTGTCTTTCAATTCGGAACTGAAATCTCGCGTTGTAAATGCTGGATGGTGATATTGACCAGCTTTGACAACGTCGCTCTCAGCCATTGATGCGCCTGGTCCTGTTCGCGGCTCTGGTGCCAGATGAGTTTCAGCGGTACTTGAGGGTATTCAAAGGGCAGAGGGGCAGATTGCAGCAAGGGTTGAATATGATCCTCATGCATTAAACGTACTGGAACCACTGCAATTAAGTCTGTTTGAGCAACAATTTGTGGAATCGAAACAAAGCTGGTGACATGCAGGCGAACATCGCGCTGCAGTTTTTGATGACCCATCAGTTGTTCGATGGGGGTGCCCTGCTGATTTCGTGGTGAGACAGTGACATGACTGAGTCGCTCAAACTGCTCAAGAGTCAGCTCCGGGCTGAAATCCGGATGATCTTTCGCAGCGATGACAACCAAATCTTCCAGCTGCAATTCTTCACTGATAAGGCCCCTGTGGTGATAGTCGATAAAGTCGATGGCGATATCAACACGACCATCCTGCAGTCGTTGAGGGATATCGCTCAGGTGATCCGGTTCAAACCTGAGGCGAACGTTGGGTGCTTGCTGGCGCAGTAGTTTCATTAACCAGGGAGTGGCGAGGTATTCCACCGCTGGGTTGGTACTGATGATAAATGTTTGTTCGCTGGTGGCCGGTTGAAAACTCTTTTGTTGCTGCCAGCCCTGTTCAATCAGCTGCAAGCCATCACGCACCTTGTTATACAGCGCAATCGCTCTGGGCGTAGGTTTTAAGCCACGACTGGTTCTTACGAACAATTCATCGTCCATTCGTTGGCGCAGCCGTTTCAATGCATTGCTGACAGCAGGCTGGCTCATATGCAGGCGCTCAGCGGCCCTGGATAGATGTTGCTCTTCCACCAGGGCGGTAAACACTGGCAGCAGGTTCAGATCAAGATTACGAAGACTCATCGGTATTATTGGTTAGAGTGATAATGTTCTTTTGTATTATAAATTGGAGTTGATTGTCACCCCTGGGTAAAGTGAAACAACGATTTAATAACAAGAATAACGAGTATTCGAGAGGTCACCCGGATGGCGTTTGATTATCAAAAGTTTCGAGAGCGTTATCGCTCAGATATAAGCCCCTCATACAATGGTTGGCTGCATATGCTGGTGGTTGCGATCACTGGTATCACCGTGATTGCATACAGCTTGTCGCAAGTGGCAGCACCAGAGGTTTCGGAGCTGCTGGTGGTGCCATTGACTCTTATTGCGGTTAACTTTGCTGAGTATGCTGCTCATCGTTGGATGGGTCACCGAAAAGGTAAAAATCGGCTGGCTAGGTTGTTTTATTCCCGTCATAGCGGTGACCACCATAGCTTTTTTGTTGGCGCTGCGATGCCCGCAGAATCGGTTCGTGATTGGCGAGTGGTGTTGTTTCCAGCGTATCTGATCTTTGCGTTTCTTATTGGCTTAATCATCCCTTTGGGCGGATTACTGGTGTACTTCGATCAGCACAATATCGCTTATTTGTATGCAGCATCGGGTATTTTTGGTTACCTGCTGTACGAGGTGATGCATTTCAGTTACCACCTTCCGAAGGGGTCTTTCGTTGAAAGAACACCCGGTTGGAAACACTTGCGGCGGTTGCATTTGCTGCATCACGACCGCAGTCGGATGGCCGGGAAAAACTTCAACATAACATTGCCGGTATTTGATGTATTGCTGAATACCCTGTACTGGAAGCCTGAAGATACTGAAATCAGCAGCGAAAAAACATCGTCATGATACGGAGGTGGGTGTCTCGATGTAGGTAACAGAGAAAAACCATCACTGGGCCTTTATTCCGTGAAAAGGATTGCTGGGTTATCCACCGCATACGACTGGTCAGAAGTTGCCGAACGACACCCGAATCGGTTAACGTCGGCGCCGAATCTATTAACAAATTCTTTAGTTATGGCAAAAGATAATAAACCGGTCGATTTATCCGCTCTTCTGGCTGGTGGGCTGGGTTCCGCAAAGACGGAATCCAATAACAGTGGGTCGGTGTATTCAACCGAAGTTGGTCGCACCTGTCCGGGGTGTGGCAATGCTAAAAATACCTGCACCTGTTCTGATGAAACATCACCCCAAGGCGACGGTATTGTGCGGGTTAGCCGCGAATCTAAAGGGCGGGGTGGTAAGGTGGTGACCCTGGTGGCGGGCGTTCCTCTGACAGGTGCCGAGCTGAAAACACTGGCTAAAGAACTGAAAAAAAAGTGTGGTGTTGGCGGTGCGTTAAAAGATGGCGTGATAGAAATTCAGGGGGAGCATCGCGATCTATTGGTGTCTGAATTGATCCGGCGTGGCTTTACCGTAAAAAAATCCGGCGGTTGAGATACACACCACCAGTCGTGGTTGGTCAATCACAGCATTTATACCAAAGCTTCGGATAATAGACTTGGTGAATACTGATAATCCTGCGACAATACGGCTTTCCGTGTATTGAGGGTTTCCTGTGAACCTGGATCGAATTGATCTTAATTTGTTGGTGTATCTGGATGTTCTGCTGCGTGAGGGTAGCGTTACTAAGGCAGCGCAACAGCTGGGTATTACGCAACCGGCCATGAGTAATGGCCTGCGTCGGCTGCGAGAGTTGTTTTCTGACCCGATCCTGGTTCGTACCTCTGATGGCATGACCCCCACTGAGAGGGCACAGGAGCTGCAACCGATGATCCGCAAGGCTTTGGGGGAGCTTGAAGCCGCGTTGCAGCCATTGGAAGATTTTGACGCGAAAATCAGTCACCGTGTATTTCGAATCATGGTCAGTGATTATGCGGAATCAACTCTGGTTCCCGAACTGGTTAAGCGTTTACGCAATGATGCCCCGGATGTGATTCTCGATGTACTGACTCCCTCTGATGTAACGTTTAAAGATGTGGAAGCGGGTAAAGTGGATATGGCAATAAACCGCTTTGACGACATGCCGCAGTCTTTTCATCAGATGACCTTGTGGCAGGACGACTTTGTTTGTCTGATTAACCCAAATCATCCCCTGGTAAACGCGTTTGATCTCGATGCTTATTTAACCAGCAAACACATCTGGGTGAGCAAAACCGGTATGGGTGCCGGTGTCGGGATTGACCCAGAGAAAGTCGTACGTCTGGGCTGGGTCGATAATGCCCTGTCGAAGCTGGGTCATAAACGGAAAATTTCAGTATTCACCCGTCATTACCAAATGCCGGCGTTGTTAGCACACAACAATGATCTGGTTGCCACCTTGCCGCGTCGTGTTGCAGAAATGCAGGCGGCATCCAGCACGCTTCAAGTAAAAGAACCACCTTTTCCAATCCCCCCATTTGAACTGAAAATGGCCTGGTCACCGCTGCTGCAGCATCATCAGGCACACCGTTGGCTGCGTCGTACCATTGTTGACGTTGCACAGCAGTGCCAGTGACGGGCTGACTAGTCCGCCATGTTGATAAACAAGCTGACTTTTACGACGTGACCCTACGGATTGATAAGGGTCAATGAACGCCTTTCTGATATGTTTATGCTGGTCTCGTGATCGTGCTTTAGATCATTACTAAATTGTTGCTGTTGTTTAGCTGTGGTGGAGTTCCATCGCATGGGAGGTCAGTATGGAGTTCCATGATTATCCGCAGGTTGCTCACGAAGGTATGAATCAGGCGCATGAAGAGTTTGTTCGACTGTTGAATAACGCCGAACAGGAGCTTCTTATGGGGGGTGAGTTTTGTGCGCACCTGGATAAGCTTTACAAACATTGTGTTGCGCACTTCTCCCAGGAGGAGGCGGAAATACTGGCGAATCATTGTCCAAATTATCGGACACATCAGCAGGAGCATGAACGAGTGTTGCAGCTGATTCGTGATCAGATGGAATACTACGAAAAAACACAGGATGATGAAGCCGCGCTGGAGTTTGTTGAAGAAACTTTGCCACAGTGGTTTATCATGCATCTTAACGCCAGGGATAAAGCAACTGCACAGTTCCTGCATCAGCGCAAAGAACGTGCTGCCTGACCTGTATTACTGTGAGTTGCTGTTTCCTGGGCATGTGGCTCTGAGACATTAATGAGTTTCAACCGATAGAAACGCTGCGGTTGCAGCGTTTTCTACGATCGACGGATGTTGACGGTCAGGGTGTGTTGCTCTCCGGGCGCCAATGAAATGCTATCGGTCATTACGTTGGCTGTTTCAATACACAGCATATGCTGATAAGCCTGATCATTAAATTGACTGAGTCGCTTCGACTTATTGATCCATGGGTTCCACACAATACAGGAGTTGCTGCCTTGTGAAAGTAGCAAGGTGTGGTGCTTCGGTGTCTGAAGCTGCAATCGCTGCGTTGCGGGAAAGTACACACGGTCGGTTTCTTCGGAAAAGCCCACAGCGCCAGACTGTCGCGACTCGCGCCACTGGCCATTGTTTTTGATCAGCGCGTTGGCAAACCGGGCGGCAGTCAGTCCATAAATCCGGCTTTGGGTGATGTCCGCCGTTGGCAAATAGGTGTGTAATGCCTGACTGAAATTCAGCGCTGTGCTATCAAGATTAGTTGTACACAGAGACAGCTCGCACTGGTACGCTGTAAAAATAAACTCCGCCGTTAGTCTGGCTTTTCCCTGCCAATCTGCACGATCTTCTGCCGTAAAAGACAAGGTCACCGTAACCTGATGGCAGGTTTCCACGACACTCTCCAGTTGCCAGATTTCATTTCGGGCAAAGCCGTGAGCCGCTGCCTTTTCTGACTGAGGTATATGCTGGCGGACCGTCGCTGGATTTTTGTCTGCATCACCAAACCATGGCCAACAAACCGGAATGCCGCCACGCAACGATTTGGTTGCTGTGTATTCCGCATTATCACTCAGCCATACCCAGCTTTCAGCTGAGTCGTGTGGTTTAAAATGAATTAATTGCCCGCCTTGCAGCAACAGCTCGGCATCAAAGAATGGGTGGTGAATTTCCAGGCATTCCAGCTGGTCGCGTTGCACCAGTCGGGTAAAGGTATAAGCAGGCATTTCTTTCCCTGATATTTTTCGATAGCGATGTTGATTGTAACGGCGGCGATTATAACGGCGATGTGGTGTGTCTGTGGTGAAAAGTTTCGGCTAAATTGCGACTACCGGAATGATCAGTCCTGATACAATATCGACTGACCATTAACCGCTCGATGCTACGGCGACAGTATGCTCGATAAGAATCAATTAAGAACCATTTTATTAGCCAGTCTGGATCAGGAGATAGAGGCGGCTCTTGCTGCTGCTCAGCAAGCACAAGAGACGGCTTCCCATGAAGATAATCAGCCGGAAAACCAATATGACACACTCAGTCTTGAAGCTGCGTATCTGGCTCATGGTCAGTCTGAGCGTATTTTGCAGCTGCAGGAAGAGCGTATTGTGCTGGCCAAGTGGCCAATGCCGGAATTTTCTGAAGACGATGTGATCGCATTGGGGGCTTTGGTTGTCGTTGCCAATAATAATGACGAAAAAATCATATGGATAACCCCAAAGGGAGGTCGTTCAATAGCGTATCAGGAGAAAACGATTCTGGTGGTCAGTCCGGATGCCCCTCTGGCTAAACAATTAGTCGGGTTATCAGAAGGAGATGAAATCATCTTGGGCCAAAACAAGCCCGGAGCTCAGGTATATTGGGAGATCGTCAGTCTTGCCTGAAAATGCCGCTGATATTGTCGGTCTTGGAAATCCCAGTGGTAACGTGCGGGTCTACATTGCTAACCGGCCTCCGTCGAATAAATATCAGCAATTACACACGTGCGAATATCTGGTGCCCGGTGAAGTTAAGCGTGTTGCCGATGAAACGGGTAATCACTGGCGGAAAATCTTTAACGTTTTTGCCAAGCTGTTATTTAAGCTGAACAGTCAGGGTTTGTCTGACTGGCGCGACTTGCGAGATCAACAGTTGTTGCAGCCGGGTTGTGACCACTGTTTGCTTTTCTCGATGCCGAATCGCGTAGCAGAAGTGAAGCAATATCCGGATAAGGGTATTGGTTTGGTTATGGGGAAGGGCTATGCCAATGAGCTGATACAACAAGGCAGGCTACCATCGGATATTGAATGGCTGGATGATTATTTTGCGGTGCATCACCAGCAACGTTTGATTGTATGTCCGTATTTTGATTATCGGCAATTGTCAGATGTGAGGATTGATCGGTTGGTTTCACTGCTTCAGCAGTTAACCGATTAGGTATTGTCTCAGGCAGCTTGTAGCTGGATGGGGAAGTGGTAACACGAGCGGTCTGCCCGCTCGCGTAGTTGGTGCTTTAACCGGTTTTTATCTTTCACGCGTTTGGCTTTGTTACTGATTTGATGAACGCCGCCTTTACGCATAATGTTAGCCTGGGCCACTGGATTACGCTTATGCGCCTTATTTTTGCCCTCTGGTGGGCTGCTCTTTTGGTGTTGTCCCATAACGTTGTCCCGTACTTTAATATGGTTAGTGAGTGTCAGGTTACTTTCACTCATGCATTATTTTCTTCAAAGTCAGACGGACGTCAATGGTAGTTTTGCTATTCGCTCTGGTATTTTTAATTTCTTGCGTATTGGTTAACTGAGCTTCTGGCTATACTCTGGGTAGCTGTATGGTGGTTGTGATAATTTTCGGGAAAGCACATGTTAGATGATATCGGCGTCGTAAATCTTATAAGCCTGGTCTGGTTTCTGTTTTGTTGGGTTGCTTACTCTTTATTTGCTAAAAGCATGGCCAAGAAGGTGGCTTCTTTGTCATCGGTTTTACACGTCCACCGGATTAACTGGATGAGACGATTATTGCAGCGTGAAATCAGAGTGGGGGACGCGGCGCTGCTGGCAAATCTCGAACGCAACGTCACTTTTTTTGCGTCCTCCTGCGTACTGATACTCGCAGGTTTGCTGGCTGCTTTAACCGCCCTGGATAAGTTGCAATATGTTTTGGCTGAAATTACCTTTGCCACGCCAGATTCTATTCTGTCGATCGAACTGAAAATGGTCACCCTGATCTTTGTATTTATTTACGCATTTTTCACATTTACCTGGTCCATGCGTCAGTTTGGATTTGCCTCCGTATTAGTCGGAGCCGCTCCCTTACCGGATGACGATACCGTAACGGCTAATGAAAAACGCAGTTTTGCAATCTACGGAGCTAAGATTATTGATCAGGCCAGCCACAGTTATAACTATGGGTTGCGCGCTTTCTACTTTTCACTGGCGTTGTTAACCTGGTTTATCAGTCCCTGGGTCTTTATGGTTGCGGCCGCAGCGGTTGTTGGTGTGCTGTACGAACGTGAATTTTTATCAAACTCACTTCAGGCAATGAAGAAAGTAGAAGGGGTGGGAGATAAGCTGTTTCAAGACGACAAAGAGCTGTATCGCCGCTCTTTAATAAAGCCTGTTGCTAATAAAGAGCGGGAAAAATAACCCTGTGCCGGACGGTTTATGATGATGCGCCCAGCTGTGCGTTTATTGTTTGTCGTTAATAAACTCGGCGAGGATTTCACCGCTCTGTTGATTGATGACAACAGCGGACAGAACTTCCGCTCTTACTGCATGAGTTGGATGCTGGCGATAGGTTGAGTCCAGATAGCAGCGGTCCTTCATCAGGCACAAGCGAAAGCCTAACTGTATTTTCAGGTCGCGTTTGGCGGTGTGCGGATAGCTGACTTCAGGAGCGACCTTCCAGGAAATATCGTGGAATAATCCTTTTTCCCAAAACCATGTCGGGTTTTCGCTGATCAGTTGCTGGTCGTTTTTAAAATTCAGACTGGCGGCAACCCAGCGTTGCCCCTTATCTTTCAATACCTGTTTACCCAGGCGATTACGTTCTGTTTCCTCTTTCAGTGCAAATTCCAATACAGACTTGGCCTTCTGACCCGGTTGGTAAAGGGCAGACTCATCGGGAAATAATGGGCTGTATACTGCACTGTTGGGAAGATTCCTCATACCTACCAGGGTGAAGCTTTGTTTAGAGCTGTTGTAATTGTATTTAGCAGGCTGCAGATCGTAGGTCAGATAGTAAATCTCATCTGACGACAAAGATGTCTCAGGGGTATCTGAAAAGACATGTTGCACCTGCTGATCCGACAGTTGTGTATTGTTTTGGCTGGCATTGCGAGCACTGGCTTGTCGGTTTTTGTATCGCTGTTGACGGCGTTCTGCTTCCAGCTGAGCTTGGCGGGCAGCTACTTCCGCACGCTGTGCTTCCAGTAATTGCATACGGCGTAATTCTTCATTCGAAGGGCCGCTGCAGGCGCTGATTAAGGCGATGGCAGTCATCATAAGCGCAATGCGAGACATGGTTTTACCTCTGTTTATGATCTTAGAATTGGAAGGGTAATGGTTTAAGCGCGCTATTATAACGACGTTTCTTTATCAATACGTGAACTATGCACGGTTTTCATGCGGTAAGTGGTTGATATGGACAAAACTGAGACGCTATGCGACTCTAAGCGCGATAACGTTTTACAGGTGATCGAGTGAAATATCTGCTGTGTTTATCGCTGTTATTTCTGACAGCTTGCGACAGTACCGGCATGAGCTATTTGTCCGACAAGGAACTGCGACAGCGTCACGCCAAGTGTCGTATGAGCGCCGGACTGTCTGCGCCGGAAATTCAGGTGTGCAAGAATCTCAAGCGCGAATGTGAAAATCGTGCCAGAGATGGAAACTACGCCTGTTGAAGCCTGGCACCGTTGCCACGTAGGCCACTTTTCAACGCAATCATTGATATTAATCGCCTTATTTTGTTGTTAACGCTAATGCTTGAAACTTGGCGTTCTTTTACCCTTCTTTCATAGGAATTATATAGGGCTTGTAGTAGGGTACAGGCTTTATAAAAAATCATGTGAAGGAACCCCCCATGAAATTAATGAAGTTTGCTCCCGCGGTAATGATGGGTGCGCTGTTATTGACCGGTTGTGGTCAGGAGGAAAAAGTGAAGTTAGAGAACCATATTGATCAGGCAAGCTATGGTGTGGGTCTGAACATTGGTCGTCAGCTGTCTCGTGAAGAAGTTGAGATGAACCCGGAAGCAATTGCCGCCGGTATTAAGGATGCATTAAGCCAGGCAGAGCAGCGTATTGACGACTCTGTAATTGAAGCCGCATTTACCAAAATCCGTGAAGAGCAGCAGCGTGTTCAGGATGCTCTTAACGATGCTGCCGCCAAAGCGGGTGAGGAGTTTCTTTCTGAGAACGCTAAGCGTGAAGGCGTAGAGGTCACTGAGTCCGGTTTACAGTATGAAGTGCTGGCATCGGGTGAAGGCGATCAGCAGAAGCCTGCAGCAACAGACACTGTGCGTGTTCACTACCATGGTACTCTGGCAGATGGCACGGTATTCGATAGTTCTGTAGAGCGCGGTGAGCCTGCTCAATTTCCGGTAAATGGTGTGATCAAAGGCTGGATCGAAGCGTTACAAATGATGGAAGTGGGTGATAAGTGGAAGTTGGCCATCCCTGCCGATCTTGCTTACGGCGCACGCAGCCCTAGCCCTAAAATACCAGCTAACTCTCCGCTGGTATTTGAAGTCGAGTTGTTGGAAATCGTTGATAACGGTTAATTCCAACCGATTTGAAAGAGCCGTTGCGTTACCGCGCAGCGGTTTTTTTGTGCCTGCTTTCAGGCTTCCTCCGATTTTGCTGCTGCCGTTGCTTCACGCATTGCGCTCTCCATATCTGTCAGTGTGCGCCTCAGACTGTTTAGCTGGTTCTCCCCGAGTTTCATAGTTTCACCGCAGTGACGACACTGGAGTTGTTTTTCTTTGAGTAGCACAGCGGCTGCCGTTGATGTATTACGATCACAAACGGGGCAGAGTAGTGGATACTGA
This sequence comes from Saccharospirillaceae bacterium, assembly GCA_022448365.1. Lineage (NCBI taxonomy): Bacteria > Pseudomonadati > Pseudomonadota > Gammaproteobacteria > Oceanospirillales > Saccharospirillaceae > Saccharospirillaceae bacterium. The sequence goes on along the minus strand of JAKVCS010000003.1, from coordinate 772,074 downwards.
ATTATTTTTGCTACGGAATGCACGAGCGGATTCTCAATGGCAAATAAAACCGTAGTTTTAATGGAAAAGTATTAAGATTAAAAGACGGAAATGTTAAGAGTGTCTGCTAAGGATCTGATGTGTGCTAGGCATGCACTGGAAATAAAGTGGCTCCCCGAGCTGGACTTGAACCAGCGACCAATAGATTAACAGTCTACTGCTCTACCGACTGAGCTATCGGGGAACGTTAAAACACAGAGTGTTTTATCAAGTTGTTGGTCGGGGTAGAGAGATTCGAACTCCCGACATCCTGCTCCCAAAGCAGGCGCGCTACCAGACTGCGCTATACCCCGGTTGATACAGGACTTACGACCTTACAGGATAAGGTTGGCTCCCCGAGCTGGACTTGAACCAGCGACCAATAGATTAACAGTCTACTGCTCTACCGACTGAGCTATCGGGGAATGTCTCTCAACAACGGGGCGCATTCTATGAAGTCCGTGTCTTGCCGTCAATACTTTTTTTTATGATTTTTTAAAAAAAGCTAACAAAAACAAAAAACTAGAGAATTTGATTGTGGATTGATCAGGTCTGGTGAAGAACCTTTCTCAATCCACTCTCCCTGCTACGGATTTTCTTTCTTGTACACGTTCTCGAAGACATGATTTGTTGCGTCAACAAACCCTTCGATGGAGCCACAGTCGAAGCGCTGACCACGGAACTTGTAAGCCATAACACAACCTTCCTGAGCTTGCTTCATCAGGGCATCGGTGATCTGTACTTCACCATTCTTACCCGGCTCGGTTTGTTCGATCTTATCAAAAATGTCTGGTGTTAATATGTAACGACCAATAATCGCCAGGTTGGATGGGGCATCTTCTTTGGCTGGTTTCTCAACCATGTCGGTAACACGGAACAGGCCATTCCCCATGTCTTCACCGGCGATAACGCCGTACTTGTGAACCTGATCTTCCGGTACTTCCTGAATCGCCACCACCGAACAGCGGAACTGGTTGTAGATTTTAACCATCTGAGACAGAACGCCTTCGCCATCCTCACCGGCAACACACAGGTCATCGGCCAGTACCACACCGAATGGCTCATCGCCCATCAGGTTACGGCCTGAGAGAATCGCGTGGCCCAGTCCCATCATATGGTTCTGTCGGGTAAAAGCGAAATCGTTCTTGTCGATCAGATCCCGGATAGATGACAGCAGTGGCTCTTTGCTCGACCCCTGAATCTGATGCTCCAGTTCATAGCTGATATCAAAGTGGTCGGCGATGGCGCGTTTACCGCGACCGGTTACAAAACCGATGGTCGTCAGGCCTGCCTGGTCGGCCTCTTCGACGCCATATTGAACCAGCGGCTTGTTCACCACCGGCAGCATTTCTTTTGGCATGGATTTGGTCGCTGGCAGGAAACGGGTACCGTAACCAGCAACAGGAAATAAACACTTGCGAATCATGTGATCCAGTCCTTTGTCTTAAATGTAAATCAAGCTGATCAGGCGAGAGTATGTGCCTCTGATCGAAAGGTGGCAGATTATGTCAGATTTGTTTCAGTAATACGTCAGTAAGTACAATTTTTTATGACGAATTCCAGCAAACCGATCAGCGTTGATGGGGATTTAGCAATTTCAGTGCCCGTTGCTGGCTACTGGTGATGATTATGAGCCATTTACGGTACAAATGATGCTTAAACCTGTTTTTAGGCATACAGTTAAATCTTGAAAATCGCTATCAATTGCCGATATCGCACTAAAAGTGCACACGAGGAAAGGTGATATGCACATCGAAGCACCCTTTGAACTGATTATCTTTGGCGGGTTAGGAGATTTGTCACAGCGTAAACTGCTGCCTGCAATGTACATGCTGCATAGCGATGGCCGTTTACCGCAAAATGGCCGAATTGTTCTGATTACCCGCAGTTCAATGACGCCGGAATGTTTCCTCAGTGGTATTCATCGCGCACTGAAGCAGCACCTGAAAACCAAGTATTTCAGTGAAGAATTATGGACCTCATTCTCGGCTTACCTCGCGTGTCATACCATTGATCTGGAAGATATCAGTACCTTTAGAGCGCTGGCACAGGATGCTTTGACGCCAGATTGCGAAAATAGGGTGTTCTATCTCGCTACTGGTTCTGATCTCTACACCCCTATCTGCGCAGGTTTGGATGAAGCAGGATTGATTCATCCTGCCGCGAAAGTCGTGATGGAGAAACCGATTGGCCATGATTATGACTCAGCCTGCGACATTAATGAGGCTGTTGCGCGGTTCTTTAAAGAAGATCAGATCTACCGCATCGATCATTATCTGGGAAAAGAAACCGTTCAGAATTTGCTGGTGCTCCGCTTTGCCAATTCCTTATTTGAACATCAATGGAATCACAAATACATTGATCATATTCAGATCACCATCTCTGAATCGTTAGGGGTGGAGCAACGCGCCGGGTTTTATGATCACGTTGGTGCAATGCGCGATATGTTTCAGAATCACCTGTTGCAATTGTTGTGCATTACCGCAATGGAGCCACCTGCCAGTCTTGAACCAGACGCCATACGTGACGAAAAAGTCAAAGTGCTGCGCTCGTTAAAAGCGATCGTGGGTGATGGCATCAACGATAAAGTGGTACGTGGTCAATATGATGCGGGTGTCTCTGAGGGGCAGCCAGTTCCAAGATATCGCGATGAACCGGGTGTTGATCGCAAAAGCGCCACAGAAACCTTTGTCGCCATTAAAGTCGAAATAGATAACTGGCGTTGGGCCGGAGTACCGTTTTATTTACGCACAGGTAAACGGCTGGCCGAACGTGCCTGTGAAATTGTGGTGCACTTTAAAGAGATTCCGCATTCAATATTTCCGCTACAGCATAAAAATACCATGGCCAATAAGTTGGTGTTTCGGTTACAACCCGACGAGGGTGTGCGGTTAATGCTGTGCGAAAAGCGGGTGGGTCCTGGGATGAATGTCGGACCAATGAATTTAAGCCTGAATCCATCGGACCACAAACAAACTCGTGTACCTGAAGCGTACGAAAGGTTATTGTTTGACGTTTTGGTCAGCAACGCCACCTTATTTCTGCGAGACGACGAGTTAATGGAAGCCTGGCGTTGGGTAGACCCGATTTTAACTTTTTGGCACGACCTGGATCAAAGGCCGGAGCCATACACTTCTGGCAGTTGGGGACCAGCAGCCGCTACCCTGTTACTCGCTAAAGATGGTCGATTATGGGACGAAACAAATGATTAACGACAATCGTTTTTCTGATACAGCAATACTTGCTCAACAACTCGCAGATTCGGTTGCGGGTAAAATGCGGGCAGTCATCGAAGAACGCGGCAAAGTTTCGCTGGCAGTTAGCGGTGGGAAAACACCGGCATTGTTTTTCCAGAAATTATCGCAACAGGAACTCGACTGGGCCAAAGTCCTGGTGACTCTGGTCGATGATCGCTGGGTTGAAGACAGTGATGAAGCCAGCAACGCCAAACTGGTCAAAGATAACCTGCTGCAGAATAACGCAACGCTGGCGTATTTTGTGCCTCTCAAAAATACAGAGGCAACGGCCGAAGAAGGGTTGATGACCAGTGAGAATCGTCTGCATGAGCAGATCGATGAGTTGGATATTGTGGTGCTGGGTATGGGCTTGGATGGCCATACTGCTTCCTGGTTCCCTGAGTCGGAGGCGCTGACTGCGTGTCTTGATGAACAGGCGGCTGCCTGCTGTTGTGCGGTGATGGATGCTCCGGATTTTCCGCAGCGTATGACCATGTCATTATCACTGGTGTTGCGCTCTAAGAACATTTACCTGCACTTTGAAGGTGAGGCTAAAAATCAGGTATTTGAACAGGTGTGTCACGAACATGAAAAACATAATTTAGAACAGATGCCGGTGCGCTCTGTGTTATTTCAGAGTCAGGTACCGGTAAATATCTATCGGAGTGCTTGATGTCAGGAAACCGTGTTGCTGATCACGCGCCGGGTGAAATTCACCCGGTTGTTAAACAGGTCACTGAGCGAATCGTTTTACGCAGTCGTGATGGTCGTCAACAGTATTTGCAACAGATTCAGCAGGCGGTTGCCAAAGGACCGGTTCGTAATGGCTTGAGTTGCACCAATCTGGCCCACGATTTTGCTGCCGAAAATGATGCAACTAAACTGATATTAAAGGCGGATCATCGCGCCGCCAATATCGCCATCGTTAATTCTTATAACGATGTTTTATCCGCCCACGCTCCCTACCGCGATTACCCTCAACAGATTAAGACCACACTTGCCAGAGCCGGTCATGCGGCCCAGGTTGCCGCTGGTGTTCCGGCAATGTGTGATGGTGTTACCCAGGGCCAGGACGGTATGGAACTCTCTTTGTTCAGCCGTGATGTGATTGCCATGAGTGCGGCCATCGGTTTGTCACACCAGGTGTTTGATGGTGCATTAATGCTGGGTATTTGCGATAAAATCGTACCGGGCTTATTAATGGCGGCATTACGCTTTGGCCACATTCCCACCGTGTTTGTTCCGGCAGGCCCGATGCCTTCTGGTATCAGTAACTCTGATAAAGCAAAAACCCGTCAGGCATTTGCTGCCGGAGAAGCTGACAAAGATGAATTACTCGACAGCGAAATGGCTTCGTATCATTCACAGGGTACCTGCACGTTTTACGGTACGGCCAACTCCAACCAGATGTTGATGGAAATGATGGGACTGCAGTTGCCGGGCTCGTCGTTTATCAATCCAAATGATCCACTGCGCGCGAAGCTGACCGCCGAGGCGTCTTTAAACGTGGTCCGTCAAACGGCATTGGAAGCCGACTTTTTACCAATTGGGCAATTAGTTGATGAACGGACTTTGGTGAACGCAGTGGTTGGTTTACTTGCTACAGGAGGTTCGACCAACCACAGCATTCATCTGATTGCGATCGCAAAAATGGCCGGTATTCAATTGACCTGGCAGGACATGGCGGATCTATCCAATGTTGTCCCTTTGCTGGCACGGGTATACCCCAATGGTGCGGCTGATATCAATGCCTTTCAGCGCAGTGGTGGTATGGGCTTCCTGATGCGTGAGCTGGCTCAGGCCGGTTTATTACATACCGATGTGCATACCATCATGGGCAAAGGTTTGGCGAACTACTTCAAGGAGCCTTATGTCGATGAAGATGATCGGTTGCAGTGGCGTCCTGTCGTTACCGAAAGTCTTGATCTGGCCGTACTTGCACCTGCACATGCGCCGTTTATGCGTGAGGGCGGAATGAAGCTGGTACGTGGCAATCTTGGCAATGCCATTATGAAAGTGTCTGCTGTGCCGGATGATCGATGGATAATCGAAGCGCCTGCACGCGTATTCACCGATCAGAATGAGGTGCTCCAGGCATATAAAAATGGTGAATTGAATTGCGACGTTGTGGTGGTGGTCAAACAGCAAGGACCAAAAGCGAATGGTATGCCAGAGCTGCACAAGTTGACGCCTGCTCTGACGAATTTGCAGGAAGCCGGTTTTCAGGTTGCATTGGTAACCGATGGTCGTTTATCGGGGGCTTCCGGTAAAGTTCCGGCGGCGATTCACTTATCACCTGAGGCCTGTGCCGGTGGTTATATCGCCGCGATCAGGGATGGCGATAGGATCCGGCTTGACGGTCACTCTGGGGAACTCAGTGTATTGGAGCGGGAGTTTGCTGCGCGTGCGTTGGACATTCCCTCGGTAGAAAAAATATCGGGTCTTGGGCGCGAATTATTTCAGGTATTCCGCGCAAGCGTTGGTTCTGCTGAGCAAGGTGCAATCAGTATCGATTTTTAACGAACACGTGTGGGAAAGCGGAGGATAAACAATGAAATGGGATTTATGGCTGGAGCGCGCCAAACCGCTGGTGCCCGTGATTGTTATCAATGATCTCGACGGTGCTGTGCCGATGGCGCAGGCCTTGGTTGATGGCGGTGTGCGCTTGTTAGAAGTTACCTTGCGTACCGAACATGGGTTAGAAGCAATTCGCCTGATCAAGCGAGAGGTTCCTGATGCTATTGTGGGTGTTGGCACGGTAACCAATGCCCGCCAGCTCGAAGATGCACTGAACATGGGCGCAGAATTCGCAGTAAGCCCCGGAATATCACAGGAACTACTGGATTGTGCTCGTAATTGGGGCGGAGCCTATTTGCCCGGGGTAGCGACGCCCAGCGACGTTATGCAGGCGCGCAACGCGGGTTTTAAACATCAGAAGTTTTTTCCGGCAGGCGCTGCCGGTGGTATCGACATGCTGAATGCGTTATCCGGTCCCTTTTACGATGTTCAGTTTTGTCCTACCGGGGGTGTCGGAAGCGATAATTATCGCCGTTATATGTCCCTGAGTAACGTTTTTGCCGTTGGAGGCAGCTGGCTAACTCCAAAAGAAGCAGTTTCGGCACAAAACTGGCAAGCACTGACAGCATTAGCGATTGCCAGCTGATCCCGGTTCGAACTTCCAGAATCAGCGGCTGGCGAAACAGGAGAACTTATGTCGCACGCTGCTTTTGAACATTTCCGGCAACGGTTGACGCGTATCTACTCGTCAACGGACCATTCTGCGCAACAGATTCATGGTATCAGTGAACGTTTGTTGGCGCGCTGCCAGCAATTTGCTGAAACACAAGGTAAGGAAATCACCGCCCCGCCAGAAAGCTGCGATAAGCAGCGCTGGAGTCAGGATGACGTGATTCTGATTGCCTACGGTGACAGTATTCGTAAAGCGGATGCTTCGGAGTCACCGTTGGTCACACTGAAAAAATTCTTAATTCAGCAGTTATCCGGAACTGTAAACAGCGTCCATATTCTTCCTTTTTTTCCCTTCAGTTCCGACGATGGTTTTTCTGTGATCGATTATCGTCAGGTCAATCCAGACCTTGGAGATTGGCAGGATATTCGTGATATTGCCGAGCAGTTTGATTTGATGGCTGACCTGGTGATTAATCACTGTTCACGGGAAAACTTATGGTTTATCGATTTTATTGGTAATCGCCCCCCCTACGATCAGTATTTTATTGAGTCGGACCCGACACTGGATCTATCTGCCGTTACCCGTCCAAGAAATACACCGTTATTATCACCAGTGCATACCCACGAGGGTATTAAACATGTATGGGCAACATTCAGCGAAGATCAGATAGATCTTAATTTCGCTAACCCGGAAGTGTTGCTGGAATTTGTTGATATCTTTCTGATGTATTTAGAGCAGGGTGCCCGATTTATTCGCCTGGATGCCATTGCGTTTTTATGGAAGCAGATTGGTACTGCGTGTTTGCACTTACCGCAAACCCACGAGGTGGTTAAGTTATTACGGGACATTCTCGATTTTTTTGCCCCGGATGTTGTGTTAATCACCGAAACCAATGTGCCGGTCAAAGAAAATCTGAGTTATTTTGGCGCCTCTGACGAAGCCCACATGGTATATCAATTTGGCTTACCGCCGCTGGTCTTGCACGCTCTTAATCGGGGCAATGCCAGTTTCCTTACGGACTGGGCACTGACTATCCCGAAGTTACCGACTGGCTGTACTTACCTGAATTTTACCGCCTCGCATGATGGTATTGGTGTGCGCCCGGTGGAAGGAATTCTGCCGGAACGCGAAGTTCAGGATCTGATTGACTGCATGCATCGTTTTGGTGGTTTCGTCAGTATGAAAGCCAATTCCGATGGCACTGAAAGTCCCTATGAAATTAATATCACGTTATTCGACGCCTGCATGGGGACGCGGCGTGGTGTGGATCATTTTCAGGTACCAAGATTTATCTGCTCCCAGGCAATTATGCTGGCAATGCAGGGTATTCCGGCTGTGTATATTCACAGTCTGACAGCCACACCAAATGATCTCGCTCACGTTGAACAAACAGGGCGTACACGTTCCATTAACCGTAAAATCTGGGACGAAGAAGAACTGCTGTTATTACTCAACAATCCCGTTACCCCACAAGCTGAAGTGTTTACAGAGTTACGGCGGATGATTTCGATACGACGGCAGCAACTGGCATTTCATCCCCAGGCGCGCCAACAGGTGATTAAGATCAATTCCGACCTGTTCATCATTAAACGCACGGCGTGCGATAAATCTCAGTTTATTTATGCCATCTCTAATGTGACAGAACGTATTCTTAAGCTGCCATTGGCCAGTTTGGGATTCCTGCCCCATGGCTTGCAGGACTTGTTAAGGCCGCAGAGTGACGTTATCGACCATGAGTTGTTGCTGGCACCGTATCAAAGTGTCTGGCTGGCTGAAGTGAGTTAATTGATTGCTTGCGGGAACTTAAGTCGATCGCCAGCGTCTATCTTGGACTCATAGTGGTATAACAAACACGGGAATTCGTATGTTGAAAACAATGAAAAGCGTACTGTTAACAGTCATCAGTATCGGCATTTTACTGCTGATCGGTTGCAGTCTCCTGGATATCAGCGCGACGGATGAGGACAAACTGCAGCAAATATCGTATTCGGATTTGGCGCACAGTCCGGTAAAAGTAGGTAAGCCTGCCCCCGCGTTTACGCTGCCAGATTCTGATGGTAATCCAACGAGTTTGGTGGACATTAACAGTAAACAACCGGTACTTCTGCTGTTCTATCGAGGTGACTGGTGCCCCTTCTGTATGAGCCAGCTGGACTCGATTAAAGCCGTGTTGCCGCAACTGAAGGAGCAGGGGATTCAGGTGATTGCAATCAGTCCGGATGAGCAGGCAGCAGCCAAGAATACTCGTCGCCAGTTTGGGCAGGGCTTTATTTTTCTGAGTGATGAGGATTCGAGTGTGATCAGCGAGTTTGGCATAGCGCGCGACGATCAATTACCACATCCGGCCGTCTATCTGATCAAGCAAGGTGGTGAAGTCGCCTGGTTTTACGCCAGTGAAGATTATAAAAAGCGTCCAACCGGTGACCAGTTGATCGATATTGTTATGAATCGTTTGTGATGATGGTCTAACGCCCATTTTATTCATTAATTGATACACTGGCGCTTTGTTTATTCAGAGTTGGATTTATGTCTGCCGAACGCAAGGCGCTGGTGTTTGCTTTAATTGCTGTACTGCTATGGTCAACGGTTGCCACCGCTTTTAAGCTGGCACTGGTGGGGCTTTCTCCACGCTGGTTAGTCGCCATCGCCAGTCTTGTCTCCCTCCTTTTCTTGTCTGGCTATGTGTTATTAACCTCGCAGCTCGATTGTGCGTTATCTGCCTTAAAGAAATCTAAGTGGTTTTATTTGCGTCAGGGACTGAGTAATCCGCTTATTTATTATCTGATATTGTTCCAGGCGTATGACCTGTTATCGGCGCAACAGGCACAGGCGATCAACTATACCTGGGCACTCACCATGAGTTTGCTGGCAGTGCCATTATTGGGGCACTCGTTATACCGTCGGGATATCGTGGCATTGTCGCTGGCTTATCTCGGTGTTTTGGTGATTGCCACACGGGGGAACGTCTTTTCGCTCGAATTCAGCAGTCTCAGCGGCGTTATGCTGGCGTTACTGAGTACCATCGTCTGGGCTTTATATTGGATCTGGAATATTGATCGGGAAGAGCGACCGGAGATCAGTTTATGGTGTGGTTTCCTGATAGCAACACCGGTGGCTTTTTTGATTGCTGTTGCCTGGGATGGCTGGCCAATCAATGTTGGGCAATCGGTTTGGGCGGCGATGTATGTTGGTTTGTTTGAAATGGGAGTGACTTTTCTGCTTTGGCAAAAAGCGCTGACACTGACCAGTCGCGCGGCATCCATCAGCTCACTGATATTTTTATCGCCATTTTTATCGTTAGTGTTTATTAATCAGATTCTGGGAGAGGATATTCATTCTGCAACGTTTATCGGGCTGACGCTGATTGTCTCGGGCCTCGTGGTGCAGAAAATAAAGGTACAGAGCACAAAAAAGCCCGCATAACAGTAATCTGGCGGGCTTTCTTCGACGGTGACGCTGTGTAATCAGGCTTGCAGCAATTTAACCGCTTTTTTAGAAATTGGTTTGGCGCTGTAAGCCAGACCCAGCTTGTTCAGATAATCCATGCGATCCGCTTTTAATGGATTGATCTCTTCCAGTTCTTTACCACAGGCCTTGTACACGTCCTGCAGGTGTTTGATGTAAGCATTACCTGGCTCCATGAGCAGAGCCGCACCGCCGGCGTCGGTTTTGACAGAGGCGTTTTCTTCCTCATTCAGCGTTACTTCAAACACTACCGGCGTCTCACCGTTACTGAAGTAAAGGTTACGACTTTTGGTTTTCTGATCTGCCCAATAATAAGCCAGTTCTTTACTTTGAGTCAGAAATACCGGGTCTTCTGCCGTAAATGCAGGTGCCTGAATGGTCTGCAGCGTGCTTTGCATACGTTTCATCAGTGCAGTATCACCACCACCAACCAGCCCCTGATTGGTCACAGACTGAGTCAGGCCGGATGAGGTGCCGTGGTACCAAACATTGTTGCTGGCGAAGCCATCGTCTGACAGCAGCTCTGTTGCGTCTTGTAAGGCCTCTGGGATGTTCAGTTCAGTCATAACAAAATCCGGATGATTAACAGGTTCAATTTAACGGCGCGAATGATAACAGGGAATAAACTATAGGTCATAAGCATGGCTTAAATGTTGGCCATAATCCGTGTTTATGTGTCTGACTTATGTAGCCGTTTGCTCAGCTGACTGTAAAGCAGCAAGTAGGCAACGGAACATAAAAGCGAAGTCAGTGTGCCCCAATGCAGGCCGAGCATGGGATACAGGCTACTGACAGCCAGACAATAGACCACCAGTGCTCCAATACCGTCGGGATAATGCTTAATACTGGTAGCCAGGATACGGGCGCCATAACTGATGTGCAGAATCAGCATCAGAGGGAAAAACGACACCGGGAAAGCTGCCAGTAAACCGGCTCGTTCCGGTCCCAACAACTCCGCCAGGCCGGTAATCAAAAGGATGGATATTGTGGCAATACTGGCGCGAAATAATAGCGTCAGCCAATTATTCGACCATATTCCCTGGGGCGCTTGTTGAATCTGAGTCTCCTTAATGGGCTTAAATACGGTGCGGAACAGCAGGATCGCCGCGAACACCACAAGAAAATTCAGCCCCCGGTGTTGTGGCAATGTGTGCAATACGCTGGCAGCGAGCAAAAAGCATCCGAGTGCACTGATAATCGCCAGTGGCAGAAAGCGTAGCGATGGCTTACGTTGAATCACTTGCTGGTAACCCCAGGCAAAGCATATAGCCGCTGTCAGCCCAGGCAGTGTGTACACTGCGCTTTGTGCGGCAAACTGCTCGCCTTGCTGCCACCCGAAAAAATACAGTGCGATGGCTGTACCTAAAGGAAAGCCCGCTAATAAACCGGCATGGCGAGGGCTCAGCCGTTCCGCTACTTTGGCTAATAGAATAACGGTTAAAAAAGTGACCAGAATTTTGGCAGCAATCAGCACTGGAGTAACTCAATACGAAGGTGTGGTTATTGTGTCACAGATTAGTGCTGGTACGCAGTTGGATTAAAGCAGCAACCGTTTTTCGATCCGTGTAAACTTACCAGCCAGCAGAGAGTCAGGCATGTCATGAACTTTTCAAAGCCGCAACACGATGCTGCGGAAGCATGGTAGGGCAACGATGGCTTGCTTATGCGGTGGCTGAAAGCTCATGGTATTTCTGACTGAGTAAGTACTTCAGGTATCAAAAATTTCGATGAAAACACTCCTTGTTATTGGTTACGTCTGGCCAGAACCGAAATCTTCTGCGGCGGGTAGTCGTATGCTGCAACTTCTTACGGCGTTCCAACAGCAGGGATATTGCATTGTGTATGCGTCTCCCGCAGAGGAAAGTGATCATGCGGAAGATTTAGCGCGGTATCATATTCGTGCTGAAAAAATTGAGCTAAACAGTTCCAGTTTCGATGAGTTTGTTGTCAGCCTGAATCCACAGGTTGTGATGTTTGATCGTTTTATGATGGAAGAGCAGTTTGGCTGGCGAGTTGAGAAGTACTGCCCCGACGCTTTGCGTATCCTCGATAGTGAAGACTTACATTTTCTTCGTCACGCACGTCATGCGGCACTCAAAACCGGTAACCAGAATCTGACAGTGCCACCGAATCCTATTCTTTTTTCGGACATGGCCAGGCGCGAAATTGCAGCGATCTTACGTTGTGATATTACACTGACCATTTCAGAGTTTGAGATGGCATTGCTACAACAGCAATTTAATATCCCTGCTGATATTCTGCATTATTGCCCGTTTATGCTGGAGCAGGAAAAAGCACCGTTTGAACTGCAGTCGTATGAGCAGCGTCAGCATTTTATATCCATTGGCAATTTTCGTCATGAACCAAACTGGGACGCGGTTCGTTATCTGAAAGAGGCCATCTGGCCATTAATTCATGCACAATTACCTGAGGCACAATTGCATATTTACGGTGCATATCCACCTAAAAAGGCCACTCAATTGCATAATGAAAAACAAGGATTTCTGGTCAAAGGCTGGGCAGACGATGCCTTGGCAGTTATTGCCGATGCCCGGGTTATGTTGGCGCCTATTCGTTTTGGTGCAGGACTAAAAGGCAAGCTCATTGATGCTGCATTGTGTCATACGCCAGCCGTTACGACTCCTATTGGTGCAGAGGGAATTTATGGCACTGACCCTCAGCTTGAAAAGGCCGCAAGTATTTTCGACTCCCCCCAAGAGTTTGCTGAAGTTGCGATTGAGCTATATCGCAATCAGTCGAAATGGCAGCCGTCTGCAGACGCTGCTGCCCGTGTTATTGGTCAGCGCTTTGCCTGTGCTGAACATCAGCATGCCCTGTCACAGAAAGTAGCGCAGGTGTTGGCCAGGTTGGAACAACACCGGCTGAATAATTTTTACGGCAGTATGATGCGCCATCATAGTCTGAAAAGCAGCCAATATATGTCGCAGTGGATTGAGGCTAAAAATCAATTGAAAAACGGCAATGACGTGACCGGGTAATGGGTTGATAGAAGATACTGCCCCTTATGTATCTAAGTCGGGTTAAAATTCCCGGCTGACACCCAGTGCAAACAAATAATATTCCTTGTCATAAAAATTGATATTAGATTGGTTCTCGCCGCCGCTGATTAATGTATCCACTATCCATTTGTTGCCTAATAACTGATGAAAGCGAACGCCTGCAGTAACATTAACATCTTCATCCTTACGCCTTTTATCAAATATTACATGATGATTTTTATAGTGACTGCTGCGGTAAGTCAGTTGTGCATAATATTCTCGGTCATCACTGATGTGATACAGGCTTAAGTTCCCTCCGGGCAGATTGGCATCCATATTGTTCTGTTGTCCGTATTGTTGCGTATAGCGGATACCGCCGATCAGGTAGGTTTGCGGAGACATCATATTGATAAACTCCACCGCGACATCATGTTGGCTATTATCTCTGATGAGTTGCTTTTTTTGCGCTTGCGACAGGTTGTTGAGACTGCTTCCCGAGCGTTCCTTATTAATCTGTGTGTCGTTATAGCGATAACTCAGCGATAAACTACCGTAGAGCAGATTCTCGATATCGAAACCCATGCCATTCGTTTCTGCCTGTGTCGTGTTACGCTTATCGCCACTGGCGAACGGGTCTTGCCAGACCGTATTGCCGTTTCCTAATGCCGCCGGACTGATGATCAGGCTGACCTTGGTTCCCGTGTGAAAACGATGGGAAAATCCAATTTCACTGAGGTTGGTAAACTCCGACGTAGGCTCTGAACTGCTGCGCCAGAATACGTCATTCTGACCTTGATTAAAGAGATAGCCCAACTCGACGTTCGGCATAATAAAACCGCTGTTAAAACTTGGATCACGACGATTCAGTTCGTCGGTGCTGGTTGAGTTAATACGTGCATTATCGGGTGTCACAATATCTTTACCACTGGCTTTCAACCCGCCGGTTAATAGCTGTATTTCACCATAGAATCCAGTTTTCTGCTGATGCTCTGCGGGCATACCAATACTGATAAGAGGTATTGTTAAGGCTGCAATCAGGGTCAATCTATGAGAGGTTCGCATCATGGGTGTCTCTGTTCAAATAACAAGATAGGTTGGTGCCACTTTAAATGCGCTAAACTGAAACTGAGCTGAACAACAAAGCTCATAAAGTAAGTTAATAAAAACGTTACAAACTCTACTTCGGTGAAGAGGTGTTGTGACCTTGACCGACGACCCTCCTTATCGCAATCTGTAAAACCTGAAATCCCAAATAATTACGCTAGGAAGACTCTTATGAAACTGTACGATGCCGATTACGCTCCCAGCCCCCGACGTGTCCGTATGTTTATGGCGGAGAAAGGTTTGAACGATGTTGAGCGTATTAAGCTAGATCTGCCTAAAGGCGATAACCTGAGCGAAGAGTTTGCCGTTAAGAACCCTCTGAAAAAAGTACCGGTTCTTGAGTTGGATGATGGTAGCTGTATCAGTGAGGCTGCTGCCATTTATCGTTATCTTGAAGAAACCTGTGACGGCCAACTGTTGTTGGGTGAAACAGCAGTGGAAAAAGCGGTGATTGAAATGTGGGATCGCCGAATAGAATTTGCTTTTTTGGTACCCGTATTTCAGAGTTTCCAACACGGTTCGGGTATTTTTAAAGATCGGATGACACCTGTGCCGGAGTGGGCGGATGAAGCGCGCAAGAATGCTGCAGCATTTCTTACAATTCTTGAAGAAGGTTTGACCGAGTCTACTTATGTCGCGGGTGCTGCTTTTTCGGCCGCAGATATTACTGCAGTGGTCACACTCGACTTTGCTAAGGTAATTAAACTGCGTCCGGGGGAAGAGCACCCCAATATTCTGCGCTGGTACGAACTGATGAAGCAGCGCCCATCTTATTCAGCCTGAATCTGATTTACCGAACGTTATAAGGTCGGATTGGTCATAAGCTTTTTTATCTTCCACAAAAAACGCCGTCATATTTTTATCAATATGACGGCGTTTTTTAGTCAGAAATTATTCTTTCAGACGTTTATTCAACACCCTGAGAGCGCAAATATTCATCATAAGTGCCGTGGAAGTCGACAATCTGATTATCTTTAATCTCGATAATACGGGTCGCCAGCGACGATACAAACTCTCGGTCGTGGGATACAAATACCAGAGTTCCTTCGAACATTTCCAGTGCCATGTTTAAGGATTCAATCGATTCCATATCCATGTGGTTGGTTGGTTCGTCCATCAGCAGGATGTTGTGATCGTGCATCATCAGCTTACCAAACAGCAGGCGACCTTTTTCACCACCCGAACACACTTTAACGGACTTTTTAATGTCGTCCTGATTAAACAACAGACGACCTAAGGTGCCACGAACGGCCTGGTCATCGTGCTTTTCAGTTTTCCATTGTTCCATCCAGTCAAACAGGTTGGTCGCTTGTGGAAACTCGTATTCGTGGTCCTGAGCGTAATAACCGATATTGGCATTTTCCGACCATTTGATAGTGCCAGAATTCGCTTCGATACCGTCCTGATCGAAACCGTTTACCAGACATTTCAGGAAGGTGGTTTTACCGGCGCCGTTGGCACCAATCACGGCAATCTTTTCACCTGCTTCAATCATCATATCGGTGTTGGCGAACAGAGAGTCACCTTCAAAGCCATGAGACAGGCCTTCAATCTCCACCGCCTGACGGTGTAGCTTCTTCTCCTGATTGAAGCGGATATACGGGTTCTGACGGGTAGACGGCTTGATATCGTCCAGCTTGATTTTGTCGATCTGCTTGGCACGGGAAGTCGCTTGTTTTGCTTTCGATGCATTGGCCGAGAAGCGGCTAACAAACTGCTGTAGCTCGGCAATCTGTGCTTTCTTCTTGGCGTTTTCAGATTGCTGACGCTCACGGGCAGCGGTCGACGCAATCATGAAGTCATCGTAGTTACCCGGGTAGATTTTGATATCACCGTAGTCGATATCAGCCATATGGGTACAAACAGAGTTCAAGAAGTGACGATCGTGCGAGATGATGATCATCGTACACTTCATGTCATTGATGATGCCTTCCAGCCAACGAATGGTGTTGATGTCCAGGTTGTTGGTGGGTTCGTCGAGCAGCAGGATATCCGGGTTGGAGAACAGCGCTTGAGCCAGCAAAACCCGCAGCTTCCAGCCAGGAGCCACTTCGGTCATCGGACCCTGATGCAGTTCAGTTTCGATACCGGCGCCTAACAGCAGTTCACCGGCACGCGATTCTGCGGTGTAGCCATCCATTTCCGCGAACTCACCTTCGAGTTCAGCGGCGCGCATGTAATCTTCCTCGGTGGCTTCCAGATTAGCGTAAATTGCATCACGCTCTTCTTTGATGGCCCACAGTTCCTTGTTACCCATCATCACGGTGTCGAGTACGGTGAACTCTTCAAACGCGAACTGATCCTGGTGCAGTTTGCCCAGGCGCTCATTTGGCGTGATCGACACATTACCCGCGCTTGGCTCCAGTGAGCCGTCGAGGATTTTCATAAAGGTCGACTTACCACAGCCGTTGGCGCCAATCAGGCCATAACGGTTGCCGTCGCCAAATTTAACGGAAATGTTCTCAAACAGTGGCTTGGCGCCAAACTGCATGGTGATATTCGCGGTTGAGATCACAGCTTTATCCCGGATGAATCAGTGTTTTGAAAGGGCGCGACTATACCTGAAAAGACGGTTAGAAACACGTGAAAATTGGTGAGTAATTGTGCAATTCTGAGGCATCATCATCGAGCTACTGCCCAAACAGTTAAAGTGTCAACGAATATGCTGAAGCGCTTTTGAACTTTGAGTGACAAAGGGACTTTTATATCATCGATGCGTTCGGGTAATAGCTGAATCATCCTGTTGCCGGGTTCCGCTCCCTCAGTCTATCACGGCTCTGATAATGGGCTATCCGACTCCGTTCGTGCGCTCTGTGTTGATTGATTTTTCACTACTTGCTCCAATGTTATGGTTTGAATCTACTTGTGTCATTGAGCAGCGTGTTTGGGTGGTTGACACTGCTACCGATCCTTTCGCGGTTGCGGCTTATATAACCACTACATTGGGAGTGGTGGTTTTGATGCTGGAGATGTGCTGTTTCTGATATTATCAACAACGGTTATCAACCAATTTTGTGTGATGCCAATGTGAGTACTTCATACGTTTGGCATTATGACTTTGTTCGCTATCGCCTGGAGTTGGAGTCAATGACAGTGACGCGATGCCGTCTTCTCAGTGGTCACTGGCAGCCCTGGCTGTCTTATTAATAGTGAGTTGAAAGGTCATCAATATTTCTTACCAATAGACCTTTTAGTAATTTTAATCGCTAGTACTATTTTTTCAAAAGGACTTCTTGTGGGCATCTTGTGGTTCATCAATCGATTATTAATTTTACTATTTTCCTGTGTATTTCTTTCTGGCTGTTCTAACTCTGAATCGAACCATTCTGGAGATGACAAGATATCCATTGTTGTTGATTTTCCGCCGGAGAACAGCAATCTGGCCCCTCAAAAGCCTGAAGATGAGCGCAAAAATAACAGCTTACGCGTTAAGGGTCGGTTGATTGATATTGTATCTGGCGACAAACAGCCATCGGATGTCGCCTCTTTTGTCATCCGGGCTGCCAATAGCGAATCGGATAAAACGATATCATCGGCTATTCAGTGGCAAACTGAAAACCGTGGGTATTGGTTTGCAGATATTGAACTGCTGAGAGGGCCTGCTGGTAACATCCTGTCTGAACAGCAGTTTGAGGTAGAAGTGCGTTGGGTGGATGGACAGGCAAACTCTGTTGATTATCAATTTATGCAACAGCCGTTTTTAACAAGTCCGAGAAAAGCAATCTATTGGCCGCAAGAAGATTCATATTTGGTATGGGACAGTGCTCATCGGGCAATCTTTTTATTGTCAGGTGAGTCTGACGAACGCCTTATTTATCAGCTTGAGTCGGTTGTTAGCGCCAGTGAACCAATATCAGTATATGTTAACTGGGTATTGGATGAAGCAGATCAAAAGCTATATTGGCTTCAGAGTTACAGTGGTCAGTCGCAATTAAAGGTAATGAATCTGTCTGATTTTTCAGCCCGAGATAGTGATGCGCTACCTGCACATCTGAGTTTTGGTAATAACTCTGCAGATAAGGTTGAATGCGATGGTATTGGCTATTCCATTAATTGCAAGTTGTTGCGAGAAGGTGAGAGTGAGATTCAGGTTATATCCAAAACCCCTGAACTGACCGCAAGTATGCCTTATATTTTCCGTTCTGCTTTGGGTGTCGATGAAGACTATATTTTGTTTACCGACTTCCATAACTTATACCGGTTTAATCTGACTTCTGGAGAGCCGGAAGTTGTTTGGTACAGTCGTTATTTTTCTTATCAGGATATAGCCAATTGGTTTGATTATCAGGGGCAGCAGTATCTGACAATAAAACAGCTGAATGGTGACTGGTCGCTGTTCCGATTCGATACTGCTAATCAGTTGATAAAAGTACATACATTTTCCGGTGCGATCGCAGGTGACATTCAGTACGCAGGCAGCGAAGTAAATGATCATGGTTTGTCTCACATAATGAAGCTTGAATCTGGTATGTGCGAGTTAGTGACGATCAATTACATCAATAACTCGAAACAAAGCCGACCTGATTTGTCGTCACCTTGTTTGCTGGGAAGCCCTAGGTTTACTGTCGAAAGCGATGTTTTTTTCGGTATGTCAGTATTCGAAAATTCCGGGTTTTATTATTTGAACAGTATTCAGGAAAGTAGCCGTTCAGCTCCTGCAGTTTATCGTACACCGATATCTGGTGATTCAATTGGCTGGGAACTCTGGCAGAGTGATGGTGTGGTATTCGATATGGAAGCCTCCAGTGTTGCTGTTAGGCGCCTTGATGGTATTTCAATATTTAACTCCGATGGTGATGTCAGTTCATTTAATTTTTCGGAACTGGGTCATGATGCTGATGATCCTTTGAGCCCTTTTATTAATAGTGTGTCATTCGTACGCTTGCCAGTGATTGATCAAGAGAATTCAAGTGCGCGAGAAGTATTTCGCAGGGAGGTGCTTGGCAGTGTTTATCAGGAGTTATTCGATGCTTTTGGCGATAACCTGATGCATTACAATTGGTCGAATCAGCAAACGGCGTTGGTGTCGCGAGTGGAACCAGGCATTGCTGGATTTGCTTATCATTACCTGAATGAAAATAAGCACGGTTTGTGGTTGGGGTTAGGTGAGCGTGGTGTATTTATTGAAGATAAAGACTCAGGAAGACAAGCCTTGCTGTCGTTAACGTTCGAATAATAATAACAGTAATAAAGAAGTGGGCGAGTTTGCACACTTCTTTACCGGTAAGATCTTTTCGTTACATCTCTTTACTAGGGTGCCGAGGAACTTACTTCTCGCCACGCCCCATAAATTTCTTATCTTCAACGTTGATCTTCACTACGTCGCCAGTGGAGATATGCTCAGGTACCTGAATCACCAGGCCTGTGGTCATGGTGGCTGGTTTGGTGCGGGCTGTAGCTGAACCACCTTTGATCGAAGGATCTGTCTCGGTGATTTCCAGCTCAACGTGAGCGGGCAATTCCAGAGCAACCGGTGCGTCATCCAGCAGTACAACCTGCAGGCCCTGAGTACTCTCATTGAAGAACAGCACTTCGTCTTCAATTTTGTCTTTGTTCAGGCTGAACTGTGAGTAATCCTCATTATCCATGAACACGTACTCATCACCGTCGCTGTAGGAGAACATCACCTGACGGCGCATCACGTCGGCCAGATTCAGCATGTCGGAATCTTTAAAGGTTTCATCAACCTTCTGACCCGTTGCCACGTTGTACATGCGCATACGGTAGAGGCTGCCACCGGCACGGCCTTGTGGTACAGAGCGTTCGATGTCTTTTACAAAGTAGGCGCTGCCGTTAAATTCAATGGCGGCATTTTTTTTGATGTCACTTGCCTTAGGCATATCGGTTTCCTTCGCTATTTTCTAATTGGCTATCGTTTAACGGACAACGTTTTACCGGATTTTTTGTTACTGACAAAGCGCTTGCGCGATTTTTCTGCCTTTGGCTTTTCCGCGCTCTCTGAATTGCCCGATACTTTGTTCGCTGTTGCTGATTTATGGTGCTTCTTCATCGGACGTGGTTTCTTCGCATCATTATCATTGGCCAGGCGAATATGATCGCTTTCAATGACAATTTTACGTTCCTTAAACAGCTGGCCGATGGCCATTTTAAACACACGTTTAGACACGCCCAAGTGCAGTTCAATCAGATCCGCTGGGCTTTTGTCGCTCAAGCCCAGTGTGCCGTCACCTTCCTGGAGTTTCTTCAGAATCCGAGTGGCCAAAGGACCAATTTTGGCGTGGCCAATCGGTTCCAGTGAGATATCAAGGCGATGATCGTCACGAACCCGTTTGATATAACCGTCGAACTTATTGCCCGGACGAATGGCTTTGCGAATATCATCGTGGTGAATCACACCCCAGAACTCATCATCGACCACGGCTTTGTAACCCAGTTCGGTACGGTGGCTAATGATCATGCGAACCTTATCTCCGACGCAGTAGGGGTCTGGTGCCCCAGGCCAGTTGGATTTGGCCTCGTCATTGATGTAACGATTCAGCCGGGTGCTGCCGATCAGCCGGCCGGTGTTGTCCTGCAATACATACACTAAGTAGCTGTTGCCTTGCTCCATCCGCTGTTTTTGCTCAGCGAAGGGTACAAACAGATCTTTGGCTAAGCCCCAGTCGAGGAAGGCACCCGTGCGGTTAACGTCGATAACTTCCAGGCTGGCAACCTGATGCAGCTGTACGCGAGGGCGCTGACAGGTGGCGATCCAGCGATCTTCGGAATCGAGATAAACAAATACCTTAATTTCATCGCCGATCTCGGTACCTTCTGGTACCTGACGGGTAGGCAGCAGGATCTGACCACCTTCTTCATCATCCAGATAGGCGCCATGGGGAGCCAGCTCCTGAACTTTTAATGTGTTGTAACGACCAAGTTCTGCCATGGTTAGAGTCTCTGGATTGTGTCGGTGAGTGAGGGCGGGCGCGCGATTCTATCAGGATCAGGCGGAAGAATCAGGTGCGATAAATGGTTTCAATTAAATGATAGCCGAACTTGGTTTTTACCGGCCCCTGAACTTTCAGCAGCGGGCCTTTAAACACCACATCATCAAAAGCTTTCACCATATCGCCTTTGTTAAATTCACCCAGGCTGCCGCCGTTCTTTTTCGACGGGCAGGTGGAATGCTTCTGGGCCAGTTTGGCGAAATCAGCGCCTTTTGCCAGTTGTTGTTTCAGCTTATCGGCTTCTTCTTTGGTTTTTACCAGAATATGGCGAGCGCAAGCGCGAGGCATAATCGTTTCCTGAATTGAATAGTGACTGTGGCAGGTCCAGCGTTTGTTCTTTAATCGTTTGCATCAAATGGCGCCGCCACTGTGTTGAGCTGAAGCATTCTGCCTGTGACTCGGAGGGAGGGTCTTACCATGATGTGTCAGACAATGCGTGGTCTGGACCCAGCCATCGCGTTGATTATATGTCAGATTGGTAAAGTAGAGCACGGATGATGATGTATTCGATGCCATTTTGTAATTGGGCGTGAGGATGGCGAGCGTGTTTGCGTTCTCAATTCTATCAAATTGACCGATTGGTTACATTTTTGCTTAGCGCTTGCGATACAGTTGTGAGAAAATCGCGCGCCAAATGTACCCTATAACCTGCTGCTTTTTCGTTATTGTTCGGCTTTTGTGGTTATGGCGGCACCTTGAATTCTGATCTGACAGCTTATTTATAACGAGGTATCTCATGAGCGTTCATGAAATTCGCCACCCTCTGGTTCGACACAAACTCGGCCTTATGCGCCAGAAAGACATCAGTACCCGCGGCTTCCGCCAATTGGCAGCAGAAGTAGGGAATTTGTTGACGTATGAAGCAACCAAAGATCTGGAACTGGAAGATTATACCGTCGATGGATGGTGTGGTGACATTCAGGCGGAGCGTATCAAAGGCAAAAAAATCACGGTTGTTCCAATCTTGCGTGCTGGCCTGGGAATGCTGGATGGTGTTCTGGAACTGGTTCCAAGCGCCAAAATCAGTGTGGTGGGTTTGTACCGAGATGAGGAAACTCTGGAGCCGGTGAGCTACTTTGATAAGTTGGCTGGCGATATCGACCAACGTATGTCGCTGGTGGTTGATCCAATGCTGGCAACGGGTGGTTCCATGAACGCAACCATCGACTTGCTGAAAAAAGCCGGTTGTACTTCGATTCGCGCACTGGTTTTGGTTGCCGCTCCGGAGGGTATTAAGGCGGTACAGCAAGCTCACCCGGATGTTGATATTTATACCGCGTCGGTTGACGACCACCTGAATGAAAACGGTTATATCATTCCGGGTCTGGGTGATGCGGGCGATAAGATTTTCGGTACCGAATAGGTTGAGTTAATTGCGTTGGCAGAACGCCGTTATCATTTTTATCGGGATACGGCCTAAACTCCGTACTCGCAAAAAATGACTGGGTTCTGCCTGCTTCGTAAACGCTCAAGAGTTTTTACATTCATAATTTAAAGAAATAAAAATAGGGAGGTAGCATGTCTCAAGAGAATGCATATGCTGGCTGGCGTACCGTTGTTGCCGGCTTACAAATGTTATTTGTCGCCTTTGGTGCTCTGGTATTAATGCCATTAATTACGGGTTTAAACCCCAGTGTCGCGTTATTTACTGCAGGTATTGGTACACTGGTTTTCCAGTTTGTAACCAAGCGTTCGGTACCGGTATTTTTAGCATCCTCATTCGTATTCATTGCCCCGATCATCGGTATTATTCAGCAATACGGAGATGATGGTATTGCTGTGGCAATGGGGGCCTTGTTCTGCGCTGGCTTCACTTACATTATTCTGGCTATTTTGGTGGCCATTCGTGGCGCCGGATTCCTACACCGTATTATGCCGCCGGTTGTCACCGGACCGATCATTATGATTATTGGTTTGGGTCTGGCACCCATTGCGGTAAATATGGCAATGGGTAAAACCGGCGATGCGTCAGCTCAGTTATTCCCATATACCGATGCGATTTGGGTATCCATGCCGGCCTTATTGGTGACCTTGCTGGTGGCAACCGTGGCAAAGGGTATTTTTCGCTTAGTTCCGATTCTGGCGGGTATTATGGTTGGTTACACCATTGCTGCGTTTATGGGGATGGTTGATTTCAGTGCTGTGAATAACAGTTCATGGATTGCGGTACCGGATTTTGTTACTCCGAAATTCGAAATGGCAGCCATTATGCTGATGATGCCGGTGGCTTTGGTCGCAGCCATTGAACACGTTGGTGATGTATTGGCGATTTCCAGCGTGACCGGCGAAAACTATGTTGAAAAGCCCGGCCTGCATCGCACCTTACTGGGTGATGGCCTGGCAACATCGACTGCTGCTTTATTTGGCGGTCCACCAAACACCACGTATTCAGAAGTTACAGGTGCGGTTATGCTAACCAAAGCCTTTAATCCGGTGATTATGACGTTCGCAGCGGGTTTTGCTATTGTGCTGGCATTTATCGCTAAATTTGGCGCATTTTTGCAGACGATTCCGGCGCCGGTTATGGGGGGGATTCTGATTCTGTTGTTTGGTTCGATTGCTGCTGTGGGCCTGAATATTCTGGTTAAAGCGCGAGTGGATATGGGGCAGCAGCGTAACCTGGTGATCGTTTCCACGACGTTGGTGTTTGGTATCGGTGGTATGGCACTCGGAAACCTGGAAGGGCTGAGTCTGTGTGGCCTGGTGGCTATTGTGCTAAATCTGGTGCTTCCTCGAGGTGACGAAAGCGAAGACCTGCACGCTGAAGAAGAAATTGTAGAAGATATGGTGAAGTAACTTTTACTTCTGTAATTTTTAACATCGACCCCGGCTTAGCGCTGGGGTTTTTGTAGTTGCTCCGCCAGAAAGCGTTCAATCTCCTGCAACGTAGATAATCGGTGCTGCTCGGCACTGAGATGATGATCGCCACCTTCCAGTTCAAGATAACGCACGTCCTTGTCTTCATCTTCCAGTTCGTCTGCCATATTGCGACTGTGTTTCACTGGTACAACCCGATCTTTATCGCTGTGAATAAGCAATATCGGTATCTCGATATCTTCGGCAAAGTTAATCGGTGACGCTTGTTGTAGTTGTTTCTGATCGTGACCGAACTGTTTTCTTTCTATTTCTTTATTGGTGTATTTGCGTGCATCCCAATAAACCATCTCTAAATCAGAGACCCCGGCGATACTGATTGCACAACGATAGGTTTCCGGGTGTTTTACTGCGCCCATAAGAGCGGCATACCCGCCGTAGCTGCCCCCGAGAATACAAATTCGTGTGTTATCGGCATTGGCGTTCTCTACGAGCCAGTGGGCGGCGTCCTGCAAATCGTCTTGCATCGCCTGGCCCCATCCTTGTATCGCCTGGCGTTCGAAATCAAAGCCATAACCAGAGGAGCCGCGGAAATTTGGCTGAATAACGATATAGCCGCGGCTGGCAAGCATTTCAGACCAATAATCGTAACCTGAATAGTCTCGGGACATGGGGCCGCCATGGGGCAGTACCACCGCGGGCAAACGCTGGTCTGACTGGGTGTTAATAGGGCGGGTAACATAGGCCTCAATATTCAGACCATCACGCGCCTTAAAACGCACATGATGTTTGCCCGCATAATTCGTTTCATTAATTTGCGGATATCGTTCGGCAAGTTTTTTAATTTTTTTCTTTTTGCGATCACCGATATAGTAGCTTCCGGGATTGCTGTCTGAATTCGAACGCATAATGTAGAACCGCTCATCACGGGACGTATCGATGATGCTATTCGAGGCATTTGGAATAATCTTGTTCAGGCCACTTTGCAGTGTTTTATATTGTTTTTGCCAATAAATAACCGAACTCTCTGCAGAACTCTGACGAACGCCAACAACTTGTTGATTCTTTCCTGCATAAATCAATGAGCCATCAAAGTCATAATCCGGGTCAGAAAAAATTGGCTCAGATTGCTTTTCAGGTGCATCCATATTGACTTTAAATAATGCGTATTTCCCTTGGTAATCTGCCCTGATGTAAGCAATATTCGGCTCAGAGTCGAAGCCGATAAAGTCAATTTCCGGGTCTTCCAGCAGATTAAATCGCCAGATCGTTTTCCACTCCTCTTTTCCTGCGGGGCGATAAATATAAAAGGCTTCTGTACCTTTGATGGCAAACCCGAGTCGAACGTTGCCCTCGAGGTCGCTATACCACTCTTTTACATAAGATTTATGGTATTGAATCAAACGCTTCCTCTGGGTTTCGATATTGACTTTATACACTGCGGGTTTATTTGCATGTTTAAAATCCGCTTGGATCAATACATGTGCCGGGTCATCCGCCAGCACACTGATAATACCGTTGCTGAACTGTGGCAGGTGCTCAAAGCTCCGTGGCTTTAGCAGCGGAATGACTCCCTGATCTTTGCCGATAATATGTCTGAATAATCGCTTTTCAAGCGTCGCGACACCGTTACGATTTGAGGGATAAGAGATGCTCAATAGCAGGGTGTTGTTATTTGCCCAGAGATACCAGTCGAGTCTACTGGCGATATTGTCTGTCTTAACCACTGCGGTTAAATGATCATTTTCCATATGTTGTACTGCAAGAATCTGCTGGCCTGGTTGTCCGGCGAGAAAAGAAATAAAAGTGCCATCAGGGGATAATTGCGGTGCGCTAACGGCTGGGTACTGGGCATACACAGAAAGTGATAATGGCTGTGTCTGTTTGGCATAAGCCAGCGAACTGAGCAGACAAATAATCAGAACACTAAATTTGAACATGATGACAATCCCTGAATGATAGAATCTTCACTGATAAATATGTTTACAGGGCGCAAGGGTACTATTATTACAATCTGTTGATAAGAATAATTTTCAATAACCTGCATGCGCTACCATTCAGGGGTTGTGAAGCGACGGTTTAACCTCCATATATGGACAAACTAATACCGCTGGAGTTGGCATGCTGGGCTGGATCTTCTTTTTCTGCATTGTTGTTGTGATGTATCTGTTCTGGAACAAACAACAACAAGCACGGATATTAGCGTCTAACGTTGTGCGTAAACACTGTGAACTGCAGGGGCTGCAGTTGTTGGATGACACTCTTACTCTGGATGGTTATCAGCTTAAAAAACGTGGTGGTGGCTGGGCGCTGATGCGTTGTTATCATTTCGAGTTTTCCTCTACCGGGGATGAGCGTTATTCCGGCTCGATTTTGTTGGCTGGCCGCAGAGTTGAACAACTTGAGCTTGATACACACCGAATGCATTAACCGGATATCCAACGATGGAATATGAAATTCAGCATCAATCGGATGCAAAACGATTTGTTCTTATAAAAGATGGCAACGAGTGTGTACTTGATTACACACTGAACGGCGACCAGATTGATTTTACCCATACCTACGTGCCATTCCGCTTAAGAGGGCAGGGACTGGCAGAAATCCTGGTTGAGCAGGGAATAACCTGGGCGAAAGAGCAGGGCTATGAATTGCAGGCCAGCTGCTGGTATGTCAGCAAGTTTTTGTAGCAATTTATCAGCTCATACGACGGGTTACAGCTGGAAAAACTCCAGCATCCAGCGTCCCACTCGTTCCGCATCGGTTGGTTGTTCAAGAGTACTCATACCCTGCTGATAGGTCGGCTCACCAATCTTATCTTGTCGGCGTGGCAATAAGCGGGAAAGGTATTCTGCGTCGAACTCTGGATGCCCCTGAAACGCAAGCACGCGTTGATCAATATAGAAGGCAGCATTTTTACAGAATTCGCTTTCAGTCAGTCGTTTTGCCGTTGCTGGCAATGTTTCCACCTGATCCTGATGACTGTAGATCAGCCGAATATGAGATAAATCATCATTCAGCCACCCAGGGTGATTGATTACCTTGGTGGTGTGTACCCCCACGCCCCAACCTTTATCACTCTTTCTGGCAAAACCGCCGAGACTGTGTGCCAGAATCTGGTGACCAAAACAAATTCCGGCGATTTTCTCCCGGTGTTTGTATGCTCGTAAAATCCATGCTGAAAGCGGTGGAATCCATTCGAACAGGTCGTAAACTCCAGCTTTAGAGCCAGTAATTAAATAGGCGTCGCAGTCTCCCGGTGCAGGCAGTTCACCGTTTTGTACGTCATAGAACCGGTATTTTAGGCGACTCCCCAGAGAATCAAAAAAACGCTGAAACATCTTGCCATATGACTGATAGTCCTCCAGTAAATCATCGTACAGCGTATCGGTTTCCAGTATTCCCAGTCGTTTCATCTTCAGTCTCCTGTTTACGTTCCTTATCCGGAATGATCAGTGTCGGGTATCAGATGATGGTATTTGTGATGCTTTTACCAGTTTCTGAACGGACGGATCGTTACGCAGTGGTGTCAATATGCTCTCCAGTCCGTTGATACGTATTTCCAGAGCCAGACTCAATAACAAGCCCAGCCGTCCTTCTGGCATCCCCCGTTTATTCATCCACAATAAATATTCTTCGGGAATATCGATCAGTACTCGTCCCTGATACTTCCCATAAGGCATGGTGGTTGTAATCAAAGTAATCAGATCTTTTTTATCAAACATGTAAAAACCAATATGATTCAATCTGATGATATTCCATCGAATTGGCTGGCTTGGCAAGTTTTCCGATGAGCAAATGACTCATCATCCAATTGTCATTTTTTTATGATTATTACGTTAATTATCAAGCCGTTAGTGGATTCTGGTCTACACTTGCTGAAGTTAATTTTTAATCCGATTCCTAAGTATTTGCGATATGGATGGTAAGCCTCAACGTTTTGAAGATCTGAAACTGCTGCCGGGACAGGCATTACAGCTCGAGTTTGATGGTTATTCCAATGAACGCGATCGGGCATTGCTGGTTGGATATATGCCGGGGCGGTCCATCATTGTTTCCACGCCGGTAAAGAATGGTTCGCCACTGTCATTAAAAAACGGTATGTCGCTGGCTGTTCGCTTTTTTGCAACTCAGATTAACAGCGCCTGTGCATTTAAAACCGAAATCGTGCATGTTTCTCGTGCCCCTTTTGCTCATTTACATCTGGCAATACCAAAAGAACTTGTGCTGGGTGAAGTGCGCAGTTCCGTCAGGGCAAATGTAAAGCTTATTTGCTCAGTAATGTATGGCGCTGATTGCAACAACAAGACGGCGTCGAAAATCACTGATCTGAGTTTAGGCGGAGCGCGTCTGGAGTGTGCGTCGTTACCCGTCGAAGAAGGTCAGGAGCTCAGAATAACAGCACAGCTGACTGTGAGTGGCATCGACCGCATTATCACACTTATGGCGATTACCCGGTCCGTAAATGTTGAAGAAAAAACTGTATCTGTTGGGGTTCAGTTTACCGATATGAGCGATTCAGATCGAATTATGCTGCACGCTTATGTTTTATCGTACTTGAATAATTGAGCCGTTTTTCATGAAGTCTAATCAGCCCAATATCAATCTGCAGCACATCAGCTGGAACAAACAGGCCGTGACGGAGGTATTTGATGAACATCAGCGGTTAACGCCATTGCCCGATGAACTTAACTGCCAGCCTTTGGATCAATTACTGGAACGCTGCATCAAGGTGTTTCTGACCACGCGGTCTGAAGTGCTGGAAAGCGATCTCCGCAGTGCCATTTCACAGCTCAGCAGCCAGTTAGGGGCGAATTATGGTTTGTTGCTCATTTGTCCCGAAGAACATGCGGGAGAGCCTCTGACGATTCTCGGTGGCGTTCACCCGCCAACGGATTCGCAACGATGTGTTCACTCGCTGATAGGTAGTGCTGATCAATGGTGTCGGCTGATGAGCGAGCGCCGGGTGAAGGTCATCAATCGCCAACCGGATCTCGATCATTCTGAGCACTTCATTGTTGAAGCAATGGAGGCAGATACGGTGATTTCGGTGCCGATCACGGGACGAACTGAGGCGGCTGGCTGCTTATTTTTTTCCCTATCCGAGCGATGCGACATATCCGACAGTGAAGCATCGCTGTTATCCACATTTGCTCAGCTGTTCTTTTTGGTTCTGGATCGCAGCCGAATGGTTGAGCATCTGGAGCGACGCGAGCAATTACTGGAGCGAACTGAACGTTTGGCAAATATCGGTAGCTGGAGTGATGATGTTGTGAACAACAGCATTACCTTTACCAAACACGCCGCTGAGATTTTTGAAGTTGATCCGGATATTCAGAACATAACGCTGGATGATTATTTTAAGTTTGTGCATCCAGAGGATAAAGAACGCGTTGCCCGTGCATTGCAGCACAGCGTTAAAAGCGGCGAGCCTTCCGACATGATTTATCGGGTCATCACGGCTCAAGGTAATGAGAAGTACATTCACGGCCGGGGTGAGGTGCAACAGGATGATAATGGCAGGACCATTGCGCGCAGCGGTTCTGTACAGGATATCAGTGAGCAACAAGCGAAGGAGCGACGTTTAAATCAGTCGGCTGTTGTATTTGAGTCAACCATGGAAGGCATTGTCATCACCGATGCCCGATCCTGTATCGAAGCGGTGAATCCGGCTTTTTGCCAGATTACCGGTTATAAAGAGGAAGAGATTATCGGACGACCGATTTCAATCCTGAAATCGGGGCAATATGGCAGTGATTTCTACCGCAGTATGTACCGGGCTATTGATGAACAGGGCTATTGGCGAGGTGAAATCTGGAACCGTAAAAAGGGCGGGGAAATCTTTCCAGAATGGCTGACGATTACCGCTGTTCGTGATGATAATCATCGTGTCAGTCATTATGTCGGCGTATTCTCCGATATGTCGAAAATTAAGGAGTCGGAACAGCAGTTAGAGCATTTGTCTTATTACGACTCCATCACGAATTTACCCAATCGTGCATTATTACTCAGCCGCCTCGAAAATGCCGTGGATAAAGCGCGTGCCAGTCAGCGCAAAGTTGGCTTGATAGCCATTGACCTTGACCACTTCAAGCACATTAACGACAGTCTGGGGCATCCCGCTGGTGATCGTTTACTGCAGGATTTTGCCTATCGTTTGCGGCACCGGTTACGTGACACCGACACTGTTGCCAGATTGGGAGGCGATGATTTCATGGTGGTATTGGAGGATGTCGTTTCTCATGAGCAGGTGCAATCGGTCTCTGCCATTATTAAAGAGCTGCTTGAGAAACCATTCGATGCCGGGGTAGGTCAGGAACTCTACATCAGCGTTTCCATGGGAATCACCCTGTTCCCTGATCACGGTTCGTCGGTCACACAACTGCTGAGTAATGCCGATGTGGCGGTATTCAAAGCCAAACAGGAAGGCCGTAACCGATACCAGTTTTATACCAATGATATGACTCAGGCAGCAACCGACCGCCTTGAATTGGGTAATCAGTTGCGCAAAGCGCTGCAGCGAGATGATGAATTACAGCTCTACTATCAGCCTCAGATTTGCATGCACACGGGCCAGCTGATCGGTGCTGAAGCCTTAATGCGTTGGCATCATCCTGTTGAGGGGGTGATTTCACCGGGACGTTTTCTACCTGTTGCAGAAGATAACGGCTTAATGCCGGAGCTGGATGCCTGGGCACTGCGCTCGGCTTGTCGCACTCTCGCGTGTATCCAGTCTGATGACAATCATCCAATTTCGGTGGCGGTGAATATTACCCAGCCAACGTTCGTTGCCGGTGGGCTTGTGGAACTGTTGCAGCGTCTTCTTACTGAATACGCTATTGATGCCAGCTGGCTGGAGCTGGAGATTACGGAAGGCGCATTACTTGAGCCAACGCCTCAGGTTCTGGATACCATTGCCGGGCTGAAGTCGCTGGGTATCAGCCTGGCGATTGATGATTTTGGTACGGGGTATTCGTCGCTGGCTTATCTGCATCGTTATCAGGTGGATAAACTGAAGATTGATCGTAGTTTTGTGAATTCGATCGAAGAAGATGACGAGGGACGGGTGATCACCACTACCATTATCAGTCTGGCGAAGGGGCTGGGTTTGAAAGTACTGGCTGAAGGGGTTGAAACTGAGAGTCAGCTGATGTTTTTGCGCGATAATCAGTGTGAGAGTTATCAGGGATTTTATTTCAGCAGACCGGTGCCTGTTGCTGAGATGGCAGAATTAATGGGCCAGTAAACCTCTGGCCCATTACGATCACTCGTAGGTGCAGAAGTATGCGGTATCTGTCGCTACTTTCACCTGGAACGAGACATTGGCATCGAGATTAAAAGACTCGCCCTGACTAAAGGTCTGGAAGCTGTCGGCGCCGGGCAGTTTAACGTCCATGCTGCCAGATACAACGGTCATCACTTCTTTCTGGCTGGTACCAAACTCATAATCACCCGCTACCATCACGCCAACAGTGGCTGGAAGGGTTTCAGTTTGCAGGCCGATAGACTTTACTTTACCATCAAAATATTCGTTTACTTGCAGCATGTCTGTTGCTCCGGATAAATGAAAAGGGGGCGTATTATAGGGAGCTTGCGATGTTCTGTCTTGTATTATGCGCTAGCGAGTCGCAGCGGAATCTGAATTCTGAATTCTGAGCCTTGGCCGGGGGAACTGCAGACCATCAGCTGTCCACCGAGTCGCTCAGTGACCAAATCATAAATAATATGCGCGCCCAGTCCGCTGCCACCGTCGCTGCGACGGGTGGTGAAAAACGGCTCGAACATGTGCTGTAGTACGTCGCTGGTCATACCTTTGCCATCATCGCGATAGCCGATAATAGCTTGGTCTTTGAGTTTTCCGACGTCGATGATTATCTCGCCGCTTTGTTTTTCATCGTAGGCGTGTATCAGCGAATTCATAATCAGGTTGGTGAGTACCTGAGACAGAGCGCCTGGAAAGCTGGCAATGTGGATCCGCTCAGAGCAATTGACTGTAATCGTCACCGAACTGGTTTTGAAGTTAGGGCGCAACGAGGTCACAACGCTGTTGACGTAATCGCCCAGCTCAAAATCCCGATATTGTTCGCTGGCCTGATCGACGGCCACTTGTTTGAAGCGACTGATTAAATCGGCTGCACGTCTGAGATTATCAATGGTGATCTGGCTGCCCTCGTTGGCGAAGTCAACAAAGTCTGAAAATTCCTGTTTATCCAGCGTCTTGTTACGAAATGAGCTATTGATCTGATGCAATTGATCTTCGAGTGCTGTAACGGCGGTGACCGCGATTCCCAGGGGAGTATTTACCTCGTGGGCCAGGCCTGCGATCAACTCCCCAAGAGCTGCGTATTTTTCCATGTTGACCAGCTGCTTCTGAGTAAGTTTCAGCTGTTGCAGTGAGTTGATGGCTTCCTCTTTTTTGGCGTTCAGCTCTTCCGTCCGGAGCTGAACTTTTTCCTCGAGTGAGGCATTGAGTTGAGCGATTTCAGATTGACTATCAAGCAGCTCATCATTGGTTTCGGACAGCTGTTCGGTGTAGCGCTCGATTTGTTTGACCAGCGTATTGAAGGCTCCAACCAAGGGTTTGAATTCATTTTGAGTCTGATAATTCAGCGTATTCATCTGCATCTTGTGTGTCTCCGGGTTAACGCTTATCGAAGACTTGAGTAAAAACAGTATCTGGTCGAAGGGGCGAAATAGCAGTTCCAGCAGTAATGCGACGATGGCAACAAACATCACGGCGATCCCAATCCCGGTGGTCAGCGTATGTTGCGTTTGCTCGTCAACGATTTTTGCCAGGTCGCTATCCGGGACAATGACACCAAATACCAGTCCGGTATTGGTCAGCCCTGCGACAACTTGTTCCTTCTCACTATCTCCGCTGGAGAAGTGACTAATCTCTGAACGTTTCAAAGAGCCTAACTTGTCTTGCCACTGTCTCAACTTTTGATTGATTTGTATCGATTCCTGTTTGTTGTCAACGAGCAAAGAATCCGGACTACCTGGGTAGATCAAAAAAGTCTGGCTGTTGGGCGTGAGCTTCAGTTCGCTGAGATACCGGCGGATATCTTCCATCGACCAGTCCACGGTTGCCATTCCAATCGCCTGTTGCTGGTCGAACATCAGAGCATCAACGGTCGTCATCAGAGCTTCCGTAGCCGCTTCATCGAAGTAGGGTGGTGTCCAGAAGATATCCTGACCCAGGTTATGATTTTGTGATGCCTGATCAGGCAATGCCAACTGGTACCAGTCTTGTTTCGGGTAATTGTACTCATCGCTGTTAAGTTCCCAACTGAACATAACCTGACGTTGACTGCGATAGGCATAAGGTCCGAGTAATCGTATGTTGTTATCAAATTGATAGGGTTCGTACCAAATACCTCCACCAATTGCCTGCGGGAATGGCGTAAACGTATTGATCAGTAAATCGCTGAATTTCTTGTTTCTTTGTTCTTCAGTGAGGCGGTTGCGCTGCTGATAAATCAGTTCGCCAGCACGGGCAAGGCCGCGGGCGCTGCGCGACATTTCGGCGGCCAGGGCGTTGAAGTGATGCAAGGTGGAGGTGACGGAGCTGATGATTTGTTGTTGATTGTTTGCGAACACAGACTGACCAGCCTGGTGGCTGAATTGATAAACCAAGGCAACAAAACCAATCAGCTGAAGAGCGATAACACTCAGCAGAATTCGGGACTTAATACTCATCGATCTGCGGAATCTGCCTACAGTAAACTGATCTAAGATTAGCAGCTCCACCATTGAATTGCTTGTGAAGCTGGGAATTTGTTCCTGACTCGAGAGAATAGTGGGGCCATTACATGCTGACTCTAATGCTCTTCCCACTGTTGTAAGTAATGTTGAAGATTCCGTTGTGGATGACGTGGGTAATGCTCGTTCAGTAGGTCAATGTTGTTGACCCGATCGAGTCGAAAGCTGCGGTAAGCATCGCGACTCTCGCACCAGGCTAAAAATGTCCAGCGCTGACCCCAGAACAGCATACCCAGCGGCCAGACTGTTCGCTGGCTTTTGCTACCCTGAGCATCTTCATAATCCATGGTTACTTTTAACAGTCTTTCACAGGCATGGCGGATATTCAGATGCACCGTTTGCACCGGGTGTTCTTTCAGCACGGGCGGCACACAATACGGGCTGTTATCGGCGCGCATTAATTGCTGCTCAGGCAATACCGCGCGGATTTTCGCTTCTGCTCGTCTGGCTGCCTGTGCCAGCTCCTGATCAGTCCAGGCAGCGACCATGTGTGTGCCCAGTAAGATCGATTGCACTTCATCAAAGTCGAACATCAGTGGGGGTAACTGAAAGCCGGGCCTGAGACGGTAGCCAATTCCTGCTTCGCCTTCAACCGGAATGCCTGATACCACCAATGCCTGAATGTCGCGGTAAATGGTGCGGACTGATACTTCCATAAATTCCGCCAGCGTTTCGGCTGTTATCGCTGTCCGGCGGCTGCGCAGTAAGGTGACAAGTTGGAATAAGCGCTCTGATTTATTGGACATGATTCTGGCTCCGGAATTTCTCGCGCAAGTATGACGGATCTACTATGTCAGTGGATGTCAGTAGAGGAAATAGCTTAGCCAACATAAATTTACATAAATGGCGGGCGTTCGCAGGGTCTTTCAGGTATACTCGCCGCCCTTTTTGATTAACCCCAAGTCGGGCGTCGCCGTCATACAGGCAAGTCGGAATACCAAATACTGTTTATTAAGGGTGAGCGTAGACACGCTTTCACCCTCTGTTCAGTTGCAGATCCCTTGTGTGAGAGTGGAAACGGTTTAGCCCAGCTTCTTGAACACAGGTACAATATGACCGATTCAACCCCTACAGGCTTTGCGAGCCTGGGTTTACCTTTTCAGATTTTACGCAAACTGGAGGAGCTGGGCTATGAAGAGCCATCGCCAATCCAGGCCAGCAGTATCCCAACGCTGCTGGAAGGTCGTGATGTTTTAGGTATGGCCCAAACGGGGACCGGCAAAACGGCGGCGTTTTCTCTGCCGATTCTTGCCCGGACTCAACCGGATCTGAACGCTCCCCAGGTACTGGTATTAGCACCTACTCGTGAACTGGCTCAGCAGGTTGCTGAAGCTGTTAAGAGTTACTCCAAATATCTACCGGGTATTAATGTCTCTGCAATTTATGGCGGTACCGACTATGGTAGCCAGCTGCGTGAATTGAAGCGTGGTCCACAATGGGTAGTGGGCACGCCTGGTCGTGTGATGGATCATCTTCGTCGTGGCACGCTGAACCTATCGGATATCAAGGCCGTTGTGCTGGACGAAGCCGATGAAATGTTGCGCATGGGTTTCATCGATGACGTTAACTGGATTCTTGATCAGGCACCGAAGCAACGCCAGGTTGCGCTGTTTTCAGCAACTATGCCGCGAGAGATTCAGGCGGTCGCCGAAAAACACCTGACGGATCCGGTTCAGGTGAAAATCAAAGCAAAAACCACAACCAACGACAAAATTCGTCAACGTTACTGGTTCGTTGGCGGCGTGCATAAAAACGATGCGTTGTTGCGTATCAGCGAAGTGGAAGACTTCGACGCCATGATGGTGTTTGTGCGCACCAAACAGGCCACAGAAGAAGTGGCTGATTTCATGCAAGCCAATGGCTTCAAGTGCGCACCGCTGAACGGTGACATCCCCCAGCAGCTGCGTGAGAAAGCGGTTGAAAAGTTGAAAGCGGGTAAGTTGGATATTCTCGTTGCAACCGACGTTGCGGCCCGGGGTCTGGACGTTGAGCGTATCAGTCACGTAGTGAATTACGACATTCCTCAGGATACGGAATCTTACGTGCACCGTATTGGCCGTACAGGTCGTGCCGGGCGGGAAGGTGAAGCGATTGTATTTGTCCGTGGCCGCGAAAAGCGCATGTTGCGCGATATCGAAAAAGCCACTCGTCAGACCATCGAAGAGATGCCTCTGCCAACCGCGAAAGACGTTAATGCTAAACGCAAAGAGCGCTTTCAGGCCCGTATTGTGGATGCGATCCACTCAGATAAAAATCAGGTATTCCGAGACATCATTGAGTCTGTATTAACCGAAAACCCGGTTGAAACGTTGGACGTGGCTGCAGCAATCGCCAGCTTATTGCAAGGCAATAAGCCGTTGTTCCTGGATGAAAAAGCCGATAGCCGCATGATGGAACGTCGCGAGCGCGAACCACGCGAGAAGCGCGAGCGCGGTGATCGCAATGATCGTGATCGGTCGCCTCGGAGTAAGTCTTTGCCAGAAGAACAGGCGAAAGCTCTGAAGGGGCAGCCAGACGTTGAAATGCAGCGTTACATGGTTAACGTTGGTTATGACGATGGTCTGCGTCCGGGTAACCTGGTGGGTGCTGTTGCTAACGAAGCTGATCTGGAAAGCCGCTATATCGGTCATATTGAAATCCTGGAAAACTTCTCGGTGATTGACTTGCCGGCAGGTATGCCTGAGACAACCATGGCTGTGCTTAAGAAAGCACGTGTGTGTGGTCAAGCGCTGAACATGCGAGAGTATAAGGAGGCTGACGCGCCAAAAGGTGACGGAAAACGTAAGGATCGTGGTCCGAAGAAGCCTCATCGTGGTGGTAAGCCAGGCGAACGTGGCCGTTCTTCCGATCGTCAGAGCGAGCGCCGTGGTGGAGACCGTCGTGATAGTAAGCCTGGTGGTTTTAAGAAGCGTAAGCCCAGGGACCAATAACGTCCCTGATCGTTAAAAAAGGAGCCGGTTGGCTCCTTTTTTATTGTCTTCGAATGACTCAGTACTGACGATTAATCAGTTCGTTTGCTTTTTGAGCGGCACGTTTTGCGACAGAGGTACCCGGAAATTCATTGGAAATTTTACGGAAGTAAGAGAGTGCTTTACGGTTGTTACCATGGCGGTTGTATGGGCTCATATAAATCAGACCCAACTGGTAGAGTGCTTTTGCGCGCATTTCATCGGAAGAAGCGCGGTTATCATACAAGATCAGGTAAACCCCTTCTGCATCTTCCACGCGTTCATCCGTGATTGCACGCTCACTCATCGGCGTCAACTCGGCATCAAAGGGTGTTTCATCCCGAGCCAGCAGCTTCACCCTGTTGACCTGGGTCAATAGTTGTTTGGCGGTCAGTTGTACCGTTTCGTCGTGACGCCGTTGTAAAACCTGAAGACGTTTCTCCACGCGTGCCTTCAGACGTGAATCCGGGAATTCGATACGGTGCTGATTAAAATAAGCACGAGCCTTCTTGTCGTCGCGGAAGTCGTTGTAACGATTCATATAAATCAGGCCAATCTGATAGATCGCCAGAGATTTAATGTTGTTGCTGTAGTCCGGGTCGGCATAACCCTTCAGGTAGGTAGAGACTGCTGCGTCTGTTTTGCCTCGTGATATCGCCTGAACTGAAAATGTCAGCAGATCCGGCTCTTCAGCCAATGCTGCGGCGGCGCGTACTTTTATGTCTTCATCACGACGGGCAAGCTCATGGCCAACACCCTCTGCTACAAGAAGTGGTGTTGCGGCAGCGCAGCCGCCTAAAGCAGCGATAACACTAAGCAGTGCAATTAGTCGGATCATTATAGGTTCCCTGATCGATTTATTAATCTTTTGTGAAAATGCATGTCTAAGTGTAATTATCTGTAACGGGAATGAAAAGGTACGCTTGGGCCATACCGGAAAACTGTTGGATTTGAGTCTGTTGTCAGGTGGGGTATCAGACCAAGATCAGTATCTTGGCCTGAAGGATTGTATTTTTCCGTCAGATAAGGGTCATCGCAACGGCTGCCATCGCGCCAATTCCGCCACCAATCACTGCGCCGATGATCATGGCTTTCAGACTGGCTTGCTGTATCTGCTTTTGCAAATTTTGAGTTTGGCTGGCAATCAGTGCTTCATTTTCTGCTTTGTTCGTTCGAATAACGGTAACCAGATCGTCCGCTGCTTTTTTATTGACCTTATCGGCAACGGCCGCAGCAAGTCGCTGATTGAGCGGCAAGGTCGCCTTGTAGATCGTTTGCGGATCAAGCGATTGTTTCAACTCGGTTTGCAGGTTTTCATGTTGTTGGCGAACGTGAGACTGAATCTGCTCCAGCTGATGGAACTGAGCGCTTTGCAATTGTTGGGTTGAGCTGTCCAGTCCTGCAGCAATTTCTGCTTTCGCTTCTGTAATCGCCAGCTTCAGATGTTTCTGAACCAGCTTATCAACTTCAACCAGTGCGATTCCATCGGGCTGATTAGTTTCACGTTCATCATTGGCGGCCGGTTCATCGAGTGACTCGATAACCGCCATTACCGCCTCTTGATTGGCCGGTTTCGCCAGCACGCCTTCCGCTCCGTGAGAACGGGCAATATCGAAGTATTCCTCACCTTCTTTTGACGTGTACATAATGGTGGGTATGGTGGATGTCTTTGGGTTGGACTTGATCAGCTGAGTGGCTTCCAGGCCATCCATACCCGGCATCATATGGTCCATAAAGATGACATCAGGTTGTGACTTATCCAGAAACATGAGCGCGGCCTCAGCGCTTTCAACGGCTTCTGCTTTCACATTCATTCGCCCGAGCAGGCGCTGTAACATCATGCGAGCGGATTTGGAGTCGTCGACCACCAGAGCGTTTTTAATAGCCATTTCTGTTCCTGAAAATGTACTGATAACAGCAAAGTATAAGAACAATTCGAGTCAGACAGGTCAAGGGCCGATTCGGGTCAGCGGCAGTGGATGTGATGTTGGCCACAAACATGGATGTGGACAAAACCAGCGTGTTGGCAGGCGCAGTCCGTTCTCACCAACGTAACTACTCGCCGTCAGCAGATTATTATATAGTCGGGTTTCTATTTCCTACTCAAGAGAGTCAGATGCAGATTGTCCGTTCCCATGACCAACTCATTAAGACGGCTGCTTTCGCATCCATGGCGGTTGCCACTCTGCTGTTGTTGGTGAAGCTGGGCATATGGTGGTTAAGTGGTTCCACCAGTGTGTTGTCATCTATGCTCGACTCTCTGATGGATATCGTGGCATCGGTTATCAATTTCTTTGCAATACGGTATGCATTAATGCCAGCTGATGATGATCATCCGTTTGGGCATTCGAAGGCAGAGGGCATTGCTGCTCTGATACAAGCGGCTTTTATTGCAGGTTCAGTGACGATTCTGTTGTTACACGTTTCAGAGCGGCTCCTCAATCCCCAGCCTCTGCAGGCGTTACCCGAAAGTTTGGCCGTTATGCTGTTTTCGACATTGTTGACGCTGGTGCTTGTCGGTTATCAGCGCTGGGTGGTGAAACAAACCGGCTCGTTAGCGGTTAAGGCTGACTCGGAGCACTACGCCAGCGATATTCTTATCAATCTTGCGGTTGTGGTTGCCTTACTGGGTGCATATCTTGGTGTTGATTGGCTGGATCCGTGTATTGCTCTGTTAATTGCTCTGATTTTACTTCGCAGTGTCTACAGCATTGCCAAGCTGGCTTTGGGTGTACTGATGGACGAGGCATTGGCCGATGATCAGGAACGAGAGATTAAAGAAATCATTTTGTCGCAGCCCGGTGTGAAAGGGGTGCATGACTTAAAAACCCGGCAGGCTGGCAGTGTTCAGTTTATTCAGTTTCACCTCGAATTAGACGGGCAACAGCCCTTATTACAGGCGCATCAGGCGGGTGAAAAAGTGAATCTTGCCATCCAACAGTGCTTTCCGCGTGCAGAAATTTTAATTCATCAGGACCCGGTGTAGTTTTTAATATGACGTTAGTACGGCAAGGAACCGCTGCTGTTATCGGTGTGCTGATGAGCGCTTATGTTGCGGCCTTAACCGAGCCTGTTTATCTCGCACAAGATCTTGAGTTTGACCTTCCTACGGACCCGGAGGATGAGCTATCGAATGTCGAGGACATCCCTGTGTCCGAGGATGCGATGGATCGCTCTCGTGATTGGCTGGTGCGTTATCTTGATAGTATATCCGGAGATATCGATACGTTCTTTGTCGATACTTTTTTCAGTGAAGATATCACTACCGATGATGTCAAAGGCAGTCGTGCCAAGTTGTCGCTCTATACCCGGCGTGAGCTTGGTAAGCCGGTTGATTATAAATTCGGTATCAGCGTTAAAATGGTGTTTCCTAATACAAATGAGCGCTTGAATCTGCTGCTTGAATCGGATGAAGAAGCAGATGCCCGTGAGGCCGACCCGATTGAGAGTGTTGAAAATGTGGATTACACCGCGGCACTGCGTTTCATCATTAATGAATCGGATAAGTGGAAAACCAACGTTGATGCCGGAATTAAATGGGGTTTGCCACCGGATCCGTTTGTGCGTTTTCGTGCGCGTCGCTACAGCTATTTTTCCGAATGGGAAATGAAGATCACTCAGGTGGTGTCTTATTTCACTAAGGAAGGCTGGAGAGAAACAAGTCGGGTGCAGGGGAATTACCCGATTAATATCGAAAAACAGTTTCGTTTAAGTGCTCGGGCTGACTATTTACTGAACGATGATTATTTCACGCTGAGCTACGGAGCGGGTTTGTATCATCGCCTGAGTAAGAAAGCCGCACTGGGTTTTGTTGCCAGTGCTTCTGGCAATACGGAAAAAACAGCGACGTTCAACGCCTATGCAGCGGGGGTACGTTACCGCCGACAGATTTGGAAAAACTACGTATTTGCTGAGGTATCTCCGGAGTTTATCTGGACGTCGGAAACTGAATACGAGAGTACGCCGGTAATTATGTTCCGAATCGAAACCGTATTTTCAGAATGATAAACGCGCCTGATCAGGCGATTATTTTTCTGAAGGTCAGATTTATCCGGGCCAGGCTTTGTTTTTTCCGTTGTGGTAGCGCATGCTGCCAACGCTGTTGCATTCCGGCTTTCATCAACAACAAACTGCCATTGTTCAGCGGAATCTTAGTGTGCTGCCGGGTTTCACCGACTCTTCGCAGTGCAAAATCGCGACAATCGCCAAAACTTAACGACGCGATCACTGCCTCAGAACCCAGTTCAGGTTCGTCATCACTGTGCCAGCCCATATGATCCATGCCGGAGCGATACCAATTAGCCAACACGCTGTTAAATTTCACGTCGGAAATTTCATTAACTCTGTTCAGCAGTTGTTGGCAGGTTGTTGGCCATGGGAATGGAAAGAACGTTTTGCCTGAATAGCGATAACTGCAATGAGGATCTCCGATCCAACATTGCATACGTGGAATAAGGTGAGTTTTACCGTAAATACAAATCTCTTCTTGCTGCCAGTGAATTTCCTGGCGCAGCAATTGGTAGATCCGGTTAGCCTGAACAGCTGTGAACGCTGACGGGTAATAGGCCAGATCACCATCCAACAGATGCTGCGCCTGAGACTGCTTAATCCCAGGCACATCGTTATGATCAGGAGTCAAAGCGGCCAGCGAACAGTGGAGAGGTAAGGTAGCGCTCACCAGAGTCTGGCAAGATAACGACGATGGTTTTGTCCTTAAATGCCTCTTCTTCTGCCAGCCGAAGCGCAGCCTCCATCGCGGCACCGCATGAAATACCGGCCAGGATGCCCTCTTCAGCCATTAAGCGATGTGTCATTTCTATCGCTTCGTCGTTGCTGACGGTTTCAACGCGGTCAAGGATATCGATATCTAGGTTTTTCGGGATGAAATTCGCGCCGATCCCCTGGATTTTGTGTGGGGCTGGTTTAATCGTATCACCTTCACGAGTTTGGCTGATAATCGGTGAATCCGTCGGCTCAACGGCAACGGAAGTGATGGCTTTGTGCTGTTTGATGTAGCGCGAAACACCTGAAATGGTACCACCGGTACCAACACCCGCTACCACTACATCCACTTCACCATCGGTATCTTGCCAGATTTCCGGGCCGGTTGTTTTTTCATGAATTGCCGGATTTGCCGGGTTCTCAAACTGCTGCAGCATGATGCGTTGTTCCGGTGCTTCGGCCAGAAGCTCACCCGCTTTCTCGACGGCGCCGCGCATGCCTTTTGCACCTTCGGTTAATACCAGGTTTGCTCCCAGTGCTTGCATCACTTTGCGGCGTTCCAGGCTCATGGTTTCTGGCATAGCCAGAGTTACTTTATAGCCTCGTGCGGCGCCCACGAACGCAAGCGCAATACCGGTGTTACCGCTCGTTGGTTCAATGATTTCCATGCCGGGCTTCAGTTTTCCGTCCTGCTCGGCCTGCCAGATCATATTAGCGCCAATGCGACACTTTACAGATTGTGCCGGGTTGCGGTTCTCGAGTTTTGCGTAAACTCTGGGATGGTTGGTCAGTTTGCTGATACGCACCAATGGCGTGTTGCCGATGGATTGGCTGATGTCCTCGTAAACCTTCATAAATTCCTCAGTACTTTGTCGCGGATGTCATCTAGACTTAGTCAATGTCATCCTTTGTTGTCAGCTTGTGTGTATGATCTGGCACCGCATTTGGTCAGGGAGAGCCTGTGCTGAAATCCAGTCACCGGTCAGAAAAAAATAAAAGTGCTACCTTAAGGGCTGTTGAGGAACAGATCAACCGGCTGAATCAGGTTCTCAAGGCCAGTGCTCGTTCGTTGCGCTTCTCGTCAGACATCGAAAAACAATATCTGCGTCATCGTAATCGCGGTTTTCTTGATGCTGATATTAAAATTATTGCCGCAGGGTTGCTGGTCTATCTGGCCTTTGCCTGGTCAGACTTTTACATCGGTGGCGAGCATGCGTATAAGCTGTTGACGATTCGTTGCTGCATCACCGCCATTTTGTTTGCGGGGGTTATCTGGATTCCACGATCGCAGCTGGGGAGTTACATCATCCCGCTCACTGCTGTAGGTATTACCGTGGTGGGTGTATCGGTTATCTATTTTATTTATCTGCTCGAAGGCTTAGCCCGCTATGCCTATCACCTGGGGCTATTACCAATTCAAATGTTCGCCATGGTTTCCATGCGACTGAGCTACCGCAGCTTTTTGGTTACTTCGGTCTTTATGGTTCTGGTTTACATTCTGATTTACGGTCAGATCGATTTGTCGACAGACACCTCGGAAGCCGGTCGCATTATCATGTCGCTGCAGCCTTACTTTCTGACATTCTGGTTGGTGCTGGTGGTCATGGGAGGGTATTT
Source organism: Saccharospirillaceae bacterium (assembly GCA_022448365.1). NCBI lineage: Bacteria > Pseudomonadati > Pseudomonadota > Gammaproteobacteria > Oceanospirillales > Saccharospirillaceae > Saccharospirillaceae bacterium. The sequence continues at coordinate 729,252 of JAKVCS010000003.1, read as the reverse complement.
AGCCTACGTCATGGAAGCTGCTTTCCGCAGTGACTATATAAAGAATCGTATTCTTGGTCTTGAGGCCGATCGTTTGCAGATTTTAACCCGTAAGTTGCAGTTACTATCAACTACAGACAGTATGACTCAAATCGCCAACCGCCGGCATTTTGAGCAGGTATTTGACTCCGAATGGCGTCGTTGTCAGAGGAATAATGAGTCGTTGGCACTGGTGATGATCGATGTCGATGCCTTTAAGGCGTACAACGATACTTATGGACACCAGAGGGGGGACGAGTGTTTACGACGAATTGCCGCCAGCATCTCAGATGGTTGTCGCCGTTCAACTGATTTATGTGCTCGGTACGGTGGTGAAGAATTTGTCATCCTGTTGCCACAGATGGAAGAGCAGGGCGCACTGGACCTGGCAAACAATGTACGCCAGGCGATTGAAGAACTGGCGATTGAGCATCGTAATAGTGAAATGGGGATCGTAACGATAAGCGCAGGTATCGCCTGCCAGAGACCACAGCCTCATGAACAGCCGGAAGATTTGATTCGCCTTGCCGACCAGCGCCTATATCAGGCAAAGAGTGCCGGTCGGAATGTTGTGCTGAATAACGAATAGAAGCCGCTGAGTCGTTGCCTCTATGCGTTATTCTTGGTCCGTTAGCTGGTTAATTCAGTCAGACTCTGATCTTTCGCTTGCCATAATTGTTGTACCCACTGTTGAAAACTCTGTCTGAACGCTTCGTCATTTTCATAGTCACCATGTCGCAATTCTTCGGGGATTGGTTTTTCTTCCACGAGCACAGTGCAGCGCTTCATCTTGCCTTGAAGAAAATCCCAGAATGTCGGAATGCCATCGGGGTAATGGATGGTGACGTCGATAATCGATTTAAATTGATCACCCATCGCGCTCATAGCAAAGGCCATTCCGCCACTTTTGGGTTTCAGTAGATATTTAAAAGGCGACTGCTGTTTTTCATGTTTGTGCTGGGTAAAGCGGGTGCCCTCAAGATAATTGACCACCGATGTGGGAATTTCTTTAAATTTTTCACAGGCCTGTCGGGTTGTCTCAAGGTCTTTACCACGCATCTCCGGGTGTTTTTCCAAATACGCTTTGCTGTAACGTTTCATAAATGGGAAATCCAGAGCCCACCATGCAGCTCCCATAATGGGTACCTTAATAAGCTCCTGTTTCAGAAAGAACTTGAGGAACGGCGCGCGGCCTTTTAGGGTATGTTGCAACAACAGAATGTCTACCCATGATTGGTGGTTGCTCACTACAAAATACCAACCGTGTTTGTCCAGGCCCTCGGGGAGTCGGATATCCCAGTCCATTTTTTGCGTCAGGCGCATCCAGCCGCTATTGCAATACACCCAGCAAATGGCGACGCCCGTCATCATTCGACTGATCACTTTGCGAATGGCAGAAACCCGGATGACTTTGCTCAATAACAATAACGCCATGAGCAGGGTTACCCAGAATAAAACGTTGATTAGCAATAACGTACTGGCAATGATGCCGGTTACAAGCGGTTGCATAACGCTGATTGTCCTTTCTTTATTGTTCTGTTTTTGTCTTTCTTTGCTGAGCCTGAATCGCGGTAAGCGCGATGGTGTAAACAATGTCTTCCACCAGAGCACCCCGTGATAAATCATTCACCGGCTTCGCCAAGCCCTGCAACATAGGCCCAATACTGATGACGTTGGCGCTGCGCTGCACAGCTTTGTAAGTTGTATTGCCGGTATTCAGATCGGGGAAGATTAACACAGTGGCCTGACCGGCTACAGCGCTGTCCGGCGCTTTCGATTTTGCCACGGATTTGGTTGTTGCTGCATCATATTGCAATGGACCATCAACCGTCAGTTGTGGTTGTGTCTGACGCACCAGTTCAGTTGCCTGGCGCACTTTTTCAACATCAGCACCGCTGCCGGACTGACCCGTGGAGTAGCTGAGCATCGCCACTTTTGGTGATATACCCATTGCTGTGGCCGATGCTGCACTTTGAATAGCAATGTCAGCCAGCTCGTGAGCGTTCGGATCGGGATTAACGGCACAATCGCCATACACCAGCACCTGATCTGGTAAGCCCATAAAGAATACGGAGGACACCAGTTTGGCACCCGGTGCTGTTTTAATCAGCTGCAGTGCGGGTCTGATGGTATTGGCGGTGGTGTGAACGGCACCACTGACCAGACCGTCTACATCGTCTTGTGCCAGCATCATGGTTCCCAACACCACTGTGTCTTCGAGCTGAGCGAGTGCCATCGGTTCCGTGAGCTGTTTGTGCTTTCTCAGTTCCACCATATGGGGCACGTAGTGCTCGCGAACATCGGAAGGATCGATGATTTGCAAGTCCTCAGGCAATTCAATTTCATGAGCGTGAGCAACCTGCTCAACTTTTTCGCGTTCAGCCAACAACACACAATCCGCTATGCCGCGACGTTGGCATATAGCTGCCGCCTGCACAGTCCTCGGTTCGTCACCCTCCGGTAACACGATGCGCTGTTTATCAGAACAGGCTTTGGCAACGATCTGGTAACGAAATGCCGCTGGCGATAGCCGACTTGGGTGAGGTGTACCGAGACGATCGAGCAGTAAGTCGCTGTTGAGATGATTGGTGACAGATTCCATGATCCGCTGAACTCTATCAACATCATCAATAGGAACGTGTGTGTCCATGCGGGACAATTGTTCAGCGGTTGTGAAAGTATCCAGTTCGGATTGTAAAATCGGTATGCCGGTTTTCAGAGCGTTTTGGCACAAGTCAATAATGCCCTGACTCGGCACCAAACCACTGGTCAGCAACAAGCCGGCTAACGGAGTACCATTGGTTGCGGCCATCGCGGCTGCAACGATAACGTCATCACGATCGCCCGGAGTTACCAGCAGGGTACCCGGTCGCAAAGTCTCAACCATATTGGGCAGGGTGCGAGCACAAAGCGCGGTACGTAATACGCGGCGTTTATCAAGGTCACCTTCGCTCAAAACTTTTGCTTTTAACGTACGGGCAATATCCAGCATGCGGGGACTCAGTAACTCAGCCTGCCATGGAATAACGCCTACAACCGGGCACCGCTCGGTACCCAGCTGCCAGCATTCCTCTTCACTGCACAGCGGGTGGGTGGTTACCTGAGTGGCAGTTTCAGCAGAGGGAATGCCAGACTGTAACGGAGCGCTACCAACTTTATTGATGATAGAACCCAATAGGTTTGCTTTATTACCGCCGTATATTCCGTATTGCAGTTTCAGATCCGAACTAATTTTGGCCGCGCTGCGGTCCTGGCCATTGGCAACCAACAGTACGTCAGCATTTAATGCTTTGGCCATCTCTGCGTTTAATTTGGCGGTATAGGGCTCCGACCGGTCCGGTGCCAATCCTTCTATCAGTACAACATCGCAGTCCTGAGCCACTTGATCATGCAGGGCAACAACGTCTTCCAGAACACGATCCAACAAGCCGTCACTGATGCGTTGTTGCACCAGATTCAGTTGCATCGGGTCTGGGGTTTGCAGGTGTAAAACAGTGCGAACCAGGTGAGTGGAACGCTCGCTGGAGGCATACGATGGCGCCACTGGTTTCACAAACCCCACTTTCAGGCCTCGCGCATCAAGGGCACGGATAAGGCCCAAGCTGATGGTAGTGAGGCCGCTTTCCAGGCCGGTTGGCGCTATTACAACATTAATCATGGTTCACCAGTTGGTAAGTGTCCTGAGCAATCATTCGTTCTTCATCGGTGGCAACCACCATCGCTAATGGTGATCCTGATACGGTAATTCTGCCTGCCTGATCACCATTGGCATTGTTTAAATCGTGATCGAGTCTGAAAGCGGCCGAGCGCCAGGCTGACAGAATGCGCTGGCGAACAACGTTGGCGTGTTCGCCGATGCCTCCAGTGAATACCATCGCATCAATACTTGGCAGTGAGGCGGCTAATCCAGCCAGCTGACGGGCAGCTCGGAAACAAAATACATCCACTGCGCGTTTAGCGTTGTGGTCTCCATCTGCTTCGGCTTGCAACAAGGTACGCATATCATTACTCAGGCCTGATAAACCTTTCAGGCCACTGTTGCGGTTGAGATCGCTGCTGACCTGTTCCAGTGTCTTTCCCTGATGATGCACCATGTAATCGATCATGCCGGGGTCGATATCGCCACTGCGCGAACCCATCACTAAGCCTTCCAGCGGCGTCAGCCCCATGGTGGTATCGACTGAACGCCCATTAGCAACAGCGCAAGCACTGCAGCCGTTCCCCAGGTGGGCAATGATCATATTTAGTTGGTTGGGGTCGCGATTTAACAGGCGAGCCGCCTCGGCACTGACATAGCGATAGCTGGTTCCGTGGAAGCCGTATCGTCGAACGCCGGCATTCTGGTACCAATCATAGGGCACCGCGTACAGATAGGCTTGTTCATCCATGGTCTGATGAAACGCAGTATCAAATACTGCAATATTGGGTAATTCCGGACGTAATTGCTGACACAGCTCGATACCTAACAAGTTCACTGGATTGTGCAGTGGCGCCAGATCCGATACCCGATGTAATTGGGCAATCGTGTCGGCGTCTAATAGCGTGCTCTCGCTGAACGTTTCACCACCGTGCACCACACGATGACCAATCCCCACCAGATGCTGAAGCTGGTTTTTGCACGTGTCTAAAAACGTAGATAGTGCCTCTTGGTGGGCACTGCCAGCGGGCAGCGAAATATGTTCGTTGATATCGCCTTTAATGGAGACAAGCGGTGATTGCTCGCCCAGCCTTTCTGCAAGGGCCTTGATGCTGGGTTGGCTTGCATTGGCATTTGGATAAAGGGCAAATTTAATTGAAGAACTACCACAATTAATGACGAGTACGGACTGATCCACTGATGGTCCCCAGATAAAACGTTGGCTGAAATTTCTTAATAGCAGAAGACTACTGATTTCCGGTTTTTGCAGCTATCGCTGCTCGAACCAAAACCGGGCTTAATGTAACAGCCTCAAGTCTGGTGGTAAATCAACACTGCCGTGTTCTCCCAGGTAAATATTTTACGGCATAAAATGCGAGGAGAGTGAATCATCACGGATGGTTGCCGGCTTCGCGCAGATTGATTTCCAGTCGCTGTAATATGGTATAGGCGCCGCGGCTGGCCGCCTCTGGAATCTTTCCCATTGAAAACTTAATTGCGTAAACGAAATCGCCATCTTGTTGTTCTGCCCGAATCACAGTCGCAGGCACCGATTGTAAACTGTGATCATCACTGGTCAGTGAGATCAGCAGGTCTTTACCTGTTTTCATTTTTATCGGAGAAACAATCGATACGCCGCCGAGAGAAAAATCCCGCGCAATAGCCTGATGCCTTTTTCCGGCGCGACCGAATAAATTCAGTTTACGTATTTCCAGTTTTAAGGGGGCGGCATCGTAGCGTTTGCGAAAGCGGCGTTCATTGTCAGCCATAAAACATTATCCCTGAGGTTGCTCTTTGTCCTGCGGTTCATCGTACTCGGCAAGCTTATTGTGGCGAATCATGGCACGAATTTCTTTAACGTATTCTTCACCGCGTTCGGAGTATTTTAGTAAACCTGCAGCCAGAGTCATACCGGTGCTATTGTTTTTGTCGTTCAACTCCTGCATTCGTAACTGGCGCAGCTCTGCGTAACTCGGATGACTGTTGAGGTTACGTATATAACTGACAACAGAACCATAGGGGCTATCGAATTTTGCCACCTCATGTGATGCGCCACTATTCCGTGACGTCGGAACCAGGCCGCAACCTTTACTAAAGCACCACTGACCGAACAGATTATTACCCTGTTTAGCGAAGCGAGAGGTACCCCAGGCGGACTCATTTGCCGCTTGTGCCAATACCAGTGATGGCGGAATAATATGCACTTTCTGGCTCAATTCCGTAAATTGCTGCGCCTTGTCACTCGCTTTGACCCGGTACTTCTTCAACAGTGCCTTCAGAGTCTTTTGCTCTGTTTCATCCAGCTCTGCTTTTTTACTCAATATCTCGATGGTGTTTCGTTCAAGCAACACATCTTTATTTGCCTGGGCGATCAGAGGTTTCAGAAAGCCAAAAAATGCGCGCTTTTTCTCTTTTACATCCTGAAAAGCAGCAAAGTCCGGTAGCTGCGGATTGGTGTGTGCAGTTGTTTTTGTTTCAGACTGAGGTGCGTTATCACACGCGGTTGAGGCCAGAAGTAACGACAATAGCGTCATTTTAATCAGAGACTGTTTCAGCATTTTTAGAATATGAAGTAGAGAGTGTGATCGCAGTATACCGGATTCGTTCATTAACCGCAGAGCTTCACATAGCACCGTTGTTTGATGCGGTTTTGGTGAGGCATTTAAGGGCGTGATAGCTTTGAATGAACGTATGTTTCTTATTAATTTGTTATTGTCTAGGCACTTTGTGTGTATTTTTATTAACAGCGCGCAAGTTTCGTGTATGCTGGCCGATAGCTGCAGAGGAACAGACAAAAAGAAATTCAACTATGTCTCAGCCAATTATTATCATTGCCGATCAGGCCCTGGCCGTTCAGGCTCAACTGGGCGACCTGTTGGCGGCAGAAGCGGACACCGTCAGTGTGATTCGCCAGGAGCAACTGGATTACTGGTTAAGCGAGCCGTCACACACCCCCGATTTATTAATTCTTCAGCGCGACTTCACTGAGGATATGCCAGCGCTGCTGAATCGTTGGCGCAGTCATCCGCAGACCCGTCATTGTGATGTTTTATTAATGGGTGAGGCTGACGAACGTTTTGAGGTCGAGGCTCTTCTTAGCGGTGCGGTCGACTACGTTCGTAAACCTATTAATCCGGTACTGGTATTGGCACGAGTGAAAGCTCAGTTGGGGCGCCGGCTCGAAGTTGCTCGGTTGGAGGCGTTGTCGACAACAGATAGTTTGACGAACATCGCCAACCGACGATATCTCGATCGGTTTCTTGCCGCAGAGTGGGGGCGTGCTCAGCGGGAAGCCGGTAATCTGGGGCTGATCATGATCGATATCGATCATTTCAAACAATACAACGATTTTTACGGGCATCCGGCAGGCGACGATGTATTGACTCGTGTTGCGGCCGCATTAAAAAGTTGTGCCCAGCGACCTCGCGATCTGGTTGCAAGGTACGGCGGCGAGGAGTTTGCCGTGGTGCTGCCGTCGATCCAGCTAGAAGGGTTAGAGGTCGTGGCGAAGCGCTTACAGCAGACAATCAATGACCTGAGGATAGAGCATCATGGCTCTTTGACGGCACCGCATCTTACATTGAGTCAGGGACTGGCCTGGAGTGAACCGAAGGCCGGGGAAGACTGGCATTTGTTGTTAGAGGCGGCGGATGAAGCACTCTACACAGCCAAATCGGCAGGGCGCGACCAATTCAGTGAAACCGTGGATCTGGCGGCTGTTCGTTTGCTGGTACCCGGTTGAGCGGTTGCTCAACTGTGCTGACCAGCCAGGTTAGATGCCATTTGGTTGAGTAGCTTGCGCAGTTTGACAGCGGTGCTGTGTCGATGCGTTATGCTGCTGGAAATTTGCTGAAACTCGATCAGTGTTTGTTGCAGCATCTCTTTGCTGGTTGTGATGACCTCATATTCGTAGTGATGATCCTGGATGCTGACTTTGGCCAACTCCATGTATTCTGCATTCAGAATCTGAATCAGGTTGAACACCTGATCTTTTTCCCGACAGCTGCTGGCTTCCCAATAACAATCCTCAAGCGTTTTCAACAGATCCCAAATCAGTGCGCTGGCTTGGGTGATGGTGATGAGACTCATACTTCCTCCGCGTTAGACAACCCTCCGTTTAAGGATAGCAGAGGGCTGATGGTACGGCTGAGTAATCAGGCCTTACGGCGTATGTATAACTTCTTACGCACCTTGGCGACCAGTTGGTCTTTCTCGTCAACAATGTTGACATCGTATACCGGCAGGAACTTCTCGCCTGAAGCCGTTTTTTGTTTAATCTCCTGCAGCATCTCATCTGTTAACAGAAAGTGAGCAAAGACGCGACCACGACCAGGGCGGACGAAATCGATTTCTGCGCTGGCGTCCCAGACAATGTACTCGCGGCCGAGATTATTCATCAGAAGTAACATGTAAAAGGGGTCGATCATTGAGAATAGGCTGCCGCCAAAATGGGTACCAACATAGTTACGGTTGTACCAGGTCAGGCGCATACTTACACGTGCTTCGCGGAAACCTTTATCGAGGTAGTCGACTTTAACTCCGGCACCCAGGTAAGGACCATAAATATTGATGATGCGACGAATGCCTGAGGCGGACGTTAGCCAGTCTTTGAATTTGTTAAACATACGTATTTCTGCGGTTACTGAATCGATTAAGTAAAAAAAAGCGCATCCCGGAACCGGGAAGCGCTTTGTATCAGATTTACAATCAGCTGTTAACTGTTTGGCTGAATTTCAGCCTTCAGTTTTAACAAAGTGTCGCAGATAGCGTTGGTTCATATCGTCTTTGCCCAGCAGAATCAGGGCGTCACAAACGTTGAAGTCTTTATCCAGAAATGGCTCGCCACAAACCTTAACGCCAATGCGTAAGTAGGCTTTTAACAATGGTGGTACCAGACTTTTACCATCCAGATCAACGCGCGTACTTGGCATCTGAATTTTTGGCTCTGCGCGCATATCTTCAGTGGTGAAGTGTTTTTCTCGCAGGTAGTCAATAACAGCGATGGCTTTAGAGTAGCCGTCTGCCAGTGAGATGCTGGCGCAGCCCATCAGGTAATCCATGTTATTGGCCGACATGTACTGAGCGATCCCCCCCCACAGTAAGCCGATTACTGCGCCGCTGCGATAGTCCGGAGCAACACAGGTACGACCAATTTCCATGTAACGTTTACCGGGCTTGATAATGTTCTTCAGATCGAATTCCGTTGCGGAATAAAAGCCACCGGTCTTTTCAGCCATCTCGTTGGTTAATATGCGACTGTAACCAACCACGCAGTTGTTATGGACGTCCTTTACGATCAGATGATGAACGGCATCGTCGAACGAATCTTTGTCGATTCCTTCTCCTGCGGTTGGCAGGTTGGCCCCCATGCCTTCTGCAAAAACACGATAACGAAGCTGCAGGGCCTGGCGGATTTCAGCCGGATCGGTAGTGATTCGGGCAACCAGTGGCGACTCACCGTGTTGCGCCTGTTGACTGGCGGTGGCTTGTTGCATAATCAGTCTCGTTTGATCATTTTGCGTGACACTAAATCAGGCGTGTGACAGTAGAGTTACAGAAGGGAAGTGACACGGGGGGTTAAAAATTTTGAACCTGAGACCCGACATTTGCTTTGAGCGCGCTATCCTAAGTGACAGGAGGGAGAGATGAAGCCACTGATTATTTTAATTTTATTGCTGAATAGCCTGTATTGTGTCGCTCAGCCATTTATCGGTACCAATCATGCCAGCCAGTTGATAGACGACGCGCTGAAAAGCAAAGATCTGAAATGGTTACCATTTCCAATGCCGTATTCAATTGTCCGCGCAGATAAAGGAAAGGATGCACGGTTTTTATCCGCCTTGTCCGACCATAAGTTACTGATGCGTAAAAAAGAAACACGAATGGCTACGGTCGAGGAGAACGGCAAACGCAAACGCAAGGTGCTTGTAAGCTGGATCTACGATTATCCGGCCTCAGATGGCGAGTCTCTGACGGACGAAGGCTTTTATTACGGTTATGGCCGTCTGAAGAACATTCTGGAATTGTCCAAGCCGTATCTTATTGGTGACTACTACTACGTTGAAGCGTATATCCAATGGTACGTGGATGACATGCAAGAATGGATCAAAGACTCGGCTTTTGACGACGCACGTACGTTACGTCGTTCGCGTGAATCGTTCCTTCGACCGTTCGAGAAACGGGTATTTCTGCAGTATGACGGCAACAGTTGGGCGTTTTGGGAGGGTAAGCCTGGTGAGCTGTAGCCAGACCGATTGTTCCTGAGTCGGTTGCTGAGACAGCTCAGAGCCAGGTTCGTATCCATAACCCGGGTGGTGTGGATACGCCCTGATCCTGGTGAATTACCCGGCCGTTTTGGTCCAACACATAATAGCTCGGGTAGCCTTGAACCCGGAACAGCTCAAGCGTGTTCGCGTCTCCGAGTAATACCTCTCCATCGAAACCCACGTCGTTGGTGAATTCCTCAACTTCCGCGCTTTCTTGCCAATCCTGAGCGATGGCGACCACACGCAGGTTTTTATCAGTCAGCAGATTGAGGCCTGGCATACTAATACGGCACATACTGCACCAGGGGGCAAAAAAGTAGACCAGTGTTTTCTCTTCGGCTGCTGGCCAGCTCAGTTCACCAGTCTCGACACTATTAAGCTGGGGTAAGGACAATTCGGGAATCTGGCTGCCATCGTCGAGTAAATGACTGCCCAGCCAGCTGCTGAGTGCAACAAAGCCGATTATCAGCAGACTCAGTTCTATCAGTCTGCCCAGCCATCTGCCGGTTTTGTCAGATGGCGCTGGAGAAGCGTTGTCTCTCTTGTTTAAGTAGCTCATTGCGTTGCAGATAATGATCGAATGCCATACAGGCGTTACGAACCACTAAACGTCCTCGGTCACTGATACGAATTCCGACATCATCCACCATCACAAGTTCATCGGCCAGCATCGGTTTTAACTCATTAATACTGCTACTGAGGTAGTCCCGGCTGTTGATATCGTATTTTTGATCCAGATCGTCAAATTGGATGTGCAAATGGCAGAGCAGTTCGGTAATCACCTCACGTCGAATTTTATCATCCTGATTTATACGGCGGTATTTTTGTGTGGGTAATTGACCTGCGGCAATAGCGCGTTCATATGCATCAACAGTAACCTGATTTTGCAGATAGTAATCGCCAATCTTGCTGATCGACGACACACCAAAGCCAATCAGATCACAATCACCGTGGGTGGTGTAACCCTGGAAGTTGCGGTGGAGGCTACCTCTGCTCTGCGCTACTGCCAGCTCATCATCCGGCTTAGCGAAGTGGTCCATACCGATGTAGTGGTAGCCAGCGCTGGATAACTTGGCAATGCAATGGCTAAGAATTTCAAGTTTCTGCTGGGCAGATGGCAGGTCATCGGTGTTAATGCGACGCTGCGGCTTGAAGCGCTCCGGAAGGTGGGCGTAGTTAAAGACCGATAAGCGGTCGGGACTGAGGTCTATGATGGTATCGAGCGTACGGTTAAAACTCGTCAGTGTCTGATGAGGTAAGCCGTAGATAAGATCCATGTTGATCGAGCGGAAACCGAGTTTTTGTGCTTCTTGTGTCACGGCGCGAATCATTCCCTCGGGTTGTACCCGGTTGACGGCAATCTGAACGCGTTCTTCCAGATCTTGCACGCCGAAGCTGATGCGGTTAAATCCAAGCTGGCGCAATACCGTTAAGGTTTTTGGCCGCAGTTCCCTGGGGTCAATTTCAATCGAATAATCCGCACCGCTGTCCGGACTGAAATCGAAATGTTGCTTGAGGAAGTTAATCAGTGTCTGTAATTGCTGGTCCGTTAAAAAAGTGGGAGTACCGCCACCAATATGCAATTGCTTAACCCGACGACGATTCCCCAGTAGTGCTTTTTTTGCAAGGATTTCCTGTTTGAGAAGCGCCAGATACGGAGAAGCCTTTTCGCGCCGCTTGGTTACCACCTTATTGCAGCCACAGTAATAACAAATGTGTGCACAGAATGGGATGTGGATGTACAGCGACAAAGGCTTTTCTTGATCTCGCTGAGCAAATGCCTGTTGTTCATGCCAGTCATCAGTGATGGGCAGGAATTCAACGGCGGTTGGGTATGAGGTATACCGTGGACCTGGGCGGTTGTAGCGTTGTATCAACAGCGGATCGCACGTCAAGGGTGAAGTCATAGTCATTTCCTCTATCCGGCTGGGTGGACGGTTTGAAGGGCCTTGGGTTGAATGACAAAGGAGTATGAATGTCTGATTTTTGGCCACCTTGTCCTGCGTCAATAGTGATACGGTTGTGGGGGGGGGATTTCAGACTATTGGTTATTTTTCAAAATTTTACGATCTTTTAGCATTCCCCGTGAAACCCGCTGCAGAGCGGTCTTTAATCCATGCCTTTCCTGTCGTTTACTAAACTTTGAATCAATTTGGCCGATAAGAAACTTGCTTTTGATAAAAATCGGTCGTTCTATGGCCGTATGTAAAGATAATTAAAATATTGTTCTGTTTTCGTGAGTTTTGCTGACAGGGCCTTAACAGGGGGAAGGTGAGATGCCAAAGAAACCGTTTACTACGGAAGAAATTGTCGCTCAACGTCAACGAATCATGGATAGCGCTTCCAGTGTGATGGCGGACGTTGGTTTTCATCATTTATCGATGCGCAAGCTGGCTTCGCAGCTGGGTATGACGGCAAGTAATATTTACAACTATTTTCCGAATAAAGAATCGCTGTTTATCCATACCCGCTGTCGTGGTTTCGAGTTGGCGTTTCTCGACATCAACGAGCAACTGCGCGTGGGTTACAGCCCGCAGCAGGGGTTGCTGAGCTTTGCCAGTAATCTGGTGGTTTTTGCCCAGCGTTTTCCTGGTTACTACCAATTGATGTTCCAACCGCCGCTATTGAGCCTGGAAGAATCCGATCTTGCGGATCAGGAAGTTCAATATCAGCTGGGCAGGTTGGTTGATGAATGGCAGCAGCATGCACAAACCTTGTTGGTTGATGCCATTCCAGAGCTGGTTGATCAGCCAGACTCGCGTCAGAAGCAAATGACTTTGTTGGTTGTGGCGTCATTACATGGTCTTATCGATACTTATCGTCATCGGGCATTACCAGCGCTGGTAGCGGAAACAGAACTGATTTCTAAAGACATGGTGGCTTCTCACGTGGCCAGTCTATTGGTGTCGTTGCGCTCGAATCTTGGGGTCCAAGCCGAGCCAGCAATCCTCAGCTAGTTTTGTTCAGCAAACCGACTTCTGCCCTCGGCCGGATCATTCCGTATCCGGCTTTCTCCCTTCAAGCTGATAAACAAATGCCAGGATCTCTGCGATTACCTGATACATGCTTTCGGGTATCTCATCACCCAGATCCAGTTGGCTTAGCCAGCGCAACAAGGACGCATTTTCGTATATCGGGACTTCATGTTGAAGCGCCAGACCGATAATTGCCTGGGCTAGTTCGTCCTCACCTTTGGCACTCACTGTTGGTGCCGAATGACCGTCATAACTCAGAGCAATTGCCTCACTGGAATTGAACAGGGTGTCGGGGATACCGGCTGTTTTCGCGTTGGGATCGTGTTGCATAAGAAGAACTCAGGTATGTAAATCCACCAGGCTGGTCTGAATTTGATTACGTTGCGCCTCTGCGAGGCGGCCATGCCGTGCATTCAGTGTTTCAACCTCAACACCCAGTTGCGACAGTTTACTGCGCAGAGGCTGAAGGTGTTTGCTCAGTTCTGCCAGGGTTGCGGCCTGCGTTGACCAGAAGGTAGCTGCCATTTTGGGCAGGGTCATGTCGACCTCAACATCTAACGGACCAAGTTGTGTCAGATCGAAATGAAGGTGAATGCGCCAGCGCTGTTTTCGCTCTTTCTGATCCGTTTTTTCTTCACCTGACTGCTCTTTGAATATCTGCATCCGAACTTCACTCAATTGCTGGTCCTGTCGCACCAGCAACGGGATATTCAACTGCCACTGATCTTGTGATTGCTGCAGACGTTGACTTTGTTCCAGTTCAATTTGAGCAAGCGCTCCCTGTAACAGGCGAAAACCTTCGGGTAATCGTTCTTGCAGGGTCGCCCCGAGTTGCTGCAGATTTTGCGTTGGCTCGTTGTTGGCTGTCCGGGTTGCGTTTATCTGATTCAGCCACATTTGCAGGCTTTTACTGAGAACGGCTTTCTGATCGCTGCTTTGCAGCTGCTGCAGTTGATCTGACATCAGGCTGAGACTGTTAGAAAAAACGGTACTGTCACTGTTACCGGTGACTTTAGCCGTTGCTGTTGTCACTGCCGACTCCAGTTTTTGCTTGGTTGCGGTCAGAAGGTCACTGACGCTCTGGCTAACTGAGGTATCCGCTCGTTGAAGACCGTCTGTACGGGTTGCCTGAGTTCCCGCGGCGCTACTTTGTGAGTCCGTTTGGGATGAGTCAGTGGTTGAAGATACGGTTGTCGCAGAGGTACCAACCGTTGCGGAACCTTGCTGCCACAGCTGTCTGAATAACGTTGTAGCCGATTGCGATGTCGCGGATTTCACTGGCTGAGCAGCCACACCCGAATCAGCCGCCGTTTTAGCGGTCTGATTAACCTCCTGTGCCACCTGAACCAGTAGCTTTGTCAGTTTGGCCTCATAGCTTAAGCCACTGTTCTGAATTTGCTGCAGGCTGCCATGGGCTTTGGTAGCGCTGGTTAGTTGTGTCAGGTACTGGTTGATTTGCTGCTTTACGTCGAGTGGAACATCGGGTTTGTTCAGTAGCTGTGTGATGGTTGGCAACAATCGAAGCAGAGGAGTAGTGCGGTTGCTTTGAGTTGTTCCGGCTTGCGTATTCGCGCTGATATCGGGCTGGCTGTTACTGGGGTTACCCTTTTCATACAACGTGGCTGTGGTGCTGGCTTTGCCCGCATGATGCAGGGTCAGCGGCAGTTTCTGCGCCAGCCATTGTTTCAGATCCTGAGTGTTGAGGTCTCTGGCCAGCTTAAGCGGCTGTCCTTTCTGTTCAGATTGCAATAGCAGGGCGGCGAGACGCTTAAGATTGGCTGCAATGTCGGCATTTGAGTGGTTGCTTGCGGTCTGAGCCGATTGGTGTGCGTTCAGCAGGGGAGTATTCGTAATGGTCTGCTGTGTTTTGCTGCCATCGACAGCGATGACCCGAATCTGTTTGATCGTTTCTCTGGCTGCGGTTTCTCTGGCTGTATTTTTCGCCTCAGTTTTTTCCGTCGGTGCGGACTCTCTGTCTGTCTGCTGGGTTTGGCTGCGCAGATTGTCGTCGCCGGTTTCAGTCACTTTCGATGATTTCTGGCTGGCGATGAGCAGTTGCAGTTTGAGTTCCGCATCTTCCGGCAATGGCTGCTCACTGAGTACTTTAAACTGTCGTCCATCGGCTTCCAGCGTGATCTTATACTGGCCATCGATAGGGCGCTCATCTCCCTTAACGACGCGCGCGGTGATCGCTTGCACACGCAGCTGTGGCGACTCTGGCTGGCTGCTCAGGCGTGCAGCATTCAGGGCGTTCAGTGAAATTAACGGCAGTGCATCGGACATAATTTTGACATCGGCCAAGGTTTACTCATCTTTACCCATGTTAGTTTGCGCGCCTTCGTCCATAAAGAGCGAATTTGTATATAATGCGCGCGCTTTACTCTTTTTGCGTTTTTGCGGCGCAAAATTGTCAACTTATTCTCAGCAAACGAGGGGTCAGTATGACCGCCCCAGCCAGCTACAATATCGATTTACAGACATGCCAGCTGTATTGCGAACGCGACGATCGTGTGCTGTTTGAGGGGCTCGATCTGCAACTGAATAACGGCGAATTATTGCAGCTGGTAGGACCCAATGGTGCCGGTAAAACCACACTATTGCGATTGCTGGCCGGACTCAACCGCGATTTCAGTGGTGAAGTGCGCTGGCAAGGTAACCATCTGGCTGATGTCTACAGTGAGTATGCCCAGCAGCGTCTCTACATGGGGCATCTCTCGGCGGTTAAAAAAGCCCTGTCTCCGCTTGAGAATCTTCGTTGGTTAACGGCTGCCTGGCAGTTGCCAGACGATGATTTGTGGCAGGCGCTGGATGAGGTGCAGCTTTACGGCTACGAGCAGACTCCGTGTCAGCAATTATCCGCTGGCCAGCAACGGCGTGTTGGTTTGGCCAGACTGGCATTGGCAGAGAAAGGTGTCGGCCCAATGCCGCTCTGGATTCTTGATGAACCCTTTACCGCGCTTGATAAAGCCGGTGTTGCCTGGCTTGAAGGCCGTCTTCAGCAGCATGTTGAGAGCCAGGGGAGTGTTTTGATTACCTCCCACCACGCGTTAGAAAATATTGCGTCCCTGCGTCAGTTAGAATTAGGGAGAATTTAGCGCATGAACATCAGGTGGCTGATATGAGTCTGGTTCTGGCAACGGTAAAACGCGATTTTCTGCTGGCCGCGCGTAATCCCGGTGAATGGCTGAATCCGTTGATGTTTTTCCTCATGGTCGCTGCGCTGTTTCCTTTGGCGGTTGATCCAGATCCTGAATTTTTAGGCAAGATTGCCGGTGGGGTAATCTGGGTTGCGGCGTTATTGGCCACCTTACTGTCACTGGATGCTCTGTTTAAGGCCGATGTTGAAGATGGCTCATTGGAGCAATGGCTTGCATCGGGAGAATCGCTGTACGCGATGGCATTGGGTAAAGCGCTGGTGCACTGGTGTATCAGTGGTTTGCCACTGACGATAATGGCGCCGCTGCTTGGACTGATGCTGAACCTGCCAGGTGATGCCTATTCTGCGCTGCTGGTCAGTCTTGCGGTCGGGACCCCGGTATTGAGTTTATTAGGTGCCGTTGGCGCCGCCTTGACCGCGGGTGTTCGCAGTGGTGGTTTGTTGCTCAGCCTGTTGATTTTACCGCTTTACATTCCGGTGCTGATATTTGCCGCCAGTGCGGTTTACCACGCTGGCATCGGTATGGCTTACAATGGGCAGGTTGGTTTTCTCGGGGCGATCCTGGCGCTGGCCATGTGCCTGTCCCCCTTTGCTGTTGCGGCGGCGTTAAAGCTGAATTTATCGCGTTAATGATTTACCGGATTGGATGAGATATGTGGCAGTGGCTGGTTCGTCTTTATCATCGCCTGGGTTCGCCCAAGTGGTTTTATGAAATTACCGAGAAGTGGATTCCGTGGTTATTAGCTGTTTCCGTGATTGGTGCTGCGGTTGGTCTGGTTTGGGGACTGGCTTATGCCCCGGCGGATTATCAGCAGGGTAACAGCTTCCGGATTATCTACATTCATGTTCCAGCAGCACTGCTGGCGCAGAGCGCTTATATGATGATGGCCGTTTCTGGCGCAGTGTTCCTGATATGGCGTATGAAAATGGCGGCCTGGGTTGCTAAAACCATTGCCCCCATTGGTGCCAGTTTCTGCCTGATCGCACTGCTTACCGGTGCGATCTGGGGTAAGCCAACCTGGGGGACCTGGTGGGTTTGGGACGCTCGATTAACCTCTATGTTGTTGCTGCTGTTCTTATATTTCGGGGCAATGGCAATTCAGCAAGCGATGGAATCTGCCGAAAGTGGTCACAAAGCGGCGGCTATTTTATCTCTGGTCGGGCTGGTGAATATTCCAATCATCAAATATTCGGTGGAGTGGTGGAATACGCTGCACCAACCGGCCACCCTGAAATTGACCGAAAAGCCGAGTATGGCAGTCGAGATGTTAATTCCCTTGTTGATTATGATTGTTGCCGTGTATGCATTTTTTGCGTTGCTGGTGGTGTTGCGAACCCGCAATGAAATTCTGCTGCATGAACGCAAGCGCAGCTGGGTTAAGAAGATTCTGGAGTCCTGATGCAGTTCGACAGTATTGCTGAATTTATTGCCATGGGTGGCCATGGTTTTTATGTCTGGTTGGCCTACGGTTTAACCGCAGCCATCATTCTGTTTAACGTTATGGCGCCCGTGATCGCCCGACGTAAATTAATAAAAGAACAGAGTCAGCGTTTACGACGTGAGCGCGGCCGCTCTGCAAAAAAAAGCCAGGTGGAGAGTAATGATGCACCCTCAGCGTAAAAAACGCTTAACCCTGATTATCTTTATGGTGTTGGGCATTGGCAGTGCCGTTGGTCTGTTGATGTATTCACTCAGTCAGAACATTAATTTATTTGTAACGCCTACCCAGATTGCCAACGGCGAAGCTCAGATTGGGCGCACCATACGCGCTGGGGGGCTGGTCGTTGAAGGCTCAGTAAAACGGGATGAGGACGGTCTGGGGGTGTTATTTAAAGTGACGGATGGTGCCGCTCAAGTACCGATTTTTTATGAAGGGATATTGCCGGATTTGTTCCGTGAGGGGCAGGGCATTGTGGCATTGGGAAAGCTCGATGAACAGGGCGTATTCCAGGCATCGGAGGTGCTGGCAAAGCATGACGAAAACTACATGCCACCTGAGGTAAAGGAAGCTCTGGAGAAAGCGCACGTTGATGGCGTGCAGGCAATTAATTCGGCGAGTGAATAAGGCGTTCCCATGACAGAGTTTCAGGCTATTGCTCCTGAGTTTGGCCAACTCGCATTGATTCTGGCGCTGGTCCTGGCGGTATTTCAGGTAATCGTACCGCTGGTGGGTGTGACTGCCCGGCGGGAGTGGTTGATGGCGTATGCCAGACCGCTGGCGACTGGTCAGGCGCTGTTCCTGGTAATGAGTCTGCTGGCGCTGGCCTATGGCTTTATCATCGATGATTTTTCTGTGGCTTACGTTGCTGCAAATTCCAATACGGCACTACCGACGGCCTACAAGGTGAGTGCAGTCTGGGGGGCTCACGAAGGCTCTCTGCTATTGTGGGTTGCGATGTTGGGTTGCTGGGGCCTGGCGGTTGCCTGGTTCAGTAAATCACTGCCGTTAGTGATGGTCGCCCGGGTATTGTCCATCATGGGCATGATTTCGGTTGGTTTTATTCTGTTTACGCTGGAAACCTCAAATCCGTTTGAGCGTGTTCTACCGTCACCGCCGCGTGAAGGTGGTGATTTAAATCCGCTGTTGCAGGACTTTGGCCTGATCGTACACCCGCCAACTCTTTATATGGGTTACGTCGGTCTGTCGGTTGCGTTTGCTTTTGCTTTGGCGGCGTTAATGGGTGGTCGGCTGGATGCCGCTTGGGCACGTTGGTCTCGTCCGTGGACAGTTGCTGCCTGGATCTTTCTGACTCTGGGCATTGCTTTGGGTAGCTGGTGGGCTTACTACGAGCTTGGCTGGGGTGGTTGGTGGTTCTGGGACCCGGTTGAAAATGCGTCCCTCATGCCCTGGCTGGTTGCAACAGCATTGATTCACTCGCTCGCGGTTACTGAAAAGCGTGGTTTGTTTAAAAGCTGGACTGTGTTGCTGGCAATTTTTGCCTTTTCATTGAGCTTGCTGGGGACCTTTCTGGTGCGTTCTGGGGTGTTAACGTCGGTACACGCATTTGCATCTGACCCGGAACGAGGGGTGTTTATTCTTGCCTTGCTGGGGATTTGTGTCGGTGGTTCGTTATTGTTGTACGCCCTGAAGGCACCAACGGTTGCTTCTGTCGGGCGTTATCAGTGGATCTCTCGAGAAAGCGCCTTATTGGCTAATAATCTGGTGCTGCTGGTCGCGGCTTTTGCCATTTTGTTGGGGACGCTCTACCCCCTGATCATTGACTTTATGGATATGGGAAAAATCTCAGTGGGTGCTGCCTGGTTCAATACGATGTTTGTGCCACTATCCGTTTTACTGAGCTTTTTGATGGGGCTCGGGTCGATATCACGCTGGAAGGCAGACAGTCTGCAACGTCTGCGAAAAGAGTCGAATATCGCCTTTATCCTTGCTGTGTTCCTGGCTTTTGCAACGCCTCTGATAATGGCAAGTGACATGAACTGGCAGGTGGTTATGGGAATGGCGGTTGGCATTTGGGTAATTGCTGCCACCAAATGGGACGTGTGGAAAAAGTCCCGTGGCCAGATTTCCCGCATTCCAAAATTAGGGCTGAGCTACCTGGGTATGGTGGTGGCACATATTGGTGTTGGTATCAGTGTGATTGGTGTCACTCTGGTTGCCAATTACAGTGTTGAAAAGTCGGTGCGTTTATCTCCGGGTGAAGTCGCCGAGTTCGCTGGCTACCGTTTTGAATTTGTAGAAAGTGGTAAGATTCAGGGACCTAATTACACCTCTCAGGCAACCCGCTTTAAGGTCTACGACGGCGATACACTGGTCGATACCATGACTCCGGAAAAAAGACGCTATACCGCTCGTGGCACCGTAATGACGGAAGCTGAGATTGATGTGAATCTGTGGCGCGATGTTTATGTGTCCATGGGTGAGCCATTACAAAACGGTGCCTGGGGCATGCGATTGCAGGTAAAACCTTTTATGCGTTGGGTTTGGTTAGGAGCCATCTTTATGTCATTAGGTGGACTGCTTGCCATGATGGATAAACGTTATCGCTTGAAAAAAGGCCGCAACCAGCAGAACAAGGTCAGATCTGATGCTCAAGCCACCACGCTTCGGGAGCAAAACGCATGAATCGCGCCTTGTTATTTGTCCCTTTGGGGATTTTTATTGCTATGGGTTTCTTGTTCTGGATTGGTCTCGGTAAAGAAGATAAAGACGTGCTACCTTCGCCATTGATTGGCAAACCGTTTCCAGAATTTGCGACCAAAGCTCTGGAAAGTGGTGCAAACATATCGGCGACCAGTCTAAACGGTCAGCCGATGCTGGTTAATATCTGGGCAACCTGGTGTCCGACCTGTAAAGCTGAACATGAGTTTCTTAACACGCTGGCCAGCCAGGGTATTCGTATTATTGGCGTCAATTACAAAGATGACGACTTTAAAGCCAAGCAATGGCTCAGTGCTTACGGTAATCCATATGAGTTTAATGTTTCCGATCCGGACGGCAAGCTCGGTCTGGATTTAGGGGTCTATGGCGCGCCAGAGACCTTTCTGGTGGACAGCGAGGGGATTATCCGGGCGAAACACATTGGCGATTTAAATCCGCGGGTGTGGCGAAAACTGAAACCCAAGTTTGACGCGATGCAATAGGAGAGTGATATGAAAATGTTGTTTTTGTGTTGTTCGTTGTTTCTGAGCGCGTTGAGCTTCGCGGTGATCGAAGGTCATAAATACCCTTTTGATAACCAGCAGGATACTGAACGCTTTAATCAGTTAGCAGAAGACCTGCGCTGCCCGAAATGTCAGAACCAGAATCTGGCGGATTCTAACGCTCCGGTTGCCCGAGATATGCGTGACAAGGTTTACGAACTGTTGCAGCAAGGTAAAACCAACGATGAAGTGGTTGGTTACATGGTCGATCGTTACGGAGACTTTGTACGCTACAACCCGCCGTTTCGTGCAGATACTCTGTTGCTTTGGTACGGACCGGGAATTATTTTCGGTTTTGGTTTATTAATTATCGTTTTTATTCGCCGGAGCCATAAATCGGGTGGTAGCAAACCTTTAAGTGATGAAGAAAAAGTGCGGCTGGAAAAACTAAAAGCTGCTGCGGGCAATGAGGAAAAAGGTCAGAAATTATGATTTGGGCAATTATTCTGCTGTTATTGCCGTTATTGGTCCTACTGATTAAACCTGTCTTTTACAAGCCGGATGTTCAGGTAGTGAGCCAGAGCGAAGAAAATCTGCGTTTATATCAGGAGCGTTGTACTGAGTTAGCAAGTACTGACTTAGACGATGAAACCCGCACCGCTTTGCAGCTTGAACTCGATCGTGAATTTCTGGCCAGCGACGCCGCGGAGCAACAATTGGAGGGGACCTCCAGTAGCAAAGACCGCTGGCTCTTATCTCTTTCTTTATTAGCGGCTGCGATTGCTGCTACGTTCCTGCTCTACCAGACATGGGGGGCATCGAACGAATTGAGAGCTACCGAATTACTGCGTAAAAGCGCTACCGCTGAATTGAGCATTCTGGAAAATCGGGAACTGGCACAGCGGTTAAAGATCGCGTCTGACAATCATCCGCAGGAAATAGAATGGAAGTATTTGCGCGGACGACTGCTGAACGCTGACGGCGAATTTGCTCAGGCGGCCGATGTTTTTGCTGATATTCTGGTGGCTTTACCCGAAGAAGCAAAAGTTGATCGCGCAACCACCATGACCATGTTAGCGCAGGCACGTTTTTTTGCCGCGGATCAAAAAGCTGACGAGCAGAATTATCAACTGATTCAACAGGCTCTGGAAATAATGCCAGACAATCGCCAGGCAATCGGATTGGCTGGTATTTTTGCCTTTGAGCTGCAGGCCTATAAGCAGGCCATTGGCCATTGGCGCAGTTTGTGGATGGGGTTGCCTGCCGGCCAGGAAGCGGCCTATCTGGAACAGGGGATTCGCCGGGCGGCTGCCAAGCTTGAAGAGCAGGGTGAACAGGCGGATCTGAGTTTCCTGCAGCGGCTAGAAATTAAAGTGCTGGTTGATATCTCAGCCGCAGCGAAACAGGTGGCAACGCCAACCGATGCAGTATTCGTTCTGGCACGCGCGGTTACTGGCCCTAAGGTGCCGTTAGCGGCACAGAAAATGACCGTAGCAGATTTACCTCAGGTAGTGACGTTATCGGATGCCCAGGCCATGATGGCGGGTATGAGCATCAGTAATTATGAGCAGTTAACGCTGGTAGCTCGGTTGTCGAAATCCGGCAACCCGATTGCTCAGCCTGGAGATTGGCAGATTGAAAAATCGCCAGTGAGTAACACAGAAACCGGGTTGGTTAAGCTGTTGATCAGTGAGCGGGTGAATTAACTTCTCTTGTTGTATACGAGGCCCTCTTCGGAGGGCTTTTTTGTGCCTGTCATCGAAGGAATAGGAGGCATACACTCCTTTGCAACCGCGTCGATACCTGGCTATGCAGTAATCCCTATATTGCTGTTTGCTGCCAGTGAGTTCAGTTTTCTCTGAGTGGGTACATAATGCGGAAAGTTGTGATAAGCGGTCTGATTCAGCCAATTCTCCTGTCAGATATGACCTTTTTGTAGCGATTGACTGAGCAAACGCGTTGTCAAGGGTGACACCCCGTTCGAAATCTGTACACTTCGCGCCAATTCTCAACCAACAGTATTTTTAACTGCGAAGATTGACCCATGATCCGTGAAATTATTCGTTCGATTTATCTGAATAAGAAGAACAAAAAACGCGCCGACTTCCGCCCGAAAAACTTCTTTGAAAGCACCAAGCGTACCTTCCGTGTGGGCTTCCGTGATATCGACTTTAATATGCACATTAACAATGCCCGTTATATGGTATTTATGGAGCGTGCTCGTTGGGATCACCCGGTACAAACCGCCAGCTGGGACAAAATGCTGGGAAGTAAACTTAATTTTATCGTTGCCGGCATTGAGATGGGCTATATTCGCGAAATTCGTCTGTTTAAGACCTTTGATGTTGAAACCCGCTACGTTGGCTGGGATGACAAGTATTTCTACATCGAACAGCGTTTTGTAGCCGACGGTAAAATCCACGCTTATGGGCTGGTGAAAGCTGTATTTATGCAGCGCGGTAAACTGGCTTCACCGTCTGCTGTTGCAACCCAACTGAATATCGGCAGTCCGGAAGAGCCACTGCCTGAACATATGGAGCAATGGCAAAAAATGTCGATTGCTAAGCGCGCGTACTCTGATAACCCGAACCTGGCCAGCGTAAAGCAAGAGAAAGATCTGCTTAAGAAAAGCGCCTGATTTATCCTCAAGCTATTTAATAAAAAACGCGGCGATCTGTTACCAGACGCCGCGTTTTTTATGGGTTGTGCCATTAATTAAAGTAATAACTCAGCCCCAGCTTGATACTGTTTGCCGGAACTTTTACACCTTGTTTGGTTTCCAGTTCTGTCAGGTTCAGAGCGGCCTCTGCATGCCAGTTTCTGTTGATGTGGTATTCCGTACTGAAATTCAGTCCCACTGTATTTTTGTAATGAATGAAGTTTGGTCCGTTATAGTCGGATTTAAAATATCGTTGCTTGCGCTTAATGTCGAAATTCAGCGAAGAAATCAGGTGCCAGTTTTTATCCAGACGGTAGCCTAAGCCGGTATTGAGAATATAACCTTTGTGACTTTGGTTATTCAGCAGTGTTATACGTGCCCCAGCTTTAAGTTTTACAAACCAATGTTCGTTGACCGGAACGTCCACACCTAAGAAGGTGTTAACACTGGATGGAACCTCGGGCTGTCGGTCGTTCCTGCCACCACTGAGGTGTTGGCCTGGTGATTCTACTTCGCTGTGCCAGAATATTCGGTTTCTGTTGAACCATGGCTTACTGAGGTTGATATCCAGGGCACTCTGATCGGTGCTTGTGAGTTTAATGGATCTGTAGGTTGGTGTAGGGAAGAAAATGACTTTTCCGTAAGGAAGCCAGCTGGTGCAGATACTGCCTTTCGACTCAGCGTATACGTAACCAGACGGAGCGATAATCACATAACGAGCTCGGACAGATAACTCCATGTGATGTTCGATGCGCTTATCACATACCGATAAATTATCACCGATCCCGCTGAAATCGATCGGAATAAAATCCTCATCAAGAATCGTTACCGTCGCAGCAAAAATCTCGTCGGCTATTGCGATGCTGTTAAGAGTAAAGTCCATACCATCTTCGATATCAGGCAGTTTGATGGCGTAAACTTTTATTTTCCTTCGCATTTCCGAAGGTAATGTCTGATACGAGTCGGCTGGCAGTTTTCCTTCGGTATAAGGAACAAAATTAAGCGTGGAGTAATCAGGAAACGTTCCCGGTAGGAAATTACCAGCATGGGAGGGCAGTATCAGCAGACAGCTGATGATCAGCAATATACGGGGTAAATTGAGTAACATTTTTTAGTCCTTGTAAATGTTCATTTTTATAATAGTGCTGATACCCAGTGCTACAAAGCCGATCTTGTTGAATTTTCTGGTGGATTATTATTTTTGTGAACTGTTGGAGCTTTGCTGAATTTTATCGGCACTGTTCAGTTAGTGTTAATAAATACCAACAATAGGATTAGTAAAATACTGAAGTTCAAAGAGAGTAATAAAGAAACCGCGCTGAAAGGTTCAAGCTCTGTAAGATAGGCAATGGTAACGGCAGCGAATCGTGATTTAGCACGATTCGTCACCGGTGGTATTCCTGTTTACTTTAATAACGACCCGGACTTTTCTCTACGATCTTGTAACTCGCATGGAGGCCATGACTGTCAGTACAATTAACAAACAAAACACGATTTGAACGATGGTTATCGACTGTTGCAGTATCAGGCTGATAAAAGCCAGGGTAAAGAATGGTTGCAGTAGTTGCAGTTGACTGATGCGACCAACGCCAGCTTGCGCTAATGCCTGATACCAGAACTTAAATCCCCATAACTGGCTGAATAACGCCAAATACATCAGTGCGGCAAAAGGCTGCCAGTCTACCGGGCGACGCAATTGTTCTGCTTCTAGTGCCCAGCTATAGCCCCAGGCCAGTGCCGACAGCGGCAGATAAATAACCAGAGTCCAGCAAATGGTTTGCCAGCCACCAATGATTTTGGCAGCTTTTGCTCCGGCACTGTAGCCGATGCCGCCGAGTAGCAATGTCAATAACAGCAATCCAAGGTGTTGCACTTCAAACTGAGGGAGTTGGCCCAGGTTAGTCACGACATAGAGCCCCAGCAGACCGCATCCCAAAGCGGATAGGGCCCAAAATTGAATGCCATTGCGTTCGCCATGCATAATGCTGGCAAATAGCGATGTCACCAGTGGCAGGCCGGCCAAGACAACGCCCATATCGGCTGCAGGAATGTGTGTAAGACTGATGCTCAAAGCATAAGGGAATCCAGCAATAACCCCGACACCCGCCAGCAGTAGCCAAGGAATAACGCGCCTTTCAGGGAAGTTCCAACCACTGATGTTTACAACAAACCAGGCTAATACCCCTGCAATCATGGCACGGCTGGCGGCAATAAATTCAGGACTGAAGGCCGTTAACGCCATCTGCGTCGCAGGCACGGTCAGAGAGAACAAGACAACGGCAAATAATGCATGACTGGCAGCACTGGCCTTTTTATCACAGCCACGGGTAGGCAGGTGGGATAAGCGGATATTATTCAATAAGCCTGTATTGTTCATAAGAGCCTCCTTTGGTCTGTAATAACTGTCAGAACAACGGGGCATAGTGTGAAACAGTTACGCTGTTGGCGGCAGCATCACAGTTGTGGAGAAGCAGCGGTACAGTTTCATGATTTTATACAACTGTACTGATTAAGATGGATTAAACTGTACTGATTGCCAGTACAGTTTTCTGGCTAAGATACCCGGCTTAGATATTGTTTGTTCAGACAGGAAACAACCATGTTGCAGCGTCAGGCTGACCAGCCCTTATATATCCAACTTGCCGACCAGATCGCCGAGGACATCCGCGTTGGCGTATATGCCGCGGGCAGTAAGGTACCCAGCGTTCGCAAGTTGGCGAATCAGCGTGGTGTCAGTATCTCAACGGTTACTCAGGCTTACGCCTGGCTGGAAGATCAGGGCTGGATTACGGCAAAGCCCCAATCCGGCTACTTTGTGCGCTCTGATACCGTACCGGACTTCTCAAACATTCCGCCGCTATCGCAGGGCGATGAACCGAAGGATGTTACTAAGGCAGAGTTCATCAATCTGATGCTGGCGCAGATAAATCGCCCGGCTACGGTGAATCTTGGAGCGGCGATTCCCCACATCAGTTGGCTACCACAACGCGTGTTGCAAACCCACATTCAGAAAGTCAGCCGCTTCCAAACGGCCGATGTAATGGATTATATGTTTTCACCGGGTTTGGAAGACCTGCGATCACAGATCGCAGTGCGGATGCGTGATGTCGGTGTGCGCAGTACGGCTGATGATATTGTCGTCACACACGGTTGTGCAGAAGCGCTGACACTCTGCCTGAGGGCCGTGACAGAACCGGGGGATCTGGTTGCGGTTGAGTCACCTTGTTATTACGGCTTCCTGCAAATTGCCAACATGCTGGGACTAAAAATCATTGAGATACCTACCGATCCACAGCATGGCATCAGTATCGACGCGCTGAAACTGGCGTTGCAGCAATGGCCAATCAAGGCCATTGAGGTGAGCAGTCGATACGCCAATCCTACCGGTTCAAGTATTCCACCGGCGAATCAGAAACAGCTCGTGGAATTGGCCAGCAAATACCAGGTACCGGTGATTGAGGATGATATCTATGGCGATATTGGATTTCCGACACCTCGAAGTCATTTCCAACCACTGAACTCGGTACTGAAAACCTACGATAAAGATGGTTGGGTCTTGTATTGTTCGTCTTTTTCTAAAACAGTCGCTGCCGGTTTGCGGGTTGGTTGGTGCATTCCAGGGAAATGGCGAAAGAAAGTGATGGAGCGCCAGACTTTTACCACTTTTTCAGCTGCCAGTTTATCGCAATACGCGATGTTATCTTACTTACAGAATGGTCATTATGACCGTCATTTGCGCCAGTTCCGGGCAAAAGCAGCGGCTAATATGCAGCGCTTTGTGCAGGCCGTTCGCCAGTATTTCCCTGAGGGAACGAAAATTAACGAACCTGCTGGCGGTTTCATATTGTGGTTAAGCTTGCCGGCTGGTACCAGTGCGATGGATCTGCACTACCGGGCGCTGGAGCACTCAATTGTCATCGTGCCAGGAGATTTATTTTCTAACACGGAGCATTTTTCTAATTATCTGCGTCTCAGTACAGCAGTTCCCTGGACTGATGAAATTGAGCAGGCAATCAAGCAATTGGGTCAGCTGGTCGCCGATCAGAAAAAATGTTCTCCAGCGCTTTAAATTGATTCAAAAACGGGGGGCTTCCGCCGGGGTCAGAATATTATTTTGCCGTAAGCTACTTGGATATCTTTGCTGTGACTTTATACTGTTTGGGTTCTATTTCCCTTAGGGATCACTTACTTCACGGATGTACGTTATGCGACTGATTATTCTCGTCTTATTATTGTGGTTACCAGCGTTGGTTCAGGCCAAGCCATATGATTTCCACCAATGTGGTGTCAATCGCGATGAGGCGATGACCAACCTGGCAACGGCATTGGTCGCTGATATCAGTTCACGTACGCGGCAGAAAATTACCAGTCGCCGCTTTCTTGGTATCGATTTGTCCAGTCGCGATGATCAGCATGAGCAGGAGGTCAGTACCACTCTGAAACTCACCGGCGTTAAAGTTGAGCGGGAAAATAAACAATACTGTGCTTATCTGAACCGCGATGATTTGTTACAGAGTGCCAAAAATTACTATCAGCAATCTCGTAATTATCAGATAAAAAACCTGCCGCAGCAGGTGCGTCCGCGAATCGATACGCTTGAACAATGGTTGCAAGATCTTGAACAGATTCGGTTACTCGGGATCTTATTCGCCTCTGAATTTCCCCAAGGTTGGCAAAAGAAGCTGCAGCGTCAGGTAAAAACACTGACAGACGAGCGCTCCGGGCTGCACCCGCAAGCGATTACAATTCGGGTTAATAACAAACGCAGCAAAATCTATTTGGCGGGTAAAATAATTCAGTCCGGTGAGGACCGTTACCTGCCGATTGGCGATTATCAATATCGTGTAACGACACCGGGTTTTTGTGAGGTGTCCGGAGAAGTAACACTGGATAGCCGTAGCGACGAGAAAGTTCAGATCGATCTGGATGATTATCGCTTACCCATGATGCAACTGGGTACGAATAAACCCAAGCAGGTTCAGTTAATGGTGGACGGTAAACGTCGTCAGGCTGGCGAGAGCTTTACCATTGAGCGTTGTGATGGGGAAATCAGCGTGGTGGCAACGTTCCGCGACGGTCGTACACAAAGCGAAGACCGCAGTTACAGACTCGAGCCCGGCGCTGATATAGAAGATTATTTCCGCTTTTACAGTGCTCGGGATCTGCGCGATCTGCAACAGCTGGCCGACCAGTTTAGCAGTGGCAGCCGTCTGGAAATTAAATACGGGTATTCCTACGTACCGGACGAGGTTGAGACGGTTGCAACTGATGAATTTGACGGCCTGCATCAGACGCGGATAAATTATTTATTTATGAATAAATGGCTGCGCCACGGCCCCGGTATTATGGTTGCTCAGGCAAAAGGTAAATACAGCGGCGATATTCTCTACAACCTTGGCTTACAATTGACGAATGTTGGCAAAGGCCAACCTCTGCATATTTATGGAACAGTGGCGTTTGTACCTTTTATTAATATGCAGCTGGGGGTGGGTTATCACGAATATGCCAGTGAAGATGGCGAGCGATTTATTCATAATTTTCCGGAAAAAGCCGAAGATGAGGACGAAGATTTTGCTCGGGATTTCCTGGTCGCCCGTTTAGGTGGTGGTCTGGATATCAGCTTGTCGAAATGGGTTGGAATCCAATTGTTTGCTGATCAGTCTTTTACTCAGGAAAAAACAGCTCAGGCCGGAATTGGTTTAACATTGAAAATGCCGTGATACATCTTCGCTTCAGTGTATTCAAAAAAAGCGCCGTAGTGAAAACTAACGGCGCTT
Organism: Saccharospirillaceae bacterium; assembly: GCA_022448365.1. Taxonomy (NCBI): domain Bacteria; kingdom Pseudomonadati; phylum Pseudomonadota; class Gammaproteobacteria; order Oceanospirillales; family Saccharospirillaceae; species Saccharospirillaceae bacterium. The sequence goes on along the minus strand of JAKVCS010000003.1, from coordinate 700,160 downwards.
TTTTATCGCTGCAATGCCACCAATATTAGTTGTTAGCGTGTAGCTCATTATTCAGCTCAATGGCTGTTTTGTTGGTCACACATTGCAGTGCCCCTGTGATGGAGTCGCGGCGGAACAACAGGTCCGATTTACCCGCCAGGTCTCGTGCTTTCACGGTTTCAACCACGGCTTTGTTGTCGTCCAGAACCTGAATTTTGCTGCCCGCTGTAATATACAGACCAGCTTCCACAGTACAACGATCGCCCAGAGGGATACCAATACCCGCGTTGGCACCCAGCAGACACTTCTCGCCCACAGAGATAATGATGTTGCCGCCGCCAGACAATGTGCCCATGGTGGAACAGCCACCACCCAGATCCGAGCCGTCACCCACTACAACGCCTGCAGAGATTCGGCCTTCAATCATAGAGACACCCATGGTGCCGGCATTAAAGTTCACAAAACCTTCATGCATGATGGTGGTGCCTTCACCGATGTAAGCGCCCAGACGAACACGAGCGGTGTGTGCGATACGAACGCCAGCAGGTACCACGTAGTCGGTCATTCGTGGGAACTTGTCAACGCTGTTTACGCTCAGCAGTTCGCCGTTCAGACGAGCTTGCAGTTGTGCTTGTGGCAGTTCAGCCAGATCGATAGCACCCTGGTTAGTCCAGGCAACATTTGGCAGCAGGCCGAACATACCAGATAGATCAACGCCGTGTGGCTTAACCAGGCGATGGGACAGCAAGTGAAGCTTTAGATAGACTTCTGGTGTCGTAGACGATTGTTCATCTTTTTCCAGAACGGTGATAACTACTGGCTTCTGGCTTTCAGTACAGGCACGGGCCAGGGCGGCTTGTGCGGCGTCGGCTCCTTCGATAGCGTCAGCAAACGCGGTCAGCTCACCGCCATCGGCTTCGATTGCCTGGTTGCCACCTTCGTAGCCCAGTGTTTCTTTAGCCGCTGCAACCAACTCTGCTGCGGGGTTTAACAGTGGCTGCTGATAAAAAACTTCTAACCATTCTCCGCTGCTGTTTTTAGTACCAACGCCGATGGCCAGGGCAAATGTGCTCATTATATATCCTCAAATAAAATACGTGATTCTTGTTAATTGATTGCTTCGCAGGCCAGTTATTCAACTGAACAGCTGCTGATATTCCTCGGCCTTAAACCCCAGTACTTTCTGGGAGCCGGTATCCAGTAGTGGACGCTTGATGATGGACTGGTTATCCAGCATCACGGTTCTCGCACTATCAAGGTCAATATTGTCTTTTACGTCTTCTGGTAGCTTACGCCAGGTGGTACCACGTTTGTTGACCAGCGCTTCAAAGCCCAATTCGGTCAGCCAGCTGTCCAGCTGTGCTTCACTTAAACCGTCTTTTTTGTAGTCATGAAACTGATAGTCAACGCCGTTTTCTTCAAGCCACTTACGGGCCTTCTTTATGGTGTCGCAGTTCTTTATGCCGTACATGGTGATCAAGGCGTATGTCCTCTAAAACTGTGCGGATTTCAATGTGCAAAACGGCGGCTATATTAGCAGAAGACCGGGGAGGTGTTTAGCGTGTTGCTACTGTGTCCCATTTTCGGCATTCGCTTGCCATTCACCCTGGTAAGTAATGGCTTCCTGCGCGAGCGTAGACACGGTCAAACCGATTGTCTGGTTTATTAGTAAATCAGGTTGCTAGTTGCAAGAATGCCTGGCGGACACAGGAAATTGTTCTAGCGTTAAACCAGTATTCAAGGATTGCCATTATGGAATATTTACGAAACGCCAATGTTAAGCAAAAGCTACTGCTACTGTTGATTGCCCCTCTTAGTGCCTTGATTGTGTTTGAAGGGTTGAATATTCAGCGTCATTATCAGGATTTGAATTCCATGAGTTCTGTCGTTGACTTGGCTGAGTTGTCTGGAATTAACAGTCAGTTGGCGCATGAACTGCAAAAAGAGCGCGGGATGTCGGCCGGTTATCTCGGAAGTGGCGGTCGCAAGTGGGGGGGCGAACTGAACGAGCAGCGCCTGCTTACTGATCAGTTATTGCATCAATGGCGCAACTGGGTCGCAAGGCATCAATATGACCGGCATTCTAAAGTGCTTGGGGAAATTCAGGCTGTCGAGCATAAGACCAAGGAACTCAGCTCTATCCGTCGTCAGATTACGCAACAATCCATCCCTTTGGCGCAGGTTTTAACCTTTTACACCGCAAATATTCGTCATCTGTTAAGTGTCCCTGCGTGGGCTACCCGCTACACCACTGATGGTGAAATGTCACGCCGATTACAGGCGTATTATAACTTTCTTCAGGGCAAAGAACGTTCTGGTATTGAACGTGCCGTATTGAGTAATACTTTCGCACAGGATGCATTTACCGGTAACTTATATTCCCGCTATTTGCAGTTAGTTATCTCTCAGGATACTTTTTTTTCGAGTTATTTATTATTTGCCGGCGACGAAAGTGCGCAACATTTTCGTACTTTTCTGAAAGGCCCGGAGCAGCAGGCGGTTGAGCGTTTTCGTCGTATTGCCAACGAGAATTTTCGTGAAGGCCGGTTTAATACCGATCCATCACAATGGTTCGCTGCGGCAACACAACGAATCAATCAGCTGAAGCAATTGGAAGATGCATTTAAAGACTCGATGGTGAGTTATGGCAGAGAGTCGATGAATAATTTAAAAGCCAGATTATCGACATCTATTATTTTGTCGTCCGGTATTCTGATTTTCTCTTTTGCGCTGGCATTTTGGTTGGCGCGGCTCATGTATCGCCAGGTTCAGGAACTGTCGCGTGTTATGTCACTGGCCGGAAATCAGCTAAAGCTGGATAGTCGTTGTCAGGTTTATATGAGAGATGAATTGGGTCAGACGGCCGATACGTTAAACAGCATGTTGGCAAATATCTCGACACTGGTAGGTAGCCTGGATAGGACGTCGCAACAGCTTGAGCTGATTTCGATTCAAAACCATTGCACAGTGTCATTGAGCAGCAAAGGCATGCAGGTTCAGAAGGAACAAACGGAGAAGGTCGTGGTTGGCGTTGGCCAGCTTGAGCAGGCCACGCGGGAGATTGCTGCCAACATCCAGACGGTTGCTGATCATACCTGTCAGGCTAACGAGGTGACTCAACGTAGTGGCGAGGTGGTTATTCAAAGTGTGTCGCACATTACCAACCTTAACGATCATATGGGGCAGGTGTCATCAACCATTCGAGAGTTGCATGAGAGCAGTGGTGCCATTGCTGATGTTCTGAATGTTATTAAGAGCATTGCTGAACAAACGAACTTGCTGGCGTTAAATGCCGCGATTGAAGCGGCCCGGGCCGGTGAGCAAGGGCGGGGTTTTGCTGTCGTTGCTGACGAAGTCAGGACACTGGCGCAACGTACTCAGGAATCAACGGCCGAAATTGAAAGCATCGTGGGCAAATTTCAGAGCGAATCAGAGGCGGCTTTCCGAGCCGTCGAGCAATCGCAGCATGCGGTGGGAGAAACCGTATCTATGTCTGGTGAACTTGAACAGGCATTGGTATCGATCCAGTCGGCAATTGGAGATATTCAGCATCTTTCTGATCAGGTTGCCGCTGCCGCAGAAGAACAGGTCGCTACCAATCAGGAACTTGCCAGTGCCATGCGGGAAATCGATAGCATTGCTGAACGTACGGTCGCGACGTCTGACTTTATGCGTAAGACGTCGCAAGAACAGAGAACCCTGGCAAAAGAGTTGAACAAGCAGGCTGACCGTTTCGATTTAGGTTTGGTCTGAAGACACGATTGATCACGCCAGGACCCGGCGAATGAAGGTTGCTACGTCTTCTAACTGTTGCTCGCTTACCTCATGTTGGATCGGGTACTCACGCCATACCGGAGTGAGTTCCTGTCCTTCCAACAACGACATTGCCTCTAAACCAAGCATTTGCGGCACCACCATATCCATTTGGCCATGACCAATAAATACGGGCAGACGTTTATTTTCTTTATCAATAAGCGGCTCTTGCGCCAGGTAAGTTGACAAGCAGACCAGCCCTCCCAGTGGCTGCCCGAACCCCAGTGCAGCCTGATAAGCAACAGCACCGCCCTGAGAAAATCCAGCGACCAGAATTCGTCTGCTACTCATACCCTCGGCGATCAGGTCTGAAATCAGATTCTGCACGGCAGTGACCGATTGCTGAAATTGATAAGGGTTAATTACCCGACGCGGCGAAGCTGCAAGGATGTCATACCAGGCGGGCATTTTCATGCCGCCATTAATGGTTACGGCCAGTTCTGGTGCATGCGGGTAAATGGCTACCAGGCCGGGAGCTGATGCCGTTTGGCGCAGCAACGGAGTGATTGGTGCAAAATCATAGCCACTGGCGCCCAGGCCATGCAGCCAGACGATGCAGCTATCCGTTTTTACATCCGGGTTGTGTCGGATAAAATCGAAAGTAATGGAGTCAGACATAGCGGGCCGCCAGTAAACAGTACTTTAGTATATCGCTTTTGATTAACTGAAATAACCGTTGAGTAGTGACTGGAAACAGATTGTCCGTTTCTTCATTTTTCATTACTTAGGTTGCCATCATTATTTTTACCGCGAGTTATACGCCTACCAGATAGCGGGTTGCATACGCCACCATCACACCCAGATAATTACCAGTGACATAGCCGATAATGGCGGCGGCAAATCCTGGTAAAATGATTTCTCGATTTTTCAACGCTCCTGCAATCACCGGAATAAAAGGTACTGACATAATGGCCGCCGAGGAGGTAATTAAAAACGTATCAGTATCAATTTTCAGGAGTTTGCAAATGATCGCCTGAATGATCAGAGAGCCAACCAGAATAAAGCCAATGTAAGCGAACAGATCCAGGTTTAGGTTGGTTAAAATGCTCGTATCAGTCATGGTACCCATGGTGAAACAGAACACCAGAATCAAATACATCCCCAGTTGAAAACTGTTTGCAAGTTGTCGTATCTGTGGAATAAATGATGCCGCCAACCCCAACGTTGTCAGGCTGATGATGGTTGCGGCCGATGACATGGATTTTGGTAACAGCGACGCCAGACCAACGGATAAGCCGACCACAACAGCAGAGCACAACAGCGCCAAAAATGTGTGTGCCATGGTGTCACTCTTTATCAGAACTTTATAGCTATTGGCGGTTTCATCGGCAATGTGCCCGAACTTTTCCTCATGGTCACTGTTTTCATGGCTGCCATTCGATTCAAACGGGCGCAGGAACAAACTGAATAATGGCTTCGCCAGAGTCATAACAAACATCAAATACAACGCCGACAGCAAAATATCATACGTTGTCATGGTCACAAATATATCCTGGTCGGCATCGATTGCCGTTTTGATGGCGGCCATGTTTGGACCGCCCCCGGTATAGGCCCCCACTGACATACCGGCAATTTGCCAGATATTCTGCAGTTGTCCGTTAAACAGCACGGCGCCAGCAGCACTCACAATCATCACGGCAAGTAATGCCACCCCCATACTTTTCATGGTGTCGCCAGCCATACTCAGAGAGTGTTTCACATCAATTGAAAAAACCAACAAGGGAAGTGCCAGTGCAATAGAAATTTCAGACACGTTTGTTTGCACCGCGGTAAGGCTGTCTTTACCCACCAGTGCCGGTAAATCCAGCCCTGCGCTGAGAGCAATGCCTAAACCAAACGATAATACGACAACCCCAATTTTATCGAGTAGCTGAAACCTCTGGCACATGATGATCAGCAACGCCGGTATTAATAAATAAGTAATGGCAGAAAATAGAGCAGACACGGTGTATATCCTCGATTAGTCGTTGTAATTATTGTTCGACGGGGGTTGTTAACGCCGATGCTGTGGAGTGGCTCGTTGTGCGTTCCGGGTAATTAAATACCGGCCAGTACTCACTGATATTCCCCTGGTCCATCACAGCAATGTCACCAAATTGCAGAAATACAGCTTCACTTTGTGTTGGCCGGAAGAACATATAATCTTCGCGTTGAATGGGATGCGTGGCAGATACGTCGTATAGCTCTTGATTACTCGAATGGCCGAGGATACTGGAGCGCACACTGTTTTTGGGGTAACACGGAGATGCCAACCAGTTACCGCCATAAATAAACAGCCCTCGTTTCGGTAACCAGCCTACACGGCGTAATAACGATGAAAGCCCAGACGCCATGGGTATTTCCGGATTGCTGATATCTTTCAATATTGGTGCTGCGATGTAGCATGCGGGCTGGTGATGATCGAGTGTAAACACATCGAAATCAGTGGGTTTTACCAATGCTGATGCGGTAGCAATTTCGTTCACTAAGTCCGGGTGTTGATACAGCGGATAAGTGCTGCTGCCGCCCGCGTTTAAGCACAATCGTTTTAATGTATCGTCACCCAGTGTGTTGCGAATCAGATTGGTGAATTCCTGATAGCGTTTCATTGCCAGGCGGAAGGCTTTTTTGTGTCCTCCTGCCATTGCGGGAATTTTCGTTACATGGGCTTCATAACCCATCATACCGGACAATGTCAGATTGGGGCTGGCATGAATTAATTTCAGGCTTTGTGCAAAGTCGTTGTCATCGCTGAAGCCACCACGATTGAGTCCGATGTTAATTTCCAGGTTAATGCGCAGCTGTAATCCCTGTTGTTCAGCAAAATCGCGATACTCCAGAAGCCGCTCTTTACTATCAACCAGCCACTGCAATTGTTTCTCTGCGCTAAAAGGTGAGTGTTTCTGGTTCAGCCACTGGTAAAAGTGACGGACCGCTGCCATTGGCATGGGCTTGCCCATTAATATGTCGGCCTGCGGGATATGCTTCACCACATGGATCAGAAATGGAACGTGGAAACTCATCAAACGATTAGTGCCAGTCCTGCGCATGATGTATTGCAATAACGGAATTGATGGCAGGGATTTGGCAACGATCCGGTAACTGAATCCGCGGTTAATCGCTTCTAATACATGGTCTATGTTGCGATCCAGACGTTGTTTATCGATGACCAGTGTTGGGTGGCAGATGCCTGCTTGTTGCAGCGTATTGGTCATGTCCCGGAAGTAGAGATCGCTCATGAAAGTTTCCGCAGTGTGCATGGGGTTCAGTCGTCTTATTATATTATCTGTACGTTTGTACCATAATGCTGGGTTAAGTGCTATTGCGAGGCAACTTTAAGCAGCATTTTTTGTCCAGAACCAGTAAGCTAGCGACTGTTTTTGATATGGCTCACTTCTCTCGTTGAAACCACGCTTTTATGTCTGATTTTGTCACTACCAACGATTCACCGGAAAACGGGCAGGGAGCTTCGCCCGACCCGGCCGTGGGGCAGAATCCTCAGCAGGAAATGCCATTTGCTCTGGTTCAGGGCGAACCCATGACCCAGTTGCCGCTGGACCTGTATATTCCACCGGATGCTCTGGAAGTGATACTGGAGCAATTCGAAGGTCCACTTGACTTGCTACTCTACCTGATCCGCAAGCAAAACCTCGATATTCTTGAGATAAATGTGTCAGAAATTGTTGAGCAGTATCTCGAATACATCGACATGATGAAGGCTCTGCAGCTTGAGGTTGCTGGAGAATATCTGGTGATGGCCGCTATGTTGGCGGAAATTAAAAGCCGTATGTTGCTGCCGCGAAACAAGGAAGTCGACGGTGAGGACGAAGAGGACCCTCGTGCCGAGCTGATTCGGCGGTTGCAGGAATACGAACGTTTTAAAAACGCCGCTGAGAATCTCGATGAACTGCCACGACTTGAACGTGACGTTTTTCTTCCCGACGTCGATGCGCCTGAGCGCATTCAGGAACGCATTCATCCCGAAGTCGATATGCAGGAAATCATGTTGGCGTTTGCGGCCGTGCTGCGCCGCGCTGAGCGATTTGAGCACCATGAAATTCAGCGAGAACAATTATCCACGCGGGAGCGGATGTCCGAGGTATTGGATAAATTAAAAGCGGGACATTTCACCACATTTAAGTCCCTGTTTGACCCGGAAGAGGGTAAACTTGGCGTCGTGGTGACGTTCCTTGCCATACTGGAACTGGTGAAGGAATCGCTGATCGATATCGTGCAGCAGGATACCTTCGGACCGATCCATGTAAAAAGTCGTGAGGCGATCAGCCCACACCGTCAGGCCCGGGATGATGCAGATGATGCCGTCAGCTGACCGTAATCCCGTTGAATAAGACCGTCGTGAGACACTCTTTATGGACGCTTTCGTATGAGCAGGCCCGCATTAAAAAACATTCTTGAAGCTGTATTGATGGCAGCCGGTGGTCCGGTATCGCTGGAGAGAATGCAATCTCTGTTCGATGATCATGAACAACCCAAAAGCACCGAATTGACGCAGGCGCTCACTGAAATCAAACAGGATTTGTTGGGGCGTGGTATTGAATTGATTGAAGTGGCCACGGGTTATCGCCTTCAGGTTCGCGCTGATGTGGCACCTTGGGTAGGTCGTCTGTGGGATGAGCGCCCGCAGCGATATTCCAGAGCGCTGCTAGAGACTCTGGCACTCATTGCTTATCGTCAACCGATCACCCGCGGTGATATCGAAGATGTCCGTGGTGTTGTTGTCAGTTCGCAGATGATGAAAACCCTGATCGAGCGCGATTGGGTGCGTATTGTGGGGTATCGGGATGTGCCGGGTCGTCCGGCTATGTACGCCACAACTAAAGAGTTTCTCGACTACTTTGGTTTAAAAACGTTGGATGACTTACCAAGTCTGATGGAAATCCGCGAGTTTGAAGACACCAATCGCAAGCTTGAGCTGGGTGATGATGCTGAGGCACGCAAAGAAACCCCGAAAGAGTACGACTTTACCTCCGAAGAAGATGTCGAGGAGCGTGGGGCTGGTGTCCTCGATGCGACTGAAGAAGATCTGGCTAAAGCTGCGGCGCTGGTGGATCGGGTGGAGGCTAATGTGTTTGCCCGACCGGATGATGAAGGCGATGAAGACGGTGCAGAGAGCAAACCCCAGGACCTTGGCGACTTGCTTAAACGTTTAGAAACGGTTGAGAAAGATCGCGATCTCAGTGATCTGGTTGATCAGCAGCAAGCATTGAATGACACCAAGGCGTCAGAGTCTATTGGCAACGATTCCATGGACGATCGACAGCTACTTGATGGACAAGTGGACGATAGTGCGAACCGGCAGGTGGCAGGGCAAGACGTTGTCGACGCAACGGCCGAGGTTCCGAAAACACTCGAAGATGCCCAGCGTGCACGTCTATTGGCTGAGCAGCAGGCGATCAAAGACAAGTTTATGGCAGAGATCGCTGCTGAGCAGGCGGCGCAAGCCTTATCCGTCGACCACACGCTTGAATCCGAAGAGCCAGCCGCCAAGGAGTCTCATTCAGGCGCTGTCAGCGAAGACGATGAGATGTTGGCTGCTGAAGCCCAAGCTGAAAAAGAACTGCTGGAAGCCGAAGCGCAGGAGCGCCTCTTGCAGCAAAAGCTTGAAGAGGAACGGTTGCGAGCAGAGCAGCAAGCTGAGCAAGAGTTGCTGGAGGCAGAGCAGCAAATGGCCGACCAATTAAATCGCGAGCAGGAACAACTGGAAGCGGAAGCCCGAGCAGAAGCTGAATTGCTGGGAGAAATGTCGGAGCCTTCTGCGGAAGAATCGAGCCAGACAGAACAGAATGAAGACGACGAAGGCGATCAATCGCCCTCTGGCCCCAGCTTGTTTGGCTGATGCTGGCAAAACAATCGCTGCGGCAAAACGAATTTTAAAGAAGAGACATTATGAGAGAACGTATTCAGAAATTATTGGCCCAGGCGGGTGTTGCATCGCGCCGCGAGGCTGAGCGCTGGATTGCTGAAGGCAAGGTAACCGTTAATGGTGAAAAAGCGACGTTAGGTGATCGAGCGCATCGCCTTGATGACGTTCGGGTAAGTGGTCGCCCGATTAAACTGGAAGAAGTGGGTCGCACGCGTCGCGTGCTGGCGTACAACAAACCTGTTGGTGAAGTGTGTTCACGCAATGATCCGGAAGGTCGCCCAACCGTGTTTGATCATTTGCCAAAAACCAAAAATGAGCGCTGGATTAACGTTGGCCGGCTGGATATTAATACCAGTGGTTTGTTGTTATTCACGACCGACGGTGACATGGCCAATAAACTGATGCACCCCTCTTCGGAAATCGATCGTGAATACGCCGTTCGGGTTCGTGGTGATGTTGATGAAGCCATGATTGAGCGTCTGAAAGAGGGTGTGATGCTGGAAGACGGTCCGGCCCGCTTTACCGATGTACAGTTTTTTGATGGCGAGGGCCAGAACAAGTGGTATCACGTGGTGGTGATGGAAGGCCGGAATCGTGAAGTACGTCGCTTGTGGGAAAGTCAGGGCGTTGAAGTCAGCCGTCTGAAGCGTGTGCGTTATGGCTGTATCTTTATGCCGGCGAATATTCCGGTCGGTACCTGGGTGGAGCTGAAACAGCGTGAAGTGAATGACCTAGCCGATTTGGTGGGTCAGGCTCGAAAGCGGACCAAGCGTTTAATTGGTAAAGAAAAAGAGCAGTTTGTACGTCAGCAAAAACGTCAGAAAATTCGCCAATCTGCAGAGAAACGCAAGAAAGCCTGATTTTTCGAGTTGTCAGAAGTAAAAAAAGCCCGATCAGAAATGCTTCTGATCGGGCTTTTTCATTTTGTCTGATTTAAATCGTTAAACGACTAATCAGAAGCTTTGACGCAGGCTAACAAGGAAAGCCTGTGTTTTACCGTCTTTACCGTAATCGGCTTCTTCAAACTCAAAGCCTGCCAGGCGATTGCCACTCAGCTTGTAGTATGCGCTGCCGAAAACGTTGCCATCCAGCTGACGCTGAGTTTTATCGTCATCTTCACCCACTGCATAGCCCAGATTCAGAGTCAGCTTTTCGCTGGTTTTGAAGGTTGCTGCCAGAGTGGTCGAAGTACGGCCGTCATCTTTACCTGTATCGCGATCGGCAACACGGTGCGCAAAGCCAAAGTCCAGTGCATCGTTAACGACGTATTTAGCACCTAGGCTGTAGATCATTGGTGCTGCAACATCGATGTTTGCATCTTTAGCTGCACGGCTTTCTTTAACGATAGACTTAATACCAACTGCGTTCAGGGTCAGGCCGCCGAAGGTCGCTGCACCACCTACGGTCACAGCTGTAACGCCGCTGTCGTTCAGTAATTTCTTGCTGCCGCCCTGAGTTAATGGCTCGCCATCAACAAGAACCGGGTTGCCGCCAGCTGTTACTGGTTTAGCGCCTACTGTGGTTTCACGGCCATCTTCTGCAATGTGTAGTGCAACGGTTGCTGTGAATGGGCTGGTAGAGAAACCGCCACCACCAAAGGTGTAGTTAACAGTGCTGTCGTTACGGTATCCGTAGCCAACAGATCCTGGCATCAGGGAAGTGATATAAAAGTAAGAGCCAACACCCTGAACTTCACTGCGGTGAGTGTTCCATGCGCTGTATTCAAAGAATGGAGACCATTGAGCGCCAACTTTAACGTGGTGATCGCCCTTAGACATGCCGAACCAACCCAGGCGAGTACGTGCAAAGCTGCCGCCATCGTCCAGTACGTTAATACGAGCTTCAACGCGGTATTTAGCTACCCAGCCATCATCCAGCTCTTCTTCGCCTTTTACGCCCAGGCGTGATTGAACGCCGTTTGCCAATGCAAATTCGCGATCGTCTGTGTTGCGGTTAGCTTGGTTGTTTGGATCATCTGAACCACCGTTTGCGAATACGTCAGTACCATTTTTCGCACTGCTGGAGTATGACTCCAGACCGATATCGACAAATCCATAGAAGTTAACGCTTGGGGTTGCAACCGCTTGTGAGGATAGGGCAGCAGTTGCCACGGCAATGGCCAGTGGAGTTTTATAAGACATATGTTCATACCTTGTTGTAATTCTTGTCGCAGGAATAAGCTGTTATCCCTACGAAATCCGACGTTACATTACAGTTTTTTGACTAAATGGCCAGTCTGTTTTCGAGGTCGTGTTTACTATTGGTATTTTCTGCCAGTCTGTTAAAAATAAACACTTGTTAATTTATAAGTATAACTACTTATTTTGATCGCGTGTTTCTACGATTATTTGATAAGTTAATGAATATAAAGGGAAATAATCATCATTATTGTTTCTCTATTTTCTATATTGAATGGATATTCAATATCATTATTGTTTGATCTGGAACAGATGGCAGAAGTCAAAGGGCCAATAGAAGAAGTGTAAAAAAATGTAGGTTGTCTTTTTTGGTCAGGAAACCGGGAGGTGTTTTTTGTCTGAAATTTTACGCTTTGAGTGCGGGGTGCCCGTGGCTCTTGTTCGGAAGCCGATGTAGCGAGCTTTCATGCTGTAACCAGTAGACAGAGTTCCAGCTTCCAGATACCCTGTTGCGCTCTTTGTCTTAGCCCGAATTCGCCATGTTTACCGCCACGTATGCGGAAGCAGGAATTTGGGATCTAAATTTTGTGTTTCACATGTGGCCTTTGGTAGGGGCCACCACTGCGAAAGGAAAGGTTCATGCCTGTAATTACTCTCCCTGATGGTTCGAAACGTGAGTTCGACCAACCCGTTACGCTCATGCAAGTTGCCGAAGACATCGGTCCTGGCCTGGCGAAAGCAACTGTTTGCGGTCGTATCCATGGCAAGCTGGTTGATGCTTGCGAACTGATCTCTGAAGATTCTGATGTCACCCTGATTACCGGACGTGATGAGGAAGGCCTCGAAGTGATTCGTCACTCCTTTGCTCACCTGGTTGGCCACGCGGTAAAACAATTGCACCCACACGCCAAAATGGCGATCGGCCCAGTGATTGATAACGGCTTCTATTATGATGTCGATTTTGAGCGCCCGTTCACACCGGAAGACGTTGCTGACATCGAAAAGCGCATTAAGCAGCTGATCAAGAAAGATTACGACGTTGTTAAGAAAATGACGCCGATTAAAGAGGCTCGTCGAATTTTTGTTGACCGTCAGGAAGATTACAAGGTCGAGCTGATCGATAACCTGATTGAGAGTGGTGAAACTGAAGTTGGTTTGTATCATCACGAAGAATATGTAGATATGTGCCGCGGCCCACACGTTCCGAACACCCGAGCATTGCGTGTGTTTAAGCTGATGCGTGTGTCTGGTGCATACTGGCGTGGTGATGCCAATAACCAACAATTGCAGCGTATCTATGGCACGGCCTGGAACGATAAAAAAGAGCAAAAAGCTTATCTGACGCGCCTCGAAGAAGCAGAGAAGCGCGATCATCGTAAGTTGGCGAAACAGTTAGATCTGTTTCATCTTCAGGAAGAAGCGCCGGGTATGGTGTTCTGGCATCCGAATGGCTGGACCATGTATCAGGTTCTTGAACAATACATGCGCAAGGTTCAAAACGATGCGGGTTACCAAGAAATCAGGACCCCGCAGGTTGTTGACCGTGTATTGTGGGAAAAATCCGGTCACTGGGAGCATTACTCAGATGCGATGTTCACCACTGAGTCCGAGAAGCGTACATACGCAGTAAAGCCGATGAACTGCCCGGGCCATATCCAGGTATTTAATCAAGGCTTGAAAAGTTACCGCGACCTGCCATTACGTTTGGCGGAGTTTGGTTGCTGTCACCGTAACGAGCCATCGGGTGCGCTTCACGGTATTATGCGTGTGCGTGGTTTTACTCAGGATGATGCTCATATCTTCGCCGCTGAAAACCAGATTCGTCAGGAAGCTTCAGATTTTATTAAGCTGACCCTGGATGTTTATAAGGATTTCGGCTTCGACGCCGTTGAGATGAAGCTATCGACGCGCCCGGAAGGCCGCATCGGAAACGACGAGCAATGGGATCTGGCAGAAGCTGCGCTTGAGGATGCACTGAATGATGCCGGTCTGGACTGGGATCTGCAGCCGGGCGAAGGTGCGTTTTACGGTCCTAAAATTGAGTTCTCTCTGCGTGACTGTCTCAATCGGGTTTGGCAGTGCGGTACGTTGCAGCTCGACTTTATGTTGCCGGGTCGTCTCGGGGCGCAATTTGTCGATGAAGACGGGGAGCGTAAAACGCCGGTGATGCTGCACCGTGCTATCCTGGGTTCTTTCGAGCGATTTGTCGGTATTTTGATTGAACATTATGCTGGTGCGATGCCGCCTTGGTTGTCTCCGCAGCAGGTTTCAGTTCTGAATATCACTGATAATCAGAGCGAATATTGCGAAAAACTGGCAGAAAGCCTGAAATCACGCGGATTCCGTGCGCAAGCGGACTTGAGAAACGAGAAGATCGGCTTTAAAATCCGCGAGCACACTTTGCACAAGGTACCTTACCTGTTAGTGGTAGGGGATAAAGAAGTTGAAGCAAACACCGTAGCTGTCCGTACACGTAAAGGTGAAGACCTGGGCGTGATGAGTATCGATGCCTTTATCGAACTGTTGGAAGGCGCTATTGCACAGCGCGGTCGGTTTGGAATGGAGAGCTGAGTTATCAGACGCGATAATAGAAGAGGCCGTCAAGAACCACGCGCGGCTATTAATGACAATATCCGTGCGACCGAAGTACGTTTAATCGGTGCTGACGGCGATCAGGTCGGCGTTGTAAATATTAAAGAAGCTTTAGCAGCTGCGGCGGAAGCAGAGCTGGATCTGGTTCAGATTTCCGATGGCGACCCGATTGTCTGTAAGATTATGGATTTCGGTAAAAAGCTGTACGAAGAAAAGAAACAGAAAGCTGAAGCGAAAAAACGCCAGCATCAGGTGCAGATTAAGGAAATTAAATTCCGTCCTGGCACTGAAGAAGGCGATTATCAGATTAAGTTGCGTAATTTAACGCGCTTTCTGGAGAGCGGTAATAAAGCCAAGGTATCATTACGTTTCCGCGGCCGTGAGATGGCACACCAAAACATTGGTATGGAACTGATGAAGCGTGTGGAAGCGGATCTGGCCGAACTGGGTACTGTTGAGCAGCACCCTAAAATGGAAGGTCGCCAGATGGTTATGGTTATCGCTCCCGTTAAAAAGAAGTAGTCTGGTTTTCAAAGAATGACATGCCCCGGTCTGATGTAACGTTCGACCGGGTGTTATGCGTTCTGCCAGGCGCTGCAGTAAGCTCATTTTTGAGTTTGCTGTTACTACGGCAGGTGTCGACACAGGGTCTTAGTTTCTGTGCGCACCATAACTTTGGAGTTCAAAAATGCCTAAGATCAAAACTAAGAGCGGCGCTGCGAAGCGCTTCAAAAAGACTGCGAACGGTTTCAAGCACCGTCAGGCTCACCGTAGCCACATCCTGACCAAGAAGAGCACTAAGCGTAAGCGTCACTTACGTCCAATGCTGCAATTACACGCTGCCGACAAAAAGTTGGTTGTGCGTATGTTACCTAACCTTTAATCGGTACTGTTCAGGAGATAAATTATGGCTCGTGTAAAACGTGGTGTTGTCGCTCGTCGTCGTCACAAGAAAATTCTGAAGCAGGCTAAAGGTTATTACGGTGCTCGTAGCCGTGTATTCCGTGTAGCTAAGCAAGCGGTTATCAAAGCTGGTCAATACGCTTACCGTGACCGTCGTCAGCGCAAGCGTCAGTTCCGTCAGCTGTGGATTGCGCGTATTAACGCCGGTGCACGTCAGAACGGTCTGTCTTACAGCAAGTTCATCAATGGCCTGAAAAAGGCGACTGTTGAAATTGACCGTAAGGTACTGGCTGATTTAGCAGTTAACGAAAAAGCAGCGTTTGCGGCTCTGGTAGAAAAAGCCAAGTCCAGCCTGTGATTTCGCCGACTTAATACAAGTCGGAACATCACTTCGATTGATGAAGATTTATAAATCTGAGTTGAAGCGAAGTACGAAATAGGGGAGTGGAGTCTTTCATTCCCCTATTTTTTTGTCGTTTTATCCGTGTCATCGAGATAACGACATCTTAGTCTTTGTTGACCCTAAACCATTGTTAAAACCAAGCAACGTGGAAACCAACATGGAAAACCTCGAAGCCCTGACAAAACAAGCCCTGGGCGCCGTCGAACAAGCGCATGATGTAGCTGCGCTGGATCAGGTCCGGGTTCAGTTTCTGGGTAAAAAAGGGGAAATTACCTCCCTGATGAAGAACCTGGGTAATGTCGCACCAGAAGATCGTCCGAAAATCGGTGCGGTGATTAACGAAGCCAAAACTCAGGTACAGAATGCGATTAACGCACGCAAAGAGGCGCTGGAAGCAGAAGCGCTGAATGCAAAGCTGGCGAGTGAGACCATTGATATTACTCTGCCTGGCCGTGCAGCACAGACAGGTGGTTTACACCCTGTCACCCGCACTCTGGAGCGAATTGAAAGCTTTTTTGCTGGCGCTGGTTATCAGGTTGCAGAGGGGCCGGAAGTGGAAGATGACTTTCACAACTTCGAGGCATTAAATATTCCGTCGCATCATCCAGCTCGCGCTATGCATGACACCTTCTACTTTGATGCACACACGCTGCTGCGTACGCACACTTCGCCGGTACAGGTGCGTACGATGGAAGCTCAGCAACCACCGATCCGAATTATCTGCCCGGGTCGCGTTTACCGTTGCGATTACGACCAAACGCACTCGCCTATGTTCCATCAGGTAGAGGGGCTGCTGGTTGATAAAGACATCAGCTTTGCTGATTTAAAAGGCACGCTGGAGCAATTTACGGCGGCCTTCTTCGAGCGTGACGTAAAAGTGCGTCTGCGTCCGTCTTATTTCCCGTTCACTGAGCCATCGGCTGAAATCGACATCGAGTGGGTTGTGGAAACACCGGAAGGCACCAAACACGGCTGGTTGGAAATCGGCGGCTGCGGCATGGTGCACCCGAAAGTATTTGAAGCCGTTGGCATTGACCCTGAACAATACAGTGGTTTTGCTTTCGGTATGGGTGTGGAGCGTATGGCGATGTTGCGTTACGGCGTGAACGATCTGCGTTTATTCTTCGAAAATGATCTGCGCTTCCTGCAGCAATTCAACTAAGGAGCACCTGTATGAAATTTAGCGAACAGTGGTTACGCGAATGGGTGCAACCTGCCGATTCAGAAGGCGCCTGGGGCACTCAACAATTATGTGATCAGGTCACGTTGGCTGGCCTGGAAGTGGACGGTGTTGAAGACGTTGCCGGTGAGTTTTCCGGTGTTGTGGTTGGCCAGGTGGTTCAGCGTGAACAACATCCGGATGCCGACAAGTTAAGCCTGTGTCAGGTGAGTGACGGCAACGAAACTTTCCAGATCGTATGTGGTGCACCGAATGTACGTGAAGGTTTGAAAATTCCTTTCGCCAAAATTGGTGCGGTGTTGCCAACAGAAGACGGCAAAGGTTTTAAAATCAAAAAAGCCAAGCTGCGTGGCGTCGAGTCTTTTGGGATGTTGTGTGCCGAGCAGGAGCTGGGTTTATCAGAAGCCTCTGATGGCCTGATGGAATTGCCGGAATCGGCCCCTGTGGGTGACGACTTCCGAGAATATCTGGGGTTGGATGACAAGATCATCGAAGTTGATCTGACACCTAACCGTGCCGACTGTCTGAGCATTGCCGGGTTAGCGCGTGAAGTAGGCGTTTTAAGTAAGTCTGACGTTCAGGGCCCTGCAATTGAAGCGGTTGCTCCGACGATTGACGATAAGGCCGCTATTGAAGTGTCTGCTACTGAGGGGTGCCCACGGTATTTAGGTCGTATCGTTAAAGGCGTGAACGTGAAAGCGGAAACACCACTGTGGATGATGGAAAAGCTGCGTCGTAGTGGCATTCGCTCTATCGACCCTGTGGTTGACATCACCAACTACATCCTGCTGGAACAAGGTCAGCCGATGCATGCGTTTGATCTGGCTCAGATCGATGGTGGAATTCGTGTACGTATGGCAGAACAGGGTGAAAAACTGACTCTGTTAGACGGTCAGGAAGTTGAGTTGAAGGACAATACTCTGGTGATTGCTGACCATAACCAGGCGTTAGCGATTGCCGGAATCATGGGCGGCGAACACTCTGGTGTAAATAGCGAAACCCAGGATCTGTTGTTAGAGGCGGCGTTCTTTAACCCGATTACCATTGCTGGCCGTGCCCGTTCTTACGGTTTGCACACGGATTCTTCCCACCGTTTCGAACGGGGTGTTGATTATGAGCTGGCGCGTAACGCGATGGAGCGTGCAACCGCTCTGGTTATCGAAGTCTGTGGTGGTCAGCCTGGTCCGGTCGTGGAGGCGCTAAGTGAAAAAGATCTGCCGGTTGCCGCGGATATCACCCTGCGTAATCGTCGTGTGAAGCAGGTTTTGGGACTGGAAATGGCACAGGACGAAGTGACTGAAATCCTGACGCGCTTAGGTATGGATGTCACTGTTAACGGTTCTGGCGACGATGTAAGCTGGACCGCGAAAGCACCAAGCTATCGTTTCGATATGGCGATTGAAGCTGACCTGATTGAGGAGTTAGCCCGAATATACGGCTATAACCGTCTGCCGGTTCGTACACCGAAAGCGCATACGCCGCTGGCAACTGCGCCAGAAGCAAAAATGGGCATTAAAGACCTGCGTCGCCAACTGGTTGCGCGTGGCTATCAGGAGGCGATTACATACAGCTTTGTTGAGCCTAAGATGCAGAAAGCCATGGACCCGGAAGTTGAAGGTCTTGCGCTACTGAATCCGATTTCAATCGAAATGTCGGTGATGCGTACTAACTTATGGGCGGGACTGGTAGGTGCGGTTTCCCATAACCTGAAGCGCCAGCAGCCACGTGTTCGTTTATTCGAAACCGGTCTGCGTTTTGTACCAGAAGGCAATGAGTTAATTCAGACACCAACGCTGGCTATGGCGGTTTGTGGTACCCGTATGCCGCAGTCCTGGAGTACTGAGGACGAGGCGGTTGATTTCTTCGATGTAAAAGGCGACGTTGAAACTCTGCTGGCACGTACCGGTGAAGCGGACGCTTACAAATTTATTGTTGCTCAACATCCTGCGTTACATCCGGGTCAAACTGCTCGAATCGAGAAAAACGGTAAGGCTGTTGGCTGGATCGGTGCCATTCACCCAAGTCTGCAGAAGCAGGTGGGTGTAAAACAAACCGTATATCTGGTTGAGCTGGATCAGGATGCGATTCAGCAAATGGCGGTTCCAGCCTTTGGTGAGTTATCGAAATTCCCTGAAATGCGCCGTGATTTGGCTCTGGTTGTTAACCAGGAGCAACAAGTTGAAGACGTGTTTGCGGCGATTCGCGCCAAAGCCGGTGAATACCTGACAAACCTCAACCTGTTTGACGTATATGTTGGCAAAGGTATTGATCCTGATAGAAAAAGTCTGGCTTTAGGCTTGACCTGGCAGCATCCTTCGCGCACTCTAACTGATGAAGAAGTGAACGATTCGGTGAATGCCGTGCTCGCTCACCTTGAACAAAGTTTGGGAGCAACGCTAAGGGGTTAGCATGACCGCTCTGACCAAAGCAGAATTAGCAGAAAAGCTGTTTGACGATCTTGGTCTGAATAAGCGTGAAGCGAAGGATATGGTGGATCTCTTCTTTGATGAGATCCGCGGTAGCCTGAGCCGAAACGAACAAGTGAAGTTGTCAGGATTTGGCAACTTCGACTTGCGTGACAAAAGCCAACGACCAGGCCGTAATCCAAAAACCGGTGAAGAGATTCCGATCTCTGCGCGTCGTGTTGTGACGTTTAAGCCAGGGCAAAAACTCAAAATTCGGGTAGAAGCCTATGCTGGAAGCGAGCCACAATAACGAACTGCCGCCTATTCCGGCCAAGCGTTACTTCACAATTGGCGAGGTCAGTGACCTGTGCGATGTGAAGCCGCACGTGTTGCGCTATTGGGAGCAGGAGTTTCCCCAGCTCAGTCCCGTCAAACGCCGTGGTAATCGTCGTTATTATCAACGCCAGGACGTTATTCTTGTCCGCGAAATCCGAGCATTATTGTACGAAAATGGCTACACCATTGGCGGTGCTCGCCAGCGTCTTTCTGAAGAAGGTGATTCGGGTGCCGTGGCGATGGATAAAGCGCTAATCAAAAATATGATCTCGGAGCTCAAAGAACTCGAAGAGTTACTGAGACCTGAATAACCAGTCTTAACCGTGGTTATAAAATCCTTCACATTTCAGACACTTAAGTTATACTGCTTCGCATCTGAGACTTGCTCTCAGTGGTATATCGGGATGTAGCGCAGCCTGGTAGCGCACCTGTATGGGGTGCAGGTGGTCGGAGGTTCAAATCCTCTCATCCCGACCATTCCCCGCCCGTAGCTCAGCTGGATAGAGCGTCGCCCTCCGGAGGCGAAGGTCAGAGGTTCGAATCCTCTCGGGCGGGCCATTCCGAACATCATAACCCGTTGTTATATAAGCAAATTATCAACGTATGTCATTCGCTGCGTCGGTTTTATCTTGCTTCGTATAGCCGTATCGTCTTCGCAATAAAACGCCAATTCTGTACAGAAAATCTCGGTTTTCGACTGTGAAATTTCGAAGGCTCAAATTGGTTTCCGAATGATTTCCGAATTCGTTTTAGGGCACTTCCGAATATCCAGCATGTAAATTCATACAGAACGTGATGAACATGACGACTATCTTGTCGAGTCGATGATGCTCGGTTTTCTGTCGTATACCGCCTGCATTTTTTTCGATTTGTGGCCACTGGCCTTGTCTTTGTGATCTGTCACACCTTTGGCTTTCAAGTCATGAAAGTTAAATGCTTCCTTCAATTTTACTGTAACGCCGTTTATCTCTAACCCTTCGGTCATTGCCTTGCCTCGTATCCGCCGCCAAGCACTGTTGAATGCTGTTTCGGATATGGCCAGTCCCTTTTTGTCTTTAAATAACAACCGGCTCCCTATGACAGTGGGGAGGTCTTTGTTAAGTTCTTTGATGCCTTCATAAGCTGCTATGAGTCGCGGTGACCACTTGGTGATTTCATTTGATGAACCCTTGCCACGTACCACGAAGATACCTTCTTCTAAAATGTGTTTCTCTTCGTCGAGTGCAAGAACTTCTGATTTGCGCATTCTGCAGAGGTACGCGAACTCCATTGCATAAGACATATATTTATACGCAGTTGTCATAGCTACTTCGGCAACCAGATCGTACTCCCAGTCCTCTGGGTATCTATCCCGTGGTTTTTCCGGAAACTTCGTAACCCCTTGAGCTGGGTTGCGGTCCATATGGCCACGTTCTTCCGCCCAATTAAATAGGCGGGAAAGAAAGCCGAGGTCACGGTTTGCTGTCACCGGTGAGTTAATACCCACTTTGTCCATAAACTGGCGTATGTGAGCCTTTTTAATATCCTTCGGCATCATCTTGCCAAACACCGGAAGAATTCTTTTGTTAATTCTGTACTCATCTTCCAGGCGTGTTTTGGGGGCTTTAGCCGCAAATTGTGCGCTGTCAGTATACTGACTCAGCAGCCACGATATGTTCTGCTTGATCAGGTCACCATGCAGTGCTTTGTTATAGGCTTCTTCTAACGCTGTCCTAACGTGTATGTCTTCAATTAATACGCCATCATTGCCTCGCTTGAAGCTCATTAGCTTCATGTAGCCAGTAGAGCCGTCAGGGTTGCGAGGTCGCCACTCATATGCAGACTTTCCACGCGATATCCTTGGGCCAATCTTATTTAGCCAGTCATCTTTAATTTTTCGATTTCTCGGTGCCATTAAATAGCTTCCAGATTAAACCCATTGGTCTCATTACTCTGCTTGCTGCCAGCGAGCAGAGAGTTGTTAAATACAGTCCAGGTTAGAACTGGCCTGCCATTACGATCAACTCCATACGGAATCTTCATCGAGGTCAGCGCCTCTCGCTGCTTTTTCGCAAGCTTATAGCCGGTGACCTTTTGAAGATCACTTTGGCTGAGTGCTTCATTCAGCGTTTGCGCTGCGTTCCTTTGCGTATCCAGTTGAGTCTCTGTCATTTTCCTGTCCGTTACTCTGAGCGGCCCTGTCATAACCGCTTTAAATTCAAAAGGTTAGGGTGGTTTCACCGGTGAAACTTTACGTTCTTTGCCCACGAGGTGCCGTCTATCGCCATGCTCGTAATGAAGTAGATGTTTGCTTTCTTGTTCACAATAATTTCTTCACGATCCGAGCCGGGATTTAGCACTTCCTTAGCGGTGTACTTTTTGAGTTTGCCTTTGTATTCACAATGGATTTCGTCACCGCACTTGATTTGCCCGGCTGTTGTTAGTCGCTTCATGAACCAATTCTCCTCAGCTTCCCGTTTTTAAGCCGGTACTTAACCGGATTTCCTTGCGGATCATTGATTACCAGCTTGATCCCGAATAGCTGACTAAAAATAAGATCGATCAGCCCGTAACCGGCGAGAAAGCAAACGATCAAAACGAGCGCAAATTCAAAGAAAGTATCAGTCATGCTGCACGCTCCTTTGGTGTTACCGATAGCTCAACAAAGGCGCTGCAGGCCATTTCGCGAAGTTCCAAGATTACCTGCTCTTTGATATGGCTTTTGGCGAAATCCATGGTGATCATGCCGCGTTCTCCTGCGCTGCCAAATAGTGATCAACATTCTGGTGAATGACTTCAAAATCAATTACCCAGACCCATTCGTTTTTTTCCCAGCTGTCGCCGTAGGCTGATTTCCATAGGGAGCCGAATGCACCCGAGGCTTTGCTATGTAGTTGTCCGGCGCCGTCATCCTCCTGTAGGTGTGTATATCCGTTGCAGGGTGGCCAGCCGTCATCGGGAGTAAATGAGTAGCATTTAATTCCCTCTGCGATTGCATCTTGTTCGGAAATATCCTGAATGCGCTCAATACGAACACCGGTAACTTTCAGGGTCAGTCGGCTGGCCCAGCGCGGCATGTGGATTGAGGGTGTGATTTTGCTGGTAACTCCCATGTCTGCATCGCAATATTCCGTAATACCATCGGTTGCTGGGTAGATCGGTTCGTATCCATGCCCGGTTTTGTAATCGGGTTGTTCGCCATATTCGTGACTAAATCCGTCAGCAAAAATCGGCTGAAATGATTCGCGAACGTAGATAAGGTCGCCGATTTCCCATGGAGAAACGCAGTTTATAAAACTGGGATCGTTACTGGTCACCTCTTTTAAATGACTGATGCGAACCATCTGCTGGCATTTGTGAGATGGAAACCAGTAGTCGCCTTCTGATTTGGGTGTTTCTTCTGGTTGCTGCTTCATTGGCCGCCGTGTCTGGATCTTGTTTCCAGTCAATAAGGCTTTGACCATTTCTGTGTTGAATAGCATTGGGTGTGCTTTCACGCTGCCACCTCCTTAAATGCAGCATCTTCAAACTTCACGACAAGGCGCGGGTTGTTCGGGTGATCCTCTGGTACGTCATGCTTACGAACCAGATAACAGGCCACGGAATGAGTACAGATGCCGGTGATAAATCCTTCGGTGATTTCTGTGCCAACTTCGAATGGCGGCTTGATGTTGTTTTTATCAACCCACTTTTTAAGCTCTTCTTGATGCACCTTGTCAACTTCATGTTGCATTAGGTCGAGAGACTCAACCATTTCTGGATTTGGGTCGTAGCAGAAACGATTGTCTAATTTTTTGGCAATCTCATATCCATCCATATGACGGCGAAAAACAACGGAGATATGTTCAGCTAATTCGCTCTGGTTGAGATGCGTATTATTGCCCCATTTGCAGACCTCAGCTGCAACGCATTGCGCCGCCTTTGCTTTGCCTTCTTCAGAGATCAACGGACGTATCGGAGTGTTGTTTTTCATGCCGCAGCCCCCAGTGCCTTGCGGATATCCTCAACGGTATCGATTGGCACAATGTCAGTGGTTTTAACTGGAGCTTTGATGAAC
Source organism: Saccharospirillaceae bacterium (assembly GCA_022448365.1). Lineage (NCBI taxonomy): Bacteria > Pseudomonadati > Pseudomonadota > Gammaproteobacteria > Oceanospirillales > Saccharospirillaceae > Saccharospirillaceae bacterium. Next base: position 676,512 of record JAKVCS010000003.1, on the reverse strand, counting down.
TCGCCAGCTTCTGGCAGTAACTCCAGTAGGCGGGTGTCTGTTTTTTGAGGAAGAATAACGGCTTCCAGATCGGTAACTAACTTCGCACCGCGCTTATTGAATTCAGAGATCTTTTTCTCAATGTCGCGATACTCAGGCAGTAAGGGGTGCTCTTCGTGAATAGTGACATCATCATCGTAACGAAGCTTAGAAGTCTGCAGGTAATGGGTCAGCCGAACACTTGCCCGGTTGCTTTTGCCAGCAACAATCCATACCTCATTACGCCCGTGATCTGCTTTAACAACTGGATAGCGGAGGTAGTCAGAGTAGCGATTCTTGCCAGTTCTGAAGTGAGCTGATGGGGTAACGCCATAGCTAAAGCTCTGTTCAATTTCTTCTTTGGTGAGCTTTTTTTTCAGAGAGTCATTCAGCGCTTTATGCTCAAGATCAAACGCTTCAGTGATGAAGGCGTCGATCTCTGCGCACAGCTTTTCACCTTCTTCTTTGAGTGCCTTTGAGGCCAAGCCGATGATGATTTTCTGTTTCATGGTTTTGTTTAATTGCATGGTCTTTGTCCTGTCCTAAATTCCGGTTTAATTAATCCACTGAGATGTAGTCTTCGTGTGTGATTTTGTGCAGGTCCGGGAATCTGGTTCCGGTGCAGTAGAGTTTGTACAGGTAGCCAATAACGCCGTATGTGCGCGTAGCGCCGCCAAGATCAGCAGTGATGTGACGCTCGCTGGCATCTTCGATGTATCCGATGTACCACTCGTTTTTATTTAAGTGATCGTAAAAGGTGACCTTGAAGTGATCTTCAACTATCAACTCAATGACTGTGTCGTCACGCCCGTTCCATTCAATAGGAAGGTAAGGGCCGTCTTCAAATTCAACCCCCTCACTTTCGTGGTTAAAATAGCGTCCGACTTCATCAAGGAATTCACGTGGCTTAATCTCTTTCGGCACTGGCTGGAGTATTTTATCCAGGTTGGCTTTGATTCCTGCGACGGCAGATTCGTTTAGCTTCTGCTCCACAAGTGCCAGCACCTGATTGTTGACGAAGTTCGAATATTCAGGGAAAGAAACTCGCTCGATTGCATTACAGAGTGACGCATTAAGTTTTTCCTCTACGGCCCGTCCGAAGTCGCTGTGCGAGCGTAGGGTGGATTTAAGAATTTCTTCAATGGAACTCTCTAGTTGGTTATCGATCAGTTCCTGAATTTTTCCTGATTCGGTCATCTCGGTCATGCGGCTTACGATCAAATCGTTTAGTTCTTTCATTGTTTTCTTCCTGTCCTATGTCCTAAATTTGTCCGGCGTTTTGCAGCATCCTGCCGCCATCCCGGTGCCGGAACCGGGTTGGTGCATAATTCGTTTTTTTGGTAATGCGCTGGTGGTTAAGCGACGAGTGCCGTCGCGTGATTGGTTAGCGCTTTGAGTAGGGCGGCTTTGCATTCAGCCGGTGTTCTGCCTTCCACCAGGATTAACTTGCCGCTGATCGTTCTACATTCGGCGCTGTAGGTGGTTGGGTGTTGCTGGTGGTGTTCTGCGGTGATCAGTCCACCAGCATCATCAAAAGATTCGTCATCTGCCGGCGGAAGGGTTATGTCCTGCAGGTCGTCTTCAATCAGCTGGTCACGGCCCCGCAATCGAACGGTGCGTGTAATGCGTGTATTAAGGCGGCTGCTGTTCCTGCGTGCCTGCCAACCGTCGATACCGGCCATCATATTTACCAACACGCAGATAACGAGCATGGCGGCCGTGCTGGTCAGTACGCCTTGGCGGATTGCTTCCGCCACCAGCTTGGCTTTGTTGCCACGGCTTAGGCCAAATTTATAGAACAGAGTTTGAATGGTGCCATTTACGACTGATCGGCTTATGCCGCGATGTTCTGCGCATTCGTCGTAGGTCATACCGTTGGCCATGTCTTCAATGACTTGTGCCTGGCGGTAAGGTAGTCGTGTTGCCTGCCATGTGTTCTGCATTGCCCTGTCCATATCTCAATAAACTGAGATTATCTTAATCTCAGATAATTGAGATTATAAGAAAAAATTTTCTATTGAGAGTTTTATGGTGATAGAGAATGTTTATTTGGGCACAAAAAAACCCGCTGAAGCGGGTCTTTAGAGTTATGGGTGTGAGTTAATTGACTTGAGAGAATCGGATATCTGTCACAGCTATGTCCGCGTTGCCTTCGTCCCATGCCTTCAACTTGCTTTTCAGTGTATAGTATTTGCCATCTTCCATTTCTTCGATATAGCCGGGCTTTAGAGGCGCGGCTCCGATTGTGTAGTCATTTACCAATACGGGGAGGTAGGTCTCTTCATGAATAGGCTTGCCGTCTTTGTCGTTATATTTAACGGTAACCTCGACTTTATCGAGCGTTTTATCGCCTTCATTTTTAATGGAGAACCTTACAGCCGGTAGATCTTTTTTGGAGTAGGTATCAATGCGTTTGGCTGTAAACTCCACAATTTTAACTTTTTGACGATAGCTCTTTCTTTCTGTGGCCTCGCGAATCTTCGACTTCAGCTTGTTTATTCGGTCAGTTGCGTAGTCCACGCCCTCCGTACCTTCAGTTTGCTTGGCAAGAGATTCGTAGGTTGTTATTGCTTCTGCGTATTTCTCTTCGCGTTCGAGCTTTCTTGCCTCATTGGCAAGCTTCATGAATTCGTCTCTTTTTTTCTGTCTGTCTTCAAACTCTTTTTGGAATGCCTCTGTTTTGGCTTCTTCATTAGCAAAATCGGCAAGAATTTGTTCAGCTGTTTTTCCGTGGAGGTTAAGTAGCGAGAGTGGCTCGCCCTCTGGTTTCTCAACTCCTAGTGATTCGAGCATATCTGCGAGCTTAATTTGGTGTCCTATCAGACCACCTGCCTTGTAATACTTTATTGCTTTGTCGATACGATCTGCATCTGCGGGAGAGAGGCCTTCTTTTAGTTTGCTTAGCGATTCGATTTTTGTGATATCGCTAGTGGCATCATATGCTGGAGGCTCGATGCAGCCGCTCAGTGCGACGGCTATCGAAGAGATGAGTAGAAGTTTTTTCATGTTGGCTTCCCTGTTGATTTTCATAATATCGAAGTATTAAACCATCTCACTTTCCGACACCTCTTTGAGGTGTTGAATCCAGTAAGATTCTGAAATGATGCTGATTGGGGCACCTTTGCTGTCGCGGTAATCCATGGCTTTTATGATTTTGGCTCCGTATGTTTGCTGCTTCCAGTCTGGAGTTACTTGGTTGCCAATAACCAGGTAATCAATCTTTTTTGTAACGCCTTTGGAGCTTACGCCTCCCAGCGCTTCAATTGCCTGCTGGCATTCAGCTCGGGTTCCGTAGTCAAAAGTCCCGGTAAAGCAGAAGACCTTGCCGGTCATTGTCAGCGGTGGCAAAGGTTCGCATAACGGTAGCATTGATGGCTGCTGGCTATTGTCGATGCTTGGAGAGGGTGCGCCAGTGAATTCTAACAGCAGTTTTAGGAGGTCATTTTGTGATTCTTTAGAGTTATCGCCAGTCGTAATATCAATGAGCTTTTCATAGACTTTCGATACGATGGGATCATCAAGTAAGTGCTCTCTGGCATTAAGCCAGCTGACTAAAAACTGAACTTCATCGGCAGTTACTATGCCGTCTGCAAGAATTCCAAGGCAGAGACCATACAGTTCGTCAACATTGGCCTTCCGCATTCGTGGTTCATTAAATCGTGTAGTGTCCATACCAGTCCTGTCCTATTGGGTGGTGTTAGTCCCACAACACCGAGTGCCAGAATACTCTGCCGATTATCCTGATCTTTTTGGTGTCGTAGCTTTGAAGTATTTCGTCTGGGTATTCGTCGCGGTTGTAACTCACAATCCGGAGGCCACCGCCTGGCAGGTTGTAAAGCCGCTTGATGCGTAGCATTCCCTCATGGTCTAGGGCGTACATCTTGCCATCAACAATGCTGGTTGCTTCGGTGTTAATTCCAACCGTTGAACCGTCTGGCAATACTGGCTCCATACTGGTGCCGGTTACCTTTACGCATACTGCGCTATAAGGCGATACGCCGGATTTTCTCAGGGTGGATTTGGAGAAGCGAATAACCGGACCGGTTATTTCATTTACCTGAAGGCTGCCAGCACCTGCGGCCAGTTCAACATCGTTATAGAAGGGAACTGCTACTTCGTCGCTTTCAATGGGGGTTTTGCTATCCCAGGCTGACAAAGTCCCTTCGATCTGGCCGTTGCTTGGCGGTGGAGACTGAGACTCTTCGCCAGTTAGCAGCCATTGGGTTGAGCACTGTAGTACCTCTGCCAGAGCTGCAATGTATTTTTCGCCAGGCGCATTCACACCATTGACCCACTGACTAACCCCGCCGCTGGAAGCGCCGGTGTGCTTTGTAATGTCTACGCCCTTAATGCCGAGTTCGGTCATTCGGGCTTTGATGCGCTCTGATATACCCATTCTCAATATTCTAAGAGTTGACGATCTCAGAATCTTGAGTGTAACATCTCAAAAAACTGAGATTTAGGATCAAAAATGCTTAAGCATGACGTTATCGCGTTCTTTGGAACCGGCGTAGAGGTTAAGCGAGCACTCGGTCTGAGGTCCACTGGCACTGTTAGCCAGTGGCCTGAACTTATTCCCGAGAAGCAGGCTTTAAAAATCGAACGCCTTACTCAGGGAAAGCTCAAGTATGACCCTGAGCTTTATCAAACCGCACGACCTTAACCCGGACAGGGACAGGACAGGAGGCTAAGGCCGCGCAGTGATTTGAATTATGCGCGGCCTTTAATTGGGATTAACGATGAAAAAACACCTGAATAAATATACAGGTAAAGATTGGGTAGGCGGATTGGTCGAAGTATTCGTACCGGTTGGCTCAGTCTTGATGATGCTGGCGGCACTGTCGCTGGCTGATGACTTTATATTGCGCTGTTTAGGCGCGGCTAGGGGAATTTATGGCTGATGATATTGATCGCGCACAGGAGCGCCAACAAATGGAAATGGAGCAGCTGGTGGCTAATCGCACTCAGTACCAGGGCGTCAGTGCTGAATTCTGTGAAGAGTGTGGCGCAGACATTCCAGCGGCTCGCCGTGAAAAGGTTCCGGGTGTGCAGCTCTGCGTGAGCTGCCAGACCTTGGAAGAAAACCGCAGCCGGCATTACCGGTAGGACAAGATTCAGGACAGGGCAGGAATATGAGCATTATCAGGCGCGGAGCGCCGTTAGAGCGGAACTTCTACATACTGGATAAAGCAATCTCTGAAGACTCCCGGCTAACCTGGGAAGCGCGAGGATTGCTTATTTTTCTGCTGGGCAAGCCAGACGGTTGGGAAGTCAATATTCAACACTTGGTTAGTGAGAGTTCAGCAGGCCGTGATCGTGTTGCCCGCATTCTTAATGAACTGAAAACCATTGGCTATGTGATCTGCGAAAAGATTCGTGGTGAAAAAGGCAAAATGGCAGGCCATAAATACACCGTGTATGAACACCCTCAAATCGCTGCGGATTCACCAGAACCGGAAAAGGCGGTTACGGCCAAATCACCGAAACCGGATTTACCGAAACCGGAAAACCCGGACACGGTAAAACCGCTTACGGATTCGCCGGATACGGAAAAACCCCAACAAGTAAGTAATGAATATAAACAAGAACTGAATTACCAAGTACCAACAACAAACACCCCCGCGAAGCCTGACCCGCTGCTGACAGATCGGGACGAGGTGACCATGGCCGATGACTGGCAGCCAAAGCCGGAAACCATCGGCCGAATCGAAATGCAGTTAGGTATCCCGCCGGAGTTCTGCCAATCGCTGATCCCCGAGTTTCGGATTTTCTGGCTGACGGAACACCGAACCCCAGAGCGCAATCGCACTTGGGACACTGCGTTCCTGGGTCAGGCCAAACTCCAGTGGGAAAAATCCAAAACGAAACTGGCCCAGATGGCTAAACAACCAAGCTGGAACCTTTTAGACCATGATTTCAGCAGCTGGCATGCACTGGCTACCGGTGATTTCCATATCGACCGCGACCACCTGCAGGGCTGGCTAACCCAGTGCCAGCTACGCCGCATGGCTGTCAGTGTGAAAACCATTGAGCATTTCGCGGAGCATCTTCGGGAGGCCGAGCGCCTGACAGCGTTGCCGGTGAGCATGCTGGTTGAGGAAGTGTTCGCCAATGGTTGGAGTCGGTTTGAGGCTGATTGGTTAATTAACAAGTTTGGTCTGTGTCAGGCCGAGCAGGATCGAATTAAATCAATGTCGACAGCGGCATAACAGGACGAGGACAGACAATGGTAGCAACCAATATCCAAACACCGGCCGCACGAGCGACCGACCCGAAATCGAGCCATATTGCCGCGGCTGAAATGAATAAAACTGGTAAGCGTCAGACCCATATAAAGCAGTTGGCAGAGGTAGTGGCTAGTAATCCGGGAAAAACCAGCGCTGAGCTGGCTTTTATAGTTGCCGATGCTCACCCGCACTTAACTCGCCATGAAGTAGCTCGCCGGTTACCGGATGGTGAAGGGCAGGTATTTACCCGTGGTGAGGCTCGCAAATGCACTCAAACCAATCGCTTATGTATCACTTGGTGGCCTACTGAGGCAGCCAAGGCTGAATACTGCATCGATGGGGGGATTCAGAAGCAATGAATATTATCGCTATGGATGGCCGTTCGCCTGAACACGTTAAGCCAAAGCCTACCCAGGGCCGTTGGGGTTTTGATGCTGAGCCAGGCCCGTGCGCCGGCTGTGAGTTTCGCTCTCACTGCGCTGGCAGTGTGGATGCAGTAACTGGCGTGAAGCGTGTTGCAGCTGATACCTGTGATGCCTATCGCGCATACAGCAACCGAAAGACTTATCAGGATAAGTGTCAGACCCCTTACCGGGTTAAGCATGGGCGGAATGCCAATCAGAGGAAAGATCAATGCCTCTGTTCTTGAGATCACACTTTTCAGATGACTTTTATCTCAGGCTTATTCAGGAGCAAAGGCAGATTGCTAAGTCGGTGTCAGAGGCGAAGCGCCGACTTTTGAAGTTTGGCCGCCAGCTCGGCCGTATCGGCCCTGAATATTTCTTTCGGTCGCCATTAGCTAATGCGATTAATTCTGTGAATCAGCGTTGCAATGTACCGGGAAAATATTTGGATTGCCGGCCAGAGATGTATTGGCAGACTTCCAGATCAATCACCAGCTTTGAAGCAAATTTTTTATCAGATTCTGATGTGGATTTTGTTTTCTCCAGATCAATTAATTACGAGGCCTTATCCAAGTGGGCAGATCAGTAAACAAAGTAACCCTTATTGGCACTCTGGGCCGAGATCCAGAAGTTCGCTTTATGCCAAATGGCAATCCTGTGGCGAATATCTCACTGGCTACCGATGAAAGCTACACCGACAAGCAAAGCGGGCAGAAGGTAGATCAAACCGAATGGCACCGGATAACCATTTACGGAAAACTGGCTGAGATTGTTCAGCAGTATTTGAAGAAGGGCAGTAAAGCCTACTTTGAAGGAAAGCTTCGCACCCGTGAGTGGGAAAGGGACGGCGTCAAACGCTACACCACGGAGATTATCGCTAACGATATGCTGATGCTGGATAGTCGAGCGGATGGGCATGGAGTCCAGGGCGGTCAATCCTTCCATGGACTGGCACCGCACCAGAACTCACAACCACAACATAACGCCGCCAGCCATAATGCGGGAATAAGCCAGACGGGTGATTTATCGATGGGTCAGGCTGGTGGCCCGCAGCAATACCGCACTGCCACCCAAGATCATGCCGCCAGCCATAATCCGGGAATAAGCCAGACGGGTGATTTATCGCAACAAGCACAGCCGGGCGCAAATCAGCCCCCAAGATCGCCGCAGCCGTCTAACGCCTTTGATGATTTCGATGATGACATACCTTTTTAAACGCGGGGTGAAGAATGCGCGCCCTGGTTCGTAAAGTTGATCAGGATAGTTATGGCCGGGCTGTGATTATGCTGGTGTTGGATGACTCACCGGAAGCTGTGCGCCACCAGCTGGCCCAGCAGCCTCTGAATATTGATGCGATGACCCGCGCACAGCTGATTGAGCAGAAGGGACCACCAGTACCAGTAAATAAACCGAAGGGCGGTCAGCTGTGTAAGTGGTTGGCAGCCCGTGAGCGTGAGCAAAAGTTCCAGAAGTTTCTGCAGCAGCGATACGGCCGCAATGCAACAACGCCAGAGTTGGCAGAGAAAGCCGTTAAAGACTTGCTGCAGTTCGGTAGCCGCACTCAACTCGATAACGATCCCGCTCTTAACAAGCGGTTCCGTAATGAAATCATGCTGGAGTACAACAAATGGTTAAACAAGTAGAAGCCCGACCACCAGCCCCGGTGGTGCCGGGTGGTCGGCTGGTGGTTGGTATTGACCCGGACCTGGTTAAATCTGGCGTGGCACTGGCGAAAGACGGCCAGTTGATCAGCCTGCTGGCAGAGCCATTCCCGCAGTTGTTAAAACACGCCCAGGAGCTGGTGGATAGTAATGCTCTGTTTGTTGTTGAGAACGTCGAACACGATAAAACCACATATCGCCGCGGCAAAACGAATGCTAAGACTCATGCAGCCATTGCCCAGAAGGTAGGGCAGGTGAAAGGGGTCGCCCGTGTGCTGGTTGAGTGCCTGCAGGATATGGGTGCAGACATTCACCTGGTTAAGCCGCTAACCGGTCCAGCTAAGCGCAAAGCCAAAGATGATGCGCAGTATTTCAATCAGATCACCGGCTGGCAGGGCAATAGCAATCAGGATAAGCGTGACGCTGGTTTGTTGGCGTTGTTCGCGGTGCCGAAGGGGGTGCTAAGTGTTCAAGTCTAAACGCAGAAAAGAGCTTGAGGCTAGGGAGCGTGAGCTGCTCTGGCTGCAGCAAAAGATTGACGAAATGAAGTGGTGGTGTGCCGCTGACAGCCCAGAGATTGGCCATGCGATGCTGCACTTGCAGGATTGCAGAGAATCAACCAGCTGCTTCAGGAATCGGTTGCGTCTCGGCCATTTGGATATCGAGGCCTTTTCAGAGGCAGTGTCAGCTGATAAAGGCCGCTAATAGCCATGCAGTATAAGTCATGCTAATGGCGGATATTTACAAGCACTATTTTAACTGGGTGTTGCAGTTAACGGAAGATCCTGTATATTCGAATCATGGGCAAGCGGGTAAAGGGTGCACTGAGTCATTCAGATGATTGGCCGCGAAGAAGAATTAACTATGATCAAAGGATAGGGGTAAAAAACGATGAATGGTCCGCTCTGTAATTGGTTTATTGCCCGTAAAGATGAGGTTCCTTTTCAGCGCTTTATTTGGGAGCGGTATCGGATGGATGCCTTTAATCCAGATATGACTGAGGAGGCGATCAAGACACTGTTGCAATTCGACAGTCTAACTCAGCTCGACAATGATATTAAGTTGAGTCAGCGATTTCGCAATGAAATTATTATGGAGTACAGCAAATGGTTGAAAAGCTAGATGCCAGTCCGTCAAAGGATTTAATTAAGAGTAAAAATTTTTTGGATCAAGCCAAATCAAATATTGAGAATTCGATTTACGAAGTTGCCACGGAATCGGCGGTTTTTTTGATGCACAACATCCAGCCATCAATTCAGAGTTTAGGAGGTGAGGCAGAGCTGGCTTTATCGTTTGCGAATTACTCTTCTGATAGCTTCTATGAAAAAACTGGAATCGATGTTGATTTGAATTTAAGAAGCCGACAATACACCGCGCAGGAGCTAGTTGAGTTGTGGGTGCAAGATTCAAAGATTTGTGAGGCTGGTCAGGTAGGTATTGAAATAACCCGCAAAGCCGATTTTTTAGAGGAGATCGTCAGAGGATTGAGGGTGGCTGCCGAAGGAGCACTTTGTAATGACGACTTCTGAGGTTTTTAGAAGTGTTTTAATTGCCAACTCAATACCTCGCCCACAAATGCTGGAGGCGTACTGGTATCTTGAGGACTTAATAGCCATGGAGCAAGGGCGTCCATTTACACCAAAAGATTTCTGGTCGCATGAGTCCAGGAAGTGCGGTATTTGTGGGCGGTTCGTAGATACAACACCATTCGGCGAGATTCCATTTGTATGTGTGAATTCAAAGTGCAATCAGCTAAAGGAATTTTGGAATATTCATGGGGATATAACAGCCTTTAGAAATCACGGTGGTAATAATGGTAATCATATCGATAAGAGATCTCAGTTTCTTAGATATCGAATTGGCCAATCGTACTCATCGTCAAAGCTATGCGAAATCCCTGAGTTAGAACGATCTTCATTTTTAGTGAGGGTTATGAATGATTGGGTAGAAAAAAATGGCTAACTCAAAAAGTACGCACCACCTAACCGGTAAGCCCAGCAATAACCGCCTGCCGGATGATAAAAAACTCAAGCGCCGCGCATTCGCGGAAGCGGATGGACCGTGGGCAGAATACACTGCCGCAGCCGAACAGCAGGGTATGAAAACCCAGGAATGGATGCGCAAGGTTTTGCGAGAGGCGCTCAGTCATGAACGATAAGTGTTCAAAGTATATCTATAGAGTTTGTTATGTTCACGACGATGGCATGGGGTTTAAGGATGTTGAGCTAGAAGAGGAAGGTAAAGGCCCTGAACTGGGGAGAGCATTACGAAACCAGCTGGAGTGTAAGCCCCAGAGAATAGTAATATTGGATAGTAAGCTTCTGAGATTAGAAGAGATGGCGAGCATTGGGTAAAAGAGTCTCGATCAACTAAGTAAATAAGGCCGCTAATGCGGCCTATTTTTTGGGTTGGCGCTACACCTTATTAATTCTGTCGATGAGCCAGTTAATAAACGAGCTACAGGCAGGGTATAATTCTGTAAGGGTTTCAGATGCCAACTCTTTTATGAGGTATCCAACAATTACTGTTAAAAGCGCCGGTTGTTTGATCTTTCTCTGTTTGCCTTTCATTAAAATTTCTCCACATAAATTTTATGAATGTATTGAATTCATAAAAGAAACTGGCGGAGTGGCGTTACTCACAGTAAGTTCTTGGTAAGCGCTACACACTGTGGGAGACACTCCGCATCGTGTACTTGAATAAGGGGTCATTGGCGTGACCTCTTGTTCTTCCTTGTAGTAACTCCTTGGTCTACGATTTTTTATTCTTGCATCTGTATTGATAGCTCCTTAGTGAGTTTGTCTTTGCAGCGCCGCAATAAAAGCACAAATTAAAATACCTGTCAGTACCCCCCTGTACGCCAGTGAGCGCGGCTGAATTTAACCCCCACCTATAAGAATATTACTTTTGATATACACCTTGTCAGGACTCAGGACAGACAGGGCAATATTAAATGGGTATTAATTCAGTATGGAGCGCTCGCAATGCAATTCTCGAAGCGTATTCAATAGAAATGCAATCCACCAGCGGATTTGATAGCGCTGGCGGTCCATCTTCCACAACCACCACACATAAAATCGCCAATAAATACGAAGCGGCTAAAGTTATTGCAGCGGTCGAAAATCAATCAGAATTAAAGGGCTGGTTGATCTGGGCATATGGCCCGGCTGTTATGGCTTCACTGCAGTCAGTTCAGGAGTCAGCTGTGGCGCTTGTTGGTGATTCCGTTGATTTGACGAATGGCCGGAATCAAGTACAGGCGGTCAAAATACGTGCACAGCTTCTGGTTTATCTCCATATGGAGAATTATCGCGCTTTGGCAATCACTGGCGTCAGAAAGTACCGCAAGGCTGATCACTTTAATAAGGCTATGCGGCGATTGACTTCGGGCGCTATCGGCTTAGATACCAAAAACAGAAACTACGCCCGTGACTTTGGTTTTATTGCGGGCTTGGTTGAGCAGCGTTGCTCCGATTTGGATCGACAGGGATTAGGTAAAGTTGCCCAAGCTCTGATAAATATTCGAAGTTTACGCGGTGATCAGCATTACTGGCAGCCAGCGCCATTCGCTGCAGCATCCTAAAGCTATTGCATGGATCGGAAGTTCACGCCGTTGGAGAAGAAAAGGCGTCAGCAGTTTAGTCAGGAGGAGTGGAGTCGCTGCGGAGCATGTAGCGGCTCTGGCTTTGTTCCAAAGGTTTTTACTAGCAGCGATGAGACCGCTTGTATTGAGTGCAACGGTATCGGCTGGATTCCGCCGGATGGTGAGAAGCTCTCAGAGTGTGAGGCCATTGTGTTTCTGCGATTGGCGCTTAATCGGAAAGATCGTGGTTTAAGGTTTGCTCATTTTGAACTGAGAAACCTTCGACCTGAAACTGATCCAGAACATCAGTTGGTTGAGTTTTATAGACAGCCAGGCTACAAAGGGGATTGATATTTTTAAGGGCATAAGTACTGTATTTAATACCACCTGTAATTAAATTCAGTATGAGGGTTGACTTATGACGCACTTTTATGGCTAAATTTCCATACTGGCGAAACAACGCCTAAACACTTTAAAAGACAGAAAGCCCGGTTATTTAACGATAACCGGGCTTTTTTTATTCCGGTCTGTCCTGACCTGATGAAAAGCCCCGGTCGTCCGCCGGGCACCTAATTAATGATTTTTATGCTTACTAATATTGATCCATCAGTACTGATAGCTGCTGCGACTTTAATTGTCTCAGTTATTGTTCAGCTAATTGGCTTTGGTCGTGTTATGGGGCGAGTGTCTATGAGGCTTGATTCACACCAGGAGCAACATATTCGCCACCAGACTCGACTTGATGAACACGCACAAATTATTAGTAAGCATGAGAGAGATTTGGCAGTAATTAAAGATCGTACAGCAAGGTCTGAGCATGTGTGATTGGCATTGGAAGAACTTTTCCCGTAAAGAGTTGCAGTGCAAAGAAACTGGCGAGTGCAATATGTCGCCTTCGTTTATGGACCGCCTTCAGGCTCTGCGTATTGAGTTTGGTAAGCCAATGGTGATAACCAGCGCCTACCGTTCCCGTCGTCATTCTGCTGAAAAGAATAAGCGCCGTCCTGGGACTCATTCGCTGGGTTGTGCTGTTGATGTTGCTGTGTCTGGTGAAGATGCAATTCAATTAATTCTATTGGCTCGCGTGCACGGATTCACCGGTATTGGTGTTAATCAGAAAGGTCCGCGCAAAGAACGTTTTATTCACTTGGATGATGCTGCCAAGCAGTCTTGGCGTCCGCGTCCGCATATCTGGAGCTACTAATCATGGCAAAAACTCTGACTATTGTGGCGATGCTAATGCTCGCCGTATCTGTTCTGTTTGGTTTTATTGAGCCCGGCACTGCCGTTGTGCTGTCTGTTGTCGGTGGCGTGCTGATGTACGCAATTGAGCGCAAGGTGAGCGCCTGGGGCGTGATGGTGCTGTGTGCTTTGTCTGGTGGGGCAATGGCTGTCACTGTGCCTGGTAGCACTACTGATTGGCTGACACTGCTCTACACCGCAACCATCACATGGCCTGGCTGGCCAGCTGTTGGCCTTGGCTTATCGGCCACTCATGCAATCGCGTTGCTCTGGGTGAACGTAACAGACACACCAGACGATGACGAGGCATATGGACGCTTTTATAAAAAGTATATTGAGCCAGCCGCAGGCATCTTTAATGGTGGCAAGGCGAAGCAGCAGCCATTCAGTAAGCGCTGGAGCTAATGAGTCTTAAACCTTGTGCACATACTGGCTGCGGGGCGCTCGTTCCCGCTGGGCAGCGCTGTTGCGAGAAGCACAGCAAGTTGCGAGCAAAGCAGGCTGACGAGGGCAGAGAGTCTGCCCATCAGCGTGGCTATACAAGCCGCTGGCGTAAAGCTGCAAAAGCCTTCCTTGATGCCAACCCATTATGTGTTCACTGCCAGGAAGAAGGCGTAGTAATGGAAGCCACACTGGTTGATCACATCATCCCGCATAAAAAGGACTGGTCATTATTCTGGGATAAAACTAACTGGCAGCCGCTGTGCAAGAAGCACCACGACCGCAAGACAGCCACTGAGGATGGTGGCTTCGGTCGCTCCCGTGGCTCTTCCAGATAGGGGGGCGGGTCGAAAGTCTACAGCCTGTGCCACAGAGACCGTTGGCCTCAGTCGAATTTTTATACCCGCGAAATTAAAAGTTTTTCCGTAACGCTTTTTCAGTAGTTGAGAATTATCTATGCCAGGTGGCCGAGGAAGAAAACCGAAGCCGAAAGCCCAGAAAGAGCTTGCCGGAAACCCTGGGAAGCGGGCGATTAATCAGAACGAACCTGAATTTGATCAGCTGCTAAATATTGATTGCCCGGAATGGATCACTGATGAAATTGCGATTCAGTGCTGGAAGTCTTATTGCCCCCAGCTTTGTCAGTCTGGTGTTTTGACGGCAGCCGATGGTCACAATCTGGAAATGTTCTGCATTGCTTACGCCACTTGGCGTCATGCGGTTGCAGAGGCCGGTCGTGAAATCACGATCATGCAGGAAAACGGAACGGTCAAAAAAAATCCTGCGCTATCGGCGGCAAACGAAGCAATCAAACAAGTTCAGTCGCTGGGTGCCTCGCTCGGTTTGGACCCTGCCAACCGTACAAAGATTGTTGTACCAGCTGGTAATAAGCCGAAGGAGAATAAATTTTCAGCATTGCTGGATATGATGAACAAAAAGTAATGGCATGGCGACTTTTCACAATGTTAATGCGGCGAATAAATACGCCCGCGACATCGTTGGTGGAAAGATTCCGGCATGCAAGTGGGTAAAAAATGCCTGTCAGCGTCACCTGGATGACATCAAAAAGCAGAGTAAGACTTACCCGTATTACTTTCACAAGCCAACCGCTGAAGCGGTTTGTCTATTTATTCAGTCATTGCCGCACACCAAAGGCAAGTGGGCGTCTAAGCGTGAAGACATAACGCTCGAACCCTGGCAAAAGTTCATTTTTGCTGTGTTGTTTGGTTGGAAGCGCAAGAAGGATGATACCCGTCGTTTCCGTGAGTTTTACGGATGTGTCCCCCGTAAAAATGGCAAGTCAGTTCTGGCTGCTGGCACCGGTAATTTTATGTTCACCCTGGATGGTGAATTCGGTGCAGAGATTTATGCAGGCGCTACCACTGAGAAACAGGCGTTAGAAGTATTTAAGCCAGCCAAGATCATGGTTCAAAAAACCATGGAGCTGGTCGAAGCGTTCGGCATTGAAATAAATGCCATGAATATGAACCGGTCAGACGATGGTTCAAAGTTTGAACCGGTTGTCGGTAATCCGGGCGATGGTTCCAGCCCCAGTTGCTCGCTGGTGGATGAATTTCACGAGCACAAAACGCCGGATTTATATGAAACCATGCTGACCGGTATGGGTGCCCGAGAGCAACCTCTGATGTTCATCATCACAACCGCCGGGACTAACATTGCCGGGCCTTGTTATGACAAGCAGCTCGAAGTTCAGAAGATGCTCGATGATGTTCAGCCGAATGATGAACTGTTCGGCATCATTTACACCATCGACAACGAGGAAGACTGGGATAAACCAGAAAGCCTGTACATGGCCAACCCGAATATAGGGGTTTCGGTCAAGGAAGATTACTTACTAAGCCAGCTGGAAAACGCCAAAAACAACCCGAGCCGCCAGGTTATTTATAAAACCAAGCACCTGAACATCTGGTGTGGTGCCAAGGCTCAGTGGCTGAACATGGTTAAGTGGCGTGAGTGTGGCGACTCATCGTTAAGAATCGAAGATTTCAAAGACGATGAGTGTTACGCATGCATCGATCTGGCCGCCAAAATTGATATGTGTGTGCAGTTGCGGTTATTCCGGAGAGAGATTGACGGCGAGCTGCATTACTACGTTTTCCCGAAGTTCTACCTGCCAGAAGAAACGATCAATAACACCAAAGAGAAGGCCAATAAAAACGCCTATCAGCGCTGGGTTGCTTCGGGTGATTTATGTGAAATGGCCGGTTATGAAATCGACTTTACGCTGTTTGGTGACGAAGTACAGGAAGACTGTGAAGGCTTGAATCTGCAGGAAGTGGTCTATGACCCTTGGCGTGCTGCTCAGCTTGCGCAGCAGCTCGAAAAAGAAGGCATGACCACGGTTGAATACCGCAACACTGTGCAAAACATGACGCTGGCGATGAAAGAAATGGAGGCCGCTGTCATGTCTGGCCGGTTCCATCACACCGATCACCCGGTTCTGAATTGGATGGCCAGCAATACGGTGAACAAGGTCGATAAGAAAGAAAACTATTTTCCTGATAAAGAAAGCAACGAGAACAAAATTGACGGAATCGTTGCCTGCATTATGGGTGTTGGTCGGGCTATGTATGAGCCTGAGAGCAATGAAATGAACATGGATTTTGTGAACTGGTAATTATGTGGCCATTCGGTAAGTCAAAAACAGCGGTATTGTCTGATCAGCTGGCAGCTACCCAGTCGCAATTATCGTCTGCGATGGACCAGATTCAGGAATTAAATAATTCCGTGACGGTTACCTCTGGCGATGTTGAATCCATGATGGATTTGTTAAATTCCGGTGCCAGCGCACATGGTGAGCCAGTAAATCGTAATACCGCAATGAAGGTATCTGCGGTTTACGCTTGTGTTCGGCTAATAGCTGGGTCAATCGGTTCATTACCGGCTCATATTTACGAACGTGACGGTAAGAAAAAAGAAATAGCCAGTAATCACCCGTATTACAAAGCATTGCATGATTCGCCAAACCCAATGCTTACCGCGGTGGTTTTCTGGGAGTGTGTTGTTACTTACATGCTGCTGAATGGCAACTCTTACGCACTGATTGGACGCAACCGCAACGGCGATATGATCTCCTTAACGCCGCTGAAATCAGAACGTGTTGTACCTGATACCAAAAATGGCCGGCTGATTTATGGTGTCGTTTTCGACGATGGCATACAAGCAACTTATGACCAAGACGATATTCTCCACACTCCTAATATTGGTTGGAATGGGAAAGAAGGGTTAAGCACTTTAAGAAGCGTTCTACTAAATGCTGTTGGCGGCGCTCTGGCTGCAGATAAATACAGCGCTACATTTTTTGCCAACGATGCTACACCGCGCGGTTATATCAAGTTCCCTGAAAATCTGAACAAAGACCAGGCGAAAATTATTCGTGATTACTGGTTTGACCATCATCAGCACCCAGATAAACGCCACTTACCCGCGTTTATCCCCAGTGGCGGTGAATTCAAAGAAATCACAATGAAAGCTGAAGATGCTCAGCTCTTACAAACCCGCTCTTTTAACGTCGCTGATATTGCCCGGATTTTCGGTGTTCCACCCCATATGATCGGCCACATGGAAAAGTCTACGGCATGGGGCACGGGGCTGGAGCAGCAAAGTATCGGCTTTCTGATTTTCACGCTTCGTCCACTTCTTACGCGAATTGAGCAGGAAGTTAACCGCAAGATTATTCGCAGTGATAAGTATTTCTTTCGCTTCAATGTCGACGGGCTTTTACGCGGTGACATTAAAAGTCGTTATGAGGCGTACCAGGTTGGTCTGGGTGGCAACCAGCAGCCAGGCTTCCTGACAGTAAACGAAGTACGCGAACTCGAAGACCGCGCGCCAATTGATGGCGGCGACAAACTTTACAAACCATTAACAGGTGAGACTGATGGCAGCAATGATGAACCGCCTTCTAAACCTTCTGAATCAGAATAAAGAACGCGCCAAGCCGCTGGAGGTTAAAAACGAGGGTGATACAACCCACGTTTACCTGTTTGATGCTATCGGTGGCTGGTGGGGCGTTGAAGCAGAGTCATTTATTAAAACTCTGAACGACATTTCCGACAGCAATATTGTTTTGCACATAAATAGCCCAGGTGGTGATGTGTTCGCCGCCCGTGCGATCGCAACGGCTATTAAACAGCATTCTTCCAATATCACTGCCCAAATTGACGGGCTTTGTGCCAGCGCCGCAACCTACATTAGCGCGGCATGTAAATCGGTATCTATGGCTGATGGCGGTTTCTATATGGTCCACGAGGGCTGGACGCTGGCCATAGGTAATAAACGCGATCTTAGTAAAACCATAGCACTGCTGGAGAAGGTCGATAACAGCATTGTTAATGACTACCAAAAGAAAACAGGTGCTGATCGTGACCAGATCGTTGACTGGATGGAAGAGGAAACCTGGTTCAGTGCTGAAGAAGCAAAAGAGCATGGTTTTATCGACTCCATTATCGACGAAGAAGCAGGCCCAAATAACGCGGCCAATTGGAATTTATCAGCTTACGCCAATGCACCTGCGGCACTGGTCAAAAATAAAGTTACCGATAACAAATCGGATGATGACGACTTCGATATCGAAGAAAACAAAGAATTCCTAGCCAAGTTGAAACGCCAAACTGAGGCGCTTGCCCTGGCTCACCCTGGTTAGCGGCTTCCCGCAAACCACCTATCTCAGCCCGCTTTATGCGGGCTTTTTTATACCTGTCCGAAAATACGGAGAAATATTATGCCTAAGAGCATTCAAGACCTGCGGGAAGAGCGCAAAAACATTGCAGCTCAGATGATTAATCTGGTTGAGAACAAACCGGAAGATCAGAAATGGACTGCTGACGATCAGAAAAAATATGATGATTTGAAAGCTGCCATTGAACCACTGGATCAGCAAATTGCTGCCTTTGAAGAAACGTTACAGCTTTCTCAGTCCGTACAGGATCAGATCGGCAATATTGCTGCTGAGCAGAACATCTCAATTGATGAAGCCACTCAGCGCGAAAGCAAGCGTAAAGAGTGCCTGAATGCATGGATGCGTGGCGGTGTTGATAACCTCACCAGTGAACAGCGCGAATTTATGGCCTCTGAAGTGATCCGCGTTCAAAATGAAATGGGTGTTGGCCAGGCTCAAAAAGGTGGCGCATTAACCCATCGTGAATTTGCTACTCGCCTGCTTGAAGCGATGAAGAAGTTTGGTGGCATGCGTAGCGTGGCAAATATTCTGCCTACGGCAACCGGCAACCCAATGGATATGCCAACCACCGATGCAACCAGCGAAGAAGGCGAAATCGTTGGCGAAAATGCCCAAGCCGGTGAAGGAGATACCGAATTCGGCACCATCTCCATGGGTGCGTTTAAATACAGCTCTAAATCAATTGCGATTCCTTTTGAGTTGCTGCAAGACAGCGATATTGATCTGGAAGCGTATATTCTGCGCCTGCTGGCTATGCGCCTGGCTCGAATTCAGAACAAGCATTTCACCATCGGCACCGGCTCTGGCCAGCCAAAGGGAATTGTTACTGCAGCGCAAGTCGGAAAGACTGCCGCTTCCCCAACAAAGATTACGTTTGGCGAGCTTAATCACCTGATTCATTCGGTGGACCCAGTCTACCGTGAGGGTGGTAATTGCGGACTGATGTTCAATGACATTACTCTGCGTGATCTGAAAGACGAGAACGACGCCCAGGGCCGTCCGCTGTGGTTGCCAGGTCATGAAGCAGGTGACCCTGATCGTATTTATGGTTATGGCTACACCATTAACCAGCAAATGGATGGTGTTGGCGCAAACAATAAGCCGGTGCTTTTTGGTGATTTTAATCACTACACCATTCGAGATGTTGCGCAGGTGCAGATGTTCCGCATGGACGACAGTAAGTTCACTCTGAAAGGTCAGGTTGGCTTTGTCGGCTTCCAGCGCTCTGACGGCAATTTGCTCGACGTTGGTGGAGCGGTTAAAGCATTGCAGTGTGCTAGCACGCTGTAATCGCTCCTGAACAAAAGGACTCATTCTGAGTCCTTTTTTGTTTCCATAAATCACGAGTAATAATCATGTCCAAGAAAAACAAAGCGGGTGAAAACTCGGTTCGTATTACCAGTATTGTCGTTTTGGGAGGCGTGACTTATCAGCCAAACGATTTGGTCCATAGCATTCCGGATGCTGAATTAAAAGAACTTGTCGACACTGGCAAGGCGCTGGATTCAGAAGCAAATATTGCTTATTGCCTGGAAGTGCTGGGCATCAAACCAGTGAAGTGTGGTGATCCACGCTACGTTGAAAAAACCGCGGATAATGCTGACGAGGCCCTGTCAGAATGATCCCTCTCGCCCTGGTAAAACAGCACCTGCGGGTGCTGCACAATCGTGAAGATGAGCTAATCGAGTCATATATCGATGCAGCGCTGCAAGCTTTTGAAGATTTCACCGAACGAAAGCTCTATTCGGACCAGGGCGCCCTTGATGCTGATAGCAAATCGCCGGAACACACGGCAGTGATAAACACCGGTATTCTACAGGGTGCCTTATTGCTGATCGGCAATTACTACACCTACCGCAATACAGGTGCAGACTTTCCGAAAGGAACAGAACGCCTTTGGCAGACGTATAAGGTTTATCGAATCGCATGATCGGAACATTCGACACCTACGCTGTTATCGAAAAACCGGTAACGAAGAAGAATGAGCTGAACGAGCCAGAAGCTACATGGCAAGAATTCGAGCCATGCTGGTGTTCCAAAAAATTGAAGAGTAGCAATGAAAGCTTTGCCTCTGATCATTTAACCAGCAGATCAGTGTATGAGCTAACCATGCACTATATCCCCGGCATAACCGACGATATGCGCGTAAATATCGACGGTGTTTATTTCAATATTACAGGCCACGACAGTCCGGGCCGTATTAAAACTGTTCTCACCGTTGAGCAAACCAGCTATGACCGAGGAAATTAAAATCGATGGCCTTGATGAGCTGGATAAAAAGTTCAAAGAGCTTGATGTAATTACCGGGCAAAAGGTTTTACGTCGGGCTTTGATGTGGGCAGCTACGCCCATGCACAAAGCCATGAAGGAAAGTGCGCCAGAAGGTACGGATACCGAGTACCTGGAACGAAAAAATAAACAGAAAAAGCCCACCAGTCTGAAAGACGGCACCAAAAAATGGTCCGAAAAAGCAGATGGTGAACATAGCGCCACGGTCAACGTCGGCTATCGAATGCGCCGTCATTGGTATGCCGGTTTACTTGAATTGGGAACCCGCCATATTGCACCGAAAGGCTGGATGCGACGCGCAGCAAATCAATACTGGCAGGAAACAGTGGTTCGCTTCAAAAAGCGCCTGCGGTGGCATTTCAAAAAGCTGGAAAAATAACCCGTGCTGGAATTATTCGTACAAAACATGCTGACTACGACTGCACCGGCCAGCGTAGCTTCTGTTGTGGGCAATCGGGTCTATGTTGGCATTATTCCCAAAGACTGCACATACCCAGCTGTTCGTTACACCGCTATTGATTTCTCACCTGGTGAGCGCACCAGCTCAGGCAAACAGCATTCAACCAAGCAAGCACTTTTTCAGATTGATATTTACGGTAACTCGTATCTTGATGCTGCCCTTATTGCCAATGCAATCAACGAACATTTTGATGGCTACCATGGCACTGTTGACAGCGCATACGGTAATTACGTTATTCAGCTGGTGGAAGTAACCAGTCAGCGCCCAGACTTCGAGTCTGACTTAGAAATTCATTCACAAACAATCGAACTGACGATCATCTATCAGAGGGTATAAGCATGTCAGATACAAATATCGGCGCCGAAAATGTGACGCTGAATTATGAAGGTTCAACACCTGACACTTTCGATCAGGTAGCGGGCGACCTGTACGATCCTTTGCCCGAACTCGCACTGTCACGTGAATCGCTCGACGATACTCATACCGGTTCTAAATGGGAGCGCTCGAAGGCTGGTATGCGCAAAGCTGGCGGAATGCAGTACAAACTGAAAACCACAGCGGCAGGCTTGGCAACCATCAAGGAAGATTTTAAAACAGGCAAAGAACGCAGTTGGCAGTTTGTCGTGCCATCTGATTCTGCAGATGCAACTGGTGGCAAGGAAACATTCGAATTCAAGGCATGGATTTCTGAATTAAAAATCCTGCCATCCATGAAAGACGAGACCTTCGTTGTGTTCTCGTTCAACGTTAATGAAGTGAAGGGCTATTAATTATGAACCTGCGTGATTCGGTTTTGGCTGGTATTAAATCAAACCAAAAAACGGCTGTTGTTCCGGTTCCGGAATGGGGTAAAGGGCTGGAAATTACAGTTCGTGAGCTGTCGCTGCGCGAGCGAGATAAGGTTCAGGAAGTAACCGACGAAAAAGGCGGTGCATACAGCCTGGTGTCCCCTGTGGTAATGGGCTGCCTCGATGATGAAGGCGGTCAGTTATTTCAGGAGTCTGATGTAGAAACTCTGATGGATAATGGCGTAGGACCAATCGAACGCCTTTATGATGAAATCATGGTGCTGTCAGGTGTTGAACTGAAGAAAGTCGATGGTGATTCCGAAGCGGTAAAGCCTTCAGAGAAAACCCCAGACTCTGGCACGACTTCCGACTGATGCACCAGCTCGGCATTCGTACTCATGCCGAGTTAACAGATATACCAGCATTCGATTATGACTGCTGGCGTTATTTCTTTTCGGTTGAGCCAGCCGGATTTGTTGCTGAAAACTGGCGTGCGGGCGTGATGACAGCGTCCTTATTCAACGCAACCCTGCAGTTAAAGGGCGGTGATGGGTTAACGCCGTATGATTTATATCCAGACCCACATAAAGCACTGGAACCTCTCAGGCCGGTAAGTGCTTCAGCGTTTAAAAAACACTTATCAAACGTCAAAAAGACAATGGCATAGCCTATGGGCATCAAAGCTAAAATTGCATCGCTGGTTGTTAGTCTCCATGCGAATTCAGCCACGTTTAATAACGAGCTGAAGAAAAGCAAAAAAGAGACTCACCAGTGGGCGAAAGAAGTAAAAGGCTATGCCAAGGTTGGCGCCGGGGCGATTGCTGCCAGTGCGGTCGCTGCAGCTGGTGGGCTAACGGTACTCACAAATCGCGCCTTCGATAATATCGATGCGCTGGCAAAGCATTCCGACAAAATCGGCTCTACCACCAAGGCGCTCGCAGGATTACGACACCAGGGCGAACTGAATGGCGTTGCTCAGCGTGCTTTAGACGTAGGCCTGCAACGCTCTACGCGTCGGATTTCGGAAGCTGCGAAAGGAACCAGTGTCGCATCGGCTGCACTGGCAGAGCTGGGGTTAAATGCCCAGGAATTAAACAAGCTGTCACCCGATCAGCAGTTTTACAGAATTGCTGATGCCATGGAAGGTATCGAGAATCAAACTGACAAGGTTCGCCTTGGCTTTAAATTGTTTGACTCCGAAGGTGTTGGCCTTATCAACGCCATGCGTGGTGGCTCTGAAGAACTGGCCAAAGCCGCTCGTGAAGCAGAACAGCTGGGCGTTGCTGTGAATCGTGTTGATGCGGCTAAAATCGAAGCTGCGAACGATGCCAGCTACAAAGCAGGCATGGCAATGCAGGGCTTGGGTAACACCATAGCCATTAAAGTAGCGCCATTAATCACCATATTAAAAACAGAATTTGTGGAAGCTGCGAAAGAGAATAACGGCTTTCGTGACCAGGTGAATGCTGGCATGAAAATCGTTGTCAAAGCGGTTGGCTTTGCAGGAAACGCAGTGCGCGGGATGCAACTGGTCTGGAAGGGGGCTCAGCTGTTAGTTGCTACCTTTACAGCAACTACGCTTCAGAATCTCGAAACAATTGCCCAGAAGGTGGTGAGTGTTGCCAATATTCTGCCAGGCATTAACGTTAAGTTAGACGAAAACTCCGGTATTTCTGGCCTGGCGAAAGCCAGTGCGGCTCATGTCGCAGTGCTGAAAGAAGAATTGCACGAACTAGCCATGAAAAAGCTGCCATCGGAAGGCGTTCAGGAATGGTTTGACGAAGTTCAGGCCAAGGCTGAAGCGGCTGGTAAGCAGATTGCAGCGGCAAACAAACCCACGGTGGCTTCAGCCTCAATAGAAAGCGTTGATTTTTCAACTGGCAGCGAGGCGGAAAAAGTCGCGGCTGAATTAAATCGCGGTAACGAACACTTTATTGCTGCTTACGAACGCCGCCAGGAAATTATCGATAATGCTCTGGCAGCTAAGCAGGTTAGCGAAGAGCGTCATTTCGAAATAAGCAAATCCAACTGGACTAAATACCAGCAAGCAATTGCTGACTCTGAAGCCCAAACCCGCGCTGCAAATATAGCGGGCGGTAAAACCTTCTTCGCCAATCTGGCCACCTTAACGAAAGCGGGTAGCAGTCGATTGGCAAAAATAGGCCGCGCAGCGGCGCGTATAAATATTGCCATTAGCACCAGCGAAGCCGCGATGAGTTCTTACAAGTGGGCGGCTTCTTGGGGTGGCCCTGCCGCAGGCGCCCTCGCTGCCTCCGCTGCTGTTGCTGCTGGCCTTGTTCGAATGCGCGAGCTGAACAAAGGGACTATCTCTCAGGGCGGGTCCGGCGGTGGTCTATCTGGTCAGACTACCTTCGATCAGGCGCTCCCTAACTCTGCCGCAACCATTTCCAGTGTCCCTGACTCTGCACTTCGCCGCACGCAGGAGAATCGCCCGCACATCGAGAACTATTACGCTCAGGGCGCCATTCAGGCCATCGATACGCAAAGTTTTGATGATCGCATCCGCGATAGTCGCCAGGCTGTTGCAGAGGCCACTGAAGAGCATTTACAAGAATACGGTCACAGCCTGACAGGATCATGATGGAATACCCAAAAGAACCGGGCGCAAAGTCTATTTCGATTCGGCTTATATCAGATATTACGGTGAACGATGTAAAATCAGGCCGGTCGCAGGCAATTGAAAGCGGCCCTGATAAGTTAGCTGTAACAGTCTCGTATAATCAGGGAACGTTTGATGAAACGGGCGCTGCAGGCGGTTACGAATTGCAGGCGCTTTGGTCCTTTCTTGCTCGGTGTCGCGGTCAGTTTAATGCGTTCAATTTTCTGGTTGATCAAGTTTTCAAAGATGCTGGCGGCCACGGTGGTTCTGGAGTGGTTGAGGTAACGGTAAATAGTGGTTTTGAAGTTAAATTAGCTTCACTGCCAGCGGCTAAAACTATTCTTAAAGCGGGAAACCTGATTCAGTTTGGAAATTCGCCACGCGCATATATCTTGGCTCAGGATTTAAAAACCAGTGCAGCCGGAAAGGCAACAGCGAAACTCGTTAGCCCGCTAATCATGCCGTTACCGGCCAATACCTCAGCAATCACTGAGCAAATAAAACTCCGCATGCGCCTCGATAGCAATACCGCCGCATTAACTCTATCTCCCGGCCGTATCCACTCCATAAAATCTGTTGGTCTCATAGAAGTAATCGAATAATGAGAAATTTACCCGAAGCCGTCACTCAGCTATTGGCGAGCGGTCAGGTCGTGCTTGCCGTTCTAATAGAGTTTCAACTTGATCAGCCATTATATATCAGTGCCAATGGCCGTTACTTCGAACATTCAGGGAAAAATTATATTCCCGGATTAGTTAAAAATATCCCGAGTATCAAGTCTGATTTTTCTCTTTCCGCTAACTCAATGTCGCTTGTGTTTTCGGATTGTGATGACGAACTCCTGGGTGTAATGCGTAATAACGGACATTACGACAAAAAAATCGATATTCACCTGGCCATCATTAATCCGACTGATTACTCCTTAGCGCACGTAATCCCCAGTATTTACCGTGGTTATTGTCACGATATGAAGCCCAGTGAAAATGGCAGTTTGGCAGTGGTTTTTAAGAATCATATGCACAAGTTTAACCGTAAATCTAATCGTAAAACGAATACTGCGAGTCAAAGCAGAAAATACCCTAATGATCATATCTTTGATGAATTAGCTGGCTCCGGCGCGGGGGGATCATGAGTTTACTGAAAACAGGTTTTAACCAGCTTATTGAAGATGGTAACGAGCAGCCAAAAAGCGATGCTTCGCTCCCGTTAGAAACCAATGCTATTCCGGTGATATATGGGCGCCCAGGTTGGCAAACAGCCTTGCCGGTTAAAATAGGTTATCGCAATCGTGCTGCTGCAGAGTCTTTAAACGTCGTGTATGTCGTATCTGAAGGGGTTCAGCGTATTCCTGACGCTATAACCATGTCAGGTTATTTGGATGCATACTCGGATAAATATAAGAATGGCGATATAGCAAAAAACCTTGCTTCGATATCTGAAAAAGCTACTGGTGACTCCGAGGACGGATATGGTTTTAAATTGGCCAAATCCGGTAAATATTACCATGGTTTTCCTGCGGGCTGGAGATTCAGTAAAGACGATGAGTATTACTCTGAAGGTCAGGCACTGGCATTGTTGCGCCTCGAGTTTAATATCCGCGACTCGCATAAGTATACTTCCGGGAATCTTCCTGAAGTTCAGTATTTACCGAATGGCCAGATGCTGCATGATCCGCGTATCGAATGGAATTCTGACAGAAATTATTTGATTCCCACTGATGACGGGCGCGGTCCCGGAAATACTCTTGCTGGGTGGCCAGACTATATCAACCACTCTATCAGTCACCAGGTGCCGCGCTCCCATCTTGGTGGCGTCCTGAAAGGGTGGTCGTCAGAAAACCATCAATTCTACAAAGAGATTAGTGCTGATCGAGTCGGTGCTGGCTTTCGTGTTTGTGGTTATGGATACGATGGTACACCAGATGAAACAGAGCTTGGCGACACTCCTGATAATAATCCGGCGTTGGTAATCATTGACTATTTAACGGCAGATTATGGTGCGGGTATTCCCGTATCAGATATAAACCTGCCTTCCATTATCGATGGTGCAAATTATTGCGACGCGCTGGCTCCCACGTTTGCCGGTGGACCGCAGCAGCCACAAATGTCTTGCGACATTGCTATCGATACTGGCAATTCAATTCGAGACAATCTGAGCGAGTTGTTAAAGACCTGTCGAGGTCGTTTGGCCTGGATCGATGGTCAATATCATTTGAACATTCGAAAGGCGGCCACTGCGCCAGCGTTCGCCATTACGAAAGATCAGATCAAAGAGCGAAAGTCACTCGAATATGGCGTAAAAGACAAACGTTATAATCGCGCTATAGGCACCTATGTTGAACCGCGTAACCAGTACAAACAGAGACAGGTTATTTACCCGCCTGCGGAGGCTCAGCAGTTTAAGGACTGGGTCGAGTCTGATGGGGGAGTAAACGAGAAAGAGATCAATTTGGTAGGCTGTGCCGATATCTATCGTGCGGCTGACTTGCTGAGTTCAATCGTTAAAGAATCTCGTGCAGGAATCAAGGCCACTTATGTTTGCACGCTGGAGCTTCTGGCCGTTACCGTCGGTGATGTTGTAACCGTCACTGACGACAAATTCGATCAGATGCGGTTCTGGGTAGAAAGCGCTGAAATTGATTTAAAAAATGGCTTGGTATTGCTGGGCCTGTTAGAGCATGTCGATTCTGCATATGACCACCTGACGCATGGTCATGAGCTGCCAGCTGCCGGTACAGAGCTGTTGCCAGATAGCCGCGTAGTAAGTTCTGTTACCGGTTTGACGTTCTCAGCGGGCAGTTTCAATACGAATAAATCGGGCGTTTTAAGCTGGACCGCACCAGAAGATGCCCGAATTACCGGGTATTTGGTTGAGGTCGTAAAGAGTGGATCATCTGAACCTGTTTTTTCTGCGCCGGTAAACGGAACAGCAATACAAATTCCCTATCTGACACCGGCTGACTATATTGCCCGAGTGGTAAGCGTCACCGATGTAACAAGGAGTAGGCCCGCTTCAGTGTCGTTCAGTCATGACGTACCTGAACTGCCTGCCGTTACTGGGCTAACGTTGCTGGCGCCATTTTCGGGGCGCTCTGCTGAGCTGCAATGGAATGACATTGCACTCGATGCTTTCGACAAATATCGGGTTCGCGTCCTTGATCCTGAAAATAGGGCAGAAATATATCGCGCCACTGCCTCTCAGCCGCGCTTTGAATATGGCTATGAAACCAATCTGAAAGTTGGCCTACGTCGGCGCTTTGTCGTGGAAGTAGCCGCAATTTCGATTTCTGAAGCCCTGAGCCAGCCCGCTGAAATAACCGTCGAAAATCTGAAACCGGTGGCGCCGACGCTTTCTGTGACTGCCGAGGTTAACAGTGTGTCCGCTGTGTGGGTAAACAATCAAGCGCCGGACATTGTGGGGACCCGACTTGGTTGGAAAAAATCGGGTGGTTCCTGGGCTTATGTCGATATGGAGCGAAGCGCAACGCAGTATCAGTTTGAAAATTTGGATAGCGATGCAGATTATGACTTCCGGATTCTATCTCGTGATGCGTTCGGCTCCGGAGAGTGGAGCGGTGTTAGAACTGTTTCGACCAAATCGCCATTAAAGCCCAGCTCCTTTCGTGTGACGCCCGGAGTAAATGAAGCGAGTCTGGTATTGACTGCGCCAGTCGGTTACCAAGGTATAACAATTTGGTACGGGAATGATGCCAATGCTGCAGGTGATCCGATCTACTCCGGGTCTGATACCAGCATCAAATTACCGGGCCTGCAGTCTGGTGCCAGTTACCGTATTTACTACAAAGCGTTCGATGCTAAAAGGCGATTGGGTGAGCTGGTCGGCCCGCTGAGCTTTACCACGCAGCGCCTGCTGCCTTCTGACGTTTCAGGCTTAAGCCCCTGGGCAACCAAAACCGACCCTATCGACAAGTCCTGGATATCGGACAAGCTGGCCGGGGATGCGATACCGTCGGAAAAAATCGAGAATTTAATTGCGGCTAAATTAACTTCCGGCCTGATCACCGCAACCATCGGCATTCAGTCCGGGGGCAGTATTGAAACCATTAATAACGGTTTCAAAACCGGTATTGGTGTGTATGAGGCAGACGGGGTTATATACACCTTTATCAGTGCCGATTCTTCCG
Source organism: Saccharospirillaceae bacterium (assembly GCA_022448365.1). NCBI lineage: Bacteria > Pseudomonadati > Pseudomonadota > Gammaproteobacteria > Oceanospirillales > Saccharospirillaceae > Saccharospirillaceae bacterium. The sequence continues at coordinate 647,933 of JAKVCS010000003.1, read as the reverse complement.
GGAATATTAAAACCGGCATCACCGCCGATGGTGTTCTGAAAGCCACCGGGGCAGAGATTGCTGGCAAGGTAACCATCGGAGCCGGTTCTACAGGCTACGCCGCAATTTTGGATAAACCCGCCACTCTGGCCGACATTAACGCGCAAGAGGCTGAAGGTCTTAAAACGCAAACCGCCGTCATTCTGATTAACCAGGAGATTAAAAACGGCGCCCTGCATGGCAATAATGGGGAAGCGGTTATCTGTGCCACCAATACCGCTGGCACCCCTGACATTACGCGTGATGGCACCATTCAATTGGGCGGGCAAGCGTTGGCAATCCCACGCAGCCCTGCGGTGGGGGTTCAATGGACCATAAACACGAACCGAGCAGCACGGGGTTGGATTGTTTGGAACCGGTCTAGTACGGAATTTCTCGGTTACCAGGGCAAGCCAGCCAACGTTGTTTTTGCGGTGTTCTCTGATCAGGGTTGGAAATACGATAACAACACAGACTGGATTGAATTCGAGCCAAACGAGGAGATGTGGATCATTGGCGAAATGACCTGTTCCCAGGGCGATAAAATCCAATCCGCCGAGATTTACCGCGAGGCCAAGCCCATTGCGCGGGTGTCTGAAATCGGCGCCACTCGTAACACCGGCGCACTGGCTGATCGTGACGACGTGGACTGGAGCAATGACGTTAAGGGGAGTAACAAACCGGCAGACAACGCCACCCGTAACACCGGCGCACTGGCTGATAAAGATACTGTCGATTGGGCAGATGACGTAAAAGAAAAGCCCCAATTTACGGGCTTTTATGATGCGTTTAACGGCGATATTGGCCGTTGGCAAAATTACCAAGGCAGCGGCGAATTCAGCGTGCAAAGCGGTGATGGTGCAGGTGGCAAAATACTGACCATTGGCAACAACGACGGTGACGATCAGCGGCGGCTGATACACCAGGAGATCATCCCGTTTAACCCTGAAAGCTTGTATCGTGTTAGGTGCCGTATTCGTCGCACCGCAGGTGATGCCAAGTGCTTTATCGGTTTGGCTGGCGTTAATGAAAATGGTGGTTTCGTTAATACTCACGGCTTGCCTGAGTTCAACGTTCAACATTATTTTGCGGCCGCTAATCGTGAGCCGAACGACTGGGAAGTATTCACCGGATATTTAAAAGGCTACGCGCCAGTAGGTGAAAAGGCGATAACCCACAACCGCGACGAGATAAGCGCGCCCGGTACTCTGCACGCTGACTGCGTTGGAATCAGGCCGTTTATTCTTGTCAATGCTTCGGGTAAATCAGGCACTTACGAAGTCGATTATTTTTCTGTTGATGTGATCCCGGACGATATGCTCTGGAGCAGTATCGGTGGCGATAACAAACCGGCAGATAATGCGACCCGGAACACTGGCGCCCTGGCTGATAAAGATTCCCTAACCGCCGACGAAGTGGGCGCCGATCCGGCAGGCGCTGCTGATACCGCACGCCTGGCGTCGTTTAAAGATGATTTTGATCGATACGACGGGGATGTTGTGCCTGATGGTGTTATACACCGCATACCCATTCGCAATAACACCAGCAGCGTAAAACAGTGGCATAAAATCGCAGAATGGAAGACAACGACCGTTCATGGTGCGCTGTCGATTGCGGGCAGTATTCGTTCTGGCAAGTCTGGCCGTTACCAATACCAATACCATTTTAATATTAGCTTGGTGGCTAATAATCCAATCACGTCAGTATCAAGAAATTTCACAACCCAGGGTTCTACTGGCGACCGTTCGTTACGGGTTTATTATGAAGTGGTTAATGATGAATTAACCGTCAATATATACAGTTTTATTCCTGCGGCCTGGAATGGTTTGTATATCTCTGCTGATGTTTATTACCGCAGTGGAGTACTGAAACTGTGGCAACGCGAACAGCCGCTGGGGCAAGAGTTTACCCCGAGTGGAAACCTTGTTGATGTAATTGAAAATCGCGGCGTTACCGACAACGCCGACGTTACCGATTATCAGCAGATTGATGACAATATCGCAGCAGCGGCCATTCAGGTAAGCAACGCGCTTTCTAAAACAAATTGGACGTATTCTGGCAGCTGGCATATCGACAGCAAAGCCGATGCTTTCGAGTTCGTTTTTAGTCAGATACCACAATTATACAAACCGTATTTACGTCTGGCGATTCTGCAGAATGATCTGGAAAGTAATATCGATATTTCCTTAAACGATCATAAATTTACGGCAGCAAATGGGCCTGATGCAAAAACTGAATGGCTGGTTTTTGATGTTCCGGACGACCATATAAAAACAACCAGCGATAACGTTATTAAAATTGGCCACAACGGAACCGGCCCGGATGACTGGGGTTATATTTACCAGGTTAAGTTGCTGGTCGATCAGAAAAAAATGGCACTCGACGGTGTTTCATGGAGTGATATCGATAGTCGCCCCGGAAGCCTGGCCGAGCTGGATAGTACCGCCAGTGATAAGCTAAGCGGCATTGCAGACAACGCCACCCGTAACACTGGTGCCCTGGCTGATAAAGATTCCCTAACCGCCGATGAAGTGGGCGCCGATCCGGCTGGCTCTGCCGAGGCCGCCAGAATCGCGGGGCTATCGGATGACCTGGACCGCTTCGACGGCACTCAGGTGCCCACCTACACGTTAAACCGCATCCCTTTTCGGGTGAATACGACCAGCATTAGCCAATGGTACAAAATGGCAGAATGGCGCAGCTCTGGACCTAACCAGGCTTTATCGATTACCGGTTCCGCTCGTTTTGGCGGTTCTACCCGATATCAGTACCAATGCCATTTTAATTTAAGCGTTATCACTGGTGGGGCTGCAAACAGTGTTGCCGCCGCGCGTTTTGAAACTCAAGGGAATACCGGCCTTTATTTGCGAGCCTACTACGAAGAAACCGCAACAGAAACAATCGTTACGCTGTACGGCGTCATTACCGGCATGTGGCGGGGCGTGTATCTATCTGCAGAGGTGCAGGCGCGGGGAGGCAGGTTATTGGCCTGGCAGCGTGAGAACCCGTTAGGCCAGTCGTATGCGGCGGCAGGTACTCAAATTGTGCGCAGGGAAAACCGGGGCGTTGTTGATAATGCCGACCCAACAAAAACCGTTATTGATGGCGGGCTGGTCACCACCGGCGGGGTGCAGTTAGATGGCGATAACGCGTTTATCAAGGCAGCGAAGGCAAACGCCGACGACTTAACCGCAGGGGTGTGGCTTGGTCTGGTTGGTGGCAAGCCGGAAGTGCATATCGGGGATGCCATCAGCAGTTTGCGCTATACCACCCAGACTGGCCTGGCGGTAAAAGGCCGTGTAGAGATTACAGGAGGCAGCGGATATGCCGCGCTGGAAGATAGCCCGAACAACTTACAGGATTTGGACAGTTCAGCCAGTACAAAACTGGGTGGAATTGCTGCAAATGCCACTCGTAACACTGGTGCATTGGCTGATCGTAACGACGTGGACTGGACCACTCACGTAAAGGGCAACAATAGACCGGCAGATAATGCCACTCGTAACACTGGTGCATTGGCTGATCGTAACGACGTGGACTGGACCACTCACGTAAAGGGCAACAATAGACCGGCAGATAATGCCACCCGCAACACTGGTGCATTAGCTGATCGTAACGACGTGGACTGGACCACCCACGTAAAGGGCAACAATAGACCGGCAGATAATGCCACCCGTAACACTGGTGCGCTGGCAAATCAGAATACGGTGGTATGGGGTAATCAGATTGCGGGGCGCCCAGCAGACGAGGATCTGCTGAACTACCGCTCACAGGGAGGCGTTACCCGTATCGCGGCGCCCGGAGGCGCCACTTTTTCCATAAATAGCTTTCAGGTTGGCGCAATCAAAATCCAGCTACCCCAGGGTTTTACGAATACGATGCTGAAATTTGTGGTTGATGTTTTTAACTACCGCAGCGGCGAGTCGTTTTCGGTCGAAATAGCCGGTTATAACTATGGTGCCGGCGGCGGTGTCTGGGTTCATTGTAGCAGCAAGGTTAGTGGTACTAAGTCTGTTCCAGTCAGGTTTGGCCATGAAGGTGGTAAATGCTGCGTCTGGCTGGGGAATACCGACACCACCTGGCGATATCCAAAAGTGATGGTTAGAGATTTTGTCGCCGGTCACACCAATTATGGCGCCGCTAACTGGAAATCAGGCTGGGTTTTGTCGCTGGTAACCAGTCTGGGAACTTCTCAGATTCACCACACCGCGAACTTGGGCGGGGCTGATTGGGATAATGTGTCAGGCGCTAATCGACCGGCAGACAATGCCACCCGTAACACCGGCGCTCTGGCTGATCGTGACGACGTGGACTGGAACACCCACGTAACGGGCGCTAATCGACCGGCAAGTAATGCAGACGTTACCAAAACCGTAATTGATGGCGGGCTGGTCACCACTGGCGGTTTGCACTTGCAGGGCGGTAATGCGTATTTACGCGCCGGGAAACTCAGCCAAGCTGATACCAGCTCCGGAATCTGGCTGGGTATGGTGGCGAGTGTGCCGAAAATGAACATTGGTAATGCAACGGAGTACCTGCAGTTTGATGGCGTAAACCTGAAGCTGAAAACACCGGACCTTGATCTGATCGCAGGGGTGGCGACATTTAAAGGCAATCTGAATGCCGCGAATGATTCTTTTAGAGTGGCCCGTCAGTCACATTCCACGATTACCACGCCGAACGGCACATCGAGGGCAATTGCCGTCATTGAAACCAGTTTAGACAATACGGCGGGTATTATTGCTTATTCGCGCGAACAGTACGGCGGCTATTTTGAGAGCTACAACGGCGACGGCGTGCGGGGCATATCAATGAATAACGACGGCGGGAAGTTTACCAGCTCTGACGTAAGGCGAACCGGTGTTACTGCAGAAAACAAGGACGGTGGCGTCGGTTTGCTTGTCGAGTCAAACGGGGCATATAAACCCCAGGTGGTTATCAATCCGGCCCAATTAAGTAGTAGATTGCCGCCGGTGGTTCCGGGTGGTCTAACTTGTGACCATAAACACTGGTATGGCGCCGTCAAGGGCAACAACGGTGTATGGAAGTGGCGCCGATTTACAACCGGTTCAAGTTCAACATTTCACGACGGCGGGTCATCCCGCAGAACGAGCGATTAATAGGAGATATTCATGTCTGACGTAGAAACAAACGAAGCCGCAGAGGTGGCGCCGGTGGCTGCGGAGCCGTCGTTAATGCAGCAGCTGGAAGCAAAAATACAGGCCGCTGACGCTCAATACCGCGAACTGTGCGTTCAGGAAGTGGCGCTTGAGCATAACCTTAAAGCCGTGAAGAAAGAGCGCCGCGCATGCGCCCAGAAGCTTTCCGCGTACCGAGAAGCCGCAGATATGATACCGCCGCCGACAGCCATTTCCGATGCTTAGTGATAGATGTAGTTTTAACTATTCAGGTGATATAATTGCCAATAGTTACAATAAACGGTCATTACAGGAGGTAATTATGAAGCCGGTTGTACTTTTTCTTTCCCTTTCTTTGGCGGCGTGTGGCGCCGATTCCAATTCTAACCAAGGCACAACAGCTGCTGATGTTACGCAAAAGCAGGGCGTGATCAGCGCTTACTCTGCCGACCTGAATGTGGCCGGTGTAGTGGCCTATTCCCATTTGAGTTACGCCGGTTATTTTGAGTCGAGCGGCGGCGACGGTGTGCGCGGTGTATCGATTAATAACGACGGCGGCAAGTTCAGCACGCAATCGCGGCACCACGGCGCGGTACGGGTTGAGAATAGCCGTGGGCCTCAAATTGTTTTTAGCGGAGAGATGACCAACGCGTTACCACTGGACGCCCCCCAGGGATCGTTAATGGTAGTCAAAAACGGTGACCGAATGCGCCTGGCGTTTTCGCCGGAGGCGGGCGAATGGGAGTATGTGACAGATTAGTCCTGCAGACTAAAAAACAGCGCCCGAAGCGCCGCCCGGCGTTTCGGTGAAAGGTTTGACAGCAAATTAGCGTCCATAAGGTCGGCGGGCGTTAAGTGGTTTGTACCATCCTGCCCGCTTGCATGCCCATGCAGAATAAAATCACTCGACCATTCCATAGTTTTCGTCATTGCTATCAGCAAATCCATACTGAAACTATCGCCACTTCGTATCCTTGAAATCCTCGTTTCTGAGCATTTCCACATAGTAGCTAACTGCTTTGGTTCCTTACCGGATTGGCGTATCAGTGCGTCAATCCTTTGTCCGCGCGCCTTACAACTGCGGCTCATGATTAGAAAAATAGCTAATTTTGCGTCTGGCGCAAAAGAAACTTTGATAATTGCGTGTGACGAAAATGTCTTTATCAATTACCTGTTATTATGGTTTTTGTTAGCAACAAATAGGCGCTATATGTCTATGGTGGGGTACGCCACACATAATCGGATGCCTGGCAGCCGTCGGCTTCTTGGTGCTAATTGCACGAACTTAAGTAAATATTGTAGACAATGGAGAACTGGAACGATGTCTATTTTGAACCTCGGAGGTGTTTGTCTAGGTCAGTTTGACGATTCTAGAAGGCGAAAATATGCTCTCAGAAGCTGCGATTTGCAGCGGGAATTGTTGCCGTTAAGGAGTCAACCACATGAATGATTCGATGCAGAATGATCAGCCTACTTTAGAGGAGGACGCTATCTATTCTATTGATCTGGTAGTTGAATTCCTGCCTGGGCACAGGATTCAAACACAGGGATCAGTTGAATTTAGTTGCAGCGATGTGGCCAGCGCTTCACTGGCTCACGTTCAGAAAACATACCCTTCCGCGCAATTAAGAAAGAACACATTCATAGACCCTACTACCGAGATGCGGAACCATTTTAAGGTTGTAGAGCAGCGCACGGAGCAGTTGAGAAAATCAGCGCTATAAGTCGCCTAAACGAGAGTGCCGGATTCAAGAAGTGCCGGCACAATATGATTGAAGTTCTTTAAGCTTGAGCGCTTCCTAGCACCTCAAATTTTCCGAATATCCAGTAGTTGGGAGCTGTCAAACCCCTTGTTTTAAAAGAAATTTGATACGGAAAAATGAAGGTAAGATATTGAAATAAAAGCCATTTTTTACTGTATGGGGTGCAGGTGGTCGGAGGTTCAAATCCTCTCATCCCGACCAATCCCCGCCCGTAGCTCAGCTGGATAGAGCGTCGCCCTCCGGAGGCGAAGGTCAGAGGTTCGAATCCTCTCGGGCGGGCCATTAGATATTTCCCCTCGGCCCCTGTTATCCGGGCAAAATCTCAACGTAACGCATTTCAGGTTCTTCCCTGATCCACAAGCTCGGACATCTTACCGGCTTGTGTGCAGCATCAGCGATTTTCCAAACGGTTAAAATCTAATAACCCAGCATTTAAAGGATCCTGTTTAAAAAACGCGTTGTGCACCTGATCACTGTGGTGCCAGAAGCTGCTATTGGTTCTCCTTACGCCGTAATAGTCAACGAAACGGCGATAGTCCTCTTCATCTTCCATTGTCCTGAGATCAGCGACAAAATCAGGGAGACGAAATGCTGAAACGCGATACATCGCCCCCGGGTAAGAACCGAGAACGCCTGGCACCAGAGTCAGGTAATCTTCCTCGAACAGACGGTTATCATCTTCGGTGAGAAGACCATTAATATTACTGTGCCCACTATTTCGGATAATACTGAAGAGTTGCTGCTGACCGAGATAACCATCTACCATGAGCAGCGACATTTCCGGCATCAAATTGGCCGTTATTCCACGTACATTATTGATCGAAGAGACGATGCTTAATTGTTCTGGTTGGAGTTGCTGCTGCAGAGAGTATTTTTCGTCCAGGGCCGCCCCCAGACGCCGTTTTAATTGCTCAAATAATTCGGCTTTCGGATTATCCGTGGTGTAGTGAATATCCGGGTCTCGAATCATCTGTTTTCCGTGGGTAACCAGAAATTCTTTCACTTCTTCACTGGTATCGCGGTACCAATAATCAGCCAGTTCAATGCGATGTTTCTGTGGCAATAATGCCAGGAAATTGAACTCACCCTCCATTCTCAGAAAATCCATATAGAGTCGGGTTAATAATTGATGGCCAATATTTCCATACACATCAAACTCGGCCACTAACAGGTAATGAATACGTTCGAGTAACGGATAGGTAATCACCCAGGCTGTTTTTGGGTTTTGGCCAGCTAATCCTTTTACAACGGTTGAGCTGTCAAAATGTCGGAATACGGTCAGAGCGGCATTGGGATTTCGTTTTTCACCATCCCAGATCAGGCTGGTATCAAACTTGTCGGTTGGCTCGGAATACTTCTTCAGAATTTCGCGCTTGGCTTTCAGATACTGGCCTTGTAGATAGCTGTACTTTAACCAGTTGGTGACAATGCCAGAATTGCTTTCAGCTTCACCGGGCAGGCGCAGATTACTACTTTGTTGATCCAGAAACTCAGCGACGTATTCGTCGTCTTCGTTAGATGGGTCACTGAAAAATACCCAAAAGTGATCGTCGATCACGTTCAGTGCTACCTGTCCGCGACATACTGGTCCTTTGATGTAACCCATAATGGTGTATTGGGCTTCCTGCAGCATAAAGCGATAGCGCGAACCTACAGGTAAATCACGAAAAGCAATAAATGGGTTCGCTGCGACGTGAGTGTCGTAACCTGGTAGCTCTTTGACGGTGTAGTCTGGATCGATAAAGAGTGCGGTCAACCAGTCCATACGCGCCTGATTTAAGCGATAGGGCATATGATTTTTAGCGACGATGCTGGCCGGATTTAATTGTAAGCGATAATAAACCCGCTTTACTGCGGGGTCGTCATACGGACGGCGAGTCGCAATCGGTTTAATCGGCAAGCCGGGTGGGGTCGCTGAACGTACTAATTTAAAGAAAAATTCTGGTCGATGAACCGGTTCCGCTTTGGTGAATAATGGCACGTCAGAGAAATATAAATTTCCCAGATACCAGTGTTCATAAATATAGCGGCTGGCGAGCTGCTGCTTCAACGAGTTCTGATTGAGATATTGTTCCCATTGGTCACGCTGTTCAGCGATCGCAATGGGCAATTCTGCTGGTAGTGACATGGGTGCCCCATTTTTGATCCAGTCAGACAAGGTATTGTGTTCGTTTTCGTTGAGTGCCGGAAGTGCATAAGGCATTCCCCATAACGGATGTTGTTGGGCGAACTCATTAAAGTCCTGTCTTGTTGCACATTGCTGTTCCCGATCGAGACCAAGAGTGATGTCATCGCTGAGCAGGGAGCTATCATCGTCGCTGGCGTCAGGATACGCCTGTTTCAGTGCCAGCATCTGATACATTACAGAGTTCTGACTATTAATGGCTGCTGTCTGGCTGCGTTCATTGAGGATGGTATGAAAACCACGCCCTCGCCATTGCTCTGTAGACGTGGCATCAATGCCCAGGCGATTGGGTGTTGAGGCAAGAATACGTGTGCCGTTATAAACCAGCTCGGGGTTTGCTCCACGCATGATGCCCTCTGGTGAGTTCAACTTCAGCTGACAAGGTGCATCGTAGCAGCCATGGCAAACGACACAGCGATTTTCCAGGATGGGTTTAACCTGTTGGTTAAAGTGCTGAGCATTGGCATTGTCTGCCGGTAGGCGGCGGTCGGTGATGAATGTTTTGCCATACAGTGCATCAAGGTCTTCCGATAAGATAGCGACGCTGCTGCAACTGGCAAGAAAGATAATGAGCAGTATCAGACGCACATTATGCAGTGATTTGGCAACCCGTGACCATATTGATAGAAACATAAAAAAACTCCGCCATACAGTCGTTGATTTTAACAGTTTATCAACGCTGAGCAGAGTTCAAAAAAGTAAAATAAAATCCTATCAGTGCAACACTCAGGTAAATCGTGAACAACGGCGGTGCAGGGAATGGATTTGGCATTTGGGCGTTAAACACATTGGGTGTTTCAATGCCCGGATAATGTCAGCAGTCAGAGCCGTCAATGCGCTGAAGCAGCTGGACCAAACGCTGATCGGGAATCTCTTTAATATAATCGTTCATATACAGCAGAGTCTGTTGTCTGACCTTACTGAAATGAAATTTCAGGTAGGCTTCAAGAGGCAGCGGCAGTAGCAAAGGTGCTGTATTAATAACAAGCCGGTATATCAGTGGCCGTAACACCGGAGTGACTATAATGCCGGCGATTGTCTGCTGCCATCGTTGTGATAAGCGTGTGGGTAAAAAGAAGCGTTGTGCGCGCGTCAGCTCTGTGAGTAATGCCGGGTTTCGAGATAAACGTTTTAAGTCCCAGTCGGCAGCCTCCAGAGCGCACAAAAACGTCATTAAAAATGCTGACGGTACTTTTGAGTCTGCAATGGCAGAGTGGCTGACCCTGGCCTTGATCTGGCTGTTGCGAAATAGTGCAGTTAACTGCTGAGCGAGACACTCGGTATTGCTAGAAATCGGCATTGCAAGGGGGGGTAAATAATAAGCGATTCCATTTTTCGCGGGTTGCTGACTGCGTTGAGGGTTACGATGGTCTATCAACGGTGTCTGATAGGCAATCAGGCTGATCAGTCCCTCGGCGAGCGGTACACCTGGTAAATGATCGGACAGAATCGCAAAATCTTCGGTACTGGGTTGCAGCATCAGTACCGGAGTTTTCTGATTGCAGCAGCGTTTAATTTGCGCGAACGGTAAATTTCGCAGGGCTGTCGATGGAATACTGAGAATAATTACATCGAAATCATGATGAGTATGATCTGGCCAATCGGTTAGGAGTTTGTAATCCCTGAAAACGATCGGTGTTTCCAGACTTTTGTCCTGGTTCAGATGATATAAGGTCATCCCCTGAGACAGCTCGGCCTGATATTTCTCTTTAATGAGAAACGTAACCTGGTGGCCTTGCTGCTGAAAATGACAGCCATATACCTGACCTACTGCACCTGCGCCAACAATCAGAATGTTCATGTAAAAATCGATACCCTTGAGTCAGGTTATACGGTACCAAATATGGCACTTATGGAAAGGGAATCGGCAGACAGATGAGTGGGCAATTGCGCAGTATAAGCGGCTTAAATTGCCCGGTGTGAAGCGTGCCCGCAGTCAGGGGTCAGGCGTAATCGTAAGGACCGCCTTTTTCCAGTGCTGTTTTATAGCTGGGTAATGCATGGATCTGGTCAACGTAACGAGCGACATGAGGAAATGCCTCGCGGGTTGCGCCTCTTGTGAGTGCCGCTTCCAGTGGGAAAATCATCTGATAATCTGCGGCAGTCTTGTGCTCACCGCATAACCACTGTTTATCCGCAAGATGGTTATTGATATACCCCAGATGCTTCTGCATGTTTGGACCGGCATAGGCTGCCATTGCTTTATCTGCGATAGTGCGAGCAATCGGTTTGATAAAGAATGGCATGGGTGCGGTTCGTACTTTTTCAAACATTAATGCGATCAACAGCAGTGGCATTAATGATCCTTCAGCATAATGTAACCAGTATTGGCTTTGCCATTTGGTATCGCTCTCTGTGCTTTGCGGAAGCTCGGTAGCACCGTAGGTTTGCATCAGGTAATCAATAATCAGACCGGATTCCGCAATGGTTTGCTCGCCATCGGTGATGACCGGTGATTTGCCAAGCGGGTGAACAGCTTCCAGTGCTTTGGGGGCGAGTGATGTTTTTTCATCACGTTGATAGTGTTTTATCTGGTAGTCGACGCCAAGCTCTTCCAGCAACCAGATAATACGCTGCGAACGAGAGTTGTTCAGATGGTGCAAGGTGATCATAGATTATCCCCAAAGTGATGATGTGTTCTTTATGTTACCGGGAGGGAAGGCAAGTTCCGAGAGGGAAAATGGGTCAAGATGGAAGTGGTCAGTGTCAGATTTCCAACAACCGCAGATGTAACTCCCGTATTGCATTTCTTTATTGGGTCACATCTGCAGTTTATGACGATTATTTTATTGGTGACGGAATACGATGAGTCATAGCGTAAAGCAGCGGCACAATCCCCAACGTGAGTACAGTCGCGAATCCCAAACCAAAGCAAATGACAACCGCCATCGCACTGAAGAAGGGATCGACCAAGAGCGGTAACAGACCAAGAATTGTGGTGAGCGCTGCCATGGTAACCGGGCGCAAGCGACTGATGGAGGCATCAAAAACTGCGTCATATGGCACTTTTCCTTCGGCGATTTCGAGACGAATCTGATCGACCAAAACAATACCATTTTTGACGATCATACCGGATAAGCTCAGGAAGCCAAGTAAGGCCATAAAACCGAACTCGGCTCCCAGTATCAGCATGCCCGCGGTTACACCAATAATTGCTAACGGTACACAAGCCCAGATAACCAACGCACTGCGTAATTCGTTAAATAACAGCACGGTAATAATAAACATAATCAGATAGCCTAAGGGCAGAGAGGCGAATACGCTGCTTTCAGCATCTTTTGATGCTTCGTATTCACCGCCCCAACTGAGTTCATAACCTGGTGGTAAAGGTATCGCTTCGATCTGAGGCGCAACGCGTTTAAATAACGCATTTGCAGTGAGACCGGAGCCAAGTTCCGGGTCAGCATAGACCTGAATCGTCCGTTTTCGATCGCGGCGGGCAATAATCGGATCGTCAAACACCAGATCAAAACGCTCAACAATTTGCTGAATCGGAATGTAGCGATTAAATATCGGGCTCCAGATTTGTAAGTCCATCAAGCTGTCGATATTGAGTCGTTCCACCGCTGGTGGGCGCAGAATAATAGGTTTTAATTTAGTACCTTCCCGGTAAAGACCAACCGTTTTTCCGGCGACACTCATCTGCAACAAATCATCGAGATCCTGTCGGGAAATTCCGGCGCGACGCGCGTTATCCTCAATAAATAAGGGTCGTATTACTTTCTCACGTTGTCGCCAGTTATGTCGAACGTTGTCGCTGTCTGGATCATTTAACAGAATTACCTTTGCCTGTTCTGCCAGTTGACGTAACTGTGCCTGATCCGGGCCGGAAAAGCGTGCTTCAATTTTAGCATTCGTTCCCGGACCAATCTGCAGACGCTTAAATTTAACAAAAGCATTCGGCATGTGGCGTTGCGTCCAGACTCGTGCATCATCAATTAATGCAGGGATTTGTTCCCTTTTCTCAGTTCGAATCATTACCTGAGCATAGGCGTAATATTGTCTCTCCGGTGCATAGGTCAGCATAAATCGCAACTCTCCCTGACCAACCGTTGATGAAGTAAATTCAACGCCTGTTTTATCATGGAAGTATTGTTCCAGAGATAATGCCTGTTGTTGGGTAGCATGAATATCACTGCCTTGCGGCAGCCAGATATCAACCAGAAACATGGGTGTATTGGATGGAGGAAAAAAGCTCTGCTTAACAAAACCAAAGCCATAAATCGCAATCACTAAAGCAACCACCATGCTGATCATGGTTGTTACACGATTGTGCAGAAAGGAGCTCAGCGCATGGCGATAGACGTCATACAACCAACCCTGGTAAGGCCGGGTACTATTTTGTCGATCTGCATCCCGTGATTCTTGTTTGGCAAACATCAGATTGCATAAAAAGGGGGTGATCGATAGCGCTGTGAACCAGCTGAGCATGAGAGAGATCAGCAGTACATAAAATAATGAACCGACAAATTCGCCAGTAGAATCTGGTGATAAGCCAATGGGGGCAAATGCGGTAACTGCAATTATGGTTGCACCTAATAATGGCCATTGTGTTTGTTTGACGATAGCCGTAGCGGCCTGTAAACGGCTTTGACCTTTTTGCAGCCCCACCATAATTCCCTCGGTAATAACCAGCGCGTTATCGACCAACATTCCCAGCGCAATGATCAATGCTCCCAATGAAATCCGGTGCAATTCTATGTCAAAAAATTTCATGGCTATAAAGGTTCCGAGAATGGTCAGCAACAGCACGGAACCAATAATTATTCCGGCTTTTGCACCCATAAAAACAAACAGTACAGCAATCACAATGATGACCGAAATCAGTAGGTTGAGAACAAACCCTGTTGACGATGCATCCACTTCGGCTGGCTGGTCGTAGAGAGTATGTAACTGAATACCCAGGGGACGATTCTGATCCAGGAAATTCAGTTTCTGACGCAGAGCTTTTCCAACTTCAACAACGTTTACACCGCGGTTAAACGCTATTCCCATGTGCAATGACCGAGCACCTTTAAAATTCGTCAGATGATCCGGAACATCAGCAACGCCCTCTGAGATGGTGGCAATATCTTTTAAATAGATCAGCTTTTCCGAACCGGGCTTACTGACTAATAGCTCCCCCATTTCCTGGGTGGAAGAAAATTCTCCGGTCGGATGGATGCGAATGTATTCACCCGCATAGCGAATATGCCCGGCGTCCTGAACGACGTTCTGAGTCGTCAACAAACTGTACAAACGGGACACTGGAATACCGAGATTGGCCATCCGCTCGCGTGAAATATCGATAAATACCTGTTCTGCCTGTGCTCCGGCAATATTCACTTTTGCAATACCTTCCACGGTGACCAGCTCACGTTTGAGATAATCGGCGTAGTCACTCATTTCCTGGTAGCTGTAGTCATCGCCGGTAATTGCCAGCAAGACACCAAATACATCGCCAAAATCGTCAAATACGATGGGAGGGTTAACACCGGGTGGCAACTGGGCTTGCTTGTCACGAACTTTACGACGTAACTCATCCCATATTTGCGGTAACTCATTGGAGTTATAAGTGGGTTTTATCACCAGGTGGATCTGCGAAACGCCCGCTTTGGAGATGGAGTTAACATGGTCTATGTAAGGTAATGACTGAATTGCATTCTCCAGAGGAGCGGTGACCTCTTCTTCTACCTGGAGTGCATTTGCACCAGGGTAATAACTGAAGACCATGGCTTCCTTAATGGTAAATTGCGGGTCTTCTAAACGTCCGAGCCCCAGGTAGGAAACCAGACCGCCGACAAGCAAAATCAAAATTAACATCCAGCTGGTGGTGCCATTCTGAATAAAGTACCCGGCAGTGTTGTTACTGTGCTTCATTTTACAGGCCTCGCTCTTGCACCCAGGGCCGGACATGCATCCCTTCGTGCGCCTGATGAACACCCGCGGCGAGAATCTGCTCACCCGGCTGCAGACCTTTGCGAACTTCGACGCCGCGTTGTGTCAATTCGCCAACTTCGATCTGGCGCTGGCTCAGCGTCATATCAGAATTAACGATCCAGACGCTGGAAACACTGCTGCCTGCTGTTTGTTGCTCATTCTGGTATACGGAAGACGCAGGAATCAGCATCTGGGTATGTCGGCTGCTGAGTACCCGGTTGAGATCGACATGCACACTGGCTGACATCCCAGGCAATAAATTCAGTGACGTCGGTCGCGACAGTGTGAGTGTCACGGTATAGCTGCCGGTTGCCCGGTCAGCTTGTGCATTGTGTTCTTTGTAGCTGGCAAGGAATCGTTCCCCTGGTAAGGCTTCAAACTCGACTTCGGGTTGATAATTAACGGTATTGCGTTCTCCCCGGGAATTGACAATTTGTGCCATCAGATTTTCGGGTAGCTGTAACTGAACCTCTAGCTGATCCTGAACCTGCAGCATAATGACAGCCTGGCCCGCACGAACGGACTGGTGGTTGTCTATGTATACTTCGCCAATAACACCCGAAAAAGGCGCCTTCAGTTGCGTGTCCGCTAAATCCAGACGGGCCGCCTCTAAAGCGGCCTTGGCAATTTCCTGCTCAGCTTTTGCCTGATCAAATTGTGCTTGTGAGACTTGTTGCTGATTAAAAAGATCTTTCGTTCGCTGAAACTGAGAGGTTGCCAATACGAAGCGGGCTTTTCGATCATCCACCAGAACTTGATAGTTAACCGGATCAAGTCGGGCAAGAACCTGTCCGCGGCGAACGGACTCACCAGCACGCACCGGAAGTTTGAGTAATTCACCAGAGACACGAAACGCCAGAGCGGATTGCTCTGCTGCCTGAACCTGCGCCGGGAACTTACGTAATAACACGTCGTTAGCCTGGGGTACCTGATAAATCTTTACGGGGCGTATATTGGCCTCGGCTGTTATCTGTTCCGGTTCGGAACAAGCTATTAAACCGAGTAACACGGGAATAAGCAGAAGACGCATGACGGGATCCTGTTGGCTGGAAAGCGCTGATACTCCACTATTGTAGGCGAAGTTAGCGAGGTAGGATCAGCCCCAAAATACATAACCTAATGTTCTGAAAATTGAGTTAATGACTGGGTAGACATTTGACACCAGTGTTTGTGGCTTGCTTGATTGAGGTTAGGGATCAGCCAATCACTCGCAGCTTTCCAGTATCAGATAGATGTTGACCGGTTGAGCTTTCATTTCACTCAACCAAACGGCCTTCTATGTCAATCGGGTTGTTGCCAACCCGAGTACTGGCTATCCTCCGGGATGATTAACGCCGTTGCTGGACATTATTCTGTCCCGGTTTTCTGTGTTTGTTGGCAATTATCGAAATGATCAGAGAAAAATTCACGAATTTCTTCCGCGCGGTTCATTCCATCGTTAAAACCCAAGTCGATCAGATGCTGGCAAAATCCCTGGGAAAACAGTAAATAGCTGAGAATGCCAGCGCCATTGCGACTGGTATTACCGCTACCACCCAAAGCCAGTTTGAGCGCCCGTGGAATTTCGGCAGCGTGCTCGCCAGCGATATCATCAATGGATTGGCTGGGGTTGATTTCCAATAAATCGATTTTCTTCAGCTCGATCCCTTCTTGTTTACGGATTTTTTCGGGAATTTTGTCCACCGTGCGATTAATCCGGCGCAAACGCTCAACATCAGATTCAATGCTGTCGAGAAATGCTGCATTGAGCATGTGTCCCATAATTTTTGCCGGGGTAGGGTAGACGCCTCGCTGGCGGTGAAGCTTGCGCCTGTGAGCAATACCACTAACACCAATCACCATTATTTTTTCAGCCCCCAGGTGCAGGGCGGGACTTAATGGTGCCAGTTGACGCACCGCACCATCCGCATAAAACTCTCGATTAATTTTAATCGATGGGAAGATCATCGGAATTGCTGATGATGCCATCAAATGATCGATGTTCAGTCGGGCACGTGAGCCAATTCGACGCTCCCTTTGCCAGTTGGTGATGCTGTAATGTCCCTGGAAGAAACTGACGGATTCGCCGGATTCCAGACCCGAACAGTTAATCGCAACGGCATGCAATGCTCCGTTATCAATGGCGCTTTGAATATTGTCGAAGCGGATGACTTCCAGCAGCAGTTCACGCAGAGGCGCATTATCCAACAGAGAAACCGGATCATGTTTGAAGCGTCGGCCAATCACCAGGCTACGAATCAAACGACCCAGTGTACCGGTTACCCCGCCAAAGTCGGTGCGGTATATCTTGTTGCATTCAAAATTGGCCCAGATGCGTTCGAGATGACGGATACCTATCCGGTAGTTTTCAGCGTAGCTTGCTAAAGCAATACCGTTAATTGCACCTGCAGAGGTGCCAGAGATCACATCGAAGGGATTGTAGTGTCCTCGTGGCAGGATTTTGTGAATCGCCTTCAAAACACCCACCTGATAGGCAGCGCGCGCTCCGCCACCGGAAAGAATGAGCCCTGTTTTTTGATATTGCAAAAGTTTGCCCTTTTATCGACTGCTCTCTGAATAGCATAAATAATAGTGCATAATGACGCCATTCGTGTTGGCTGGAGAGACTGATGTTTACCGGAATCGTGCAAACCAAGCTGCCTGTGGCAGAAGTGCTCAAGGCCGAAGGCCTGACCACGTTTGTATTTGAGTTTAATGACAAGTTGCTTGACGGTCTGGAAACCGGTGCGTCTGTGGCGATGAATGGTACCTGCCTGACGGTGCGATCAATCGAAGGTAATAGGGTCTGCTTTGATGCTATTGCGCAGACTCTTAAGGTCACCAATCTCGGGCAAATCGAGCCGGGTACGGTCGTTAATCTGGAACGTGCGGCAAAATATGGCGATGAAATTGGCGGTCATGTGGTATCCGGCCATGTGATGGATCAGGTTTGTGTTGTTGACGTAATTGATAGTGCAAATAATCGCGCAGTATGGATGCAGCGGCCGAAACACCTGGCGCCGTATTTGCTCGACAAAGGCTTTGTCTCGCTGAACGGTTGCAGCTTGACCATTGCCGAAGTCGAGGAAGACCGCTTCGCCGTTCATCTGATTCCGGAAACGCTGGATGTAACGGTCTTTGGTGGCATTAATACAGGCGATTCGGTCAATCTTGAAATCGACGCTCAGACCCAGGCTGTGGTGGACACTGTGCGTCGATTAATCGGCAGTATCGATAATCTGAAAGAGCTGATTACAGCGATAACAGATACTGAATAATATCTCTGGATTCGAACATCCAGTTTTCCTTGCCTGCTTCATCTGTAATCAGCAGGCAGGGAACCGTCGTACGTCCAGTGGCTTGTTGTTGCTGCTGGCGAAACGTCGGATTTTGTAACATATTACGTTTTTCTACGTTTACCTTGGCTTTTGGTAATGCCATCAGCACCCGTTGGCAAAATGGGCAGGCGTCGTAGTAATACAAAGCGTAGGTCATGGTTACTCCTGATATTGAGTTTGTATGGATTATACCGAACAAATCCTGTTATTTCTGATTGCTGTTGTTGCGAATTGGTTTTCTGCTTTGGCAGGTGGCGGTGCCGGGCTGATTCAGTTACCCATTCTTATTTTTATGGGGTTACCTTTCCCCCTGGCACTGGCGACACATAAAATTGCCACGGTTGCATTAGGTGTTGGTGCAACGTTGAGGCACCTTAAAGAAGGCCACCTTAATCGCCATATTTTATTACTGATCCTCTGTGCAGGTGTTCCCGGTGTGATTGCCGGTGTGTTTTTCATTCTGGATATTCCGGCAAGACAATCCGAGGTTGCACTGGGTGTTATTACGCTGGCGCTGGCACTGTACTCGTTGTTTAAGCCGCAGCTTGGTCTGCATTCAGACCCTAAACATCGTGATTGGTTCGGATACATTGTCGGTGGCACGGTGCTGATGATCATCGGCTTCGCCAACGGTGCCTTATCCGCAGGTAGTGGCTTATTTGTCACTTTATGGCTGGTGTATTGGTTTGGCCTGGAATATAAGGTCGCTGTTGCGCAGACGCTGGTGGCTGTTGGGCTTGGCTGGAACGGAACCGGAGCGTTAACGATGGGAGCGGTTGCTGCCGTTCAATGGAGTTGGATTCCGGCGTTGATTATTGGTTCTTTAGCGGGTGGGTATCTTGGCGCTCATACGTCGATTCAGGCAGGCAATCTTGCTATCAAGCGTATCTATGAAGTGGTAACTTTTATTGTTGGGCTAAAGCTGCTTCTTGGTTAAATGCCGGCAACCATTTGAAAACGATGTGGCGTACTTGCTCAATATTGATGGGCTTGCTTAGGTAATCATTCATGCCCGCATCGAGACACAGCTGCTCGTCACCTGACATGGCGTTGGCGGTTACCGCAATAATAGGAATTGTTGCTTCAATACTGGCACTGCTGCGAATGCGTTTGGTTGCTTCAAAACCATCCATCACGGGCATCTGACAGTCCATAAAGATCATGTCGTAGTGATAGTCTTTATCTTGCTGAAGTTTCTCCAGTGCTTTCTCGCCGTTGTCGGCAATGTCTACCTGAAGCTGCATACGACCTAACATGCTGCGCAGCACTTTCTGATTAATGGTGTTGTCTTCGACAATCAACACGTGTCCGCGTAACTCCTGATTGGCAAGATACTTTTCCCGGTTGAAAGCTAATGGATGAGCACAGTGATTGAGATCAAGCGGCTCTTTAGCCGGTATGCGCAAGCGGGCATTGGTTCCTTTTTGTTTTTCGGAGGAGATACGAATATCACCGTGTAAACACAAGCAGGCTGCTCGCACCAGTGATAAACCAATTCCGAGACCCTGATAGCGTCGTTGAAGAGAGGAATCTGCCTGGGCCATAAATCCCTGGACTTGCCGGACTTCGTCCGCGGACATACCGATCCCGGTGTCCTGAATATCAAACTGGATACAGCTCTCTTCATGCAGATTCAACCACGACACAGCAAGGCGAATATGCCCTTCGTTGGTGAATTTAATAGCATTATCGATCAACGCTTTTAACGCATGTTGCAGACATTTAAAGTCGATCAGCAGGTTGTCTGGCATGTCATCACTGATCACCAACTCAAACTCAAGACCTTTGGCGCTGCACATTGGTTGTAGTTTGTTGGCAAAGTGGCGCAGAGTTGGTGATAGTTCGATATTACACGGCGCTGCAATACGATTGCCTGACTGCAGTTCAGTGTAAGTAAGTACATTATCTACAAGTTCAAGCATTTCATTGGCGCTGACTCTGGCATTACCAATCGAGGAGAGCAGGTCGGTGGTATCACCGTCTTTGGCTAATTCCAGCGAACCGAGAATACCATTTAACGGTGTGCGAAATTCGTGGCTTATGGTGGCTAGGAAATCATTTTTAAGTCGATTCGATTCCAGCAAACTTTCAGTTTTACGTTGCAGTTCTTTTTTTACCTGATTTTCGGCGGCTTTTTTCTCCGCTTGCAGCAGGTTAATCCTGTCTGCAAGTGCAAACGATAGCAGTACAATTTCGAAAACACTGCCAATTTTGCTGGCATGAATCGTCAACGTATTATTCGGGAAGATACCAAAGATGGTTAAAATGGTGATCAGTCCACCGATAATAAAGGCGACCCAGGCTGCCAGAAAGAACCGTGCTTCACGCTTTCCCCGAAGCAGTGTAACGATAGATGCGTAAAGGATAACTAGCAGAAACGCCACAACAACCGGGCCTGCAATGGCCATAACGGTGGAGGTATCAACCACGAACGCTAGCACGCCGGTAACGGCACTGAGCGCCAGGCAAGATAACAACGCCCGATCGGCACTGCGGTGATAGCGTTCCGTATGTAAGAAACTGCGACTGAAAGCGGTACCGAATACTCCGACCATCGCAATCATCAACGGGACTGCTAATTGTTGAAAATAGGTGGAGTCCTGCCAGACAAATTGATAACCAATACCACTGGTCGCTAACTGCAGTGTTGCAAACGACGCGATGTAAGCAATGTACAGAAGATAGCTTTTATCGCGAAAACTCAACCACAAAAACAGGTTATATAAGAACATAACCAGCATCATGCCGTAATACATTCCCAGGCCATATTGCTCAGTGGATTGCTCCTCAATAAAGTGGTCACGCTGCCAGAACTGAACAGGCAATTGCATTGAGCTGCTGGTTTGAACGTTGATGTACAGTGTTTGAGTTTTATGTTGGGAAAAGTCGAGAGGGATAACGAAATTTCGGTGTTGAAAAGGACGGTGAGTGAAAGATTGCAAATCGCCCAATAAATATTGTTTGAGCCGGACACCATCTTGATTCTCGATGTAAACCTCAAGGCGATCAAGCAGGGGATAGCCAATTTCCATCAGCCAGCGATGATGTTTCTGCGTGTCGCTGTGCAAATGCATTTTCAGCCAATAACCAGAACGGGTAAAACCTTCGTTGAACACCTTCTTTGGATATTGTTCGAACAGAGTCCCGTTATTCTTGAGATAAGACAATGACAGTTGAGATAAAGGGTCCTGATGAAAATAAATCGCATTATTGCTGTCAGCAATCGTGATATTGTCGTTAAATTCCACCCAGCGTTCACTATCAATATCTTTCACAAGATGCGCGTTGACCCGCCAGGGAAACAGGCCGATCAGTAAAATGATCACAGTGGTAGCGAAATTAGCGCTATGCCATTTCATCTGGTTGAATTCCCTGCGCCCAGTCCATCGTCTTATTTATAAATGAATTTGCATATAGACTATGGAGTATAGAGGCTGCACTATCTGTGTGTGAATCTCTTTCGTCTATAAAAGGCGAAACTACTAACAAAAAGCAATAACCAAAGTTGGCATTCAGCCCCGGAGCCTGATGCGGCTCCCTCTAAGGCAACAGGTTCTTGTTGTTGCGGAAGCGGGGTTGCGACCAACAGCGCACTGATAAAGACCGGCGATGCTGATGAGGACACCGTATTGTTAACATCGTCTGCTTTGCTGTGACTGATATTGACGCGCTCAGGTGTTTTTTCAGCCAAATCTCCCTGCCATTCAAAGGTTGCTCTGGTGCCACTACTATTTACCTGTGTCGCCAGAATTTCCTGCGTGCCATTGCGGAAAAACAGGGTCACTTTGGGCGCTTCGGAGAGAAAATCCACACCTTGAGAAATGATACTACCGGTAAGCATGAACGCTGACTCAAGTGGATTCAGAGTGATTTCCTGAGCGCTCTTTCCTGATTCGAGCTGAACATCTTTGTCGGCGTAACCCTCAGCTGTGATGTTCAGGGTTTGTCCACCAGAGGCGAGCGTTAAACTAGCGCTACCGCTGCTGTTGGTTGTTGCTGTGGTTGGCAGTCGCCACTCTGTCAGGCGCGTGTCAGTTGCTTTGATAACCGCACCTTCAACAGTATCGCCACTCGTATCTGTCACGGTAAATTCAACCCGGTTTGCAATCACAATGGTGCCGCTGTTCGTTCCCTCAGGCAGATTCGCCGATTCCGCCGTGATGACGAAATCCGTATCTTCCGGATTGTTACTCAGCGTTAATCCTGAGGCTGCCCGATTAAATTGCTGCGCGTTATCAGGGGCCGTAACCCTGTTATTTTCGGCGGTGAATGTGATGGCCGGATTATTCACGCTCAGGTCAATCTGACTGCCCACAGGGGCGCCTTCAACGTAAATCTGCTGGCTGCTGGCGGAATCCAGCAGGCTGGATACATTGGTAACCGCTCGCAATGGCCGCTCAATAAAGTAACGCGCAGAGTTTCCGGATGTATCGGTTATATCAAGTCGGTAGGTTCCGGCAAAGGCGCCACTCTCTGGCATCGATAGTATGTATCCTTCGCCTGCTCGCGATAATAAATCGCTTTGATCACTGCCGTTATAAAACACATTAATCGTTAATTGATTATCGCCACCGCTGATATTGAGGTTGACGATACCGAGTCCACCGGTCAGTGTTTCTCCATCACTGGCTTTAGTCTCTTCTTTTTGCACACTGAAAGCGGGCAGTACTTTAACACTGACTACCTGATTATCGGTTAGGCTGCCATCAGAAACCTCGATATCGACTGAGTAATCTCCTTCTGCGATGCCGTTGCTGGTATCGATAGTCAGTTGGCGATCTGTGACAGAGGCCTCTAACCCCACAGACTTCGATCGAATTCTGTAGCTTAACTGGTCGCTGCTGGTGTCTGGATCAGAGGCAGTCAGCGACACTTGTTTGCTGGTACCTGCGAGCACTGACTGTGGCGGAATACTTGCCAGAACAGGAGGTTGAGGCGCTGTGGAATCCTGAACAACAACATCCAGAGTCAGGTCTACCTGGTTGGCACCGTCGGCGACCCTCAGTAGTATTTGTGTGCTGTTATTAGTTGCTGATTTGGCAGACAGCGTTAGCTGTTTATTTACCAGGGACGCATTCAGGACCTCGTTGTCAAAACTGACGATGCTGAAGGTCAGCTGATTCTCCGCGGTATCAATATCGGTAGCACTCAAACCAATGGTTTGCGCCGCTGTACCGATCAGTGTCACCCGGCTGATCGATGAGAACACTGGCGCATCATCAACCGCAGTCACTGTGATAGAAACCTGCTGGCTGTCACTCAGCTGACCATCTGAGGCTGTAACGGTAACGACGCCACTGCCATTAAAATTGCCCTCTGGCTTGATCGTCAGCCTGTCATTTTCGACACTAACACCGAGTTCTGGACTGACATTGCTGATACTGAAGCTAATTTCATCGTTATTGGCATCTTTGGCGGTTAAGGCAATGTCTTTGGTGGAGTCTTCAGCCAGTGTGATTGGTGCAATATTCGATAGCACTGGCGCAAGGTTTTGTTCCGATACAACCACACTGAAATTGCGCTCGGTAGATAGGTAGCCATCACTAACCTGTACAACGACCGTTGAGGAACCTTCATAACTGTCAGCCGGAGCCAGTGAAAGCTGGTTGTTTGTGACGCTGGCATTTAATTCGTCGATTACAGAAACGATACTGAAAGACAGCGGATCATTGTCAGCGTCACTGGCACTCAGGTTAACGACGGAGCTTCCTCCTTTGGCAAGGGCAACATCAGCAATCTCAGCGAACACAGGGACATCGTTAACGGCATTGACCGTGACGTTAAATGTGGTTGAAGCAACCAGGGAACCGTCAGAAACCTGCACTTCAACAGTGCCCTGACCATAATAATTACTAACCGGGTCAAGCGTCAGCTGTTCGCCAGTCAGTGAAGCACCTAATTGCGCCTCTGCAGTGCCTATAGAAAATACCAGATTGCTGCTATCGACATCGGTGGCCGATACGTTAAAGGTCAACTGACTGTCTTCATCCAGAGATTGATCGGGGATTGTCGCGATTACCGGTCTGTCGTTAACTGCCACCACTGTAACGTTAAAACTGGTTGAATCAGTCAGATTGCCATCGCTCACCTGGACTGTGACTGAGCCACTGCCGTTGTAGTCAGCAGCCGGGTCCAGTGTCAGTGTTGTGCCAGAAATGCTGGCATTGAGCGAATCGGTGGCGGTCACCAAAGAGAAGGTCAGACTATCGTTTTCCGGATCGCTACCCGACAAGATAATATTCCTATCGGTGTCTTCATCCAGTGTTTGATCACTGATGACGTTGAGTGTTGGTGCGGTGTTGTCATGGTTTACTGTCCAGCCAATATCTTCCAGCAACTGAGTGGCGAGACCGGGGTTGTCGAGAAACTCGGTATAACTTGGTTCCATTATCTCATTGGGACTCAACAAGGAATCGAAATGGCCAACGGATGATCCCGGGCTGTAACTGGATGGTGCGTAGATACGAACACTACCGCCGTTGGTGCCAGCCGAATAATCAGCGGATTTTGCGTTCACTTTATTGCCACTCCAAACCAGATCGCCGTCACTGACTATTGCAGAAGCCCGATCTGTCTGGCTCATGTCCTTCAAAAATATGCCGCTGCTTTGACGTTTGAGCATTCTTGTGTAGATATCGAAGACTTGCACACCGCCAACCTCAGCACCGGAAGCGCCTGAGCTGTTTAACAAACTGAGAAACCCCATTCCATGCATAATCTCGTGCAATACAACTGGTAAAAGCGCCGTGCTGAAACGACCGCCGTCGCTGTAACCATAGTGCCAGGTCTTACCACCCAGACATGTACCACTGTCTAAGTTGGAGTTAAAAGTGGCGTTAATTTCCGCCTTGCTACTGTCAATATCTGCATTTTGCAGCTGGTTGTACAAAGCGTCCGGGTAAACCGTGAAGTCACTGCCATTGTTCTGGAACTGATAATTTTCGGGTCCGGCCTGGCCTAACACGGCCGAGGTTGGTGTACAGGTCAGCGGGTTAAATTCCGCATTAACTTTCACCGGCTGATTAATCTGGAAAATGGTATTAAGAATTTCAGCGGCTTTGTTGAATACGTTCAGACGTTGTTGGCCGAGTGTGGTCCCTGTGTTGCCACCGATGGCGGCGACGGGCGTGTTGTCATTAAAACCTTCTCCGACTCCATCGTTGTTGACAATGGTTACGGCGGCGTAACTTATGGGTGTCAGCAACAATAGAAAGATTAATCGGGTGAGCATATCGGAATTACCTGTTTAAGGTTGCTGTGGTTCAGCCAGGGGGTGAATCTGCCGCTCCGTGATACGAACGTCACCATCCTCTCCCAAGACAGCGATAGAAACCGTTTCGAATTGACCTTTAGGGTTCAATGACAGGTTGCCCTGCGGATTCCGTTCCGGTTGCAATTCGCTTTGTGGAATCCGCTGTTTTTCGATGTAAGCCTGGATTTCTAGCGGGATTTTTACCGTGTGATCATGCGAATGAGGGTGGTCATGATGATGTTGCGGTGGTTGCGTACTGTAGTCCCCCGATGGCGCTGAGGTTGATAATGATGGCCTGGAAATTGGTGGAATGTTGTCGATTTTGAGTGATTGGGTGATTTCCACCTGCGGTTGGGGTTGAACCTTTTCCAGCGCGCTGGTCTGCAGGGTCGCAGGGGTTGGCTGTGCAGCGAAATAGACCCCGCCCGCGAGGCTTGCGGTGAAAATCAAAGACACGATAATCAGAACAGATCGCTGGGTGTGCTTCACAGTCAAGCCTCATTGATATTGGTAACGTTAGGCTAGCGCTATCTGCCAGCTAATTCAGCTGCCAGACGTAAACAAATGTAGCGAATGGTTAATTTGAGAACTGTTCACCCCTTTACCCGGTTATTGATGCTTTTTAGTAAATCGAGTGGCTTGTGCCTCCAGTGGATCATCTGGCCAGGGGTGCTTAGGGTAGCGGCCACGCATATCTTTGCGAACCTCCGGGTAACCGTTGCGCCAGAAGCTTGATAAGTCCTGAGTAACTGCCAGCGGGCGTTGCGCCGGGGAAAGCAGGTGGATCATGAGTGGTAACCGGTCGTTGAGAATTGCAGGCTGGCCATCAAAACCGAACATTTCCTGCAGTTTTACCGCCAACACCGGAGGATTTTCGCCGTAGTTGATCCGCACTTTTGAGCCGCTGGCTACCTTAATATGGGTTGGCAGCAGTTTGTCCAGTTGCTGCTGCTGTTGCCAATCAAGCAGGGATAGCAGAGCGTTGTATAAATCCACTTTCTTCAGATCTTTCTGGTGTCTTGTCTGCTGTAAAAAGGGCAGCAACCATTGTTCAAGATCAGCGACCAGAGCGTCATCAGTGACCTCTGGCCAATTGCCATGGGTATCTGATTGAAACGCCAGATCCATGCGTTGCCGTAATGCAAGGCAGTTGTCGTTCCATGGTAGCGAACCGAGGCCGTGACTGCGAAAATAACCGCTCCAGGCGTCATCCCACTGAGATGGCTTAAGAGCAGGTAGTGCCTGCTTTTGCCAGGTGAGTTTTCCCAGCATCTGTCGTTGCTCTGCAAGCAGTTGGCCATTGCTCTGCCAATCAATCACGATTTGTTCATCACCAAGATACGTGTGCTGCTCTAAGAGATGGCCAATGTCCTCTGCAACCAGTTTGCAGGCCAGGCGCACGGTGGCTTGCTGACCACCAATTTCGGCAATTGCTAACCATTCGTGATTGCCGAGTGCTGAGTCTGGCTGCAATACAACGCCGGCACCGGAACTCAGTTGATAACTGGCCTGTTGGCTGTCAGACGAAGAGCGTAATCGCGCGATTCGATCAGGAAAGGCCAGCGCGATAACTCTGCCGGGGTTAACAGGAGAGTGATCCTCTGTCAGCTGCAGTGTGTCAATCCAGTTTCTTGCCAACTTAGCGGCTTGTCGCGTCAGCTGAGAGGCACTCTGCTGCATCAGACTCTCAATATCATCGCTGCGTTTGGGTTTATGAGGACTGAGTTGTAATAACGCGATTAACTCAGCCGTGCTGCGGCCATAACCTTGCTGATCCGCGCATATCAGACTGTGCGCCCAGCGTGGTTCCAGCCCTGATTCGGCAATTCGATGACCATGCGCAGTGAGGTTGGAATCTACACTCAGTATATTGAGCTGCTGTAACAGCAGGCGAGCACGATTCAGTGCAGCCGCATTGGGCGGCGAGAGCCAGGTCAGTTCTTCGGCTTCCGCTCCCCACTGACGTAACGCCAGCAACAGGCTGGATAAGTCGCTGTGTTCAATGTCAGCGGCAATGTGTTTCGCTCTTGTCTGATGCTGGCTCTCAGCCCACAGTCGGTAACAAACACCGACGGCCTGGCGGCCAGCTCGTCCCTGGCGCTGCGTGGCAGATGCCTGGGAAATATTCCGGGTAGCGAGACGTTCTATCCCCGAACGGACATCAAATTGTTGCCGACGCTCCAGACCGCTATCGATTACTGTGCGAACGCCATCAATCGTAACCGAGCTTTCAGCAATATTAGTCGCCAGTATAATTTTCTTTTGCTGTTTATCGTGTGGTGATTGTGGTTGTAATGCCAGTTTCTGTTGCTGGTCACTTAGCTGGCCATGCAACGGCACGAGCTGTGCGTCGAGATCCTGTAATGCTTGTTGCAGTGCATTAATTTCTGCAGCGCCGGGGAGGAATACCAGCATATCCCCGCCATGATGCATTGCCTCTCGAACAACGTTACAGCAGTGCCGGATCAGGGCATTACGATGGCTGTTTAATGGCTCGCTGGCTGGGCGGTAGTGTGTCGTAATATCGAAGCTGCGGCCCTCGCTGCGTACTATCGGAGCTTCAAGCTGATGCGCCAGGGTATCTTCATCCAGTGTCGCGGACATGATCAGAATCTTAAGATCTTGCCGGAATAATTGTTGGCTGCTGCGGGCGAGTGCCAGGCCAAGATCAGAATGCTGATTGCGCTCATGAAACTCGTCAAAGATGATCAGACCAACGCCGCTGAGTTCCGGGTCATTCTGCAGCATCCGGGTTAGTAAGCCCTCAGTGATGACTTCGATCCGGGTTGATGCTGACGTGCGGCTTTCCATCCGCATACGATAACCAACAGTATGGCCGGTTTCCTCAGACAGTTGTTTTGCCATGAAACGTGCAGCGTTGCGGGTGGCAATGCGTCTGGGTTCAAGCATCAGGATTTTTTGTTGTTGTAGCCAGGGTTCGGTTAATAACGCCAGCGGAACTCGTGTGGTTTTACCAGCCCCCGGTGCAGCAACCAGGACAACATTGGCATGATCGTTCAGTGCTTGTTTTAATTCAGGAATTGCCTGATCAATCGGTAAAGAAGTGTGACTCATGGACTCGGGTAGCAGACGATACTAAACGCGCATGGTAGCCTATTACCACGATGAGGTGAAAATGATGGCAGAAAATAACAAAGTCTCTGTGGTTGATTTTGCATCAGCCAGCAAAAAGTTTAAGCAAGACCGGGAACACGAACGCAAAGAAGCTAAAGTCGATGAAATGAAGGCTCGCTTCAGTCATGCTCTGCCGGATAAAAAAACGCCGGTGAAAGACTTTCTGCGGAAGAAAAAAACAAGGAAAAAGCGTTGATGTCCAGTCTTACTGACTGAGTAGAAACGTCTCAATGGCACTGGCGTTGAGCGGTTTGCTGAGATAATAGCCCTGAATACAGTCACAATGTTTAGCGACCAGTTCGTCCTGCTGTTCTCGTTCTTCCACGCCCTCAGCGATGACCTGCATACCCAGGCTGTGACCCAGAGTAATAATGGTGTCAACCAGTGCCTGTTTACGATTATCACCACACATTTTATCGATAAAGGTGCGGTCGATTTTCAGTTTATCGACCGGAAACGCAGCCAGATAAGACAGCGATGAAAATCCAGTGCCAAAGTCATCGAGTGCGACACGGATATTTTTGGCCTGCAGCTCGCGAAGAAATTTTTGCGTATCAGCCTGGTTTTGAATAAATAAACTCTCGGTAATTTCGATAACCAGCAATTCCGGATTAACACCAGAAGCATCAATCTGGCTGATAATATGATCCGCCAGTTCATTATCGTAGAACTCAGCAGTCGACAGGTTAACGGCAATGGGCAAGGTAATGCCTAATGCCTGTAAGTGCGTTATTTGTTTGAGAGCGGCGTGTCTGACCCAGCTACCAATATCACGGATAATGCCGGTCTTTTCTGCCAGAGGAATAAATACATCCGGACGAATCATGCCGCGGTCTGGGTGATTCCAGCGAACCAGCGCTTCAAGTTGCGAGATTTTATTACTTGCCAGACACTTTATCGGTTGGAAGTGCAATTCCAGCTGGTCTCTCTCGACCGCATGACGCAATTCCTGGTGTAACAAAGCCTGTTGTTTGGCTTCCTGATTCATAGCTTCAGTGAAAAAAGCATGGCCACTGCGACCGCTGGCTTTAGCGGCGTATACCGCCTGATCGGCCGCTTTCATAAGCTGCTCGATTGTTTTTCCATCCTCCGGAAAGCGCGCTATACCGAGGCTGGTTGATATTCGGCAGTCTTTCACCTGACGCAGAGTGAAGGGTTTAACGAATTGTTCCAGTACTTTTTCTGCCTGATTGTTTAACTCAGTTTCAGACATGTCCTGAGCGACGATCACAGCAAACTCATCTCCTCCCAGTCTGGCGGTAGTATCGGCGTTACTGAAACATTGCTGTAAGCGGTTGGCGGTTTTGACCAATAACTCATCGCCAACATCGTGACCGTGGTTATCGTTAATTTCTTTGAAGTAGTCCAGATCGAACAGAAAGACGGCGAAGCTTTGTCCTTTACGGCGGCAATGTTCAATAGCCCAGCCCATGCGCTCGTAAAACAGGTTACGATTTGGCAGGTTGGTCAAGACATCGTAATTTGCCAGATACTGAATGGTCTCTTCCGAACGCTTTCGCTCAGAAATGTCGCTGATCAGAGCGACACTTTTCAGGATTCTATTATCGACGCCACGCACAGCAGAGAAGCAGATTTCAGCGGTGAAGGTTTCGCCATTCCGCCG
The DNA here is from genome assembly GCA_022448365.1 of Saccharospirillaceae bacterium. Taxonomy (NCBI): domain Bacteria; kingdom Pseudomonadati; phylum Pseudomonadota; class Gammaproteobacteria; order Oceanospirillales; family Saccharospirillaceae; species Saccharospirillaceae bacterium. The sequence goes on along the minus strand of JAKVCS010000003.1, from coordinate 617,582 downwards.
GGTCGCCTGAACCTCGCCGGTCCAGCTGCGGTTGGCAGGCAAATTCATCAGTATTTCACGGTAATGCTGCAATTGATTCTGTGAGGCAGACAGCATCTTCGGCGATTGGCCAATCACATCCTGGGTGCTGTAACCGGTCATCTGGCAAAAAGCGGGATTAACGTCTGAGACGATAAAGTTGTCGTCAGTGATCACCATCCCCATCGGTAAATGTTGAGCAATCGCACTCGATAGTTTGCCCTGAGTCCAGGCTCGGGTGTATTCAATCCCGAATCGTGCCAGCCGAGATGCTTCAACAATTAACAGCAGATCATGATTGCTGGGTACATTAGGATGGTCGTAATACATAGCAAACGTACCCAACACCTTATCGCCCTGGCCCATAATCGGTTGGGACCAGCAGGCTCTGAGGTTGGCTGATTCGGCTATCTCTTTGTAAGGTTCCCAGAACGGGTGTGTCTGTATGTCATCAACCACGACCAGTTGTTTGGTAAACGCGGAGGAACCGCAGCTGCCGACATCGTGACCTATTTCGATACCATCGATGGCTTCCGTGTAGTGCTTGGCAATCGAGGGAGCCGCACCATGGGTCAGGCGTTTTCCATCTTCACTCAGCAGCAAGACCGAGGCTTGGCAGCCGGGTTGTTTATCTTCGATCAGGTAGCAAAGCTCTTCCAGCAAGTCGTAAAGAGAGCGTCCGGAAACCAGAATCTCGAGAATCTGACTGTAGCGGCTTAAGCTAACCACAGCTTTAGGGCTGTCTGAGCGGGTGGTTTTGATGGTCATAAAACGACTTAAAATGAATTCATCACTCAGAGTTTAGCTGGAATTGCGAAAATGTGTGGAGAAGAACAGCGTCGTTTTCAGAAAGCAGAAGTAAAGGAGAGGCAGCAACCAGGGCGTGAAATCCGCCCTGGTTTAGGTACGACTCAGAGGTCTGACAAGTGCTTACGCACCAACCAGAGACTGACCACAAACGCGCACCACATTGCCAGTAACACCGGAAGAAGCCGGGTTAGCGAAAAAAGCAATGGTTTCGGCAACATCGACCGGTTTTCCACCCTGCGACAGAGAGTTCAGGCGACGGCCCACTTCACGGGTCATGAATGGAATTGCATCGGTCATTGCTGTTTCGATAAAGCCAGGTGCGACCGCATTAATAGTGATGTTCTTAGCCGCCAATTCGTCGGCCATGTATTGAACGTAACCAATAACGCCGGCCTTAGAAGCCGAGTAGTTAGTCTGGCCAACCTGTCCTGCGATACCGTTCATTGAGGATACGCAAACGATGCGGCCACCGGCATTGATAGTCCCTTGCTCGAACAAGGCGTGGTTGATGCGCTCTTCGGCCGACAGGTTAATGTCGATGGTCATGTGCCACCAGTGCTCAGGCATATTCGCCAGGGTTTTATCACGGGTAACACCAGCATTGTGAACAATAATATCGCCGCCACCCATTTCTTTCAGTTTGTCGGAAATCTGCTGCGGTGCTTCGTTGGAAGAAATATCGCCCAGCAGAGCTTCGCCACCAATCTCAGCCATCACACGATTCAGATCTGCTTCAGCTGGCGGAATATCCAGACCCAGTACGCGAGCACCATCGCGTGCCAGAGTGCGAGCAATGGATTCACCGATGCCACGTGAGGCGCCTGTGACCAGAGCAACTTTGCCGGTCAGTGGCTTGTGCCAATCCGGATATGCCACTTCCTCGGCTTTACGAACCGTAATTACCTGGCCATCAACATAGGCAGACTTTGCTGAGATAACAAAACGGAAGGCCGGATCGATGTTGGCTTCAGCGCCTTCTTCAACGTATACCGCTTGAGAAGTTGCACTCTTTTTACCAATCTCTTTTGCAACAGAACGTGAGAAGCCCTCCAATGCGCGCATAGCAGCGGCTTGTTCACCGGTTTTTGCTTTCAGATGCGGACGGCCCAGAGTAATTACGCGACCGTTGCTGGCCAGCTTGCGCATGACCGGGTTGAAGAAGGTGTAAAGTTGATCCAGGTCAGAAGCCTCCTGGAAGCCCGACGCATCAAAAACAAAGGCGTCGAACTTATCTGTCATATTCTTGGAACATTCAACCCCAATTGCTTTTACGCCAGCTTTGTTGGCAGCCGCTACAATCGCGGCCGCTGTGTAGGCGTTAGCCGGGAAGCACACAGTGGCCTTAGAAGCCGCCAGGTTACGCATCAAGTCGTTTAACAGAGCGGCATTTTCGGACGCACCAACCAGCACTTTGCCTTCAAAGTACGTTTCCTGATCGGCACGGTAGCGCTTCAGATCAATAGGTGTCGGTAAACCAACGGTTTTAAGAAGGCTGCGGCCGGTTTTGTTGTTCAGCATGGTTTCGTAAAAGTTACTCATGATACGTTTCCGTTAAAGAGTTGCTATCTGGTTAAATAAGACGTTCACGGTTGGCTGAAAATATGGCCGGTTGTGTGTTGCTCAATCGTCTTGAAATCCTGGCGCGATGTCCGGCGCCTGTTCATATCCGGATGGCTGAATCTGAAGCCGATATCCGGGTTGGCAGATTACAGCAACATCTATAAGTAGTTAAATTGACCTGAGCCACCAAGCTGACTGTCAGTTCAGCCAATGCCTGCTCTATACAGGAGGCTAGACTGCTGTGTTCTTCAGGCAGAGAGTGATCGTTCTGCCAGGTTATTGGTTTTTATTTAGGATTAACACATGACCCAGACTGTACGCCGCGTTGCCATTATTGGCGGTAACCGTATCCCATTTGCTCGTTCCAATACTGTCTATTCTTATGCTTCTAACCAGGACATGCTGACTGCAGCACTGAACGGTCTGGTTAATCGCTACAATTTACAGGGTGAAAAAATTGGCGAATTCATCGCTGGTTCCGTCATCAAGCACAGCCGCGATTTCAACTTGGCGCGCGAAACTCTGTTGAGCACTTCTCTGGACCCTATGTCTCCGGCGACCGATATTCAGCAAGCCTGTGCGACTGGCCTGCAAGCGTGTATGCAGGTTGCGAATAAAATTGCTCTGGGTCATATCGATGTCGGTATTGCAGGTGGTTCCGATACTACCTCTGATGCGCCGATTGGTGTTTCTGAAGGCCTGCGTAAAATTCTGCTGGACGTGAACCGTGCAAAAACCACCGGTGAGCGTTTGAAACTGCTTTCTAAGATTCGTCCTAAGCATCTGGCGCCACTGATTCCTCGCAATGGTGAGCCACGCACCAACATGTCCATGGGTGAGCATACTGAAATCACCGTTAAAGAGTGGGGCATTGGTCAGGAAGAGCAGGATGAGATTGCCTTTAACTCTCACACTAACCTGCTGAAAGCCTACGAAGATGGTTTCTTCGATGATCTGGTAACGCCGTTCCAGGGGCTGGATAAAGACAATTCAGCGCGCGAACCTAACCTCGAGAAAATGGCGACCTTGAAGCCAGCCTTCGATAGAAAATCTGGTAAAGGTACGCTGACAGCAGCCAATTCTTCGGCGCTGACGGACGGCGCTTCTGTTGTGCTGCTGGCCTCTGAAGAGTGGGCAAAAGAGCACAACCTGCCAGTGCGTGCTTACCTGAGCTTCTACGAAACTTCTGCAGTTAACTTCGTTGGTAAAGACGCGGAGGGTCTGCTGATGGCACCAGCCTACGCAGTATCTAACATGCTTGACCGTGCTGGTCTGACGCTGCAGGACTTTGATTTTTACGAAATCCATGAAGCGTTCGCGGGTGTGGTTGCTTCCACTTTGAAGGCGTGGGAAGACGAGAAATTCTGTAAAGAGCGCCTCGGCCGTGATTCTGCTTTGGGTTCTATTGATCGCAGCAAGCTGAACGTTCGTGGTTCTTCGATCGCTACGGGCCACCCATTTGCAGCCACCGGTGGTCGTATTGTTTCTTCTCTGGCAAAAATGTTGGAAGAAAAAGGTTCTGGCCGTGGTCTGATCTCCATCTGTGCGGCAGGTGGTCAGGGCGCTGTTGCTATTCTGGAACGTGATTAATCACACCGGGAATGGGTGTCCGGGCAACTGGGGACCCGCAGGTTTACCTGCACTCTCACCACTAGATACCTAACCCCGTGCTTCATTGCGGAAAAGGTACGCTGAAAACCCGCCTACAGCGCGGGTTTTTTTATGCTCGCAATTTATTATCATTGCCTGTCTCCAGCTCAGTTCTGCAACGATCGGATATGTCGAATGAAAAAATGGATCGCATTGATATTTCTCTACCTTGTCCAAGGCCTCCCTCATGGCTTTTTTGGTCAGGCAATGCCGGTATTGATGCGCGAACAGGGCCTGGACCTTACCGTTATCGGCTTATTGTCGTTACTGGCGCTTCCCTGGGCACTGAAATTTGTGTGGGCACCGCTACTGGATAAAGTCAGTTTATTCCGAGATGAATATCGCCGCAGTTGGATTATTTTGATGAACTATTGCGCTGCCATCTTGCTGGTGATTCTGGCGCTGACGCCGGTGGAATATTGGGTGCAACAAGGGATGGTGACTTTTGCATTATTAATTTTCTGCCTCAATTTATTTATCTCCACGCAGGATATTGCTACCGATGCATTGGCGGTAGAAAACCTGAATGACGCAGAGCGTGGTATCGGCAATGGCGTTCAGGTCGCCGGTTACCGTATCGGAATGGTGCTGGCAGGTGGTTTACTGGTGTCCTTGTTTGGCGTATTCGGCTGGCAGGGCGCTCTGTTGCTGCTGGCTGCCATGATGGTATTAGGTACCTTGCCATTGTGGAATTTTACGCCAAAAGCGCACGTGGTGGATGACCAACCGGTTTGGCCGTTATGGTTGGCATTTTTTAAAGAACCAGGCGCCTGGTTGTGGTTGCTGATGATCTTCCTGTTCAAATTCGGCGATGCGTTTGGTACCCAGATGATTCGGCCGATGCTGTTCGATTTTGGAATTACGCTGGAACAAATGGGGTTGATTCTTGGATCGGTTGGTTTTGCCGCCGGATTATTCGGTGCGTTGGTGGGGGGTTGGTTAGTCAGTAAAGTGGGGCGGCAAACTGCTTTGTTGGGTTTTCTGTTATTTGAAACCTTTGCTTTGTTAAGTTACCTCGGAATCAACGGTCAGGATATGCTCCATATTTATTTGGCGGTCATACTGGAACACATCGCCGGGGGCATGGCAACAGCGGCCCTGTTTACCGTCATGATGGATCGCTGTCGTGAGCACAGTGCGGCAGCCGATTATGCACTTCAGAGCTGTGTGGTGGTTATTGCAGGTTTGATTGCGGGCTCGTTGTCGGGCTTTAGTGCCAAAGCGTTGGGATATGATGGCCACTTTATGTTATCGGCCGTTCTCTGTATTGTTGCTTTGTTTGTTGTCTGGCGAGCCGTTCAGCGACATTTGATTTTGTCTGTTCAAAAATAATCTGCGGGTTCTGTTTAAGCCATGAAGGATGTGAAAATTACCCATCATCTTGATGCGAAAGGTCTGTTTTGTCCGGAGCCGGTGATGATGCTACACAATATGATTCGCGACATGCAGATCGGTGATGTGGTTGAAATTCAGGCAACGGACCCATCGACCAGGCGTGATTTCCTGAAGTTCTGTAATTTCCTCGATCAGGAGATGTTAGTCAGTGAAGAGGTTAGTGGTGTTTATCGTTTTCTGATCTGCAAACAGTCGGATGAGGAGTAGTTGATCAAATAATGGTTGATCAGTCACAATTCAACGACTGGCTCAATTGATTTGCCGGTAATGTACCGGAATTCCCTGACGGTTGAATTATGACCGCTGTAATGCAGGCAACAAAAAAGCCGTACTTATTGAAAGTACGGCTTTTTTGTTGGGTTTCTTTACGATCGTTACAGGCTGGCTTTTAACGCATTGATAAAGCGACTCTGAAGCTGATCATCCACCTGAGAATTTAACCATTGCTCGACCAACTGTTGGCGCTCGGTATCTTTGCTTTGGTTGTTACCGATCCCCTGGGCCAGTTTCTGGACTTGCAACTCCATCCGCCGCGATTTGTCACTCGCGGGTGAATCAACCTCTGCGAGCACTTCCATCGCAATGACAATCGCTTGAGCATCGCTGTTCTCTGCAGTCAGTTCGCCATTCATCGCCTGAATAAATAATTCAGACCGGTAGCCCGCCGGTAAATCCCCGGCAGCTTCGAAAGCGACTTGGTCTTGCGCTGCAATGGCTTGCAATCGATCGATCAGACCATTCCAGCGCGCTTTCTCTGCGGCTTGCTTTAAATCCTGGCGATGATCATTCAGGGATTTCTCGCAGCTTTGTAGCTTTTTCAGCAGACGCTGATGGGCACTTTTCGGCAGTTCAATATCACTGAATTGCTGTTTGATTCCGGCTAATGTCGTTTGTGCAGCAGAGACGGCTGCGTTGCTGTCGAATGATTCTGCAAGCAATGCTTCCGCGTGTTTTATCAGTGCTTCTGCGCCAACAACAGCATCGTTGATTTCGGCTTTTCTCTGTGCTCTCTCATTATCCAGCCGGGCAAAAATTGCATCGCAATGGCTGCGGAATTGCTTCCACAACTTCTGGTCCGGATTACGTGGAGTTACACCGATGGTTTTCCAGTTTTGTTGCAGCTGCTTAACCGATTCAATCGCAGCACTCAGATCTTGCTGTTCAATCAACTGCTGTGCCTGCTCGGTCAGCGCTTGTTTCGCATTCAGATTTCGGTCGTATTCTGCTTTCAGATGCGCATAGATGGCATCACAAGCGGCGTGGAAATCATTCTGGGTGTCTTTATGAGCAGCGCGATCAACGGGAGAATAACTACGGAATGTTTCCCGCGCAGCATCGAGTGTTTTCTGAACCACTTTCCAATCAGCACTGGCCCAATCCATTTGTTGTTCGTAACTGCGTAACTCTGACGTCAGAGTTCGGCGCGCTTCGATAAACTGCAGCCGCGTTTTTGCCTGCTCTGCAAAGTATTCACGACAAGGGTCAAAGGCTTTGTCGCCGGCAGCCTGAAAGCGTTGCCACAGTTCTTTATCGGGTTGACTGCTTCCCAGGGCTTTCCATTGGTCTTGCAGGTCGTGGATTTTTTCTGCCAGATCTGCTGGATCGATGTTTGCATCAACCAGGGCTTCCATCTCCTGACACAACGCTTCTTTTTTCGGGGTTGTGGCAAACCCTTGCCAATCTCGCATTTCATTGAGGCGCGCGGCCAGAGCCTTGGCCAGACGTTGCTGACTGGCTGCAACTTTATTATCGACTTGACGCAGGTTTTGGATCAGCTGCTGATTAATTTTGCTGGCGTCCTTTGCATGACCTTCGTCCAGTGCTTTTTCTAATTTCACCAGTTGTTGGTCGATGGTTTGCAGGCGACTCTGTTGTTGTTTGGCCAATTCTTGTAACTGGGTATCAGCTTCATCCAGCTTTTTAGTAATCTGCTTTACCCACTCAGGAGTATTATCGGCGGTTGGCCACTGCAACTGTTTTTGCCATCGCTGTGCCTGTTTTCGGACGTTTGTTAAACCACGCAGGTCCGAAGGCAGTTTCCGCTCCAGCCATTCTTGTAATTCACGTTGATTCTCGTTGAGGTGGCTCAGTGTGGTTTGTATCGCCAACAGCTGTTGCAGCTGGTTTTCAAATTGGCGCCTTTGTTCGGTGTCAGCTTTTTGATGATTGTTAGCTTTGCTCCAGTTTTGCTCCAGGCTGGTGATCTGGTCGTGTAAATCAGACGGAACTGAGACACTGGTTTGTGACAATAACTCTTGTAATTGTATTAGCAGCGATTGTTGCTGCTGATGCGCTTGTTCTGCTTCTTCCTTTAACGCAGCTTGACGGATTTCTTCTTCTGCGTGCTGCTGCAGTGTCGCGGCGGCTACAGCCAGTTCGGTGTTAATCTGACTGATTTGCTCTGCATTGGCCGCATCTTGGAGGCTGCTCCAGTCTTTGCTCAATACCTGAAAGCGGCCATTGAATTCTGGGTTGTAACCCAAGCGGTTCAGTTGCTGAACATTGGCCAACAGACCGGTAATCTTTTCAAGCAGCGCTTGCTGCGCTTCACGCTCGGCTTTACCGGCATTCAGACGGTCTTTGCATAAGCGGTAGATGGCTTTGTCTTTACCTTGGGCGTAATTCATCAATTGCTGCAGTTTATCGGTATCATCAATACCTTCTGCGGCCGCCAGCCGAACCTTAGCAACCGGATTTTTCATGGCCAATATCAGGCGTTGCTGCTGGTCTGTAATTTTCTCGATGGCCTGCAGTCGTTGTTGTTGATCGTCAGTCAACGAAGCAATGCGTATTAACGTATTGTTGTCAGTGATTTGCGAGAAATCAGAATGACCAGAAAGCAAGCGCTGTAACCAATGCTTGCGGGTCATCTCACGCACATCTTTGCTGCTGTGGGATAACAATTTATCGAGTTCCTGCTCGTCGCTGATGCGGGCGATAGCAAGCTGCCGCAGTTCGGCAACGGTTTCGGAGTCAATGTAACTTAACAATTGTTCGCCCGGTTTCAGGTCTGCGATGGCTTTACGCCGAACTTCCGGGTTGTCATGTTGCCACTTTGGTTTGAAGTACTTACTGAATAAAGCCATCGATGGATTCCGTTGCAGATGTCACATAAAAAAGCCGCCTCATTTTACAGGGCGAGGGCCAAAGGGGAAGAGCAGGAACGGATACATTCGCCGGCAGTCTGTGGTAAAGTCGCGCCCTATAAACAAAAACAAACCGCTGCATATACCAAAGACAATAATAAAAGCGCTTGGGGAAACGCATGAAAATTAGCAAAATTCTCGTAATATTCAGCCTGCTGATCATGACAGGTTGTGCATCCATGGGTATTGGCTCTCGTCCATTGTCAGAGTTGACCCGAAATTACACCGACGACAGTTCGAAGTTTCTCGCAGTCGATGACCTCGTTATTCATTATCGTGATGAAGGCCAGGGGCCAACACTGGTGTTATTACATGGCGTTGCGTCTTCGTTGCATACCTGGGATGGATGGGTAGAGGAATTAAAAGATCGCTATCGTATTATTCGCATTGATTTGCCTGCCCATGGCTTGACCGGCCCTGACCCAAAGCTTGAACGTTATGAAATTGGCTACATGGTCGATAAGATCGACAAGTTTCTGGCCAAAATTGGTGTTCGTAAGGTGTTTATGGCGGGTAATTCTCTCGGTGGTTACATTGCCTGGAACTACACCTTGCATCGCCCGGACCTGGTCGAAAAATTGATCCTGATTGACGCGGCAGGTTATCCGCAGGATATGCCATTTATTATGAATTTTGCGGCACTGCCTGTGATTGGTGAAATGAGTAACCTGATGATGCCGCGGTTTATTGTCTCAGCAAATGTTCACGAGGCGTACGGTGATGAAACCAAGGTCAGTGAAAAGCTGGTTAAGCGATACCATGACCTGACATTGCGCCCAGGTAACCGCGAAGGACTGGTTAATGTATTTCGCACCATGAAGGAACAGAGCAAAAACCCCGCATTGGGCGACCGGGTTAAAGAAATCCGTGCGCCAACTCTGCTGATGTGGGGGGAGGAGGATCAGTGGGTTCCCCTGACTACCATGGAGCGTTTCCGCGAGGATTTGCCGAACGCGCGGGTTATTACTTATGAAGGCGTTGGCCATATGCCAATGGAAGAACTGCCGCTACAAACCGCGCGGGACGCGGCGGATTTCCTGCAAAACGGCCGCGCTGCTGCTTTGCCGAATAAATCGGCTGTAGGCGGTTAATTACAATCTGCCACGCCAGTAGCGCAGTTGGTGTGGCTTTGAGGAACAACGTGTGAGCAGTATCGTCTGGTACGACTACGAAACTTTCGGCGCCAGCCCGGCATGGGATCGTCCGGCGCAATTTGCAGCGATCAGAACGGATGAAAATCTGAACGAAATAGAGCAGCCAGTAGAGCTGTTCTGCAAGCCAGCGGACGATTATCTGCCGCATCCTCAGGCGATTCTGATTACCGGTATTACTCCCCAGAACTGTCAGCACAAAGGTCTTCCTGAGACCGATTTTATCCGCCAAGTAAATGATGTATTCAGTGTGCCCGGCACTTGCAGTGCTGGCTATAACAGCATTCGTTTCGATGATGAAGTAACGCGCCATACTTTATATCGCAATTTCTATGACCCTTACGCTCGCGAGTGGCAGGGCGGCAATAGCCGCTGGGATCTGCTTGATGTCGCCCGCTGTGCTTATGCATTGCGTCCGGACGGTATTGAATGGCCAGAGAACGACGCAGGAAAAATCAGTTTTAAACTGGAGCATTTAACGGCAGCGAACGGACTGGATCATGGTAAAGCACACGATGCGGTTTCTGATGTGCGCGCTACGATTGCACTGGCGCGACTGATTAAGGAGAAACAACCCAAACTCTACCAATACCTGTACCAGATCCGTACCAAGCAACAAGTTGCGGCGCTGGTTGATGTACAGAGCCATAAGCCATTGATGCATATCTCTGGCATGTTCGCGGTAGAGCAGGGGTGTATGGCTGTTGTTGTCCCTTTGTGTTGGCATCCGAGCAACAAAAACAGTGTCATTGTTTATGATCTGCATCAGGATCCCGCGCCACTTTTCGATCTGAGTGTTGAAGACATTCAGCAACGTGTGTTCACCAGGGCAGCGGATATGCCGGATGGCATGACTCGTTTACCGCTGAAAGAAATTCACATTAATAAGTCCCCTGTGGTTGCACCAGCAAAAACACTGACGCCTGATCAGGCAGAGCGCTGGGGTTTATCCGGCGATACATTGCGCCAACATCTGTCTCTGATCAAAAACGGAGCCGATTTAACCGCTAAACTGCATCAGGTGTTCAGTCGCGGTGAATTTGCCGACAACGCAGATGTTGATGCCCGTTTGTACAGTGGTTTCTTTTCGGCTCAGGACAAAAGTGCGATGAATGATTTGCATCGCTTATCGGACTGGGAATTGGCGGACTGGCCCGCACCGTTTGCCGATCCGCGCGGTGAGGAAATGTTGTTTCGTTACCGGGCGCGTAATTACCCTGACACCCTCAGTGAAAATGAGCGTGAACGTTGGGAGCAACATCGACAGGCACGTTTAATACAGGGTGTGGCCGGTTCACCACTTTTAAATTACGAAAAGTTTGCCCATGAGCTGCAGCTGGCGGCGCAACAAGTGATGAATGATCCGGAAAAGTTACAATGGATTCAGGATCTGCAGTTATACGCAGAGTCCATTTTTCCGTATACCGATTATTAAAGTCTGGTTATAACAGAGAGTCTGATGGGTTGCGCAAACCCATCAGGGTTACACCCCAATGCCACAGAGTGGGGTGGAATCTCAGGTGCTCTCGTGTGTGGATGCACATTGGTCATGATAGGATGGCCTGACTGCAAAACCGTTCACATTATGCTTTCAGTGACGACAAGCAGAGAGGCTCTACCCCTCCACGGCGACTTCCCTCTTCTTTATTTTCGCACCTTTGTGGTGCTTTCTAGCCTTTTAGGGCACGGTATTAGTGCTTTACTGCATGGTTGGCTGCACCGTTATCCAACAGCCTTCTGAGTTATTTCGTTGTTAAGAAATTTATTTGCACTCAATTAGTGCCTTTAAAGTCGCGTGCTCACTGGTCTTACAGCCCCATTTGGATAAAACATCTCTTTCTGGAGCGACAATCATGACAAAATTGGTATGCAATCTGCTAATACGCAGCCACTAAGCTGCCAATTATGCCAATGTCATGTTTGTTGGCTTTGTTCTGCATTAATGCAGGGCGCTTTCGTAATGATATTGGCAAGGCACCAAAATGAGTCGGGCGGACTCCGATGTCAGGCTCGGAACAACACAAAAACTAAGAGGAACTCAAGTGGATAATCTTGACGTAACCAGTATTAACAGCGCGGTAGAAACTCTGATGCAGAGCGCGAACACCATGTTCATCCTGTTAGGTGCCATCATGGTCTTGGCGATGCACGCTGGTTTTGCTTTCTTGGAAGTAGGTACTGTTCGCCACAAGAACCAGGTTAACGCTCTGGTAAAAATCATCACGGATTTTGGCGTTTCGACTCTGGCATATTTCTTTATCGGTTATCAAATTGCGTACGGTATGGACTTCTTTGCAAGTGCCGCCGAACTGACTGAGAACAATGGCTATGAACTGGTTAAGTTTTTCTTCCTGTTGACCTTTGCTGCCGCGATTCCGGCGATCGTATCCGGTGGTATTGCCGAGCGCGCTAAGTTCTACCCGGTGCTGCTTGCCTCTGCTCTGACGGTTGCTTTTGTATACCCTTTCTTCGAAGGTATGATCTGGAACGGTAATTACGGTTTCCAGAGCTGGTTAGAAGTGACTTTCGGTGCTCAGTTCCATGACTTCGCCGGATCAGTCGTGGTTCACGGTGTGGGTGGCTGGATCGCATTTGCAGCCGTTGCTCTATTGGGTTCCCGTACAGGCCGTTACCGTGATGGTCGTGTTGTTGCCTTCGCACCTTCTAATATTCCTTTCCTGGCGTTGGGTGCCTGGGTGCTTACCGTTGGTTGGTTTGGTTTTAACGTCATGTCTGCTCAGACACTGGACGGAATCTCAGGATTGGTGGCTGTTAACAGTCTCATGGCGATGGTGGGTGGTATTGTTGTGGCTATGGTCGTTGGTAAAAATGATCCTGGTTTCATCCATAATGGACCGCTGGCGGGGCTGGTTGCTGTGTGTGCTGGTTCTGATTTGCTGCACCCAATTGGTGCTTTGTTTGTTGGTGGTGTAGCTGGCGGTTTGTTTGTCTTTATCTTCACTCTGGTACAGAACAAATTCCCTAAGTTTGATGATGTGTTGGGTGTTTGGCCGCTGCATGGTCTGTGTGGCGCATGGGGCGGCATCGCTGCTGGTATCTTTGGTACTGAAGCATTTGGTGGGCTGGGAGGCGTTACCTTTATGTCTCAGTTGGTGGGTACAATTGCGGGGATCCTGGTGGCGTTGATTGGTGGCTTCCTGGTGTACGGCATCGTGAAAGCGGTATCCGGTATTCGTCTGGATGAAGAGGAAGAATACAACGGTGCTGATCTTTCGATTCATAAAATCGGTGCAACCAGCGACGCTGAATAAGCTCGATACCTGATGGCACTACCGACCCCCTGGAGAGCGATCTGCAGGGGGGTTTTAATCGTTTTTTTCAAGATCCTGGGTTTACACCCTCATATTGTGCTGATGATTGAGCGCAATGGCAGAGTTACGCTTCTCGCTACCACGGCACATAACAACTTACTTGATGGTTTTAACCCGGTAGCATCGTATTATCGACACCGTTTGTGATTCTATTGCCTTCATAAGCCTGATCTCAGGTTTCGGTCAACGATGTTAAACAGCGTGTGTTGCGCTCTGTTCATACGGAATGGCTGGCTATCACTTCTTTACCGATAATCGTTTTCTTCGCATGATATTAAGGCGTACTCTTTGAACTTCACTTACGGAGTTCTAACGGATGGGCTTTATAAAACGTTTTGTATTCGTCCTTGTCTGCCTTTTTGCGGCAATTGCGTGTTATGCCTTTGGTATACCGCAGGGCGGGGTGTTATTTCTCGTCGCGGGTCTGGTATTCGAAGGGTTATTTTGGTTTGGTTTATTCGGCGGGAAAAAATAGCCCTGCCACGGATTTACAACTAATGAGTCGAAACTTCAAACGATGAGGCAGAAATTGTTCAGTGTTTGCTGTGATGACTGACTCGAAACAGGAATGTATCTACATGAAAATACTCTTACTGATGATACTGGGAATGCTCAGTGCTTGTTCTACAACGCAGGTTTTGCAGTATCGCCAGGCACCAGATAGTCACGCTGCCGATTACCAGACATTTTCTATGAAGGCGATTCAGAATGCCCGGGGACTGAATATGCCGGCAATGGCGAAAGTTGGCAAAGCGATTAAAAATGCACTGGAGAAAAAGGGCTTGCGTCACGTTGAGCAGGGTGGTGAGTTATTGATCGAATATGGTGTAGGTATTCGGAATATCAACTCATTAAACCTGCATTTTTATCCGCAAGGTCTGGGTACCCGAACGCAACATGATATTGAATCCGAAACCATCGCTAAAATGGTTATCAATATTAATGACGCAGAGAAACAGCGTTCAGTTTGGTTGACCAGTGGTTCAGCTCGAATAGATGGCGAAGAGCATTCTCAGCAGCAAATAAATGAAAAATTTATTAAGATTTTCTCCAACTTTGAATAGAGAAGGGGCATTAGACGCCCCTCCCTCTCATCAACATTAGAAGCGAAACTCACTGATTTTATCGTTGATGTCACCAGCCATCTGATCCAGTTCGTTACTGGCTTCCTGAATTTCCGATGCTGCTTCGAGGATTCCATCTGATAGATCTTTTACGTGAATGACATTTTTATCGATTTCAGAAGTCACTGCACTTTGTTCCTCTGCGGCCGTTGCAATTTGCGTACTCATCCCTTCAACCTGATCGATCAGATGTGAAACTTCATCCATTTGGTTTGCAGTATTTTCTACCTTCTCCATGCTGTTTTTCGTTTCTGCCTGGGATGCCTGGACCGAATGTTGAACAGCGCTTACTTGAGACTGCAGAGACTGAATCTTATCGCGGATTTCATCGGTGCTCTGTGCGGTTCTACTGGCGAGTGTGCGTACTTCGTCGGCAACTACTGCGAACCCTCGGCCCTGTTCACCGGCTCGTGCGGCTTCAATAGCGGCATTAAGAGCCAGTAGATTAGTCTGTTCTGCAATGGTCTGAATTACATCTAAAACTGCTCCGATACTTTGACTTTCTTGTTCCAGCTTTTCCAGATCCTGGATTGCGCCGTTCATATTTTTACTGAGCAGGTGGATAGTCTGACGCGCCAGGCGCGACATATCCTGACTGTCTTTTACCCGGTTACGTGTATTTTTCATGCTGTCGGAAGCCAACTCGGCATGGTTTGCGACCTCTGCTACCGATGCACTGACTTCGGTTGTGGCTGTGGCGGCAGAATTTACTTCCTCGTTCTGTTTATGAACCTGATCAACGGTGCGCCCTGTTGTTTCTTTCATTAAGTTAGAATTGCGGCTCAGGGTATCGGCGGTATCTTTCATATTGCGGAAAAACCCTGCCAGTTGGCTAAACAGTTGATTCAACGCTTTACCGAGTTGAGCAAATTCATCATTACCATGATCCCGGAAGCTGGCGTCAAGCTGGCGCTCATCGGCGATGGTTTTGATTTTTCCAATAAATACGTCGATCGGTGCTGTGACGCGTGCACCAACCCAAAAACCAATCGCTACTACTGATGCTGTGATTATAAGCGCAACCAAAATAGAGCTACTTACCAACTTATCCGTCATGGCTATTACGCTGGCATACGCTTCCGCTTCTTCAACTTCGCTGATTAATGCCCAGCGCGTACCAAGAAAATTGATGGAAGTGTAGGCTGACAATACTTCTACCTGTCGGGTGCCTTTAATGTGCACGACACCGGTTTGACCCGAGAGTGCAGCATTGGCGCTTTCTGTAGTAACGGGTTGCAAGCCGATCGCAGAGCCACGCACATCTATTTCTGTAACCAGTGTGGAAGGAAGCCCAGCGTTGCTGAGCGCCTGAATATAACCCGCTTTATCTTCAATCAGGAAGCGGCTTTGGCTTCGCAATGTACCGTCCTGACCAATCAGATAGCTCTCTCCCGACTCTCCAAAACCAACGTCTTTCCATTGATTATTGTTTGTCATAATGGCGTTGATTTCATCAACCGGCATTTGAAATACCAATACCCCGATTAGTACGTTGTCGGTGTAAATGGGGGTAGACATAAAGGAGGCGGGTGCCCCGTAGGAGGGGAGGTAAGGTTTAAAGTCAATAAATTTTGCATTTCCATTCCCCGCTGTAAGCCCCTTCCGATAAGCCTCGGCCAGTCCTGAATTGGCAAATGGTCCCGTTATCAGCGAAGTTGCGTAATCGATTTCCTTAAAGACGGAATAAATAATGTGACCTTTCTCTGGTTCAATGAGGAATATATCGTAGTATCCAAAGCGCTGTAAAAACTCGTTCAGATACGGGTGTAGCGCTTTATGTAACTCATCATATTCCGTATTGTTGGCTACCGAAATGAGCTGGTTTTTCTCACCCAGTGGATTGCGGTTCTGCGCAATATATTCAGTTTGTAAAGAGCGGCTTATGTCACTGAGCTGATTGAGAATTTGCTGCGGGTTTGCACTTTTCCCCTGGTTAACTCGTTGGAAGTTGGACTCAAACTGTTGATTGTAGAAAGACTGAAGCGAGTTGTTCTGTTGCGACGATAGCTGTTCGTCAAAGTTGAAGAAAGCATCGCTCATCAATTGAGCTGATTGCTCAATCATTGGGTTTTTGCTCAGTGTGATAATTTGTGATTCTATAGTGCTGAGATAACGCTCAATACTTCTTTTGTTAAGATCCCGGCGACTAATAAGGCTCTGTTCAACTTGTTGCTGTGCACTTTTTTGAGCATTTTCCATCGCAATATTGCTACTGATCAGTACGCTCAGAATAACGGCAAGTACGGCTGTGACTGTTACGGTTGCAATAACCTGATGTTTAACTTTCATATTTGCTCTGTCGGCTAACGGTTTTCTGGTTTTCATCCTCACTACTACAGATTAGAATAGTTTTGGTAGTTTGCATGCTGAATCTAAGCAAGTTTTGTAACATACAACCCGTTTCAATTGAGAGAAGATGACTATGTCCCGCGAAGAACGCGATTTTTTTGCCCGCACTGAAGAGGATCGAAATGACTTTTTGACCCAGACCTGGTGTAACAGCTGTATGGCTGCCGATCTTGGTATGAAAGAGCCGCAGGAATATGAGTTGGATGGTGTGATCTATATCGAAGGGAAGTGTATTAAGTGCGATGAGCCGGTGGTTACCGAAATCGCTGACGAGTCAACGGATGGCGACTGGGACGACGAATAAGCTGTACTCGCGGTCACTGCAGTTTGACACCAGAAAGACTGCAGTGGCCGCGGTTCTTTATCCGTTTTTATTGATGTATTTGAGAATCTCTACCACCTGTTGTGGTGTTTCACATACCGCTAACGCTGCAGCATCAACCTCCTTCAATGGATGCGTCAGCGCAGAATCATGTTGTACGATCAACGATTTTCCCAGTGCCGCTGCGTAGCCAGCATCAAACGCAGCGTTCCACTGTTTGTATTTATCACCGAAGCGAACCACGACGATGTCGGCATCGGCAATTAATTTGCGGGTGCGCAAGGCGTTTACTTTTGCAGCTTTGTGATCTTTCCAAAAGTTATTTTCTTCTTTACCAAGAATCTCATCTCCGCAGTCGTCGGAAGCGGAATGATTCGTGTTTGGACCAGTTAAAGTCACTTGCAGTGCTGCTTCTTCGATTCCTCGGGCGATATCATCGCGCCAGTCAGTGTGGATTTCGCCCGATAGGTATACAGATAATTTCACGGTTTATTCCTAATTATTAATATATTAAGTGTTCTTTTCGTCCGCTTTTTTCCAGCGGGTAAATAGCATACTGCTGATGAATAATATCAGACTCGCCAGAACCAAACCCCAGCCCCAGATCGAAGCGCCTGGAGTGAAAGCCAGTAACACAGCGAGAATAAAATACAGCATGCTCACATAGCTTAACCACGCTGCGGCCTTGTGCGCGCGTTTGATCAAGCCTGGGATAAAAAGCATTA